>NZ_NPDU01000006.1 GCF_002811985.1 Leptospira adleri
TCATACCTTGAGGCTTTGCAGAGTTTATCCGCTTCCTCATCTAAGAGAGCGTTCAGCGTTTCTTCCACTGAGCCTCTTACGAGTTCGCTCAAGTCTTTCTTGAGCTGGGTCTCATCCACCTGGATTACTTTCAGGTGCGCTTTTTCTTCTTCTGCCCTCATTGGGGGGTTCTCCTTTTTTTGAATTTGATCGCTACAAACTCAATCGGCAAGGAGAGCCTTCTCATTCATTCTTAAATCTGCGAAAATTTTAGGACGTTATCAAGAAAATTCCTTACATCTATTTATTCGGTATCAATGAATCTTTTTTTATCTGAATAGAATAAGTTTAAAAAATTGAAAGTGTACTGTGTTTCAGGACTCTTTTCGTTAATAATCAAGGAGTTCCCGCAAAATTCCTGTTCACAAACCAAATTCCTGTCTTATTACAGGATGGTTTTTCAGAAGATTGAGGGCTTTTTGAATTAATCTCTTCCCTGTCTCCGTATGATTCCAAACGTTCAGCCCTGACGGATGTGGCAACGGAACCCAATCCACTCTGACACCGTAGAGTTCCCGCGAAAACCTCCCTCCGATCACATCCTCTAGCTTATAATTACGGTTCTCAAAGAGCTGATCAATGGCAAGTTTCCCAATAGGAATGATCAATTGAGGTTTGTGAAAACGGACTTCGAATTCCAAAAACTCGGAACAATTCAGAACTTCTTCCGGGCTCGGTTTTCGATCTCCGCTTTTGGCCTTCCCCGGAAAACATCTGCAAACCGCAGACATATTGACTTTCTTCCGAAAGGCTTCCTCATCGATTCCGATTTTTTGAAACCAACCGAAAAGAGTTTTACCCGCCGTATAAGAAAAAGGTCTTCCGAATTTTTCTTCGTGAATTCCCGGCGCTTGACCGACGCTGATGATTTTCGAAGACGGAACACAGCCGTGAACCGGTTTCCCTTCCATTTTGGGGCATTTTGCGCAGTTCAGAAGATTGTTTAGATGTTTGGAATATTCTATTTTCTTTTTATTCATTCTCGAAGGGAGATCAATTGAGGAGGATGTTCATCGCGTCTTTGAGGGTTCCCGTCACGCGGATCAGAGATTTTAACTTGGTCAATTCTAGGATCTTATTGACTTGAGAAGAAGGGGAGAACATGGCGATCCCGCCTTTTCCGATCTTTACAAGTTTTGCATGCGTGCTCATAAAAACCGCAAGTCCGGAAGAATCGATATAACGAATGTTTTCCATGTTCACAAAAATATAAACAAAACCTTTGTCGATGAGGTCGAAAATTTTCTCCTTGAGCGCGTGCGCGGAGTAAAGATTGATTTCTCCGCTAATCTTCAGAGCGACGGCGTCTTTCGGAAAATCAATCGGGATATCTTCTTTCTGAAGATTTACGTTCAATTCGTTGACTGAAAAATCCACATCCTCACCGTCGAGGTCCAGAGAATCATCTGCTCCCATCTCTTTTCTCCCTTAGTTCAAATGAAGTTCTTTGATTAGAATTCTTTGACGCCGTCTGAAATTCGGAAAGTATAAAGTTGCGGTTCTTTTCTGAATTCTTTCCGATAGAGCGTTTTTATTTTCTCAAACAGTATATCTTTTCTACCATTTTTGTCCAGTATCAAAACGCAACCTCCGAAACCGCCGCCGATCATCCTCGCGCCGAGAACTCCTTCTTTCCTTAAGTGTTCGACTATAAAATCCGATTCTTCACACGAGACTTCGTAATCTTTAGAGAGGGAATTGTGGCATTCAAAGAGAATTTCTCCCACGATTTCGGCGTTTCCGTTTTTTAAGTATTCGATCGCTTTTGAGGTTCTTAGTCTTTCGGTAACGATGTGTTTCGCTCTTTTTTTCTCGATCGGATTTAAGCCGAAGGATTCGTTTTCCAAGTCTTCCAACTCCGCTTGATAGAGATTTTTGAGAGAAGGTTTTCCTTTTTTAATCTTGGAGAATGCGGATTCAACTTCCATTCTTCTTTCGTTATAAGCGCTGTCTTTCAGAGAGTGTTTCACCTTGGAATCGATCAGATAGAATTCTGCGTCGTCCAAATGAATTTCGTGGTATTCGTATTTCAGAGTTTCTGTATCGAGCGAGATACAAAATCCCACTTTTCCGGTCGAGATGATAAACTGATCCATGATTCCGCAATTCACGCCGACGAATCGATTCTCCGCCCTTTGACCTAAGAGCGCGATCTCCTCTCTTTTGATTTTCCAAGAATGAATTTCTGAAAGCGCATACGCGATCGCCACTTCAAAGGCCGCAGAAGAGGAAAGTCCCGCGCCCTGCGGAATGTTCCCCCAGACTACCAAATCGAAAGGATCCGGTTCGAAGCCGAGCTTTCTGAATTCTTCGATGACTCCGAAGACATAATTTACCCAGGGACTTTTCGAATTGTAAGCAATGATCTTTGCCTCGATCTTTTCTCCGGATTCTGCGGAAAAAATTCTGAAAAAGGAGCCTCGGTTTTTACGAATCGCAATCCGAATGGAAACGTCGATCGCCGCGGGAAGAACGATTCCTCCGGCGTAGTCGACGTGTTCTCCGATGAGATTGATTCTTCCGGGAGCTGAGAAGAATCGGATCGGTTCTTCTTCGGGAGAGGATGAGAATTCTTTTTTAAGAATTTTTGTAAGTTCTTCTTTATCCATTGCGGTTTGTTTCTTTTAAAAATCCCGGAAAGATTGAATCGGAGTTCCTTTCACGTCAATCCTTCTCCGCATTTTTATCCTCTCTTTCGATTTGCTTTTTTCTTGCCCGGCATTTTCATTTTTCTAAACTGTTCAAGCGTTCCTTTTTTAGAATTTTTTCGGAAGAAGAATTCAAATCGAAGACCGCGGCTTTAGAACCGGAACCGATATAAATTTTAGAATCTTGGAATTCGACAAAACGAATCCGAGATGTAATAGAAAAAAGAGAATTTGTAATTCATTATGATCCGATTAGAAACAAGATTCGCTTCCTCGTTTATTCGTTCGCAAGAATTCGAACCCTTTTTGAAAGGGGCCGAGTCCGCGAGAAAGACGTTGCATTCTTTTCAAGGAAAGGGGAGCGAGTTTTTGGGTTGGCTGAATCTTCCGAACGAAATTCAAAATTCGGAAATAGAAAGAATCATACAAACCGCAGAGAGAATCCGTTCTTCTTCGGAGGTTGTTGTCGTGATCGGAATCGGAGGATCTTATCTTGGATCCCGAGCCGTCTTGGAAGCGAGCCTTCCTTTTTTCCGTTCTCCAAAAAAGGGAAATCCGGAAGTTATTTTTGCGGGACATCATTTAGAATCAAGATATCTTTCCGAGCTTCTCGATTATCTCAAAGACAGAGATTTTTCCGTCAATGTCATTTCCAAGTCCGGAACTACGACGGAACCGGCGATTGCGTTTCGACTTTTCTGGGATCTTCTCGTAAGAAAATACGGAGATGGGGCGGCTTCGAGAGTGGTCGCAACGACGGATTCCAGAAAAGGCGCGCTGAAAACATTTGCTGACGCGGAAGGATTCGATAGTTTTGCGATCCCGGATTCCGTAGGCGGAAGATATTCCGTTTTGACTCCGGTTGGATTGTTTCCTCTTGCGGTTGCCGGAATTCCGATTCGAAAATTTATATTAGGATTTCAGAATATTCTTGAGGGCTTACATTCGGAAACGGACGCGCTCCTAAATCCGGCGACACACTACGCCGCTCTCAGAAATTATTTTTTATCCTCGGGAAGATATGTGGAGGTATTAGCGAATTTTAATCCTTCTCTTCGTTATCTTTCGGAATGGTGGAAGCAGTTGTTCGGAGAAAGTGAAGGAAAGGAAAACAAAGGGATTTTCCCCGCGTCCATGGACTTCACCACAGATCTCCATTCTTTAGGTCAATATGTGCAGGAGGGAAAACGAATCCTATTTGAGACCGTTTTGAGTCCCGCCGAGATCCATTCGGATCTGACTCTTACTTCCACAAAGGAGAATCTGGATTCTTTGAACTTTCTGGCGGGCAGCACGATCGGACACGTAAACGAACAGGCTCGCTTGGGAACACTTCTCGCGCACGCCGACGGCGGTGTTCCTTGTTTGGAACTGATTTTCCCGGATATGACACCCGAATCTTTGGGAGAGATTATGTATTTTTTTGAATATTCTTGTGCGGTTTCCGGATATGCTTTGGGCGTAAATCCTTTCGACCAACCGGGGGTGGAGGCATATAAGAAGAATATGTTCGCCCTCCTCCAGAAAGAGGGTTTTGAAAAGGAAGGAGAACTTCTCCGAAAAAGAATTCTCGGTAACTAAATCTCCGTAATCAAATCGTGTTAGTTTTTCTCTCCGAATTCAAAGGGAAAGAGATCTTTTCGTTGAATTTTTATTTACTGCTTGACACTTTTTAAAATTTAGTGCGCGATGAGGTTATGAAGGGGCAAAGAAACAAAATCGGTTATCCTCTAACCGCTTGCGCGCTTGCGTTTTTGTTTCTATTATTTTCTTTTGCTTCTTCCAGCAATCTTCCTGGGAAGTTGCCTACCCAAAAACAAACAATAGACGGGATTGAATCCGAATACAAAGAGCAAGTTCAGTTAGAAGAGGAATCCGAATTCCTTTTCAGCTTTCTGTCTCTTACCCATAAAAACATTTTATTCGTATTCAAGGGCAAAATAACTTCCCTCCAGGATAGGTTCCAATTCCACTTCTGTAACATCCAAACTCTAAACCTGCTGAATTTACCTCCGCCCGTCGTTTCTTAACTAGTCTCTTTTCTAGTTTTGTTCTCAGGGGGAAATATGTCCTACAGTCCAGTTCGAGTTGTGTCTTCCATTGACGATTCTACTTTTCTCGTCGAGTTTTTGACCAAGAGATCTTCTTCTCTTTTCAAATTCTTAGGGCAAGGGGATCGAAATGTTGCTTCAACTGTCGGTCTCGAGCGATTTTCCCTACTTCGAGGATTTTTAGGAAAACGTGGGGAGTTCCCGCAAACCTCTCTTCACAAAAGGAGTTCCCACTTCGGAATTTCTTTCATCGATTTTGTCCTTATTACTGTTTGCAACTTACGGATCTCCAAATTGTGCCAATCCCGGTCTTGGGAAACTACTCATTCCCAAGATTGGGGTTGGCATTCTTTTTTAGGAACCGATCACTTTTGAATATAAAGAAATCCTAAGAGGTTTTTGAGCCGGAACGGAAACATAAACTTCCGAGGATTTCTTTTTCCTGACTGATTTAAAAATAGGTTTTCTTTCTTTAAAAACTGGGATACTTTTTCGTGGGAATTTTTTTCCGAAAGCGAAATGGATCAAGAATTTAAAAGATGGACCCGCCTTCTCAGAGCGATCGAGGCCGGCAAGAGAATCGAATTGACCGGATACATTCTCAACGATTGTTTCCGCCTGAATCTTGAAAAATTTCTAAAACTCTGTCTCGAAAATTACAACAAGGCCGACCTTACACCGGTAGTCTATTCCGTGATTCAGGAGATGCTCTTGCGATCCGCGATGTCCAATCTTCGCGAAGTCTTTGCTTCCGAAAGAGGGCTGGATCTGACGGATGAAAGTCAATACAAAGCCGGTGAGGAAGAATTCAGAAAATTCTTAAATACGTTCGATCCGAAAGCGGTCCGAGAATCCTTAAAAGAAAAAGGACTCTTTCTAAAAGTTACGATTTATCACAACGACACGGGATTGGCCGCGGAAGTATTACATAATTCTAAAATGCTCCCCTTCATAGAAGAACGTCTGAGACGATATCTATCGGCGGCAATGGAATTTAAGAATTTGATGGAATACTACGATCTTTATCCGGAAGATTCCGAAGGAAGAGATATTGGACTTGCGCTTTCGATCTTGATGCTTCGGGAAACCGGATTGAAACCGGAGCTCCTTAGGATCGGTTCGGGACCGGATGTTCAAACTTCCCGCCTTGAAGTTCCATTTGGAGAAGAATACCGGAGTATTCGAAAAAAAATTCTGAACGACGAAGACATCCTTCCGTTTCCGAAGGAAGTCCATGAAGAATCCGAATTACCCTGGAAAACGAGTCATTGCAGTTATTGCGGAAGAACCGTCGATGATCGGATTTTTTTCTCCGAAATTCCGAAAGACATTCAGCTTAAAAATGTTCCGGAACCGATTCGAGTCGGAAACGGAATTTGCGCTTGGTGCCTTTCTTCCTATCTTTGATCAGAAAAGATCGCAGAATTTTAAAAATTCTTTCCACTTAGGATTCATTTTTTCTGAGAAATCAACATCCTTTAGAGAAATGTAATATTCTTTTTCTCCTAAATCGAGAGCTTCTCCCGGAAATAATTCTCCGCCTAATCTGCGTTTTTCGGACAATTCTTTAAAGATTTGGGACAGATCAGCGAAAGTTTCCGGCTCGATATTTTTCAAAACGGAACTATTCAGAACCGAAATTCCCGTATAAAATAAATTTCCATTGCCGAAGCGGATATTTCCGTCTTCCAAATCGAGTCCCGTGTAATTTGCGGAATCCGGTCGAGGAAGCAAATAAAGAATACAATCTTTGTTTTTCAGAGCGACTGGAAGTTGAAAGTTCCGGTCCGGAAAATAAAGAAAATCAGGATTGATGATTCCGATCGTTTCGCCCATCCATCCGGCTTTCTCCAAGCCGGTTCGAATTCCGCCGGCGGTTCCTAAGATTTCTTTTTTTTCCTCGGAAAAGATCAAAGGAAAAAGGGAGAATTTTTTCAACGCTTCTCGAATCTTTTCTCCGCGGTAGTGAAGATTGATCACGGCTCCTTCCGCGTTTTGAATCCAAGCATGAAAAAGCGCGTAGTAGATCAACGGAATCCCGTCGACCGGAAGCAACGGCTTCGGAAGATTTTCGGTCAATTCTTTCATTCTGGTTCCGAAACCGGCCGCTGGTATGAAAAATTTCAAGAAGGAGTTCCCGCTTACTTGTTTTTAATAAAAGAATAATTGGACAAAAGCTCTTCTTTGAGAAGATGAAAGAAAACAAAAAGCTGATCCGGGAACAATCCGGCTTGAACGATTTCAACAAGATTATCCAGACAACTGAGAATGCTTTCCCTGTATTTATCCATCTTTTTATCCGAAACCAGATAAAAATAAGAACCCAGAGCCTTGTAAGAACGTTGAAGACACTGAAGATAATAACATTCTTTGGAACGGGGATAATTCTGATCGCCTAACTTTATAAAAAGTTGATAGAGCCCTTGTCTCATCGCGAACGGGATCGGTCTGTATGCGTCGTAAAGGATACTCGCGAGATCGTAAAAAGGAGTTCCCATTCTCGCGTCCTGAAAATCAATCATACAAATTTCATTTTGGGAATCGATCAGAAGATTCCGTCCGTGAAAGTCCCTGTGACAGAAAACTTTCACCGGATATTCCGCCAAATACGCAGAGGCTTCTTCGATAAAGATCTTCACTTCGCTTCTCAATTGCGTCTGAAGCTGAAATTGTTTCTGGAATTTTAGAAAATTAAAATATGTGAATTCGCTTTCGAAGTGAAATTTTTCGACGTCGAACTCTCGTGAACTCACCGGGGGCATCGGATCCGTTTTTTGAAGTCTTACGAGAATTTCCAGGGACTTGACGAGCCAGTCCCTGTATTCCACGTCGTCCTTAACCGAAGTAAGATCGTTCTCTCCTCCGTCGGACATTAGAATAAGGTAATGAATCAGATCCTTTTTGATTATCTCGGGCACTTTAAAATTTTCATGGCTTAGGAAGTCCGCGATCTCGACAAAGTCGTGCTGAAATCGAACGTCCTTACAAAGGATCAGAGTTTGATCCGGATATTGTACTCGGAAATATTTTCTTTCCGAGGCTTCCAAAGTAATGGGGGTTATTTTCTCCGGGAGTTTTCCGGAAAGTTGTAAAAACTTTAATTCTGTATCGGTCAGGGAAATGGAAGCGTTCATAATTCTATTTATACCTTGTCCGGAAATACCAGACGAAACTCGGTTCCGGAGTTCGGCTCCGATTCGATTTCGATTCTGATTCCGTATTGATCCGCGATTTCTTTTGCAACGAACATTCCTAAGCCGGTTCCTTTCCCGATCCCTTTGGTAGTGAAGTAAGGCTGATATATTTTTTGAATCACTTCTTCGTTCATTCCGATTCCATCGTCTATGATCGAAACGATCGGATGATGATTTCTAATATGTACCGAAATCGTAATGTTTCCTCGGTTGCCCGTCGCGTCCGCAGAATTGAGCATGATGTTCGACAATAAAAGGGAGAGCTGATCCTGATTCGATTCCACTAAGACCGGAGTCGGCTCGGGCCTAAAATGAATCTGGCAGTTTTTCAGACGCGACGTCTTTTGAAATACGTCGATCACACTTTCCACCGAATCGTTGAGATTGATCGGTTCCGAATGTTTTTTAAGACTTTCTCCCGGTTTTCCGAGTTGAAGAAGGTTGTTGGTCAGGGTTTTTAATTTGATCAACTGACCCCAAGTGATCTGGATCGCCTTTTGTCGAATTGAGTCCGTAGAATCCGGAAGTTTCGCGATTTCAATGTGGCCTTGTATCGCCGTGAGAGAATTGTTAATTTCATGTCCTATGCTGGAAGCGAGCGTCGAAAGAAACGCTCTTCTTTCCGCGTCGATGAGCTTTTCGGAAATTAAAAGTTTGTTCGTGATATCTCTTGCGATTCCAGTGTAATAGGTCTGACCTTCCACGTCGTAGTAACAGATGGAAATGTCATAGGTTCTTACTTCGCCGCTTTTGCTTTTAAGGTCCGAGTGGCTGACTCTTGCGAACTGTTTTTTTCCTTTTCTTTTTAAAAGGAGCGCGACCTTTTCCATGTAAAGATTTTCTTTTCCAGGAGGAATCAGGAGCCCTATATGTTTGCCTACTATTTCCTCTTCTTTGTAGCCGAACGCGTTAAGCGCAGCTTGATTTAGACTGGAGAATTTAAGATCCTGATCGAGGGTTATCACGCAGTCGCTCGTTGCGTTAAGAATATTATAATTTTGTAAATAAAGATCTTTCGCTCTTTGTGCGAGTTTTGTGTTTTCGGTCGTGGATTGAATCAGAGATTGTGTGTGTTTGTCTCTTGATTCTTTTTCGATTTTGGCTTTTTCCAAAACTTCCAGGATATTGGTCCTTCTTATCGGTTTTGAAATGTAGTCGAAAGCGCGGTTTCTCACGGCTTCTTCCGCGGTTGTGAGATCCGGGTTCCCGGTCATCAAAATGACGGGAATATTCTCGTTGATCTTTCTGATTTCTTTTGCGACTTCGATTCCGTTTTTTCCGTTCATCACGATGTCGGAGATGACGACGTCGATTTCGTTGTTGCGGATGATTTCGATGGCGGAGTCGTAGTCTTTAGCGAGGAAAACGTGATAACCTTCCCGAGAGATGACTCTTTCAAGAACCGTTCGGATATCCGATTCGTCGTCTATAACGAGTACTGATGTATACTTAGATTCCATCGGACTTAGATTCTTACCTCTAAGAAGATCCTTAATTTACCAAAAAATCTTTTCTATATGGGAAGGCGAATCAAAACCCTAGTTCCGTTCTCAGGAGAAGAATCCAAAGAGATGGTCCCGTTGTGTTCCGAGATAATCCTCTGGGAGATGGCTAATCCTAAACCGGTTCCTTGTTTGCCTCTTCTCGTAGTAAAGAGAGGTAGGAACGCCTTATCAAGAACTTCTTTACTCATTCCGGGTCCGTTATCCGAAATCATAAAAAGAATTCCGTCCCTGTTCAGATGAAATTCTTTGCGAGCGGTGATCGTAATTTTCGGGTTGGCCGGTTTATTTTCCATCTCGGAGATAGCGTTGATCGAATTTACCAAACAATTGATCAGGACTTGTTCGATTTCCTGCCAAGCAACTCGAATCTTCGGAAGATCGGGGCTCGCGATCCGTTTTAATTCGATTCCGTTTTTCTTGCAGGAAACTTCGATCAACTCGCAGGCTCTCAGGAGAATATAATAAGGAGAAATCAGTTCTTTTTCTCTGGCGACGGTTCTTCCCAAATCCAAAAGCGATTTGATCAGATCTCGAATTCGAATGCTCGCGGCTTCGATTCTTTTGTAGATCTTGAGTCTTTCGTTCGGATCGGATTCTTCGGCTTCGATGAGATCTTCTAAATAGAGAAGGCTCGCCTGAAGAGGGTTGTTCACTTCGTGCGCGATCCCCGCCGCCAATTCTCCGATGGAAGCGAAACGTGCGGTCTCGTAGAGTTGTTTGTCCAAAAGTTTTGTCTGAGTCACGTCGGAGAAGATTAGCATCACCGCTTCTCCGTCCTCTCTGTATTTTTTAAGAGGAAGAATTTTGATGGAGAAAAAGTTTTCTTCTCCTTCGATAAATTGAATCGGAAGATCCAAGAAGACCGCGCGTTGGGAGGAAAGACAATTTTCGATTCCTCTTTTGAGTTCGTCGGAAACCCTTTTTACGAAAAGAGAGAAAAAGTCTTCGCCCGGATTGACGTTTAGGATTTGGAAAAGAAGAAATTTGAGAATCGGGGCCACTTCCAAAATGATTCCAGCGGGAGTAAGGATGACGATCCCGTTGTTCATCGCGGAGAAAAGATTCCGAAGTTTTATTTCTGAGGAACGAATGAGTTCTTCGTTTTTCTTTTGTTCCGAAATATCCAAAAGGAGAAGAATGGTTCCGATGGAATTTCCGTATTCGTCCCGAATTCTGGAGGAAGCGAGAAGCATCGGAGCTTCTATGTCCGGAAAAATTTTCATCTTGATCTCGGTTCTGAATTCTTCTTTGGAGAAACGATCGATGACTTCCTGGTCGAGGTTCAAAAATTCCCCGATATAGAGATCGATGAAATCTTCTTTATAAACTCCTAATATTCTCTCTAAACTCCTGTTTCCGTAAGTGATAAAACCTTCGTCGTCCGTGGAGATGAGAGGAACCTCGATCGAGTTTAGAAGAGCGCCTTGAAACTGGAGTTTTTTCGAGTTTTCGATTCTGGTTCTTTCCGTTTTTGCGTTTTGAAGAGAAGTGTGGACGTCGGAAATGATTTCTTCGTAGAGGAAATTTTCGCCCGAGTCGAAAGCCATTCCTTCGAGCGAAAGAATTTCGATTCCTCCTAAAAGTTTTTCCTTGTCTCTGATTCCGATGGAAAGACTTCTTCGAAACTTATGATCGGAAAAGATGGATTCCCAATCCTGATACTTACCGTTTCCGAATTCGTGGATGATGAAATTCTCCTTCGAATCGATGAGGTTTCGCATCGGAAAAGTAGAATCGGAGTCGATGAAAGAATGGATCTTTTGTTTTAGATCCGGGTTGATATCTTTTTGTCCGAGGACTTGGAGTTCTCCGTCTTTAAGAAAAAAAGCCCAGACTAAAAAGTAATGCGGATTTTCCTTAAGAGTATCGCAGAGTTTTTGAAAGACGAGACTTTCAGATGTCAGATAACGCAGGTTTTGTCTCAGAAGCCGAAGGGTTCTTAAAACACTTTGCATGTAGTAGAGACGAAGTTCGGTTTGTTGGATTTCGGAGCGATCCGTAAAATAAAATAAGAAAACGTCCTTCCCGAGAAAATTGGAAGTGTTTACCGTAAAGTTGACTAACTTTCTTTCTCCGTTTTTATCTCTGAGTTGCCAGTAAACTTTGAGGGGTTCGTTCCGTTTGATCGTGAGTGTTTCCCGAGGTTGAGTGGGACTAGGCAAGATGAAATCCAAGGGTTTGCCTCTGAGTTCGTCGACGGAATAATTTAAGAGTCTTTCTAAGGAAGGATTGAGATAGAGGATTGTTTCTGTTTCCGTATCCAGCGCGAGGATTCCCTCTTTCACGGGATAGAAGAAAGAATGGAGAACTGAGAGTAAAGATTCAGGCATTCTGATTCCAGTTCAATCGGTGGGATATCTTCGATTCGGCCGATAAAAGTTCAAACGTCTTTGTCGTATTCGAATCTACATTGAATTTCGGCGGATTCCGATTCTTTGCAAGAACTAATTCAGATTCCCGGCTACGTAAGGATTTACAACAAGAAAGAGGATGGAATTTTTGTTCTAAATGTCGTCCAAAAAATTCATTCCGATCGGTAGATTGAAATTATCGGATCGAGACGGAATCAAAAGACAATTCTAAAATTAAAAATCGGCTTTTATGAAATCATTGTTCAGTTTCTTTCTCGCATATTACAATTGGAAAAAAAGAAATTACATGAAGAAGGTTCTCGGATTCCGAGAACTCGAAGTGGAAATCGGCGGCAACTCGGTTTATTTTTTGGAAAAGAATCCCGAGAAACGAAAGGCGATTCTTTTGATACACGGACTCTTGGATTCCGCGACCGGTTTGAGAAGACTTGCTCCTAAGATTCGGCAGGATTACCGGATTCTTATCCCCGACATTCCCGGATTTGGAAAGAGCAAACTTCCGGATCTGAAATATCTCTATCAAGTGGACGTCTTCGGGGATTTGATCTACGAAGCGATCCGGAAGATGGATCTCGAAGAACTCGTGTTAGGCGGTCATTCGATGGGGGCCTTGATCGCAATGCACATCGCACTCGGTGATCGGGAAGGAAGAATTTCCAAGTTGGTTTTGATCGCTCCCGGCGGGATTCCTCATCCGAAGAGAGACGAGATGAAGGAACTCTTGTTTCCGAAGACGGAAGAGGACATGTTGAAACTCATCGAAGCGCTTTATTACGAAACTCCCGAGTTGCCGGGAAGAATCGCAAGAAGGGCCTTGATTCAATCTTGGAACGAACTTCCAAATCAATTTTTGACGATCAATACTTTGGAGAGGGAAGAAGAAATCTTCTTGGGAAAAAAGTTAGGCGATATCAAAATTCCGGCGTTGATCGTATCAGGAAAAGAAGATCCGATCACGGACGCGTCGATGACAAAAAAGCTGCATTTTTACTTAAAAAAAAGCAAACTCGTTTTTATACCGGGTGCGAAACACGCGATTCACATGGAGAGGTCCGATGAACTTTCTTTGGAGATCAACCGGTATCTGAATTAGATACCATTAAAGATTTCTTTGACCGCTTTGATAACGTCCTGAATGTCTTCTTCCTTCATACCCGGGAAAAGGGGAAGGGAAAGAGATCGGGAATACATCGCGTTCGAATTCGGAAAGTGATCTTTCTTATATTCGTAACGGGCGCTGTAGAAAGGATGTTCGAAAAGAGGAATGAAATGAAGGCTCGAACCTATATTCCGTTTTTTTAATTCGGAAGCGAAGATATCCCTATCGATCTTGGAGGAAGCGCGATCGACTTCCACTCGAAAGAGATGCCAGGAATGTTCCCCGTCCGGAGCGGAAAGCGGAAGATGAAGAAAGGGAAGCTCCGCGAATTCTTTTTTGTAGAGCTCCGCGATTTCGATTCTTCTTTTCCAGAGATCGTCCGCTTCGGAGAGTTGAACGATTCCCAGAGCCGCGGCGACGTCGGTCATATTGTATTTGAAGCCGGGAGAAACTACTTCGTAGTACCAGCCTGGACGATCGTAAGTTTCGCGGTTGATTCCGTGAAGACGCATGAGTTTGATTCTTTCTGCAAAGTGGGAATGATTTGTGGTAACCATTCCTCCTTCTCCGGTCGTGATTCCTTTGGTCGCGTAAAAGCTGAAGACGGTGAAGTCGCCGAAGGTTCCGATCTTTCTTCCTTTGTGAACCGCAGGGAATGCGTGGGCCGCGTCTTCTATTACATAAAGATGATATTCTTTTGCGATTTTTAAAATTCCCTCCATGTCGCAGATAACGCCTGCTAGATGGACAGGAAGAATCGCTCTCACGGTTTTACCCGTTTTTTTATGAAGGAGGGATCCGTTTTGATAAATACATTCTCTCTCGATCGTAGCACGGAGAGTTTCCGGAGTCATGAGATTGAAGATCGGATCCACGTCCGTGAGGATCGGCTCCGCGTCGAAGTAGCAGATCACCTCCGCTGTGGCGGTGAAAGTGACAGCCGGACAGATTGCGGCGTCGCCTCGACTCATACCGATCGCTTCGAGGGCGAGGTGGAGACCGGCGGTCGCAGAGTTCAGTGCAAGAGCGTAGTCGGCGCCCGTGTAACGGGCAAATTCTTCTTCGAATTCTTTGACTTTGGGTCCAGAGGTGATCCAACCGGAACGAAGGACAGAGGAGACTTCTTCGATCGCTCTCTCCGAGATGGAAGGAAGCGCGAAGGGAAGAAAGGTTTTGCGAGCTGTGATCATATCGGACATAACCCCCGGTGCATTCTTAAACTTCGGCAGATTTTGATTTTTCCTGAGTCGGAAATTACTTTGAAGTGAGGAAAAGTGCGGGAACTCCCGTAGATTTTTCGGCCGCATCCTGCGTGATGGGAGCTTCGAGGAAGATCCGCAGAGGAAAAGAAGGAGTTCCTACTTTAGATCCGCAGGACCGGGCCATTCCGGGCTCGCGGAGTCCCGCTCGGTCCTGACGGACCAAGCCCTTCATGTCCCTTGCGGGTGGAAAAAGACCGAAGCGACACTTTGGAGACGGAAGGAATGCGGGAACTCCACAGGTTTCGAAGAGGATAGGCAAACTGGAGCAGAATGTCTTACTGAAAAAGTAGGAACTCCTTCTTTTCTTTCAAAAAAAATGTCGTCCCGGAACTCGGAAAACGATCTACGAGCCTCGAAAGCGCGGGAGTTCCCGCGTTCAATTCAGAATTGAAATCTTTCGGTAGGAAATATATTTTGCCTTAGTGGCTCTAACATTTGGAGAGATCTTAGAAAGAATCCGGATCATCGATCGAGATGTAACCGAACTCAGCCGTCTCAAGTCCAGACTTCCCGCAGACCGTCCTTATTCTTCTTCCCTTCAGATATCTTTTGATAAACAGATCAACGAACTCTTGAACGAAAGAGTCGGCCTCATGGAACTCGAGGTCTTGGATCCGCCCTCCTGGATTCTAGGAGTTCCCACAGTCGGAGTTCCGCACGAAACACCGGTGCCGATCAAGGGCCTTTTTCCGTCCGGAGATCTATCAAAAGAAAAACCGGACGACCAAGACGTAATCAATTTTCTCAGAGAACTTCCAAAGACCGAGATCCACCTTCACCTTGAGGCTTGTGTGAACAAAGACACGATGAAACAACTCATGGCGAAGAATGGAATCAGCGTAACCGACGAAGAGTTCGAGGCGAAATTCAACTTCAAGGATCTCAACGGATTTATTCAGGTATTCTTCTTCATTCAATCGCTCGTGAAAGAACCCGCGGACTTTTCCTACTTCGTGGGAAGTCTGGCCGAATACATGCGGGCGAACAATATCGTTTATACCGAAGTGTTTTTTGCTCCTTCCAAATTCATTCAGAACGGACTCGACTTCGACGAAATGGTCGACTACCTCGTAAATCGAATTCGAGAGGAAAAAAATAACGACGGAATCACAATACGCCTGTTAGTCGACGTCTCCAGATCGTTCGGACCGGAGAACGCGATGAACAATCTCAATCGAGTTCTCAAACTCAGACATCCCGAAGTGATCGGAATCGGATTGGGCGGCGCCGAACTTATGGGACCTGCGAGAGACTATCAGGAAGTTTTCCAAAAAGCGAGAGAAGCCGGACTTCGCGTCGTTGCCCACTCCGGAGAAGACGACGGACCTTGGGCGATCTGGGAAGCCGTGGAACTTCTCAAAGCCGAAAGGATCGGACACGGAACTTCGGCGATCCAAGATCCGGAACTCGTCCGTTATCTGAGGGAAAAACATATCCCGATCGAGATTTGTGTGACGTCTAACGTGTTCACCGGGAAATACGTCCGCAAAGAACAAAATCACCCCGTAAGATATTACTACGACCAGGGGCTTCCTCTCAGCGTCAACACGGACGATCCTGAAATTTTCAACGTCAATCTGACTTACGAGTATTTCAAACTCTGGAGATTTTTGGATTTCTCGCTGGAGGAGATCGTCGATCTGATTCGTCAGGGAGTATTCGCGTCCTTTCATCCGAATAAGGAGACTCTCTGGGCGGAGATGGAAAAGAAAATCAACGTCGTAAAAGCAAGATACGGACTTAAAAAGTAATTCTTCCTAAGTTTTTAATATCTCTATTCTATATTCTTCTTTTTTAATTTTCCAATTTAAGAATCGAATATAAATTCTTTATTTTCGATCCGAATTCTTCTTTTCGAATCGTTTCTCATTCTGAAAAATCGAATCCATGCAGCCAAGAATCAATATCATAACTCTCGGAGTCGAGAATTTAGAAAAAGCGCTTCGCTTTTATCAGGAAGGTCTGGGATTTCCAAAAATGGAATTTGAAGGCGATATCGCCTTCTTCACGTTAAATGGAACCTGGTTTGCACTTTATCCTTGGGAGGAACTCGCAAAGGATATAGGGATTCCTTCCAAGGGAACCGGGTTTCGAGGATTCACGCTCGCGTATAACGGGACTTCAAAAAAGGAAGTGGACGAGGTGATCGCCAAGGCGGAGAAAGCGGGGGCAAAGATCGTGAAGCGACCTCAAGACGTTTTCTGGGGAGGATATTCCGGATATTTCGAAGACCCGGAAGGTTATTACTGGGAAGTGGCGTGGAATCCTATCTTTTATCCCGGACCGAAGGATCTCGGATAAGAATCGTTACTTCTTACAAAAAACTTGGACGGTCCTTCTTGTATAAATTCCGCCGATCGTCCAGTGAAGAATACTATCCATTAGATTTCTCTGAATAAAGATCTGGGGCTTCCCTTCTTTGCACGCGACTTCCGGCGCTTTGAAATTCTCGATCATTCCTACCAGATAACCGCCTTGAGTATAAATGGTTTCCGGTTTTTCCTGAGTCGGATTCGTAATCGGAGTTTGATTGGGATAAATTTGCAAAGTGGTATTGTGACAACCGAGGCCGAATAGAAAGAATAGGATGATTAAAATTCTTTTGAAAACTTTCATGTTCAAATCCTCAGTTGTAACAAATCAGAACGAGAGTTCTGGGGGAATAAATTCCTATCGTCAATTGTTCATAGAGAGAATCAAAAAACGTAGAATATTGATGCGCTTCCTTGACTCCGTTTGAACAATATCCGGTCGTATCGATCGGATAATTTTTAGGACTTAAGCCCCAGTAATAGTAAGCCTGAGGAATTACGTGCATCTGCGACGGTTCCGCGTTGAGTCTTTCCCTTTCTTCCAGTGCGCGTTTGCACTTCTTATCCGCTTTTTCCGAAAGACATTCTTTCGGAGGATCTTGATTGAAACGAACCCGAACGTGCTGGCAAAATGAAAATCCGAAGGATATCAAAAGTATTATAAAAATCTTAAATAGAATATTTTTATTCGATATGGACATAACCGTTCCCGAAGATTCCGGCAAAAAGATTAAAACTTGATTCTTCGGTTTTAGAATTTCGAAAAACTCTTAGTCGATAGCTGGCTTTTTCTAAAGGTTTAATTTCTATTTTGCAGGAATATGTATTTCCTGAATTTGTATTTGTACAATCTGTCTCTGTGTTGAACGGAAAATCTACCTGAATCAAACGGATCCTCAATTCTGAATTTGTGGAATCGATCTGAAAAACCCCCTGTAAGTTCTCCGCCTGCTTAAGAACGAAATTATAATATTTTTCGGTTTCGTTTGTTTCTATTTTTCCGTGAATAAATGCCTGAAAACGGATCATTCCGTTTTGCTCGTTTTTTAAAAAAGATAATTTTTCAGAATTGTCTCTTTTACAATAAGAGATCTGAAAAACAGAAAGAATTAATAATAAAATTAGAATTTTAGAATATTCTTTCATATTAATTGTTCTGCTGTCTGTAAACTCTCACGGGCTGGCTGTTTTTTCCCACGCTTATGTAGATGTAATTTACGCCGGCATCCGTTCCTGATATGGAGGAATAAATTTGACGGTTGTTCGTATCGCCCAATCCGTTTGCGCCGATTTGTTCCCAACTCGAAGAGGGAGATCCGGGATTTTGTACGTTGGTTCTCCAGATTTGAACTCCGCTTTCGTTGTCAAAACCGATATAAAGATAAGAACCGTTCCTCACCGCCATCGTGATGCTGTGGTTGGAAACGTTTCCGAAATTCGTAAAGCCGGAGCCGTCGTCTCCGACCAAAGACCAATCTCCGGCGTCGCAATTGGAATTGTTTCCAGTCAAAGTAGGATCACATTTCCAAAGTTGCGGTCTTCTGTTGTTATAGTTTCCGTTTGTACAACCGGAAATCGTTTGAACTGAATTTCTCAAACCGGAATTATCCTGAGAAGTGACGCATATCGTTCTAGTAAGATAAAGTTTTCCGTTAAATTCCGCAAACTGCGAGAAGGCTTTATCGGCCGGAATCAGATCGTAATACTTGGTAAGCTCCAAGGAGAACCAATTGTTGTTCGAGCCGTTATGCCATTTCGAATCCGTTCTCGGAGCTATGTCCGTCCAATTGGAACAGCTATCCAAGTCGTCGCAAGGAACCGGATTCCCGTTCGTGGAACGTATTATACTTCCATTATGCGAAGAATTCGGAAAGCCTCCGTTTGCCGCGTAAATTCTTCCGTTAAAGGAGAACAAGGAATCGATCCCGACGTAATAAGCCCAGTTGATGCGCGAATTGTTTCCTTCCGAGGATCCGCCGCCGAAATAAGGCATTCTATCGATTCTAAACCGATCGCCTCTCGTGCCGTCGTTCGCGTTACAATTACTTCCTATTGTACATCTGGATGTATCAGAAGAATTGAATGTGATTTTTCCGAAGTCGGGCGAGTTTGTGCTCTGATTTCGTTTCGCAAAACCTGCGTAGATTCTGTCGTTCATAACGTTGATGGAAGAAGTTCCTGCGGTGACGGTTCCCGTGATCGAACCCATGTCGATGTATTTGAAATCGAGCCCGGAATCCGTATCGGAAGAATAATACAAATAGTTGAAATTTTCGGAGGATCGCGAACCCGCCATAAGAATGTGTTCGGTTCCGCCTAACGATCCGGCCGAAAATACGCCGCGTCCGTCCTCGTTATCGGGACCGCAACCCGTCGCTTGGTTTGCTTCGTTCACGGAGCATCCGGTGTGACCGATGGTAACATAAGGAGGAACTCCGATTCCGCCGTCCCTCGTAGAAGCTGAGTTAGACGAAATATCGGATCCTCCGGAAGAGGTTGTGTCTTTTGTAAAGGAAAAGGATACCGACTCGGGTTGAGTTCCGTCGTAGTTAAAACGGACGGCTTGATTTCCGCCGGTGTTGGGTCCGATGTAAATTCTTCCGTTATAAGCGGTCAGATAACCGAAGGAAGAATCGTCGGCGAACGGGTTATTGGCGATCGGACCGTCCGTAAAATTCACCGGAGAACTTCCGCATCCGATAAAACTCGTTCTGTCCTTCGGAGAAGATTGAAGATTTTCAGAATCGGAAACGTTTCGAATCGCACCCCAGGAAGAATTGTCAAAGCCGTCTCCATCCAAGTTGTTTGCGGCGATGACAGTGTACTGACCGCCGCTCTGAGAGAGGGAGTGCGTTAGACACACTTTGGAAGGATCGGCCGCCGTTCCCCCGCAAACGGTTCCGTCCAGAATTTTTGCGCCGGTTATATTTCCTAAAGAGGAAACTCCGGTGAATTTATATCTCAGAGCGCACTGAGTCGAGTTCGAACATTCCGCTGACTTTGCGATGTCCGTTCCGGGATAGACCGATTTAGAAAAGGAAAGAATCACTCTTCCAACCGTGTTGCAGACAGCGCCGGAGATCTTCAGTTGTTCTTGACCGGAAAAATCCGCGTTGTTCGGACAGCCCAAAAGATTCGGAGCGAAGGAAAGATCGTGAATTCCGTTTTTATTGACTACGAGAGTGTACGTTTTTCCGGCAATTTGAGAACTGGAAAGAGTGATCGTAAACGAGTTCCCGCTTCCGCTGATCGTATTCAGAGCGAAGTCGCCCGTTTGAGAATTCGCGCTAAAATTCGAATTATCAAAACAGGATCCGGAGAGGGACGCGCTGTTTACGACTTTGTAATTTGAAAGATTGAGCGCTTCGGAGTTATTTACATTTTCTGAATATATCACCCGAATCGTAGTCGGAGACAAGGACACGACGGAAGTGACGGTGGGGGCGGTAGTGTCGATCGAGTTAACCGTCAGTATCGTATTCCCGGAAACGGAATTATAAGCGGCGGTGATTACCGAGTTCCCGCCGTTGATCCCGGCTGCAAGACCTTGAGTTCCGAGCGCGTTACTCACCGTCGCAAAAGAGTTGTTGGAGCTGGACCAAGTCGCCAACGAGGTTATATCCGCGGTGCTCGAATCGGAATACGTTCCGACGGCCGTAAATTGTTTTGTAGAAGTTGCGTTGATCGTCGGATTCGTAGGGGAGACTGCAATGGAGGATAACGTTGCCGGAGTTACGGTTAAATCCGTATTAGCCGAAATGGAACCTGAAAACGCGGAGATGGTATTCGTTCCCACTTGCAAAGCGCTGAGCATTCCTTCCGTCCCAACTGCGTTCGAGACGTTTGCCGATAAAGGATTGGAACTGGACCAAGAAACGAAAGCTGTAATGTCCTGCGAGGAGGAATCCGAGTAGATTCCTAACGCGTTAAATTGCCGGCTGAGTCCTTTTGCGAGACTCAGATGAACGGGGCTGATCTGAATCGAAACGAGCACCGCCGGATTTACCGTAAAGGTTACGGTATTGCTATTCAGGGAATTATAAACGGCATAAATGTCGGAAGAACCGGTGGCAAGAGCGGTGGAAAGCCCGACGCTTCCGAAAGCGTTGCTGATCGGGGCCACGTTTGTATCGGAAGAATACCAAGTCGCGAGCTGAGTCAGATCTTGACTCGTGCTATCGGTGAAAATTCCGGTGGCGATAAATTGTTGAGTGAGTCCTTTCGCCTTGTAAGGGGAGGGAGGACTCACGACGACGCTAACGAGTTCCGCGGGAGTCACGCTCATAACGCTCGTATTGCTCTGAAGAGAATTATAGACCGCAAATATATTAGAGTTACCTAATGAAATAGCCGAGGCCAGACCTTCCGAACCGGAAGCGTTTCCGATCAAAACCTTGGAAGAATCGGAGGACGACCAGGTTACCAAAGAAGTTAGATCCAGAGTTGAATTGTCCGAATAAATACCCGTGGCAGTGAATTGTTTCGTAAGGCCTTTTGCAACGGACGGATTCGTCGGCGTGACTTGGATCGAGATCAAAACCGCTGAGGAAACGGTAATACCTGAAGAACCGGAAATCGAACCGGAAGTTGCGGTAATCGTTGCGATTCCGGAGTTCAAAGTGGAGGCCAGACCATTGTTTCCTGAGGAATTGCTAATCTGAACGATTGCGGAATTGGAAGAAGACCAAAGGACCGAATTCGTAATATTTTGAGTAGTATTGTCCGTATAGGTTCCGGTCGCATCGAATTGTTGCGAAAACCCTTTTGCGACGGACGGATTCATCGGCGTAACTGAAATTGAAACCAATTCCGCCGGCGTGACCATAAAAGAAATCGCCGGACTGGAAACGGAGCCGAGAGCGGCGGTGATATTGCTCGAGCCCGGAAAGAGGGCATTCGTATAACCCTTGTTACCCGATACGTTCGAAATCTGCGCGATTACGGTATCGGAGGAATACCAAGTCACTATTTCGGTGATGTCCTGCGTGGAATTGTCCGTAAAAACGCCGGTTGCGGTAAAATTCTGAGACAATCCCTTGGCTTTCGTCGATGACGGAGGAGTGATTCCGATGGACACGAGTTCCGCGGCGGTTACGGATAACGTGACCGGAGGACTGACGACGGTTCCCAAACTCGCTTGGATGGAAGTCGTTCCGATTTCGTTTCCGAAGGCGGAACCTTCGCTACCGTTCGCGTTGGAAACCAAGGAAACGATCGGATTGGAAGAAGACCAAGTCACCGAAGAGGAAATGTCCGTATTGGAAGAATCGGAGTAAATCCCGGTGGCGGTGAAATTTCTCGTCAAACCCTTCGGCAGAGAAGGATTGGAAGGAGTCACTTGAATGGAAGTAAGAATTGCGGAAGTAACCGTAAACGAAGTATTCCCGTGAATGCTGCCTAACGTGGCGGTCACTATCGTGCTTCCGTTTGAAAAAGTTTGAGCCAAACCGTAGGAGCCGACCACGTTCGAGACGCCGACGATGGAAGACGAAGAAGTCCATGTTACCGAATTCGTGATGTCTTGAGTCGTATTGTCCGTGAAAGTTCCGGTTGCAAAAAACTGTTCCGTGAGACCTTTCGCCTTGGAAGAAAGGATCGGAGTTACCGCGATGGAAACTAACGTCGCCTGGGTTACGGTAAAATCGGTGTAACCTTCGATACCTCCGATGGAGGCGGTGATCGTGACGGTTCCGGAATCGAGAGAAGAACCCAAACCGTGCGAGCCGGAAGCGTTTGAAATCGTAAGAATGTTCGCGTCTGTCGTCGTCCAGGTCACCTGATCCGTGATATCCAAACTGGTGTTATCGGAAAGAATCCCGGTCGCCGTGAAAGAAGTCTGAAGACCTTTCGCGCCTGAAGAATTGACTGGGCTAACCGTAATCGAAACGAGAGAAGCCGCTGTTACGGTTAACGTAGAAGATCCTATCTTAGAACCCAATGTCGCAAAAACGGAAGTCGAGCCCGTTTCGATCGTTTGCGACAATCCGCCGTTTTGAATCGAAGCGATCGCCGTGTCCAAGACCGTCCAGGTCACAGAGTTTGTCAAATCCTGAGTGGAGTTATCCGAATAAATACCGGTTGCGGTGAATTGTATAACGGCGCCTAAGGGGACGCTAGGATTCGAAGGAGTCACTTGGATCGAGGAAAGCGCGACCCCGTTTGCGGTTAATAACAGAGAACCTTGTTTGGAACCGAAGGACGCGCGAATGCTGGCCGTTCCGGAAGATTGAGCCGTGGCTAAACCGGAAGGGTTGATCGAAATCAAAGAGTCGTTGCTGGAAGACCAGTTTGTCAAAGGATCGTTGGTCAGATCTTGATTGGAACCGTCCGAAAAAATTCCCGTTGCAAAGAGTTGTCTACTTGAACCGACGGCTAACGTGCCGGAATCCGAGCTTGTTATCTGAATCGAATTCAAAAGGGCTGGAGTGACGGATATCGTCAATCGGGAAGTAAAACCTTGGTAGTCCGCTTCCAGAGTGGACGCGCCAACGGAAAGTCCTCTCACCGAGTTACCTTCAATCGTCGCGATCGAATTGGAAGAAGAAAAAATCGTAGCTGAATTCGTGATGTCTCGGTTGGTTCCGTTGTCGAAAACGGCCGTCACTTGAAGTTGAGAACTTGTTCCTTTTGCGATGGAAGAATTTTGAGAAGTAAGTTCGATACGTGTAACGGAAGATTCGGAGCCGCTCGACGGAAGAAAGAAAAAACCGCCACCACCGCTTTTTTTTCCGGCCGCTAAACCCACCGCGCCGGTCAACATCGGCCAAGCCATACAACCTTGTAAAAATAAGAACACGGAAACGAGAACTAAAACTTTTTTGTACATCAATCTGACTTGCTATGAGTTTCGACGTTTCGATCTATTGAATTCCGGCATCTTGTTTACTTTTTTAATAATTCAGGATTAATCCGATTCTTATGAACGACTTAGAGTTTGTTTTTCAAAATTAAAGTACATAAATTTACTCTAATTTGCCATAACCTTGTGACGAACAACTTCTTGTGACCCGCTTATGAATCTCATTGAGATCTATGTCACTCAAGTGAATCCGAATTCTTAACCTGGAAGAACGGTTAAAAGGAATATTAAAAAAATATAATATTATATTTTGAAATCCGCGATCCTCCGTCGTGGGTACAAGTTCGGAATCGGAAAAAGAATCATTAGGGTTTTGGAAAAAAAATTCTGAATAAATATATGAGGAGCCTAATTTTCAAAAATGGATCAAAACTGTGTTTCTTTTTATGGCCGCTTGTGTCTAAATAACAGTATGAATCCAGTTTTATTCTTAGGTCACGGGTCTCCCATGAACTTGGTCATCCCGTCCGAATTCTCGCGCAGCTTGGAAGCCTTCGGTTCAAACTTAGAAGGCGTAAAAAATATCCTCGTCGTTTCGGCGCACTGGAAGACGAGAGGAACTTATGTGACAATTTCGGATCCTCCCGAACAAATTTACGATTTCTACGGATTTCCAGACGCGTTGTATGCAATCGAGTATCGTCCCAAAGGGGATTCTTCCCTGGCGAATCGAGTGAAAGAGCTCGTGAAAACAGTGCCGGTGCAGACCACGTCGGAATGGGGAATCGATCACGGAAGCTGGGGAGTTCTCTATTTTCTATTTCAAAAGGCGAATCTTCCGGTGGTTCAATTGAGCATCGACGCCAACCTAAGTCCCGAACAACAATACGGAATCGGACAGGAGTTAAGACGACTGAGAGAGGAAGGAACGTTGATCATCGGAAGCGGTAACATCGTTCACAATCTAGGAAAGGCGGACTTTCACAATATGAACGCGACTCCGGCTGACTGGGCGATCGAGTTCGACGAATTTGTTCGACAGGCGTTGGAATCCAGAAACGACAAGGCGATCCTGGAGTTTCAGAAGAAGGGCGATATCGCAAGGCTCGCGGCTCCTTCGACTGAACACTTTGAGCCGATCTTTTACGTTTTAGGCGCGATGATGCCCGAGGAAAAGATCAAGTTCATCCATCACAGTTTTCAAAATCGATCCGTTTCCATGCGGTCTTTCGTTGGCGTATAACGTTAGTCTTCATCTCCGGAAAGAACCCACTCTTTATTAGCGAGAGAATTCGTGACTTTCATGAGGTCTCTTTCCGGATCTATCAGAACCTGACTTTTTCTTCCGTTAAGCGAAACCATCACGTCCGCATAAACGGAAACGTCCTGACCGGTTCTTGTCTTTTCGTTTTCGCCGATCCAGTGCGCAAATTGAAGAATCAAATCCGGTTGATAACTCATCATAATTCTTTGAATCTCGTTGAGATGGGATTCGGGAAGAACCACCGTCGTTTCGCCGGTTTGCTGATTCACCACTCGAAAGGAAGCGATTCCGTTTTTTTGAACGAGCATGATCTGCCAGGAAAATCGGAAACCCTGCTCGGTCCAGAGATGATAACCTGGATAAAGAAAATGTCTGAGAGGCAAAAGAATCTGAAGAAGAACGTAAAAGATCCAGAAATATCGGAAGGAGCGATCTGATAAAATAAAACCGAATTTTTTCCGAAGACCGCTTCCCTTTGAAAAAAGAAAACTTTCGGATTGAAGGGATTTTTTTTCGAGGAAACCCAAGAAGGATTCTATAAAAGAAAAAACCGATCTTCTGAAATGGATAGGAAAACGAGTCCATAAGAAAAGAAGAATATTCTCCCGATTCGGAAGCATACTTCTGGATTTAAGGAAACGAAACAGATCCACGGGCCAAGTGGGCGAAAAGAAAAGGGTCGCGTTTAGGATCATCACCCACGGAAACATTCCGATCGGAAATAATTTCCAAGTCAAAAAATGGAATATTAGAACTAATGAATATCCGAAGGCTCTCGTTTTTCGGTTTAAAAGTAAGAATGGAACCGTGAGATCGAAAATCAAACCGGCGTAGCTGAAAAGATAACCGGTCGCCGGCATGGAAAGTGTCGAGCCGAAAACGGGAATATCCGAGTTTCTTAAAAGCCAGATACGGACCGGCTGTGCGTCCACTAGCCAATCCGGGACCAACTTCCCGATTCCTCCGAAAAAATAAACGGCTCCGATTTGAAAACGCAAGAGGTAAAGATTCCAGGCGGGGATCGGTTCGATTTCCTGAATTGTCTTGTTTTTGAATATTCTAAAAATATGAAATACGTTCAAAGCCCGATCCGCGGGGATCCAGACGAGTAGGAATAGGATGAGGCAGATCAGATAGTAATGGTTCAGATAAACCGCGACTTCTAAAAGATTGACATAGGTGAAGATGATAAAAAAACAAAGAATCGAAATTCTATAAAAGATCCCCAAGGAAATAAAAATTGCGAAAAAAAGAAGAGAAACGAAGAGGGGATACAAAATCCAAGCGGGCAAAACGCCGACCCAGGAAAGTCCGTAGAATTTGAAATGAAAAACCGGGTCTAAAAAGTATTTCGAAATCCATCCGTTAGCAAAATAACGAAATGCTAATATAAAAAGTAGAAAACCGAATACGATCCTATAAAAACCGAGCGACCAGGCGGGGACGGGATCAAATGCCCGGGAGTAGAGATTGGGAATTCGTTTTTCTCGCATAATAACCGGATCCGATATGTTTCCACTCGCCAGAAAAACGTTTCTTTGAAAGTTCTGCAAGCATTCCAGGGATCGCAGATTGAGAATCGGGTAAAAGCTCGTTCGTATGAAACACTTCTTCCATTCCCAAAGAGATGGTTTTTAGATCCAAGACGTCCGCGCCTTCACGAATCAAAAGTTCGCCGCCTTGATTTCGAGTCTGGCTCGGATGAGAAAATATAAAGATCTGACGATTCTGTTCTATCGCGTTGTGCGCGGAAGAAATCGCTCCTGATTTTTCGGGCGCTTCCAGAATAAAAACGGAGGAACAGATTCCGGTGATGATTCGATTTCGTTTTGGAAAAGAATATTTTAATGGGACATGACCCGGCGGATATTCAGTAAGAATCAGAGCGCGGTCCGATTCTTTCAAACTTCGATACAACTTTTTATTTTCAAGCGGGTATTCCGTTTCAGGTCCGGTTCCCATAACGCCTATGACCGCCAAGCCTTCTTCCAATGCCGAACTCATAGAGACCGCGTCGATTCCCTTTGCGAGACCGGAAACGATTCCGAAAAAATTCTGCTTCTTGAGAAACGAAGGAAGTAGAGTTGCGGTAAAGGAGGAGATCGGAGACGGTTCTCTTGTGCCGACGACCGCGGCTAAATTCTCGCTAAGAATTTTCCGATTCCCTTTCGCAAAAAGAATCAAAGGAGGATCGAAGATTTCCTTCAGCAAGAGCGGATATTCCTCGTCGAAGATGGAAAGGATCGAAAAGCCCAGTCTCTGAACTTCGTCGGAAATCGTAGTCGCGGAAGATTCCGCGTTTTTCAAAATCGATTCAGGAAGCGAGGAGCGTAGATTCTTACCGGCTTCTTCCCAAGAATTCCATTTTTTGAATATTCTTGTCCGAATACAGAATTGAGAAACCTTCGGGTCTGCGAGAACTAGAGGATTCATTCTTTTTTCTGAGAGTTTTCGGAAATCTTCTTTAGATTTTGAAGAACGTTCTGATAAGAATCGTTTTTATCCAGACCTTCACGGACCAAACCCGCGTCGTTCAATTCTTCGATCGTTTTTTTGATTTTAAGATATTCTTCTTTTGAATCCTCGGTTTTGCCGAGTCTGTATAAAAAGTTGGCCTTTGCAAAACGCGCGGGGACGTTTCTAAATTCTTTTTTTAGAATATCGTCCAAGATCCGCAGCGCCTTATCCTGATCGTGAAACCCCGCCGAAACTCCTTCCCAAGAAGAATCCGGCATGGACGAATCGAAGTAGATCAGCGCCAACTGAAACGGAAATCTGGAATCTCTCGGATCTTGAATCGCAAGATGAGTAAAAAGATCGATCGCGATCTGCCTTCTTGCGGTTTCCCAACCTCGGTCTTTCGAGGCGTTGGCGTAAGCGAGAGCGGTTTCGTATAACAGCTGTTGGTCGATCGGTTTTAAAAGAAGGGCCTTTTCAAAAAACGGAATCGCGGGTTCGAAGAAGTGGAGTTCTGCCCCCACGATTTCGACTTTTTTTCCTTCGTTGTTTTCCTTCAAAGCTCGGTTGTAGTACTTAACTCCCATGTCGTAGTCGCCGATCTTCATATAACCCTGCGCGATTTTCCAACTCAAGGCGCCCGCGGATCTTGTCTTTTGAACCATCGCGGAGATTTTTTTTTCAAGATCTATGATTTCGGCTTCGTTCAGGGCGAGTCTTTCTTTCCAAGCCTCTAAATCTTCCACGGTAGGCGGTCTTTCTCCTCGGTTTTGAAATCCGAAGTTTTTGGATCTTTCACAGGAAACAAAAAAGAAAACGGTAAAGAAAACGAGAATGCGTAGAATGTTGTATGACATGAAACTTCCTCGAAACGGGTGAGACTTCCTTAGTATCTTATCGGCCAACCGAAAAAATCTCCTCTCCCTAAATGTTACGGTTCTCGGATGGAAGCGAGGAAGGCGGAATTCGAGGTGGAAAAATAAAAAAGCGGAGGAATCCCCGCTTTTTTTTCAAAACAAAAGTTTAGTCTTTCGCGGAACCGGCGACCAAAAGCGCCGCGCCGAGCAAGGAAAGATCTTTGAGAAAGGTAACCGTGGACATTTGATTTCCCGCCACGGCGCCCGGAAGATGAATCAAAACGATAAAAATTCCGAGAAGAACCGCGAGGAGAGTTGCCGCGAGATGAGTTTTGATTCCCGTTATGATGGAAACCGCCGCAGCGATCAGCGCCAAGCCGAT
Organism: Leptospira adleri; assembly: GCF_002811985.1. Classification (GTDB taxonomy): domain Bacteria; phylum Spirochaetota; class Leptospiria; order Leptospirales; family Leptospiraceae; genus Leptospira; species Leptospira adleri. Next base: position 28,242 of record NZ_NPDU01000006.1, read on the forward strand.
AAGATAAACCCAGACAATCGGAAAGGGAATGTAGGAAGGAACCATACCGGACATCGCCGGAGCCGAAAGGAAGTGGAACAATCCGAAAATCGCAAAGGGAACCGCATATACGATTTTACCTATTTTTTTCATACTAACTCCTTAATTCTTAAGATTCCCAAGAAGAATTTAATCTTCCCGAATATTATAGGTGCTGAATCTTGATTGAACATTGGACTCCTGCAATCAGAATTTGACCGTAAAATCAAAGCGGTTTCTATCTTTTGAATATAAAAAAGCTCGATAAAACGGATGTGCACTGGATCTACCTGCTCGAAACCGCCTGTTTCGGAGCGGAGGCCTGGACCGAAGAGATGATACTTTCCCATTTTACGGAATCGGAAGGGATCGGGGTCGGAGATTTGGGTTACGTGCTTTACAAAACCGTAGGAGACGAAATCGAAATCTATAAGGTCGCGGTTCATCCTTCTCAGAGAAGAAGTGGAAAAGCAAAATGGATTTTAGAATCCCTGCTAAACGCTCAAAAAGAAAAAACTTTTTTTTTAGAGGTGAGTTCTCACAATCTTCCAGCGATCGGTTTGTATCAATCCTGCGGATTTCAGAGGATTCATATTAGAAAACACTACTATACTGACGGCTCTGACGCGCTCATTTTCAAAAAAGTCCACGCGGACGATTTTGAAAACTTCAGTTTCGACGTTCCGGGTTAGGCGAACTCTACGAATGACTTCGGTTTGACGTTTCTGTTAAGCGACCAAAATCGAAGGGATAAAAAATGGAACCCCCTCGAACGAGTGAGTCTGATTTCCGTAACGGGGAATCAAATGCCCTCCAAAACCCGTTTCAAGAGAATAAAACCGATTTTTTGTAAACTTTCCTACTTACTTTTTGAATTTTAGATGCAAGATTCAATTTCTGGGTTACACTGTAATTGTTGGAAAATTATAAAATGAAAAGAATCTTTTTCACTCTCGTTTTGATTTTGTTTTGTAGCCTATCCGCAAACTGTTTTTTAAATCCCCTTTCTCAGTTCGTCACCGAATCTATTTTTCCAACAAAAGAAAATTGCCCGAATTGCACTGAACAACAATTCGCGGCGCTGGCGGCCGTGATTAAGCCGAACGCAAACGGAATCAAAGCGTTCGCGTTCGATCTATCGTCTTCTTTTTCAAATTATTGCGGGTCCGGAATTTGCGCCGGAGGAATCACGGAAGCGCAGCCGAACTCGACCGTCACCGTTGCGGTTCCTTTTGGAACGGACGTAAGTTCGCTTAAGGCTACCTTTTCCATTGCTGAAAAATCGAAACTGGAAGTGGGGGGAATTCTTCAAGTTTCAGGAATCACCGCTCAGAATTTTACGAACCCGGTCGTTTACCAATACACGGATGAAAACGGTGTTTCACAAAATTATTCCGTGACCGTAAAACCCGCGTTATCTGGGGATCAGGTCAACGGAACCGTTTTGGTTTCGGGGATGTATCTTTGGACGAAATGTTCTTACGGTCAACTCTGGAGACCCGGGTTCAACGATTGTCAGGGTAAGGGAAACGAAAGCGATAATTACGGAGCCAATCTCGGCGTCGCGTTTTGCGATACGGACGACGGAGCCTGCGACCCGTACGGAAAAGCGGAATTTCAGAATGCTTGTTACGAAATGCAAACCGCTCTATCCCCTCCGAATATTCCTTCGAACGTTATGCGGCCCGGCTCTTTTAACGATCTGAATCTTTTGACGTCGTGCCCTTCTTATTCGAAGGGGCCGATGTGCGGAACAGGAGATCAATGTCCGGGTAACACGGGGTCGACGATCAATGCGACGTTGTTTCCACAGACGGTAAACGGATACTATTGGACCTTCAGTCCCGGCGGGTGTTCGGCCGCGACGCTGCAAGTGATTCAATTCGGCGGGACGAGCAATACGACGACACACACTAAAAGTAGCAAAGGGAAAGCCATCCGTTGTATGTACAACATTTTTTCATGATTGAAATTCTTAAGAATAAGATTGTCGACGATTCTTGCCGAAATTGTATTATGATTTTAGAATATATTTCAAGTCTGTCGTTTTGATAGCAAAAAAAAGAGGCCGTTGCCGGAGTTGTTTATTGCATGAAAGTTAAATTCTACATTTTGTTCCCATTCTTTTTGGTTGTTCTTCTTTCGAATTGTAAGATCGATCAGAGATTGAGCGAAGATAAAAATCATCGAACGATTTTGGCGTCCGCAGACGCAGCGTGTAAGGTCGCCGCCGTCGAACCTCTTTATTCTTTTTTGTTCGGTTTGGTTCCTGTGTTTCGTAAGCCGGAACCGAGCGTTCCTTCCGGTCAGACTTTGAGAATCACGGAAGTTACGAATTGGAAAGACTATGCGGTTACGTTAGTCGGAGGTTGGGCGATCACTCTTGTGAGAAGAACCAGAACCATCGAATTTTGCGAAGAGAGTTTGTTTGCAAGCAGTTGGAATCCGGAAAGACAAACCGTGGATCAAACCCTTTATCAGATGGCCGTTTCCGGAAAGGTGGTTTTACTTTTAAAATCCGGCGAGTCATTTTCCCAGGTTCGGATTCTCGGATTTGACGAAAGTTCAGTCGATGTCGAAGCTGTGATCCCGGATCCGAACGGCGGTTTTACGGACCGCGCGATTCTTAGGGACGGCTCGACCGTCGATGGAAAACAGATCGGACAGGATGATAAAGAAGTTCAGATGGAGAATCTGGAAGGAAAAAAGATCACCATTCAAAAAACGAACCTGCATAAGATTGATATGCGCGTTCCGAAAACGATCAAAGAAAAAAGAAATGTTCTGAAGGTGGATATTTCCAAGATCGCGTTCGAGGATTCTTTAAAAAAATAGAAGTCTTAGTTTTGTTAAAAAAAACGGCCCTGTGGACGTATAAAACTTCCGTGGTTGGGGAATTCCGAGCCAAGCCGATTTGAAAAGAAACCCATTTTTCATTTTGTCTTTTGGAACGAACTTCGAAATGGAAGAATCTTCCTTTTGGAACGTATTCTATTCCTGCGATAAGGCGCGGAAATGAATTTCATTTCTCGCGCAATCTTATGAAAAAAAGTTTCAACTAATCTTTGGAATTCTTTCCCAGAAGAATCGTACAGAAGGTTCCGATCCCCTCCTGTCTTCCCAAGGCCCCCATCTTTTCCGTCGTAGTCGCCTTGATAGAAACACATTCCGGGGGAAGAGACAATAAACTACTTAAGGAATTTGTAATTCTTTCTTTGAGAGGAGCGATCTTCGGCCTTTCAGCGATTACGGTACAGTCCACGTTGACGAGGTGAAAGTTTCTTTCTTTCAAGAGTTCCAAACATTTGGAAAGAATGATTTTGCTGTCGATGTTCTTTAGTTTCGGATCCGTGTCCGGAAAGTATTGCCCGATATCGCCGAGGGCCAACGCTCCGAGGATCGCGTCTGAAATCGCGTGAAGAATGATGTCCGCATCCGAATGTCCCACGAGCGCGAATTCCGACTCGCATTCGATTCCTCCTAAAATTAGAGGCCGCTCCGAGTTAATCTCGAGTTTGTGGAAATCGATTCCGTTTCCGATTCGATACATTGGTATATTCCTAAATGATAATATTTCTATCGGCGTAAGAATTTACAGCGTGTTCTAAAACATTCTTTTACTTTCTCAGAAAAATCAAGCTGCAAGTTTCTGTCCCAGTTTTGGGACGGAAACTTATATTTTTCGAAGTTTCTGTTTTTTAAAAAGCAAATCTTTTTTATACGCTCGATATTTGTTCCGACAAATCAATTTCTCGAAGGCGGACGAAGCCCGTCGACCTAGAAAAGTGTGAGTTCCTACTTTTTCAAGATCTCACGCACCGACCTTTGTCTTTGAGAGAAAAGTATGAGTTCCTACTTTTTCAAGATCTCACGCACCGACCTTTGTCTTTGAGAGAAAAGTATGAGTTCCTACATTTCGAAGTCTCACGCGCCGACCTTTCTCTTTGAGAGAAAAGTATGAGTTCCTACTTTTTAAAAGAAAGGTCCAACATTCTTTGAACGGACATTCTTCCCTTCTCAATCACCTCGGGATCCAAATGAATTTCAAACTGATCGTAGAGAAGAGCGTCTCTAATTTTTTCCAAGGTGATTTTTTTCATGTGAGGGCAGACCTGACACGTGGAAACAAAATGTCTGTCCGGGAACTCGGAGCGAAGATTGTCTCCCATGGAACATTCCGTAATCAAAAAGATGTCCTTCGCTCCCGATTTACGAATGAATTCGCTCATCTGCGACGTGGAACCGGAGTAATCGGAATGATCCACAACTTCGGTTTTACATTCGGGATGCGAGATCACCGTAACTCCCGGAAACTGCCTTCTTGTGAGTTCGATGTCTTCCGCGGAATACATCTCGTGAACCATACAGCTTCCGGGATGTGTGATGATTTTCTTCTTGGTTAGATTCTGAACGTTCGCCGCCAAATACTGGTCGGGTAAAAAAATGACCGTGTCGCTTTCCAAAGATTCTACCACCTGCAGCGCGTTAGCCGAAGTGCAGCAGATATCCGTTTCGGCTTTCACGTCCGCGGTGCAGTTCACGTAAGTCACGACGGGAACTCCGGGATATTTTTTCTTAAGATCGATTACGTCCTGTCTCGTAATACTTTCCGCGAGAGAACATCCGGCCTTCAGATCCGCTATGAGAACCTTTTTTTGCGGGGACATAAGTTTTGCGGTCTCGGCCATAAAATGGACGCCGTTAAAAAGAATGATGTCCGCCGATGTGTCGGCTGCGACCTTACTTAAGTAGAGAGAATCTCCGGTGATATCGGAAACCCCGTGAAAAACGTCCGGGGTCATGTAGTTGTGTCCGAGGAGAACCGCATTCTTCTCTTTTTTTAATTTTTGAATCTCTTGAATCAGCGGAAGTTTTTCATCCACTTCATGATCCATGTAAGTGCTCTTGAGAGCTTTGGTGATTTCTTCGAGGGTTTTCATAAGTAGGGCCAATAAGTTGTTGTGGTCGAAATTCCTTTTAACTTCGGGTAAGCGGGATCAACCCCCGTATTACAATTAGACTGGCATTGTCTCCAAAGATTCCCGCTATTTGAGGAACCGGAGCGTTTTGCGTTTTCAAAATCTTTTTCGGTTTCATAGGAGCAGGATCCGTTCGAGGAAAGGTAGTTTAGATAGAATGTGGAATTACATTTACTCCAACAACGGAGGAGTTCGTCGAGAGTTTCTCTGTTTTGAAGATTAGCCGGCTGGATTCCGTTTTGAAAACGATCCAACTCGGCGGGCTTACATCTGTCGCTGATAATAACCGGAGTTTTAAGACAAAGGTTTCCTTGAGTGTAATACTCGACGCAAGATGGATTCGATGCGGACGCGAGGAGCCAACTTATAAGTTGTTGGTCTTTAGAGTCGGAATCTTTCTTCGATGCAAAACATCCGATCAAAGAAAGGAGACAAAGTAGAATAAAAATGGATCGTTTGTGCACAGCAAAATCCGTTCCCATTCAATTTCTCTCGAGAGAAGTCTTGCTTCAATCAAAAAATAGAATCAGAATCTTGCCTGATTTAAATTGCCTACCCGCATTTTTAAAATATATTGACACGATTTATTTCGAGTTTTAAATAAGCCCTTACCCCCAAAATCAAAACAGGATTGGTATTACTTTCCATGAGAAAATTATCTTCTCTGATTTCTGTGTTAGTTCTCCTTATGTTTTTAGGAAATTGCGCAGATACAGTCGATGTAGAATATCCGGTATTCCCGAAAGATAAAGAAGGCCGTGCCCTTCAAAAATTCCTCGGAACCATTCGTAACGTAGGATTAGCAGTTGAACCGCCAAAGAAAAGCCTTTGGGAAGCGATCTTCGGAGAAGGTTCCAGCTTTATCGATCAAATGCCGGCAAAAGTTTTCGAAGCATTCGACAAAGAATCTTATTACAAACTGATCGACCTCAGCAAACGTGCAGACGTTCTCAACGAAGCGACTCTTTCTCTTACTGGAATCACTAAGTCCAGAGCGAAGATCGGAAATCTTCTCGGTGCGGAAGCGATTCTTTACATCGGATATCAAAAGCCTTACACTGAGTGCGGTAGCGAAAACAAAATCGATGCAGTTGCTGCAGGAATGAAAGTTGCCGGTTTCGCTGCTTCTATGGCTACCGGAAGAGATGTGAACACCGGAAACGATCCAGTTTCTAAACCGACAGGCGTACGTTTCATGTTGATTCCTCTCGATGCAACTTTGATCAAAGTTGATACTGGAGAAGTGAAAAAAGCGGTTGTTTCTAACCCTGCAAAAATCTTCAACAGTGTTGGAAATCTTGAATGTCCTTCTATTCTGGATTCTTTCGGACAAGGTCTGGACGAAGCTGCAGCTTATATCAAGAGCAGACTTTCTCCGATCGTTAAGACTGAAAAAATCGAAATTTTCGTAAAAGACGAAGATGAAGAAGTAAAAGAACTTCTTACTGAAGGTTACGAAGAAATCCAAGGTGAAACTCCAAGTTTCAAAAAAGCAAAAGAGGCTTGGGAAAAAGCCGACAAAAAAGCGAAGGGTCAGTCTTGGGGAGCGAAAGCAAACCTCGGAACTTACTACTTCTCTACCGGTGATTTCGAAAAAGCGATTAAACTCTACGAAGAAGCTATGAAGATCAACGGAGCTAAAAAGAGCTACCTGAGAGAACTTAGAAAGAGAGTAGAAGCTACTTTCGCAGTTGACGAAAGCAACGCAAAGTAATCGAACCCTTTGAAACGGATCGATTGCACGAAAAGCGGACGAAAGTCCGCTTTTCTTATTTCTATACTGTCGTTTTGTTTTCTCTTTTTATCGGCCTGTAGAAAAATTCCGACCGAAGAAGAATGTGTCGAAAATCAAATGCACAACGTGAAGTTGATCGCTCAGGCTTCCGAAACGGAAATTCCCACGGGAATGCGGCAATTGATGCTGAAACAGATTCTTCAACCCGATATGTCCAGAGCGATCGTTTTGCGTTGTATGTCGGATAAAACTTTGAAACAGGTTCAGTGCGAACTTGGGAAAGAAAAGTTTTTGGATCTGAAAGAATGCAAACAATTCGGCAAGGAAGAAAAGTAGGAACTCCTTCTTTTCAAAAAAAGCTGAAAACGGACTTGAAGTCCGTCTCCGTTACAATACGGGAAAACAAATCTCTTAAAAAGAATCAGAAAATGGTCCGTGTTCTTCGGGCCATTTTTGTTTTTAGTTTTAAAACGAGAATGATCGAAAGAATCCTACAAAAGTAGGAACTCCCATGAAAACCGCTTTAGTTCGTTGAATTGTTTCTTCTAAGATAAGCGGGAATATCGTAGTCTTCCGATTTCGGCGCGTTAGACGAACGAAAACGGAGAGAACCTGGATGAGGTCTGTGCGAATCTTCCTGATTTTCCTGCGGGAATTCCTTACTATCGTTCGGAGATTCCATTCCCACAGCCTTTCTCTGAAAACCGTAATTCTCCTGAACTCTTGTATTGAGATCTTGATTTTGAATCAATTTACCGGAAGGATTTCGTTTGCTAAAGCCGGTCGCGATTACCGTGACTCGGATTTTGTTTGCAAGACTTTCGTCTTCGTGAAGTCCTATGATGATGTTCGCGTTAGGATCCACTTGGGAAGTGATGATCCCCGAAACTTCGTTCCAATCTGAGATCGTAAGATCTTTTCCGCCGGAAACGTTGATGAGAAGCGACGAAGCTCCCGCGATCGAAGTGGAATCTAACAACGAATTGTTGATCGCGAATTCCACGGCCTCCTTCACTTTTCCTTCCCCGCTTCCTTCGCCGACCCCCATCACCGCGTCGCCCGTATCCCGCATGATCGTCTTTACGTCAGCGAAGTCGACGTTGATCAGGCCCGGGTTGTTGATGATATCGCTGATTCCTCTCACCGCGTTGAGAAGAATATCGTCTATCACCTGAAACGCGAGATCGATCGGAGTGGATTTGTCCACGACTCGAAAAATGGAATCGTTGTTGATCAGAATGAGAGTGTCTACGTGCGAACGAAGTTGCTCGATCCCTTTGCGGGCGAGCTCCATTCTTCTTCTTCCTTCAAAAGAAAAAGGAAGAGTAACCACTCCAACGACGAGGCACTTCATTTCTTTCGCGATCTTTGCGATGACGGGAGCGGCGCCGGTTCCGGTTCCGCCGCCCATTCCCGCAGTGATAAAGACCATATCGGCGCCCCTTACTACGGACTGAATTCTTTCCTTATCCTCTTCGGCCGCTTTGTAGCCGAGCTCCGGATCGCCTCCGGCTCCCATACCTCGGGTGATCTTGGTTCCTAAGATGATTTTATTTTCCACGGGAGAGCGGAGTAACACCTGTTCGTCGGTATTGAGAATCGCGAACTCGACTCCTTTGAGAGTGGAGTTGGACATCCGCGTTACGGCGTTCATTCCGCCTCCGCCGACTCCGAATACCTTAATGACTGCGGGACTTGTTTTTGTTTCTTCTTCAAATCGGATCATATTCTGTTTTCCTAATGGATTTCTTTCAAAGATTCTCTTCGATCCATCTTTTGATTTTTTTCGTCCAACCTTCCGAACGGTCCACGGATTTCTGGTCCATGTCCGTCATTCTATCCGCGTATTTGATCATTCCGATCACGGTGGAGAATTCGGGAGAGGACGCTTTTTCCGCAAGTCCGCTGATTCCGCCGGGCCGCGCTCTGGATGCCGTTAGACGAAACACGTCTTCGGCGAGAGTGTCGATTCCTTCGAGAAGACTTCCTCCTCCGGTGAGAATCACTCCTCCGGCGAGAAGTCCTTTTTTTCCGGACTTGACCAGTTCCTTGTCCACCATCTCGAAGATTTCTCTCATCCTCGGTTCAATGATTGCCACCAATTCTTCTCTGAGAACCTGTCTCGCAGGTCTTCCGCTGATCGGAGGAATTTCAATCGTTTCGGTCGGATCGATTTCGGAAAGAATGGTGTGGCCGTATCTTTTTTTAAGAAGTTCAGCGGTTTCTAAAGTCGTTTTCAGACCGATCGAGATATCGCTCGTTACGTTGATTCCGCCGAAAGGAATCACGGAAGAATAGGAAATTCCTCCGTCCACGTAGACGATGAGATCGCAGATCCCCGCGCCGATATCAAGAACCGCGGTTCCGAGATCTTTTTCTCCGGAGGTCAAAACGGCTTCGGAAGAAGCGAGGCTGGAAAGAATCATAACCTCGCAATGAAGACCCGAAGATTCAATGCATTTTTCTAAATTATGAATTGCTGTTATACCCGCGGTTACGATATGAACTTCCGCCTCCAATCGAACTCCTGTCATTCCGATCGGATCCCGAATGCTCGTCTGATCGTCCACGGAAAATTCTTTGGAAAGAACATGAAGAATCTGCTGATCCGCAGGAACTCGAATCGCCTGTGCGGCCTCGATCACTCGGACGACATCGGGTTCCGCGACGGTTCGATCCCGGTTCGTGATCGCGACGACTCCTTTCGAGTTGTCGGCTTTTACGGTTTTGCCCGTGATATTGACCGCGACGGAAGTGATCTCTTGTCCGGACATGAGCTCCGCTTCGCTTACGGCCTCGATGATGGAACGGGTGGTAGATTCAATATTGATGATGGATCCATTCTTCACACCCGAAGAAGGATAAGCACCGGTTCCGATGATTTCGACCTCGTACTCGGAGATGGGTCGGGCCACGACTACTTTTGTCAAAGAAGTCCCGAGATCCAAGGCCGCGATGATTCTATCTCTTGGTTCCAACATATCAGTGATAGACTGCGTCTTCTCCTCTGATGTCTACGAGCTCGGATTGAATCTTGTCTTTTTCAAAATAGGCTAATATTGCGTAGAGTTTGCGGATTTGATCCCTATGAAGAAGGGTTCCGATTTGGATTCGTAATTGAATCGGCTCGTCCGCGAAAAAAAAGATTTCCCCGTCTTCTTGGAGGAGGACTTCCGAGATTCTGGACTTCAGAGCCGGGTACATTCGAAACGCTTGTTCTACGGAATTATAAAGATCACGAAAGCTCGCGTCTTGGATGAATCCGTTTTTGATCGGAAAGTTTCCGGAAAGAACACAGAGGTCTTTTTCCCTTACGTCGTCTTTGGAGAGGATCCTGAGTTCGGAATCGATTTCATAAAGATGTCCATCGGAATTTACGATGAAGGAGGCTTTTCTTTCGGTGAGTTCTATGAGGAGTTGGTCTTCCGACTTTTTTGTGATACGTGCAGAATTCACTCTCGGATACCTGGAGAGTTTTTTTTCCAGAAGATCCAAGTCCAGAGTATCGAAGGAGGTTCCGGGTTGAATTTCAAGCATTCTGACGATTTCTTCCGTTTTGAGCTTTTCGTGCCCCGTAATGATTAACTTATTCAGTTCTCGGGGAATTCCTTGAAGACGAAATCCGAGAATCGCCCCAATGCTCAAAATGCAGATAAGAAGAGCCAAGAGGAGAATGTTTCTCCTTTTCTGCACGAATTCTCTTAGAAAGTCAATCAGATTATGTCTCATAGATAGATCTTGGACTAAATTTCTTCTTTAGTTCCATTATCGGGAATTTCTTTGTAGAGTACAGCTTGTTTTTGAAGTTTGTTACTTCTCCCACTTGGAAAGAATCTTAAAGTCGGGAGAATTCGAAGATCCGAAAAGCAGCCATTCTCTCGAAAACGTCCGGAAAAAAGGGGAGTTCCCGCATTTCTTCGGAATACAAAGAAATTGCGATTTCGAGTGAAATCGGGAGATTTGGAACTGGCGGAAAAGATTCGTTTTTTTAGATTCTTCTTAGAATGTTATTTTTTCAAAAAAAGAAATCCTTCTTGGAAAGTGAAGAATCGAATACCGATCTTATAATTATCCGAATTCATCTATGAATCTCTCAAAGCACACAACGGTCCTCACGGGCGTCATATTCTTCTTAGGATTTTCCCTCGGGATGTATATGGCCGTGGTAGAAAAGGCGGGGACCATAGACGATTATCCTTATACGATGAAGATCTATTATCCTCGCCTGGAAGGAATTCATCCGGGCGCTCCCGTAAGAATCCTGGGCGTGGAAAGAGGAATCGTTCGAAGTTTGGATGTGGTTCCGATCGACGAAGTGGGCGACCAAAGATTTTTAAACAAGGATCAGACGAAGGCAATCGAGATTGTGATTCGTCTGAAGGAACCGATCACTCTCTGGGATAATTATAAGATTACGTTTCAGACGAACACGATTCTTTCGGGAAGAACGATCGATATCGATCCGGGTTCTTCGGAGAAAGAGGATACAACGTTCTTTCAGCCCACTTATCTCGAAGACGAACAGAGGGCTCCCGACTTTCTTCCCTCCGCGGATTATTTCGACGATTTTTTCGCCGCTTCCACCGGAGTGATTCGCGAGAATCGCGAAGACATTCGGGCTTCTTTTAACAATCTCTACGAAATTTCCGAAAAACTCAAATCCAATCGAGGGACCATTCCGAAGATGATTCATTCTCCGGAGACTTACGACAACGTGATGGAACTTCTTACTGACGCGAGAATTTTCAGTAACGACGCTCGACGTTATTCGGAAGGCTATCGAAAACTCGAACGCTCCGCTCCCGCGCCCTTTACGATCAATTTGTATCGAAGGACGACTCTCATCGGGAGCGTCGGAAACGACTACTACTTCGGCAAGCTCTGATTTTGTTTGGAAAAGTTTTTTGGTTTTTTTCATTCTTCGAAGAGGTTAGAATTTTTCCGATCTTAATATGGAACGGACCTAAAGTCCGAAGCAAACGAAATTCGATATTTCATTCTATGTCGAAACGACAAAAGAAGAATCTTAGGTGGAGAAATTATGACTTTGAATTCTAAAAATCTTCTCTTGATTCTTTTTTAATATAGGAGATCCTACATTGAAACATCCTAATTTAGAGATTATCGATCGTTTTTTCGAAGCCTATATCCAAAAAGATCGTACGACGTTAGAGAGCGTCCTCTCCGCCGATGCGAAGTGGAGTTTTCCGGGACAAAATCCTTTCAGTGGTCGGAAGAACGGCTTTGAGGAAGTCATCCAATTTTTTGATACGATGAGTTCCGTCATGGGTAAATCAAACGTAAGAGCCGAAAAATTGATTATCGCCGCGACTGATGAATACGTTATCGAAAGCCAACACATCTTTACAAATAGAGAAGATGGAATCAACTTGGATCATCTTGTCTGTGTTCTCTGGAAATTCGCGGGAGGAAAGATCGTGGAAGGAATTCATTTCTTTGCGAGTCCGGTCGAAGCCGATTCTTTCTTTACTAAGATTTTTCAGATAAATTCTAAATCTTGATTTTCCTTTGGAAGATTCATTTCTGAATTTTTTCGGGCTTTCGAAAAAGAATTTTTGTCGGAGAAATTGTTGGTCCTTCTTGCAAAGGTTCGATTTGGGAGTTCCTACATTTCAGAGCACCACGGCCCGATTCTGAAACTTCAACCGAAGGAGTTCCTACATTTCAGAGAATCACGGCTCGAATATGAAACATCAAACCAAGAAGATACTACATTAAATCCACGAATGGCTCAATAAATTCAGATGAGGAGAATTAGTTCCTACATTTCAGAGAACCACGGCCCGATTCTGAAACTTCAACCGAAGGAGTTCCTACATTTCAGAGAATCACGGCTCGATTCTGAAACTTCAACCGAAGGAGTTCCTACATTTTAGAGCACCACGGCTCGATTCTGAAACTTCAATCGAAGGAGTTCCTACTTTCTCTCAACGAAGAAATCAAAATCTGCCGATGAGACCAATATGAAAGTTGCAATCATCCACGACTGGCTCAATGGAATGCGCGGAGGAGAATTGGTCCTCGATTCTCTCCTCAAAATCTATCCTTCCGCCGATCTTTTTACTCTATTCTACACGCCGGGAAAACTAAATCCTCGGATCGAACAAAGAAAAATCACGACCGCTTTCACAAACAATTTGCCGTTTAAGGATACCAAGTATCGCTGGTACCTGCCTCTTTTTCCGACCGCGATCGAATCCTTGGATCTAAAGGGCTACGATCTTGTGATCTCTTCTTCTCATTGCGTGGCAAAGGGAGTGATTACCGACCCGGACTCGTTTCATTTCAGTTACGTCCATTCTCCGATGCGTTACGTCTGGGATCTTTATTACGATTACTTTCCTTCTCGTAAAGGGTTGAAATTTTTTGCCTTCGAACTCATCTCCAATTATCTAAGAACCTGGGACGCCGCTTCTTCTTCGCGGGTGGATTCTTTCTGGTCCAACTCCGAGTTCGTAGCCAGAAGAATCCGGAAATTCTATCGTCGAGAATCGGAAGTGATCTTTCCACCTTGTCTTCCTGAAAAATGGAAAGTTGTCTCCGAAAAGAAGGACGATTTCTATCTCATCGTCTCCGCGTTTGCGCCTTACAAAAGAATCGATCTTGCGATCGAGGCGTTTCGCAAGAATGGAAAGAGGCTCGTCCTCATCGGAGGTGGACAGGAATTCAAAAAACTGACTTCACACCTTCCGAAGAATATCGAAGTCCTTCCTCATCTCAAAAGAGAAGAAGTCTTGGAATATTACAAAAAAGCAAAAGCCTTTATCTTTCCAGGGATGGAGGATTTCGGAATTGCACCGGTCGAAGCCCAAGCCTACCAAACTCCGGTGATCGCTTTCGGAAAAGGTGGCGCCCTCGAAACAGTGATCTCAGGCAAAACTGGAATCTTTTTCCAAGAACAAACCGTAGAATCCCTCAACGAGGCGATCGAACGTTCCGATCGAATTTCCTGGAAAACCTCCGATTTTCAGAGGAATGTAAGCCGCTTTACCGAGGAAAAATTCATTATCGAAATCAAGAAGCAGGTCGAGACTAGAATGAGAACTCCGAGGAAAAAGGGATAATTGTTTTGATTCTACTCCATAGACTGAAAGGGGACGAATTCGTGCTCAACGCATCTCATATCGAGTGCCTTGAAGCCAATCCGGATACTACGATCACCCTTTCCAACGATAGAAAGTTTGTGGTAAAGGAATCCATTCCCGAAGTTATCGAAAAAATTTTAGAATATAAGAAACGGATTCTTGTATTTCCTCTGAGCTCTTCTCCGGACCAGTTCAAAAGGGTGGAATAAAAAATTATGGATTTTGGAACAGTAGTTGGTTTAGGATCGGCGGTAGTCCTGATGATCTTCGGTATCATCTCGGCGGGATTAAGCCCATTAGACATTTTTGATATTCCATCGGTCATCATTACTTTCGGAGGAGCGACTGCGGGTACCATCATGGCGGTCCCTTGGGAATCGACGCTCGCGGTCGGAAAAGTCACACAAAAAGTATTTAGAACCGAAAAACACGACCTCATAGAATTGATCAAAACGTTAGTCTCCTTTTCCGAAAAAGCGAGAAGAGAAGGCCTTCTCGCATTGGAAGACGACGTAAACGAGCTTCCCGACGAATTCTTACGAAAAGGAATTACGCTCGTCGTGGACGGAACGGATCCCGAACTCGTCCGCAACATCATGGAAACCGAGATGGGAAACATCGCTTCCCGTCACAACAACGGAAAGGCTTGGTGGGAAAACTGGGGAGCCTTGGCTCCCGCCTTCGGGATGATCGGGACCCTGATCGGACTCGTTCAGATGTTGAAGAACCTCGGTTCCGGCGACCCTTCCGCGATCGGAACGGGGATGGCGGCCGCCTTGATTACTACGCTCTACGGATCCATGGGCGCGAACATGTTCGCGATTCCCGTCATGAAAAAACTCATGCGTAAATCGGAGGACGAACTTACGATCAAACAGATTATGATCGAAGGAACTCTTTCCATTCAATCCGGGGACAACCCGAGGATCGTTAAAGATAAACTCTCTTCGTTTCTTCCTCCTTCAGAACGAGACGTTCTCAAAGACGACAGCGAGTAAGATCGGGCTTTTATTATGGCAAAATCAAAATGTCCGGAATGTATTCAGAACATCCCCGAGTATATGCTTACTTACGGGGACATGGTGACTCTTCTCCTTTGTTTTTTCATCATGCTCTATACCACCGGTAAAACGAACGCTATCGAGATGCAGATCATTCTTTCCGCGTTCAAGACGACTACGGGTTTTTTTGACGGAGGTCAGACACTCTCTAAAGGAAAACTCGAAGAGATGGGAATGAACATCGAGAGTCTTCCGTCTCAGACGACCGGAAAGACTCTTTCAAAATCCAAAAAACTCGCGACCGAACTTTTCAAACCGGAAGTGGAAGCCGGCAAAGTAAAGATCACGGAAGACGAAAGAGGACTTATCATCTCCTTGGTGAGCGCGGACTATTTCAATCCGGGGTCGGCGGTGCTTACGGATTCTATCAAGATCGCATTAAAAAAAGCGAGTTCCTTGATCAAGGAACTCGATCGATTCGTTCGAGTAGAAGGTCATTGCGATGCGGACGCGGTCAATCCCGGAGTCGCGCCCGGAAAAGAAGAAAGGGCCTATATCAACAACTGGGATTTGGCCGGAGCGAGAGCGATCAACGCGACCGACTATATCATCAACGTGGAAAAATTGGATCCTTCTTGGTTTCAAGCGGTGAGCTTCGGAGCGTTCAGGCCGTTGGTAGTGGAATATTCCGGAACACCGGAAGCGAAGGCATACAATCGAAGAATCGATATCGTAATCATGACTGATAAGTCTACCAAGAGAAGTCCGTACGAAACCAATTTCGGACTTCCAAAAACTAGAATTCCCGGTTCAGAGTCGTCCACGCCAGGCAACGAGTAACCGGAAGAGCGACTAACGTTAAAATTCAGGAGGCAAACCAATGGGTGATGCGGAAATAGACGAGGAAGAAGGCGGGTTACCCGCCGCCGAAGGCGGCGGAGGAACATCGCCCATAATCAAATGGCTTCTTTACGTAGCCGGAGCGATTTTTGGAATTATCATCGTAGCAATCATTGCAATGGTCGTGGCAAAACAAACCGCTACCAGCACATTCAAGCAAATGAAGAACGTGGCGTTGGTAAAGCCGCCTCCGCCGTTAGCGAACTATAATTTTACGGAAGAATTTCGGATCAATACTTCGGACAAAGGGGAAGCCCACTTCGTGAAGATGAAGTTGGCATTCGGAATCGCGAAAGAGGATCAAACCTTGTCCGCGGAACTCGCCGAAAGAAACGCACAGATGCGGGATTTGATCAACCTGATCGTCGGAAGGAAATCCAAGGACGAATTGATCAACATCGAAGATCAGTTGGATCTTCGGGAAGAGATCAAAGCCCAGGTGAATCACATTCTTACCGAAGGAAAGATCCAGGAAGTTTACTTTACGGAATTTATCGTCAACTGATGAGAAAAATTCTCGGCGTAATACCGGCGCGTTATGCGAGTTCTCGCTTTCCCGGAAAGCCGCTCGCGAAGATCGGCGACAGAACGATGATAGAGTGGACGTATCGGAACGCCTCCCGGTCTTCCACACTTTCAGAGTTGGTGGTCGCCACTGATGACGAACGGATTCACCAAACCGTAATCGGATTCGGTGGGATGAGCGTTCTTACAAGTCCGGAACATCCTTCGGGAACCGATCGTATCATAGAAGTCGCGGAAAAATTCTCGGAGTATCCCGTGATCGTCAACATTCAAGGAGACGAACCCGGAATCGAACCGGAGCTCATCGATGGGGTTGCGAGTATGAAAGCCTCTCATCCGGAATGGACGATGAGCACCGCAGCTGTTCCACTTTTAGATCCGGCTCACGGAACGGATCCGAACCGAGTGAAAGTCATTGTCGATCACAACGGAAAGGCGATCTACTTTTCCAGATCGCTTATACCGAGTCAGTTCAAAGTAAAAGTTCCGCTCTTCCGTCATTTGGGAATTTACGGATACGATCGGGAATTCTTATTAAAATACAATTCTCTCCCTAAAAGTAATCTGGAAGAATCGGAATCTCTTGAACAACTCAGAGCGATCGAAGCCGGTTATGGAATCGGCGTTTACCTTGCAAAAGAAGCGGGATTGTCCGTGGACACGCCGGAAGACCTGGAGATCGTGATTTTGGATTTTAAAAAGAGAGAATGGATTACTTAAGAGCTTCTTGAAGAGTGTTGTGGATTAAGACGAAATCGGTTAAACCGACAATATCCATAACTTTTCTAAAATGCTCGTTGAGACCCGCGAATTCGATTTTCCCTTTCGTTTCGGACGCTCTCGTGATCAAGCTGATGAGGGTCGCGATTCCCGCGGAATTGATATACGAAGTTCCTTGAAAGTTCAAAATCACTCTGCTTCTTTTATCGGCGGGGATGGATTCGTATTTTCCGATGATTTCCTCGTCCGCTTCGGAAGTGATCTCTCCTTCGATGTGAATGATGGGAACGGAAACGGTGAGATCTACGAAAATTTTGAAATCGTCGGACATAAGGAATCTTTCAACTAAAAACAGCTAAATTCTATTAAAGTCAATCGAATTACGCATAATTTCCGAGTTCGATCGCCGACAATTGATCAAATTGCTTTCCGCATTTTTTACAGAAGAATTTTACTTCCTTCGGCTTGGATGAAATTCCGAAAAGAATCAAAAAGATTCCTAATTTTGTGTAAGTTTTTTTTTCTTGAGCGTTCGGAGAAGTTCTACTGATTCCGCAATTTTCGCCGCAGGGCGGCAATTGGTTCTTTGAGTTCACAAGAGTAGGATCCTTTCGGGGTGTAAAAAATACCAGTCGAAAAACCGGAAGGTGGGTCGGAAAATAAGAATCTCCGACCCGAAAAGAAAATCTTAGTTTTGAGTAAGATGAACTACGTATTTAGCCAGTAGTTTGATATTCTCATCGCCTAAGAATTTGTAAGCGACCATCGGTCCACCGGGAATCCCGTTGTTCAGAGTTTTCAAAACTCCGGCTTCGGTGTTTCCGTTTTTCCACTGTCCGGCAGGAGCCTTATAGTTACGAGGTTTCGGATTCAGGCTTGCAGCAGCGGCTCCGTCTCCGGCGCCTTTTTCACCATGGCAAGAAGCGCAGTTTTGCAAAAAGATTTCCTGTCCTTTTTGAAGTTCCGGGCTGAGGGTGGAAGCTGCAGTTTCGGTTGCGGCAGGCGCGGACGCATCAGCCGGTTTCTCGGACTTATCTCCGCAGTTCAAAAAAAGAACCAGAGAGGTAAGAGCGATCGCGATGGAAATGATCATATTCTTGGAGTTCATCGAAAATCACCTCTATTTGTGCAACCAGCATATCTTGGGATGAAATTTCACGATAGAATTTTTTTGTCAGGTTATTGTCATGGGACTTGATTTTTCTCAAGTCCTCATTGGATCGGAAGTCAGGCCGGCACGAAGATAAAACCGGTTCCGGATTCTTCCTTTGAGAATTTTACGGGAAGATCGATTTGAACGGACTCAGTGACCGAAATTCCGTCGACTTCCCCTTCTAAAAGACCCATCGTTTTGATTCCTTCTTCCAATTCGACGACCGCCAAAACATAAGGCGCCCTTTTGGAGAGATGACCGAAGCCAACGTGAACTACTGTGTAAGTATAGATCTTACCGTTTCCCGAAAATTGAATTTCGGATGTGTCCGAACTTCCGCAACTCGTGCACGCGATCGATGGTTCGGTCATTTGAAAACCGCAGGAATTGCATTTCTTTCCTTTCAAAATTTCTAATATAGTTTCCGACATTTTTAAACCCTCTGAAGAATGTGAATACAACTTACCGCGCCCGGACCGCCCAGGACGTGCGTCATCGCGGTTCTTGCGTTTGTTACCTGACGTTTATCTGCTTGATCCCTGAGTTGAAAGGTCATCTCTACGACTTGGCCGACTCCGGTGGCTCCCACGGGATGTCCCTTTGCTTTGAGTCCGCCCGAGGTGTTTACGGGAAGTTTTCCGCCAAGTCGGGTATGGCCGTCCATCGTAAAGGGGCCGCCTTTTCCCTTCTCCACAAAACCAAGATCTTCTATGTTGATGATTTCAGTAATCGTAAAACAATCGTGACACTCCAAAACGTCGACGTCTTCTCTTTTTACGCCGGACATTTTGAACGCTTCCGCCGCGGCTTGAATGCTCGCCGGGAAACTGACCGAATCTTTTTTGAGAGCCACGTTGAAATAGTCTCCTCCGATTCCGGAACCTTTGATGAGGATCGGATTTTTACGGACGGATTTCGCTTTGTCCAAGGTTGTGATGACGATCGCCGCGCTCGCGTCCGTTACTAAAGAAACGTCGTGAAAACCGAAGGGTGTGGTTACCATTCTGGCTCTCATGATATTGTTAAACGAAATCTCTTTTTGTTTGTGAGCGAACGGGTTGAGGCTACCGTGAAAATAATTCTTTTCGGCGACTTTGGAGAGCATTTCCTTCGTAGTTCCGAACTCGTGCATGTGACGGATCGCGTTGAGCGCGAAACCGGAAGGACCGGAGATACAATAACCTCCTTCCACGTCCGCGTCTTGTCCTCTCGCCACGATTTCCATTGTGGTTTCCGGATCGAGTCCGTTCATTTTTTCCACGCCCAAAACCAAGACCGTATCGTAAATTCCCGCCGCTACGGATAAGAATCCCTGACGGACCGCGATGCCGCCGGAGGCACAAGCGCCTTCAGTTCGGATCGCGGGTTTATCGCCTAATCCTAGTAAGTTGGCCGCGTAAGAACCCATCGTATTTTGACGGTTGAATTCGTTTCCAGCGTAATTGCCGACAAAGACGGCCTGGATTTCCTTTCGATCGATTCCGGAATCCAAGATGGCTCCGTTTCCGGCCTCGGTGACAAGATCTCTTAGGGTTCGATCCTTGTGGTTTCCGTGTTCCGTTTCATAAGCGCCGATGATCGCTACTTCCCGCATACAAGATTCTCCGTTTAGTAAATTAGAATTTTAGAATGTGATAATTTTTAAAACGCCGATCCCCGCAAACCTGAAGGAAGATATACTTTGTGAACAATTGTTTATCGATGTGTTCATGTTCGATCGGAATCTATGGGAGAAGAATTCGGAACTCCGCGGAGAATGCACTTCTTTTTTAAGGCGAAACTTTCGTTCTTGGAAAGGGAAACGATAGAATCGGAAGCCTGCTTTTAAAAAAGGAGATTCCGTAAGAGCATTTCCTTTACGGGAAAGACATAGAATCGATCGACTCAATCCTTTCGAATTTTGATTCGTGGATCAGATGCAGTCCATTTAGGATGCGCGATATTCTTGCGCGTGGAACTTGTGTTGGTCGGAGAAACGTCAACAAGACGGAAGTTCTGTAAAATATCCTGATCCTTTCTATCCTTGTAAAATTGTCTCAGGAAATGCTCGATTCTTTCGAATCTTAGCGCAAAGTTCGGATTACGCATTTTGAAATCGGAAGACGGTAAAGTTCTTTCCGGTTGAAATTGGTTCGGGTCCGGGCAATGGGTAAAAACGATCTTCAGCGAATGTTCCAACCTTATCGAATTTTTCGAAAAGCGATAAGTCGCTATTTTTAAAATAGATTCTATTTATATAATGTTTTGGGTGGATTGCTCGCAAAAATCAAAAATGAATGAAAACTCCCAAGCTCACGGACTCCGAATTTTTATTCTTCAAATATTCTATCATTATGTTCGCGTCCCTCCAAGAGAGTTCCAAGCCGACGGTTCCGTACCAATTCGTATGACTCACGAAAAGATTGCGCTTCAGATCCAAGTAAACAAGAGTGGGGTTGGTCGTAAAATCGTCCTTGTTGGATAACGCCGAAAGTGCGAAATTTCTTTCCACTTGGATTTCCACGTTCCCCTGATTGAACATTCCTCCAAGGCCGCCGTAGAAGGAAAAAAGTCCGATCGTCTTCGCATAACGAAAATCGAATGTAGTCGAATAGATATTGGAATTGTAAGTCAAGTCGTTGATTCCGATCCATTTCCGAGCTTGGCCCGAAAGTCGAACGTTAGTCGGTCTTCGATCGTAAGAATGGAGGCTGATCGTTTGGAGGGACTGAAAAACTCCGAACCCGAAGGAAAGTCCGTCTTTTCCGTTTCCTTCCGTAGAATTTGAAGGAGAATAAAAAGGGAAATAACGAACGCTCAAGCCGGTGTTTGCGACTTTTCCGTGAAGATCCGTTTTTCTCAATTTTAAAAAGGGAACGTTTTGTTCCGAAAGTTCGTAAGGGAAATAGTGAAAGTGAACGTTCCATTTTGAGAGTTCCGGACTCGGACTTTCGAAAAGATTTCCCAAGTTGAAGCCGAGGTTGACGGAAGGCGAGGCGGCGATCCCTTGTTTGGGGAGTTCCCGCAATTCCGAATTTTCGAATAGATAATTTCTCGGACTCAAATTGCTTCTTGCGATGGAATAACCGATTCCAATTCTTTTTTTAGTAAGAATCTTTCCGCCTAACATAGAAGAGTTGATATTCTGTAATACCGCCGCCTCTCCCATGGAAAGTAGGAACTCCTTCGTATAAACGGCGTCTAACGCGGGATCTATCAGATTGCTTCCCAAGACGACTTCGGGAGGAAGAGACGCGCATTCGGTTCCGACGCAGGCTGCTTCGGAAAAAAGAGGATCGCAGATCAGCAGAAAAACGACCAAGAACGTCTTGTAAAATTTTGATCTTATGATTTTCAAAACTCGTCTCGAAAAGCGGTTTTACCGATTTACCACTGAAAGATCGCTTCTCGATTCTTCCTACAAACAAATTAGAATCGTCCCCGAAACCTTGAAAAAACCGCTGGAGCAAACCGAAAATCGGAACGTGGAGTTCCCGCATTTTACGCCTCTACGATGTGACTTTTGTACGATTTCGAATCGGTCCTACGCGTTCAAGGGACGTGTGAGTTCCCACATTTCGGGTTTTGAAATAAGACTTTAATAAAAAAATACATGCAGAATTTTGAATTCTGCGGAAGAAATTTTTAAAGACTTCCGCAAAATTCAAAAAGGAAAAATTACATTCCGATCGCGGCGCCTCCGTCCACTCTCAAGTAAGTGCCGGTGATGTAATTGGATTGATCGCTTAAGAAGAATTTCACAGCGTTTGCGATCTCTTGTTGTGTTCCCGGTCTTCTCAAAGGGATGAACATCGGGTCCGTGAGTTTCTTCTGAACTTCCTCGGGAAGAGAAGCTGTCATATCGGTTTGAACGTATCCGGGGCAAACCGCGTTCACAAGAACGTTTCTTCCTGAAAATTCTCTCGCAGAAACTTTCGTAAGAGCGATCACGCCCGCTTTGGAAGCGGAGTAGTTTGCTTGTCCTGGTTGTCCCGTAAGACCCGATACGGAGGAAATGTTTACGATTCTTCCGGATTCCGCTTTGAGAAGAAGTTTAGAAGCGGACTTTGTCATCAGAAATACGCCCTTCAGGTTTACGTCCATAACGAAGTCGAATTCCTGCTCGCTCATTCTCATCAGAAGATTGTCCTTGAGAACTCCCGCGTTGTTTACGAGAAAATCCAGTTTGCCGAATTTCTCTTTGATTCCCGCGATCACGGCGTCGCAGTCTTCCGGCTTTGTGACGTTACACGGAATTCCTAAAGTTTTCACGCCGAATTCTTTGGCAATGTCGACGGCCGCCTGTTCGATATGTTCTTTGTTGAGGTCGCATACTACTATGTCCCCTCCCTCTTTGGCGATTGTATTTGCGATCGCTCTTCCGAGCCCGCGAGGAGACGCCGCTCCGGTAACGAGTGCTACTTTTCCTTCGAATTGTTTAGACATGATTTCCCTCGTGTCGAGATGCTGATTGGCTTTCCATTTCGGTGAGAGAAATAGAATTGCCAAGTAAAAACTTTCTCCCGAATTTCCTTTGCCTTTCTAAAACGAAAATATATCATCGTTAGATGAACATTCTTTCATTTTGAAATTGGAGAATCAAAACATGCAATCCTCATACAATCGTCCTTTGGAAACGATCGGTCCGATCGAAGCGGTGCATCTTCCCGGAAATCCGGAAGCATACACGATCATTCTTTTTCACGGATACGGAGCAAACGCTTACGATCTTTCTCCTCTCAGCGCCTATCTTGATCTTCCGGAAGGAACCAATTGGCTTTTTCCGAACGGGATCTTGGAAATTCCGGTGATGCCGGGTTACAACGGCAGGGCTTGGTTTCCGATCGATATGGAAGCTCTGCAGAGGGCGATGGTCACCGGAGGTTACAGAGATTTTTCGGATCGTTATCCCGCGGGACTAGAAAGCGCTCGAGAGAAGGCGGTCGAGATGATTCGTAGCCTCGGACTTTCTATGGACAGAGTGATCCTTGGCGGGTTCAGCCAAGGCGCGATGCTCGCCACCGATATCGCTCTTCATTCTGAAATTGATCCCGCAGGACTTCTTATTCTTTCCGGAACTCTGATCAGTGAAACCGATTGGAGACGTTTGGCGGAGAAGAAGAAGGACTACAAATTTTTTCAGAGTCATGGAAGAATGGATCCCGTTCTCGGTTATCCCGCCGCGAAAAAGTTGGAACAACTTTTGATCGGGGCCGGTTGGAAAGGGGAAATGATCGCTTTTCCGGGTGGACACGAAATTCCTGAGATCGTACTTAGGGGTATGAACCTGTATCTCAGGAACATCACAGGATGACAGCAACGCTCGTAGAAAAATACATCGCTCTTAAAAATAAGTATCGAAATTACGATACGAAAGAAGCGCTCAAACGGATGCAGGCTTTCCGGATCGCGCTCAAGGAATTGCAGGAGAAAGGTTTTCACACCGGAGTCGAAATCCTAGGTTCGATCAATTTTGGAATCGTCGAAACCGCTTCGGATATAGACTGTATTCTTCTTCATTTTTGCGATCTTCACAAAGAGGTGGAATGTCCGGAATACTGTCCTAACTTTCTTTACGAGACCGAAGAGATAAAGGCTTCTCTTCGAAAACGTCTGAACGATGAAAATCTGAAAGTCGAATTTTTGGATTGTATCAATTTAAGAATGGTTGAAAAAGCCATGGAAAAGAAGGAGAACCTGAAGGACAGCGAACTCCTCAAAAGACTTATGTTTTACAGAACGATAGGCCGTCCGGTCAATCGTCCTCTATTTATTCCTTACTGCGAAAAGTTGGAAGAAAACGAAGAATTCTTACAGGATATCTTAGAATGGGGTTCCGAGGCGCTGGAGGATTATATCCGCACTTCGAGACATCGCTTTTCGTTTAACAAATACAACGAAAGAATCGAAGGCGCCGGACTCGCGTTGCCTCCCGGATTAAAGGAAGAATTGAAAAGTTATCTCGACCAAGTTCCCGAAAATAGCTGAAAGAAAACTTCCGTTCGGTCTAACTTTGGGACGTTGTATTCGGAATCTTTCTCTTTTGGCGTCGTACATTCAAAAAATTATAAAAATATTGGAGAGCGATTAGAAAGCGATTTCCGTTTTTTGAAATGAGTGATACGCTTTTAGATCGAGTGTTCTATGACTGAAAACAAAATCAAAACCGCATCGTTCGGTGAAACTCTTTCCGCAAAACAGAGAATCCTTTGGTCCAAACTGATTCCTCTTTTTTTCTTTCTTCTTATTTTTCCCGCGCTGATGATCGGTAATAAAGTTCCTAACGGAGAATTGACGATCGATGGAAAATACAAATACTATAACGTAGGATTGCAGGATCAGTTTACGTTTTTAGAAATCAACGGTCAGATCGAAAATCTATCCGGAAAGGATCACGCGGAAGCGTTTTTTACGATGAACTTTTATGATAAGGACGACGTCCTTTTAGAAACCTGTCAGTTTGCGGTTCAGGGTCTGCCGGCCGGTCACAAAAGGGATTTTTACGCAAGCGCGAAATACGTAGATCCAAAACTGATCAAACGGTTTACGATCGAATTCGACGGAATCAATTAATATAAAAAAGGAATATAAGAGATTACTTATGAATAGGAAAAAATTCTTTCTCGGCGTTCTCCTGGTTTTGACTCTGAATTGCGGTTCAACGGTGCATCCCGGACAGATCGGATTGTTCTGGAAACCGTTCGGAGTCACCGATGTCGGTCTCAGTAAGGATCCCGTCTTAAACGGATTCTACTGGTTGTTGCCTTGGAATGATATTTATACGTATTCGATGCAATGGGATTCCCACAAAGAGAAAGTGGACGTGCTGACAAACGACGACTTAAAGATCGACGTTCAGGCGGTCATTATTCTTCGCCCGATCCGGGAGGAAATTTATCAGCTTCACGTGGAAGTAGGTCCGGAATATTATAGAAGTATTGTGCAGCCGGAATTTCGCGCTTCGATTCGAAACATCGTTTCGCATCATCAGATGATTCAGATTTCTAAGAACAGCGCGGTTCTTGCCAGAGATATCAAGACCGCCGTGATCGAAAGGACCAAGGGAAAACACATTGAAGTTTTCGACGTGATTCTCGACGATATAGAATATTCTCCGAACATGTTGCACGCGATCGAAGCTAAGTTGACGAAACAGCAGGAGCTGGAACAGCAAAAATACGAACTCGAAATTGCCGAGAAAAATATCGAGATCGCGAAGAAGCGGGCGAGGGCCGACGCCGAGGCGCAGATGATTCGGGCCGACGGTCAGGCGAAGTCGCAGGCGATCATCAACGAGAAATTGACGACGAGGTACCTTCAATACAAGGCTTTTGATAATCCGAATTCTAAAATGATTTTTATTCCTTTGGATAAGAGCAATCTTCCGATTGTGGTGAGTCCGAAAGAATAGTTTTTAAAGGGCCCGTTTTTAGAAAGATTTTTCTAAGAATCGCTAAAAAGCGGGTCCGGATCGAACTCGATCCTTCGAAGGATCGTCTTTTCGACCAGGTCGAGGTGCCAGACATAGCTGTAAGAGTTGTGAAACGGTGGACATCCAACATTCAAAACTTCGTCGATAGAATCTCCGACCCCGGCGGAATCCAGCCAGAAAAGATAATTCAGCATAAAACACCGGGACACGCCGTGCGCGGCGGAAAGAAGACCAAGAATCATCCAAGCCTCGGACTCAATTCTAAGATTCACTCGAACCAACTTTCCGAGATCTCTCTGATAAAGAGTTTTCCCCGCCTTCTTGTTGATCCGTCTTTTCGATAGCATGAACTTTTGATATCTTTTCAAAAGAGGAAAAATTCGCTTCGGAAGTTCTTTTCTTTTTTCATCGGATAACGAATTCAGAAAACGTTCCGGAAAAAGGACGGTTTCCACATCCTTCTTATTGGAAGGAAGAATCGATCGAATGTTTCTCTCTTTATAAAGATAAATGGTCCCCATACTCTGAACGGTTCTTCACAAACGAAGAATGGAGGGATCAAAAGGAATATTGAATGGAATTTTCGGACAAATCTTCTAATTTTTTGAACTTTTCAAAGTCCTCATTTTTGCAACTTGGAACGAAAAAGAGGAAAGGTCAGAGCCGTTAAAAAAAGAATCAGAGAAGAAAAGAGAATCAGAATTGAGTAGAGTTGAATCAGAATCCCTCCAAAAAACAAAACGTAAGGAGAATCGAACCCGAATACTTTTGTAAGTTTATTCCGAGAAACAAACCCACAATCGAAAAAATAATCGGCCAAATCGGCGCATACAAATCTCCTTACTTACAAAAAAAACCAATTGAAAAATTCGTACCGAATCCTGCATTTTTCAAAGTCGGAATTTCCTCCGCTCAATGAGCGATCAAACTGTGAAACTCCGGGTCCTCTCGAAAATTATCGAAGTCGCGATCTTTAAAATCGTTTTTCGATTTTCCGAGCGCTAAGGCGATCTGAGTGTAACGAAGCGTATCCGCTTTGTTTTTTTCCAAAGAATTCAAACAAGCAAGATTGAAAGCGAGCCGGCTGTCTTTGATTTCGGGAGGAAGAAGATTTTTCACCAAGGAAAGAAATTTTCCCCCGCCGTATTTTGCGATAAAGACGATGATATCTCCCGCGAAGTATTCGGTCGTGTTGTATATCTTCCCGGATTCGTTTCCTTTCACGATGGATTGAGTGTTGATTCCTAAATTCTCATAGATCTCGTGATAACAGTTGAGAACCCAGCCCGCCACGTCCGGTTTGTTTTCCTTTAAAAAACGGTTCAAAGCGATCGAACTGATCTGCATTGCTAAGTCGCTTAACTTTTCTTTTTCCTCTTTTGAGGAAACTTTTTCTTTGTATTCTAAGATACGATCGAATTCCCTTTTGTATCGATCTTGATTTTCGTGAAAGTTCTGATCCAAACGTTCTATGGATTGTTCCATCGTGCTCTTCCAAACGCCCGCGTAGTCTTCCATAACGTCGCCGGTGATATCGTCCAAAAGTCCTTGTTTTTCTTCCGAGATTTCCTTTCTCTTTTTAGGCCGATTCTCCTTTGGAAAATATTCGTCGAAGAAAGACTTTTCGATTCCTTTCTGAGAATGATAAGCGACGCTCGGTTCTTCGTCGTGATAATGCGAATACGCGAAATAGATTCCTTCTTCTTTCGGGACTTTTTCGAATTCGTTTCCGTGGGCGACGGAAATAAAATTCTCAACGGATAGAAAAGCAAGAATGTCCCGAACGGAATTATAATCGTCTCCGAGAATTTCTACGATCTCGTCTCCTGAAATTTCGGAAGAATTATGATTTTCTAATATACTCCGGTAGAATGCGGTGAAATCCAAAATATAATCAACGACGTTGGCGCCTTCCGAAATCGCGTCTTCGAAGTCTTTTCCCGCGTGCCAATCAAATCCGAGAAAAACCACTTCTCCCGCGTCGTCCCAATAAGAATCGAAAACTAAAATTTTCTCTTTGACCGCGCCGTTTTTCCCGAGACCCGCGATCCATTTTAAGATCGTTCTGTGGATCCTGAACGCAAGAGAATGCCAGTCGAATTCCAAGATTCTTCTTGCGATATCGGAATCGTTTTCGGAAATCTGAACCGCTCTGTGCGCCATAAACTCCTGAAACTTTCTGGAAACGATCGGAGTTCCGTCAAAACTCAAATCCTCTTCCGAATCCACGTCGATGTCTCGGACCCAACGGCAAATTTCCCGAAGTAAAAATCCGCCCATGCCGTAACGAACCGTAGGAGGTTCCAGATCGCAGCTTCCGTGATCCACGCAGGAGATCGCGGCTTCTCCGAATTTGTTTTTGATAAAAGGATGAAATACGAGCCAGTTTTGGCCTCCGTCGAACGCGCCTAAGGATTGTACGTCGGAAAAATCTTTCCCAACGATTTCCAGAGGAGCGATCCACCAACTTTCTCCTTCTTCTAGGATTTCCTCTTCCCAACCGAAGTCGCCTTTTACGACGGCGGGTTGATCCGGAGAATTTTCTTCCGCTTCGATTCCACGGATCGCAAAGGTCGGATCATCGTCATCGTCGTGTTTGATTTCGATTCCGTTGAAGATACAAGCGAATTTCGCCGTCGAGTCGGGAACGGAAGTATGAATTTTTCCCAAGAAAGGTTTTTGCCAACAGAGATGCACGGGACTTTTGTCGTCGTAAGACCAAGGTAAGGTAAGAATCAATTGGTCTTCTTCGATTTTGACTTCGGTGATTTTGGAAAGAATTTGATCCAGAAGAATTTTACATTCTTCCGTTTCCGTCAAAAATTGAAAGTGATTTCGAAGCGCTTCTTTTGAATCGGAGGCTTCCACGATTTGATTCCAACTTTCCAGATAATTCGCGTCGCCGGAAAGAATTTTGTAGTTAGGAATTTGATTGGATTCTTGAAATCCTTGTTTTGTTTTTTCTTCTATGAGTCTTTCGAATTCTTTGCTGCATTCGTCTCTTTTTTCAAAATTAAGAATTCTTCTTTTTCCAAGCGTTCCCGTTTTTCCGAAAGAGAGAATGATGGAATAACCGGAGATTTCGATTTGCCAAAACGTTATGAGTCCGTTTCGAGTATGAGTGAAATGTTTTCTCATGGTAAAACCTGATTCTTAGATTCTAATGATGTGGGTTCACAGTATAATTCATTGCAGAAAAATTTACCTATCGCGTTATATTCTGAAAAGAACAGAATTATACATCCAGAGATAACGAATTGAATCCGTTGTGGATGAAATCTCAGCTTGTTTTTGCGATTGCTTGAACAGGATCCGAAACGTGTCGAATGTCCATTCCCGTATTCAAGCGGACCAATTCTTCCGCGATGTTGACCGCGTAGTCTCCCGTTCTTTCCAAACAAAGTATGAGACGATACACATCCGCGAATTGATTCTTATCCAATCTAGGATCCATTACGAATTTTAAGAATGCGGATTGACAGAGGTTGTTGATTTCTTCTTCGACCGAATGAACGCTTCCGTAAAAACGATTTTTTTCCTCGACCAAAGATTCCACGGCCATGCCTACGATCGTAATCACTCTGGACAAAAGTTTGTTTAAGATTTCTTCGTCGCAGAAAAAACGTTTCGGAATCAGACCTCTTCTAAAACACTTCGCGCAGTTGACGATCTGGTCTCCCATTCTTTCCAAATTTCGAGTGATCCGGATCGCGGAAAGTGCGAAACGAAGAGGGTCCCTTTTTAAGATGACCTCGCCGTCGACTTGATCCATTCCCATCGAATTCCGATTGGCGACGGCCTCCAAAATCGCGTTCTGAGAAAGGTTGTCGTTTTGTTTTTCGAGATTGTCTATGAGATCGTCTCGGTCGATTAGCTTTCTTGCAAGTTCGGAATCGTCTGCCTCCAGAGCGTCGTCGAGGAGAAGTACTTGTTCGAGACAAAGCTCCGCCATGCTGTAGAGATTTTTGCGGAGGAAGTCAAACTTGGAAGTCATAGGATTTATTAAGACCTGTGGATTTGATAACAAAGTTCCAAATCAAATTTATCACAAAAAGTGTACAAAAGTTCAGGTACTCCGAATCCTTCTTAAAAACCGGTTTTGGTCAAGAAGATTTTCTTTTGAGTAAAATCTTGTCTCCGATTTCCTGGATCTTCGCCGCGGGGATCTTTTTTCTCTCTTTCGAAAGAGGGTTGAGGGATGTTTTCACGAGTAGAAATTCCAGCTTACCGTTTTTGGAAATCACTTCTTCCACGATTCCCGCTTCGGAACCGTCGCTGTCCAGAACCTTGAGTCCTTTGTATTTTTCAAAAGGGATCGTATTCAGAAGGATCGCGTCCACTCCTAAAGTGCGAACGAAGTCGATTCCCACAAAAAGATCGGGTTTCATAAAACCTTGGTCGATCGTAATTCCGATGATTCTTTTTTCCGCCCGATCGATATGAAGTTTGACCACGACCCCGAGAATCTGGCCTTCCGGATCCAGAGCTTCCTTTCCGAGAATATCGTCGGAGGTGATCGTATTACTTTCGTTTGACATAGTCTTTCTTTAATAAGATATTCTTAATGGAGGTTTCGATGTCTTCCGGATAAAATTCGATCTTAGGGGAGAATGGAAATTTCCGGACCCAGAAGCGGATCAGTTTGGAAGTTCCGGGAGAAACTTGAATTGCAACTACGGATCCGAGAAGTCTTGCGTTTTTGTCGTAGACTCTTTTACCGAGGAGATTGCTCGGAGGATCGATCTTTAAGAGGATTCTCTCTTTGGAATCGGATTTGAGATATTCTTTTGAAAAGTAGATTTTTCGAAGTCCTTTGAGAACGACGATGCCCGAAAGATTTCCCGAAAGAATTTTGACGTCGATCAATCTTCCGGAGTTCTCTCCGGATTTGGAGAGAACGTTTTTTCCGAGGAAACTCCAAAAACTTTTCGAGTCTTTGAGTTCTTTTTCTTTATCCGTAAATAGAATCATCGGATTCCAGAATTCAGGAGAATTCTAAAGAATCCAATTCTTTTTGTTTTCTATAAAGTTCCCGATTTATGAAGAATCTGCCAGATCAAACAGATGAAACTTCCGTATTGAGTCACAAAACCGGTGAAACGAACGTTTACCGCCATCTCGGAACCCGAGCTGAGATGTGCTAAGGATTGTACGAGCCTCGCGCCTAAGATGATCTGACAAACCAGTGCGAACGTGGAATCTAAAACTCCGACGAAGGCTCCGATCAAAACCAAGGTTGCGAAGATCGGAAGATTTTCCACGCAGTTAACGTGGGCTCTGTTGAGTCTCCAATAGAAGCCGCTTCCGTGTTCCATTCCCGAAGGGAACTCGTTCGATTTTTTTTCCCCTTTTAAAACCTTAAACGTGCGAATGCTGATCACTCCGACTCCCAGAAGGATGGTCCAAGTAGCAAAGCCGATCAACGCGATGATTGCAGGATTCATTTTTTCTCCACTCTTTGTTTTTTCGGAGAATGGAATCAATCTTCGTTCCGATGGCAAGCCGGATTTTCAGATCGGAAACTTCTTCTTTCGGGATCTCGCTCTACGTCGAATCGAATTCTAAAAATAAAAAGACGTTCGTAACGAAAAGATAAACGTATCATGAAAGAAATATACGAACCCGGGCGGAATTGAAAACGCGGTTCCAATCTTTTTGTCCGATCGAAGGAACGGGATTTTATTTTTTTTGAATCAGTTCCAAAATTTCCTTTTTACGATCGAGAGATTCAAGGCTTCCAACCGCGGTCCATTCAAACGTTTCGAATCGGGAGGAAGGGCGTAAGAATATGATAAAATCTTGATTCTCCTCGTTTATCTCCCGAGAAGGATTGTAAGAAAGATAAATGGGAGAAACAGAAAGTCCGGTTCCATAATAAAGAATATGGAGTTCGAGAGAATTGAGAAAATTCGCCGGAAGGACCGAAATCGTCTTTTGATCCGATTGTCCTTTTAGAATTTCGCGAACTTCGTAGTGGGCGATTCTTCTTTCGAAATCGGGGACTTTATTTCTGAGCTTTTCCTGAATTCCGAGTTCCTTTAGGAGTTTGGAATGAACCTTAATTTTGGTTATAGAAAAGGAAGGATCGGCGGCCCGGACCGAAAATATATACGGAGAACTTCGGACCAATTCCTCAAGGGTGATTGTTTGGTAATGAACTTGGCTCATACAAAGAAACGGAATCCAAAGACAAAGAATGAAAACTAACGCGTTCTTGGAAAGGTTCATGGAAGAATTCCGAAATGTAAATTCGATTTTAAAATCGCAAACCGTTCTGTAAAGAAAATGTCGGACGGGAAGTCCGGGAAATGCGAAAAGTTTCCCGTTTCTCCGTTAAATTTGACTTGAATAGTCTTTGATAAGGATATGATTTTCAAGGGACTGGTATTTTCAAAATTTATAATATTCCTTGCGGGTCGATTCAAATGTTCGATGTTTTGATTACAAAATGCGATCGGAAACGTTTTCCGATCTTTTTCTCAGTAAAAAAGAATACGTCCTTGTCGCTCTGTATTCTGATTTGTTTTTGTTTCTTTTCCTGCAAAGAAAAACAGGATAACAGCGGCCTTCAATTTATGTTGGGCGTGACCCTTTGTGCTTTGCCGGCGAACAACGTCGTCGAGCCGGCGACTCCGAACGAAGTGAAAGTATTTCCTTCCGGCGCCGTCGCGGCGATCTATCAGAGAACGAGCAATTACGACCAGGATTCAAGCGAAGAAGTGACTCTTTCTTTCAGCGTCGACGGGAAAAGTTTCTCGAGCAGAACGCTCAAACCTTTGGTTCAGGGCGGATACCAAGCCCAGTATTTTTTAAGAACCGAATCCGACTATTATGCCGCGAATCATAAGACGGTCGTATATAAGACGAATGACTCGGGACAAAGCTGGTCCCCGTTTCCTTTTGCTTCCAACTTTTGGGGCGTCGTCGGCAACGGCGATTATCACTGGGTTCAATTTGCGGATGTAAATTCTGGAATACGATTTTCTTCGGCGAGGACTTCCGATTATACAAATTACAATTCTTATATGGAACGGACGACGGATGGAGGAAACGCTTGGGATCAGACGAATCTATCTTCTCAGTTCTATTCCGTTTCCAACGTTTATCTGAAATCATCCCAGGAAGTGATTCTTATCGGGACGAACCAAGGCCAATTGGGAGCTTATAGAATTTTTTATTCGAACGATGCGGGTCGGACTTTTACACAAACGAATGGGTCCGTTTCTATGTACGCAAGGATCGCCTTTTTGGATTCTTTGAACGGATGGGTTTTTTCAACTTCGAATCCTTTGTTGCGGACCGCAGATGGGGGACTTACTTGGACTTCCGTTGTTCACAATCTGACCGGCGGTTCCTTTCAGGTCGTGAAATTTTTAAATACGAACAAC
Organism: Leptospira adleri; assembly: GCF_002811985.1. GTDB lineage: Bacteria > Spirochaetota > Leptospiria > Leptospirales > Leptospiraceae > Leptospira > Leptospira adleri. The sequence goes on from NZ_NPDU01000006.1 coordinate 61,178, forward strand.
GGTTATGCGTTGTATGGTCCGTATCAATCCTACAAATTTTATAAAACTACGGACGGAGGCGCCAACTGGACCTTAATTCCGCTTCCGTTCGCGAGCGGAGGATTGGACGGCACGTTTGACGCGGGCGCGGGGAAGATTTTTATAGCCTATAAAACGAAACTTTTCGGTTCGAACGACGAGTTTGCGACCTATGAAGAAGCGGATCCCGGATTGAAATTAAGAAAGTATTCCTATTCGAACGCGGTCGTAAATCCGGCCTGTCTTATGTATTCCCTCTAAAACCATCAGATTCTTAAAAAAAGGAACAAACAAAGTTTGTCCCTTTTGATTTTTTGATCGGCCTGTGTATCAGAATATTCTAAAATTCTAATCTCCGTCCGCGTTGGAAGGAAGGGCGTTCGCGCCGAGGATTCCGATGACTTCGGTCGCAAACGTGTTTCTCAAATCTTTGAAAAGATCGTAAACCTGTTCGTCGACAAAGGTCAAATTTCCGGTCAAATCCGCTTTGAGAGTGGCGGAGGCGTTGATTCTACTTTGAAGATTGTTTTTGAGGGTCGCGATTTTGTTTCTGACCCTTGTGTCCAAGGAACTGTTCTGAAGTTTTACGAGATAACTGAGCGATCTGGAATCCGGATCTCCCGCGTTTCCCGCGTAAACGAGTTCGAGACCTTCCACCGAAGATAAAAGATCTCGATAAGAAGAATCGCTGTAGATCGATTCCAGCTTTGCGGGATATTGGGTCGCGCCTGCAAGAGTGAGTCCCGCGGGAACTCCGATACGGATGTCCTGGTTCGTATATTCCAATTGAACGATCCCGTTGATAAACGAATCGACCGCGTCTTTGATTCCTACAAAAGAATTGGATCCGGTCGCGAGCTCGTTTGCAAAGGAAGAATTCCATGAGTTGTAGAGTCTCTGGCAATCGAGTTGGATCACACTTGCGAGGGAAGCGATATAAGCTCTTCTTCCCGCGCTTCCCCCGTTTGCGGTATCGATTGCGGCTAACGTATGAACGTTTGCTCCGTTGTCGAAGATAAAATATTCTAAAGCGGCGAATCCTTTTCTTGTAAGCGGATATCCGTCCACCGTACTCGAAGAGGGACTTGTTGCGGCTGCTGTGTCGAGATCGGTGGAAACGGGTCGATTGGTTTCTCCCAAAATGTATCCGTCCAGTTTGTGAAAGTATGTGGACGGAAGATAGGAACGGTTGATGTAAAAGATCTCCGCTTGCTTAAACAGTTTTCTTGCGGCTAACCATTTGTTTTGAAGATCTGCTAAATCCGTTTGGCCCGTCCCGGTTCCGGCGGTCGTCTGATACGTCGCCGCGCTTGTCTTCAACTGATTCGATGCGGCCAGAAGTTTGCTGAATTGCGGAAGCGCCACTTGGTTCGCGGAATAGTTCAGAAATTCTCCCGTACTTGCGTTTGCGAAAAGGGCGACTAACAATGTTTCGGCGCCGGAGATCTTTCCTATTTCTTCGCAGCGAATTCCCGGAAAAACCACAAAAAAAGCCGTAAGAAGAATTTTGATCTTCTTTGCGATAAGAGCGCTCTTTTTGGATGAATTAGAAAATTCTAAAATTCTCATAAAGACTCCAGGAAAAGAATCAGCTTGTCTCGGTCGGCTTTCGGAAGGGCGACGAATTTATTTTTGGAATTGAGGGCTTCGCCTCCGTGCCAGAGGATCGCTTCCTTGTGGCCTCTTGCTCTTCCGTCGTGAAGAAGGTTGTTGTGACCGTTTACCTTTTGCACGAGACCCGTTCCCCAAAGCGGAGGGGTTCTCCATTCGGTTCCGGTCGCTTCGAAGTCTTCGCGATTGTCGGCAAGATCGGTTCCCATGTCGTGAAGAAGAAGATCCGTATAAGGTTTGATATGCTGAAAGGAAACTTCCGGAAATCCGTCTATGGCGCCCGTAAAGATATACGGCTTGTGACAGGAGTTGCAGCCTACTTGTGTAAAGAGTTCTTTGCCGCGAACCACGTCCGCATTCGTCCAGTTTCTTCTTCCGGGAACGCTTACGAGTCTTGTGTATAATGTGACGAGGTCTGCGGTCTTTTTGGAAATTTCGGTTCCTTCCGCAGTCCCGTTGTTGCCCGGTGTGGACGCGAGACAGTTTGCCTGTGCGGCGGTGCAATTTTGCGTAGGAAAGAGCGGACTTGTGATTCCTATATCTCCTAAAAACGCTCCTTGGTTTTGTTGCGGTAAGTTCGGCTCGTTCGCCTTCCAACCGAATCTTCCAAGAACTTTCTTTTGAAGTTTTGCGTCCCATACAGTATTCGGTTTTCCTGATATACCGTCTCCATCCAAATCGTTCGGATCCGCGAAGGAAAGAATCGTAGATTCGGGGATCGCTTCCAAAAGTCCGAGGCCGGGAATCATCGGAGAAGTGCGGGGAGATTGATTGACTACGGCTGGAGTTCCGAACGCCCAAGCGGAAATCGTAAACGTCGGTCTTCTGAGAGAATATGCTTCTCCGTCCGGAAAGGTTCCGGGTTCTTCCGCGAACGTTACCGTTGTAGTCGCTTCTGCGGGAACTAAAGGAGGTCCGGCGACTCCGTGGTCGTTGATCTGAAGTCCGTAGTTGTCGAGTCCGACGGGACCGCCCGTGATCGGATCCTTTCCATTCTTACTGACTCGAATTAGCATCGTGGAGAAATTACTACTTCCGCTTGCGGGTGGAGTTCCTCTTCCGTCTTTAACGTGACAACCGTTGCAAGAGGTGCTGTTGAATACGGGGCCTAAACCGTCGGATGCGGAGTTCCCGCCTTGCACCCAAAGACGATTGAAAAAAGAATTCCCGCCCTGAAAGTCGATGTTCCCGTTGTCTCGAAGATTGGCCGCGACCAAATCGAACGCGTTTACGGTGCTATCGAACGTCGTCGTAAATCCGCCGGAGTATTGTTCGCCCGGATCCAGATTCTGAAGGACAAGAAGAATGGTTGCCAATTCTAGATCGTCGTTCTTTTTCTTATGATCTAAAATCCCGCACTGCGAGAATAAAACGAAAAGGATTCCCAGGAGGAATCCCATTCGTATATTAGAATATGTTGAAACCTTGAAGGAAGAAAATTCTTCCTTCCTTTTTGTGATTTTGTTTTTCATAACGATTCATCTTTTTTTATATTTTATTTTCTAACTTAAATGGAGAAGTCCGTGATCGAAACCCCGACCGCCTTTGCTGCGTCCGTGATCGTTTTTTTCAGAGTGTCACCGATCAATTTCTGAGTATTAAAAAGGATATTGTACTCCGAGTCCGTGTTGCGGATGATCTGATCGTAACGTCCCGTCAACGATCCGGTAGGACAGCTTGTCGTATAGTTCGGATCGGATGTTTGCTCCGGAAGATTGAGACAGAACGCGTCTCTCGAAGCGGTGACTTGGGAAGCGATCGGAGGAGCGGTGAACGTTCCGAAAAGCGTACTCAAACCGGGGCCTGTGGAAATCACGGTTCCTTTTTTGATTTGAAAGGATCCGTTCCAAAGATTCAGAACTCCTTGCGCGTCGTAATAGAAGTCGGCTTTGGTGGTATCGCTAAAACAAGAATGTTCTTCTTCTTGTTGTCCGTCGAATGTTCCGGTAAGTCTTTGTCCACCCCATTCTCCCGCGATAAACTTGCCGAGTCCTTGGAAGATGTTCGTGATCGCCGTGTTTGGACTGGATTTCATGAGATTGGAATAAGTGGTTCCATCGGAGAATTGATCCCGGATGAGTTTCAATTGAAGGACCATCGCGTCGGTGATCGCTTTCATGTAAGCCTTTCTTCTTGCTCCGCCTGCGGTTGCATTTGCAAAATCACTCACGGGGCGTTGACCGGAAACTTGATTGATTCCGCCGTTGGAGAGATCCTGTCCCCAGAGAAGATATTCTACGGCGTGCCAGCCTACGGTTACTACCTTTTCATCGTTTCCTTCGGTTGCGGCTGTTGCAGTTGCGTCCCCGTTTACGGCTAAGATTGCTGTATAAGTCGTAGCTCCTGCGCCGCCGATATAGTTGTCGATTGCGGATTCATCCAGAGGCCAAGCGTTGAGAAGCCCTTCGCATTCCAAGGCTCCGGATCCGTCCGTAGCCGCACCGCAGCCTATTACGTCCGAATTGTCGATGGGACCGGATGAAAAACGGAACGCTTCGGTCACGAGATATGAGGCTCGTGCGATGACGAAGAGATTCTTTAAGTTCGTATGATCCGCGGCCGTTGGAGTCGCGGTCGCTGCGAAAGTATTTACCGCGGTTTGGAGGGCGACTGCGTCCTTGTAACTTTGATCGTAAGATTGGTAACCCAATTGAAGATAACGGTCTACGACTTGGGCCTTTGTGGCGGTCGGAACGGATCCTAAGGCGACGATTCCCGCAAGAATCGTGGAATCGTTGTTATTCTTATCCGGTTTGCAATTCAGAAATAGAAAAGAAACCAAGATAAGGAGAATGGAAAGAAGCGATGTCTTTTTTAGATACATGAGAGTTTCCTAAATGTCTTTGAAAAAAGGTCCCGGAAGCCGACTTTCGCCGACAACCGGGGAATTTTCGATGAACTGGTTGTTATGATATTGATACTAATTCTCAAAATCATATTTTTGGTCAATCGAAAATCTTCTGTTGGATTGAAATTGCGGGAACTCCCGCAAAAAAATCCGTAAAAAGGGGAGTTCCCGCTTTTTAAAATCGAAATCCGGCCTTCCAAGGGGCGTTTTTTCGAAGAAAAGTAGGAACTCATACTCCGAGTTCGCAAAGCGGAATCCGCGTGCGAAAGCGATTCCATTCTGATTGGATTAGAGTTCAAAGCTGACTCCGACGTTGATTTGGCGGAAAGGTCCGACTTGGATTCCTTCCGGAAGTCGACCGGAGATGTAGCGGACGTCTCCGAGGTTTTTACCGGTCACAAAAACGCTCCAACGTTTGATCGGATCCTTATATCCGATGTTCGCGTTTACGAGAGCGTAGGCTGGAATGACCCCCGTTTCACCGGAACTGTCCGAAGAAATATTCAAATACTGTAATACTTTTTTGCCGAGAGGATCCGTGATCGAATCCGCCCAATAAACCGTCCGAGTGTTTGTGTCGTCGTGGAATTGAGCCGAAAAATACTGATATTCCGCTCTTGCATAAAAACCCTTAGGATGAATGTAGCCAAAGGAAATCGTAGCCGTGTCCCTCGAAACGTAAGGAACGTAATTTCCGTTCTTGTCCCTTTGAGTGACTATAAAATCCAAGAGGGATTGGTTCGCGGTCACTTTGGAAGTATCGATGGAATATTGATTCATCTTCGCGTCGGCTCTTGTATAGATGAGTTCGATAGGAAGTTTGAAGTTTGCGTCGAAGATCTTCGCCGGATCAAAGGTGATATTCGTTTCCAAACCGCGGCTATATGTTCTCCCTCCGTTTTTAGCGGAGGACGCAGAATCGTTTCCGGATGTGGAAGAAGTGATGATGATCTGATTTACGTAATTCAGATCGAAGTAGGTCACTTGGGCATTTAAGTAATTTGTAATATCCCCTCTGATTCCGGTTTCATAGTTATAGGAATACTCGGGATCTATTTTATTGATCACGCCAGAATTGTTCAGCGCATCCTGATAGCGCGGAGGGGAGAATCCTTTGTGCGCGCCTGCGAACCAAGTGAGATCCTTTTTGATATCGTAGGTAAGACCCAAACCCGGGATGAGAACGTGATACGTATGTCTGCTTCCCTTATCCACTTCCTGAGGAGGAGAATTCGGATCCGGTTGGTTCGTAACCGGATCGAGGGCTTGCTGACGAAGAATCGTTCTGTTTTGAGTAAACGTCTCGTAACGAACTCCGGGAATCACCGAAAACTTATCGTAAAATTTAAAACTGTTTTGCGCGAAACCCGCGACCGACTTCGTATTGTTGACTTCGTGATCCCGGAGTTGTCCCGACTTTGCCAGAGAATATTCGGAAGACGCGGTCCCTGTCGCGGGATTTCCCAATCCGTTTCCGAAGATCGCATAATCCGGCGTAGATGGTCCGTCTATGTATTTGATATCCGCTGTTTCATAGTGATAACGAAGACCCGCGTCCAACTGATTCTTAATTCCGAAAAATTGATAGTCTTGTTGGTAACGGGATTCCGCCCCGACGAAACGATAGGCGCGGTCCCTGTGTCCGACGCTGTCCAACATATAAACCGTGTCGCCCGGTCTGTTGACGAAAGGCTCCGTATCATAGGCTTTGATAACGTTACCCGGAAGAGAGCCGAAATAAGAACCCGTATTACGAACGTAGTTTTGTCTCGCCCAGTTTCTTTCCGTATAAGCCGCGTAAACTTTCGTGACAAGTTTGGAATTATCGGTGATCTTCCATTCGTGACCGATGTCTCCGGAATATCTCTGAAGTTTTCGATTATCCTGTTCCGCAAAATTCGAAGAAGAATTGTTCCAGAATTGAGCCGTCGTCAAACCGAGATAAGTCATGTTTGCGTCTTGGACGGTCCCGACGAATTTTGTAGTGAGAGCGTGTTTCTCGTTCAGATCGGTGACCGACTTAAAGGAAACCTCATGAAGACGAAAGTCTTGGTGATCTCGGAAGCCGTTCCCTTGTTTGCGAAGGACCATAATATCGATCCCCGTGTTTCCGAAAGTTCCGCCGTAGGAAATTTGAGAAGAGAAGAATCCGTAAGATCCTCCCTGCATGGAAACGGAAAGAACCGGATCTTTGGGAGGACGTTTGGTGATGAAGTTGACAACACCGCCGATAGTCGACGGTCCGAAGAGAATCGCTCCCGATCCTTTGACTACTTCGATTCTTTCCATACGATCGATGTTAGGCGTATAGTATTGTTCCGGAGCGGAATAAGGATTGAGAGAGGTGAAGATTCCGTCTTCGAGTATGAGGACTTTTCTTCCCAGGTCGCTATTGACTCCTCGAAAACCGATGTTCAAGATCAATCCAGTATCTTGATAACGGATCGAAGCTCCGGGGACTCTTCGGAGGACTTCCATTGAATCCACGGGGCGGGTCTGATCGAGAAATTCTTTTTCGATTACGGTTGCGGAGCCGGGAATTCGTTTGAGATCGTTTTTTCTTTTTCCGATTACGGAAATGGTTCCTCGGGACCATTTTTCCTTTTCAGCTTCCTCCGGTGCAGGGGCCGGAGCCGGTTTTTCTTTGTTTTCCGAAATTTCCTGGGATTGCGCGGGAACTCCCCAGGAAAAGAGGAAAAAGAGTAGAATTGAGACAGACAGAATTGATTTTTTGTGCATCGTCGATTTCGATTTTGAAAATGATTCTCAATATTTGGGTGCTGGGTTTAGAGTCAAGGGAGAATGGAAAGAAAAGAAGGAACATCCAAGAAAAATTCTTAGAAATTAGAACTTAGGGAATGAGAGGGGTAAATGTAGGAACTCCCGCGTTTTCCCTTTCACCAGATGATTTGTCTTAACAAAGAATGTAGGAACTCCTTCGTTTTCCCTTTCACCAAATGATTTGTCTTAACAAAGAACGTGGGAACTCCTTCGTTTCCCTTTCACCAAATGATTTGTCTTAACAAAGAACGTAGGAACTCCTTCGTTTTCCTTTCACCAAATGATTTGTCTTAACAAAGAACGTAGGAACTCCCTCAGAAAATCTTACCGGAAAAAACAAAACGAACGAAAAAAAGAATCACAACCGACTGAGAAAGTTGTCCCGCGAGGAAAACGGGATAAAAGATTTTCTTTTTGTAACGAATCACGCCGAGAATCGCGCTCAAGATCGGCGCCGGCAAAGGAAGAGCGTTGAATGCAAAAATCGCCAAAACGCCATAGCGGTTTAAAAATCCTTTCATTCTATAAAATTTTTTCGGGCTGATCAATTTGATACAAGCACGCGCAGCGATTCTTCCGAGGAAATAATTGATCGAAAAAGAAATCAAAAGTCCGAGTATATGAAGCGCGATGAGATCGCCTCCGTCGAGTTTGGAATACGTCGCGCGGATATATAAGAATTCGATGGGAAGATAAAAGAAAAACAGCCCTCCGAAAAGAGTCGTGAAAAAGACGCCAATCAGACTCGGCTTCCGAATTTCATTTCCCACATAAAGAACGAGTTTCTGCACCGCGCCCAAACCTGGGATTTCGAATTTAAGAATCCCGGATGTCGCCAAGATCAAAAGTGTCACCGCGATCAAAACGGTGGAAAGAAAAATCAGACCGGAGTAAAAATTTCTTTTTTCGTGATACGAAAAAATCTCATCCTTTAGGAATTGCACTCGATTCTTTCTTCCTTATGAGATAAGACGGGACGCGGGAAGCGATCGCGGAAAGAATCAAACCTCCCGTCTCTCTTGTGACTTCGTCGTCAAAGGAAAGATTTTGAATCTGCATCGCGGCAAGAACGGTTCCGGCGGAAAATGCAGCCGAAAGAATCAAGGAAGTTCTCAGCCAGATTTTTGTCTTTTCCGGATACATTATAAATCCTGCATATAGTCCGACTACGCTGAGATAAATCGGCATCCACAGCCAAGGATCCGGATCGTTCCACTGCAGGGCTGCGAACAAAATCCAAAGAAGAATGATTGAAATAGAAAATGCTTTCATGATTCGTGAATCCATTTGAGTTCGTATAAATCCTTTCTTCGATTGGTCAGATTTCTCACCGAACCTTTTTTGCGGAGTTCTTTTAAAAGATCCAGATCCAAGTCTGCGATCAGAGTCATTTCAGTGTTCGGAACCGATTCCGCAGCGACACAATCGTGAGGAAAGGCGAAGTCGGAAGGCGTAAAAACCGCGGACTGCGCGTACTGAATATCCATGTTTTCCACATGAGGAAGCGCTCCGACCGAACCGGAAATCACTACGTAACATTCGTTTTCGATCGCTCTCGCCATCGCGCAGTGTCTGACTCTGTTATAACCGTTTTTCGTGTCCGTATAAAACGGAACAAAAAGAATGTCCATTCCCTGTTCCGCAAGAATTCTAGGAAGCTCCGGAAATTCCACGTCGAAACAGATAAGAATTCCGATCTTACACGAGTCCGTGTTGAATACCGAAAGATTGTATCCGCCTTTTACTCCCCAATAGAAATCCTCGTCCGGCGTTACGTGGAGCTTGTATTGTTCTTCGTAGGTTCCGTCCCTTCTGCATAGATAAGAAACGTTATGCAGGGTTTCATCCCTGTATTCCGGCATACTTCCGGAAATGATGTTCACGTTGTATGAAACTGCAAGCTCCACCATTCTTTCAATGATGCTCTCTGTGTGGCTCGAAAGCGCCCGCATCGCATCGGAAGGGCTTCGATCGTTGTATTTTGCGAGAAGAGACGCGTTGAAGAATTCCGGAAAAAGAACGAAGTCCACGTTGTATCCCGCGACCGTGTCCACAAAAAATTCCACTTGTTTCATCAATTCTTCGATGCCGGTAACGGGTCGCATTTGAAGTTGAACGACTCCGACTCGAACCACGGTTTTTTGTCCGCCGATCAGAGTTGTCTCTTCCTTCTCGTAATATATATTCAACCATTCTAATAGAACCGCGTAAGAACTGAAACCCTTCGTATTTCCGAAGTAGCCTCGTTTGAGTTTTCTTACGTGAAAGCCGTTCGCCAATTGAAAGGATAAGACCGGATCGTAGATTTCCTTGTCTCTCACCTTTTCGATGTATTGCGCGGGAGTCATTGTGTCTTCGTAGTTTTCATAACCCGGCATCCACGCGCCGACTACGATTCGTTTGAGGTTGAGTTTTTCGCAGAGTTCCTTTCTCGCGTCATACAATCTTCGACCGAGACGAAGACCTCGATACTCGGGGTGAACGAAGATATCCACTCCGTAGAGGGAATCTCCATCCTCGTCGTGATTTTTGAGATCTCCCTTTCCTACGATTTCTTCGTAAGTGTGATTGTCTCCGTAATCGGACCACTTGATAATCTGACTGATCGCCGCGCCAACAACTTTGCCGTTGTCTTCGATACAGATTTGGCCTTCGGGAAATTTTGTGATCTGAGATTCGTATTGATTTCTTTTCCAGGCTCCGTCGAATTCGGGAAAAACGATGTCCATGATTTCTTTAACGTCTTCGTAATCGTCCAAGGTAAGAGTTCGGATAACGATCCTATGATCGGATTGAATCTTCTTCTTCTTTTTTCTCGGCTTCTTGCCGCCGGTTCCGTTTGTGGAAATCATCAGAACACTTTACCCGGGTTCATTATGTTTTTGGGATCCATGGATTTTTTGATTTCTTTCATCAGAAGAATTTCGGCTTCCGTTCTGGAAAAATGAAGGAAGTCCTTTTTCAAAAGTCCGATCCCGTGTTCCGCGCTGATTGATCCATGATATTTTTGTAATAAACGAAACATGTCCGGATCCACACTTTTGCATCTTTTGAAGAATTCTTCGTTGGAAATATCTTTCGGTTTAACGATGTTTAGGTGAAGATTTCCGTCCCCCACGTGGCCGAAGAGGGCGATTTCAAAACCGGGATATTCGTCCTTTAAAAGCGCTTCCATTTCGACGAGGAAAGGTTCCATGTTGCGAAGCGGAAGAGAAATGTCGTTTTTATGAACGGTATAATCGATCGAAATACTTTCGCTGATGCCTTCCCTGTATTTCCAGAAAGTTTCTGATTGTTTGGAATTTTGGGCTAGGCTTCCGTCGCTGATCAGTTCTTTTTCCGTGATCGTTTCCAGAAAGCCGAATAACTTTTCGTCGTCGTTTTCGTCCGCGATTTCGAATTCCATCAAGACGTAATACGGGCTCGGAGCCGAAAATGGATCGGGAACCCCCAAATGGGCTTTGACTTTTCCCAAACAATATTCGGTGAAGAATTCGAAAGCGAGAAGAGGCACTTTGACCTGGTGAGTTTCTTTGAAAAGGGAAAGAATGGAAACAAAATCGGGAACCGCCACGAGAAGCACCCGGTTGTCCAGCGGTTTTGTCGTGAGCTTGAGGGTCGCTTCCGTGATGACGCCTAACGTTCCTTCGGAGCCGATGAAAAGCTGTTTCAGGTCGTATCCGGTGTTGTTCTTCAGGACTTCGCCGTTGAATTCTAAAATTTGACCGGTTCCGGTAACGACCGTAAGTCCCAAAACCCATTGACGGACGAGTCCGTAGTGAACGACCCTCACGCCGCCTGCGTTAGTCGCGATGTTTCCTCCGATATGGGAGGAACCCGTCGAAGCGAAGTCCACCGGAAAGTAGAATCCTCTTTCTTCCGATTCTTTGTGAAGATTTTTTGTGATCATTCCCGCTTGAACTTTGATACTTCCGAAAAACGGATCGAAGTCCAGAACCTTATCCATCTTGGAAAGGGAAAGTACGAGTTCTTGATTCTTTGCGATCGCTCCGCCGGCGTAACCGGTTCTTCCGCCGGAAGGGACGACGGCGATGCCGTTTTCAAAAGCGTACTTTACGATTTTTGCAACTTCTTCCGTGTTTGTGGGAAAGGCGAGGATTTCGAAATCGGGACTGTGAACCTTGGTGCGGTCGGTTCCGAAAGAAAGAAAAGTTGCTTCGTCGAAGTCCGGGTCGTTTCTAAAAAATACCTTTCCCGGTCCGATGAGGGATTTTAATTCCGATTTGTTGATTGTGGAAGTCGTACTCATGATTCTGATTTAGTATATTCTGTTTTCTTAATTATTCGGTGAAGTTCATTCTTTCGATTTGAGAATCGACCAATTTTTCGTCTTTGTCCAAGGTTCTCTTTTTATAGTGTCCGTCCGGATGGAGAAATCTCGCTTTGACGTTGTCTTTCAATTGTACTTCCAAGATCTTTTTGATTCTATCCTTGTTCTTGGGTTCCAAAATCGGAAAAAGGACTTCGATTCTTCTTTCAAAGTTTCTCGGCATACAATCGGCGGAAGCAAGAAAGGTGGATTCCGTTCCGCCGGAATAAAAGTAGTAGATTCTTGTGTGTTCCAAAAATCTTCCCACGATCGAAAGGACGGTGATATTTTCGGAAATACCTTTGAGGCCCGGTTTGAGACAGCAGATTCCTCGGATGATAAGATCCACTTTGACTCCGGCTTGACTGGCCTTATATAAGGAAAGTATGATGTGCGGATCTACGAGAGAATTCATCTTGAAGACGATTCTCGCCGGTTTTCCCGCGAGCGCATTCTCCGTTTCCTTTTCTATCATCGTAATAAATGTGGATTTGAGATTGTGCGGAGACGCCGAAAGAAGATTTAAGGTCGGCATCTTCGCGTAACTCGTAATCGTATTGAAGATGGTCGAGACGTCCTCGGTGATCTGTTTGTTGACCGTAAAAAAACTGAGGTCCGTGTAATACTTGGAAGTAGTCGAATTGTAGTTCCCCGTTCCAAGATGCACATAACGCACCATGTGATCGTCCTCTTTTCGAACCACGAGAAGCATCTTACAATGAATTTTTAATCCGACAACGCCGTAGACTACGTGCACCCCGCGCGCTTCGAGCTTCTGCGCCCATTTGATGTTTCTTTCTTCGTCGAAACGGGCCTTGAGTTCCACGAGGACCGTCACTTGTTTTCCATTCTCCGCGGCTTGTCCGAGATATTGTATAATGGGAGAATCCCCGCTCGTACGATATAAGGTCATTTTGATTCCGAGGACTTTCGGATCTTCGGATGAAATTCTTAAAAGATCTTCGATCGCGGAAAAGGATTGATACGGATGATGAAGAAGTCGGTCTTTCTTTTTCATCGCTTCGAAGATTTTTTCGGGAGTGTCGAACTTCAGAGTCGTCTTCTGTTGAAAGAAAGGATATTTGAGTTTGGACGTATGATCCAAACCGTAGAAGAACATCGCGTCGTTGATGTTCAAAAGGGAAGCTACGTCGAAAACTTCGTGATCCTGAAGTTCGAGGAGTTCGCGGAGCGTGTTCTTGATAAAAGGAGAGGTTCCTTGGTGGATGTCCATACGAACTGCGTCGCCCCAGATCCTGTTGCGGAGTTCGTCCTTCATCGTGATCAATAAATCTTTTACCGATTTTTCCTCGTCGATGGAGATGTCCGCGTCCCGGATAATTCGGAAAGGATAAATTTCCTTCACCGTCATTCCGTAAAAAAGATCGTCTACGTGGAGTTTGATGATCTCTTCCAGGGGAAAAAATCTTCTTTCGTCGCCTTTGGTTTTCAGATGTAAGAATCGGGGAAGTACCGAAGGCACTTGCACCACCGCGAAGAGATCCTTTTTGCCGCCGGTCTTTTCGTCGTCGGTGCTGAGAACCATCGCGAGGTTCAGGGACTTGTTGAGAATATGCGGAAACGGGTGAGAGGTATCGATCGCGAGAGGAGTTAAGATCGGAGACACGTCTTCTTTGTAGTAACTTTGGATCTGTTTGATTTCGTCGATAGTCAATTCTTCCGGATTGAGAATCACGTGGATTCCGGCTACTTTCAATTCTTCTAATGTATTGGAGAACGTTTCATACTGTTCTCTGACGAAGGCTCGGACTTTGTCAGAAAGGTCCGAGAGAATTTCGGAAGCGCTGTCTCCGTTGAGACTTCTTTCGTCGTTCCCTTCTTTTACGAGGTTGCGAAGTCCGGCGACTCGAACCATATAGAACTCGTCGAGATTGGTTTCGGTGATGCTCAGGAATTTCAGTCTTTCTAAGAGCGGATTTTCAGGATCGTTCGCTTCTTCCAAAACGCGTCGGTTGAAGTCGACCCAGGAAAGTTCCCGGTCGAAAAATATGTTCGGGTTGCCGAGATGGATTTCCGGTAGATTCCCGTTGGAAGAACCGTTTTCGCTCGTCTTTGTAGGAGCCTGTTCTTGTATTCTTGGCTTTGACACTTGGATATCCTGAAAATTCTGGGAAGCCCCCGGAGAAAGAAGATCGAACGAGGGATTCTATTCCTGTTTAAACCTCCTTTGCGGGGAGTCAATGATTCTTGGAAGGATTTCGATGACAGCTTCGTAACCCCCTTCTTTTTCGACGAGGGTTCTATAGGAACTCCTTGTCGGAAAAACGACGATCTTTCGTGAAAAGCCGCGCGCCCCGCCCGGATTTAGGGTGGTGGGGTGGGGGGCGGAAAGTTCGGGAAAGTTTTCCTTATCAGAAAATCATTTTTTTACAAGAAAAAATCCTCCTTTGTAGGAACTCACACATCCATTCTTTTTTAAGTCCGGATCGATTCTGAAGCGCCTTTCCCTCCGTATCTTTAAGGATGAGGAGTTCCCGCACTTTTTGAGAAGTCGGATCGGATCTTAATTTCGAAAAGTATGAGTTCCTACTTTTTCAAGACTTTCAGGGAAGAATCCGATTCTTTCGAAAAAAGGGAGTTCCCGCATTTCCGGAGACTTTTCTAAAAGACCGAAAAGATTTAATTCTAAAGAAAAGCCGAATTCTTCTTGGCAGGGACTCGTCTAAAACAATGAATACAGAGTAAGGAAGAAAAACTTGGCAATTCCCAGTCGTTACGCAGTTGCAATTCATATTCTCACATTCCTGGAAAATGGAAACGGGGGAGATACGACTTCCGACACGATAGCGCAGTCCGTAGGAACCAACCCGGCGATCGTCCGGACTCTCACGGGAAAGCTCAGAAAAGCGGGACTTGTTTTGACGAGACAAGGGGTTCCCGGAGCGAGTCTTGCCAAGCCGGCGACGGAGATTCTACTTTCCGATATCTACCGCGCGATTGAGGATTCCGATTGTCTTTTTAACGTTCACGATCATCCCAAACAAGATTGTTCCGTAGGAATGGGAATTCTCCCGGCCCTAGAATGTATCTTTGCTCAGGCGCAAACCGCCCTCGAAGCCAAACTCGGAGAATTCTCACTCGCCGACGTAATGAAACAGGTTCGAGGCGAATGTCTGAAAAAAATGTCTCTTACGAGCTGATAAAATTGTTTTCTTCTTTCCTTTTTTCAGGCCCAACTTGTTAAAGTGTTTGTAACAGGACAACAAGAAGAGTTTCAAGAAACGGAAATGGAAGGAAAATCAAAAGGAGAATTTGGACATGGAATTACTGGAGAAACTCAAATGGCGTTACGCAACAAAGAGAATGACGGGAGAAAAAGTCCCTCGGGAAAAAGTGGAAAGAATCTTAGAGGCAATTCGACTTACTGCTTCCGGATTCGGACTGCAACCTTACAACGTCCTTGTAATCGAGGATGAAGAATTAAAACGCCAAATCCGACCGATCGCAAACAACCAACCCCAAATCGAAGAATCTTCGCATCTCCTCGTGTTCGCCGCGTGGGAGCAGGTAAGCGAAGAAAAAATCCGGGATTACATCCGACTCATCTCCGAGACCAGAAATCTTCCCGTGGAATCTTTGGAAGGATTTAAGAATTCCATGTCGAACTGGTTTAAATCCCAGAGTCCGGAAACAAGCTACAACTGGGCCGCGAGACAGACATATATCGCGTTTGGAACCGGAATCGTCGCCGCGGCGGTTGAAGACGTGGACGCAACCCCGATGGAAGGATTCAACTCCAAAGCGTTGGATGAACTGCTGCATCTAAAAGAGAAAGGTCTGAGATCGACGTCGATTCTAACTTTGGGTTACAGAGATTCGGAAAAAGACTCGCTCGTAAAGGCGATTAAGGTAAGAAGGGCCAAGAAAAATTTTGTGATCGAGTATTCGGGAGTTCCCGTTTCGTAAAAAGTGAATTAGAATATTCAAAATACAAAATATTCCGGTTTTAGAATGTGATTTTAGATTTATCCTTCGAGATTTAGGAGTCTCTGCTTTAGGTTTTAGGTGAAAAGAGATTTTCGGAGGAGTTTCTTTGATATCCAGATTCTTGCCGAAAAGTGATCCCAAAAAGAGGAAGGTCTTATTTCATAAAGTTTACAAAAAAACCCGAAGAATTTTGCGAGAGAATCAGGGAGAAATTTGTTTTTCGATGATCCAGGTTTTAAGAATTTCGAGATCGTCGATCACTTGAATCTTATATTTACCGGAGATTCCGGGAAGAATGTTCCAACCAAAATACCGGATCGAAACCTTCTATTCCGGTTGAAGAATCCAGTCGATTCTTTTGCAAACCGAATCCGGATTGCAGACCTCGATTTTTAAATCCCGTTTTCCCGGTTTACGAATTTCTAATGCGATGATCGGTCTCTTCTCAGGATGGAACGTTTCGTCGCATTCGGAAAGTTTGTTTTTTGAAAGTTCCGAACAGATTTTAAAATCCTCTTCAAAGAACGATTTTCCCGCCGGAAGAATGTTCGAAGGATTCCAATAGACGACTCCTTCTTTGAGTTCTTTGTAAAAAAGACGAATTCAAATCTTATCTCCGAATACATTGGTTCTTCCTACTTTGATGAGCATATAAAAAAGAATTCTTTCTTAGAAAGAAATTTTAGATAAACCCTCGACGTTTTCTCTTGGAGCTTTGCCCTGTCGGCTCGTCCAAGATCACCGCTTCCAAAAGAAAATTTCGCAAAGCCTTCGAGTCGATTTCTTCTTTTGAACCGTAAGAGATCGATCTTACGATCTTTCTTTCGCCGGCAAAGAGTAATTTCCGAGGATCGGAAAGAAGATTTCCCTTGCAAAAACCGAATTCCACACCCGATTTCGGACCGAGAGGAACGGAAGAGGGCCAAATAAAACAGATCCTTGTGTTGAGAAAATAATAGGGCACGTTGTATGAAATCTTCTCTTTTACTTCCGGAATCGACTCGAACACAAACTCTCGAAGAGTCGAGACGATTTCTTTTTCTTCCTCCGTGAGTTTTGTAAAAAAGGATTCAAAATTCTTCATGTTCTTTTGCGGTGTTGAAAAGTGCAACACTGACGAACTCGGTTGACAGATATCATACTACTGTCCCACCAAAACTTAAATTTCTGAGTCAAAAATATCACGGTATTCAAGCCGGATCTTTTTCACTTTTCGTTTTTTCAAAAAGAGAAGAAGAATTTTTTTATCAGTTATACTTCCGAAGTCGTAGTTCGAAAAAAAATGTATCGGAAACCCATGTCGAACGACGTCCGATTCTATCGTTTGTATCGGATCGGAATCCAAAATTCTTCCTCCGAATCGGGATCTCCATTCTTATACTTGTCTCCCAGCTTTTCAAAATGAGGTCTTTCGTCTAAGACGTAATCCGAATTCGGCAGCCAAGTTTCAAAGATATATTGAAACGTTTTGTGACCTTCGCTTGCTCCGCCTTTATGCAGAAAAACCGAGTAAAGACCTTTGGGAATCGTAATGGTTTCCATTTCGGAAGGAATCCAATCTGTATCTTGAACTTCCATCGCGGCCCATTTTACGAATTCTTTATTCGGATCAAAGTTTGCAAAGTAGGAAGAATCATAGATTTGTATCGAATATAAATCGGTTCCTATGGAGTTTTTGATTTCATTCTTTCTCGGCATAAAACTTTGCCAAAGGTCCGCCGTTTTATTTTGGGTCAACGACATGGTCATTCGTTTTCCGATCAGTAATTTTCCGAGAATCGTTTCTAATCTTGATTTCATTGAAAGGTTGAATCCTGATTGACCTCAAAAGACGAGACTTCCCGTATTTCTTTGTTCCCATAAAGTAATTTTGAGAAAAACGTTTGAAACCGACTTAAAACAATCCGAGCACAAATCCCGCGAGAGCGGCCCCGCTCAAAGGCGCAGCCACGGGAAGCCATGCGTATTTCCAATTCGAAGAACCTTTTCCCGGAATCGGAAGAAGGAAATGTGCGAGCCTCGGTCCGAAGTCTCTGGCCGGATTGATCGCGTAGCCCGTGGTTCCTCCCATCGAAAGCCCGATGCTCCATACAAGAATCCCGACTAAAAATGCTCCGAAGTGGGTGGTCAAACCTTGCATCGTCGGAGAGAAGATGGACACGATTCCTAAAATCAATAAAAAAGTTCCTAAGAATTCGCTGAAAAAATTGGAAGCGGTGTGAGAGATCGCGGGCTCGGTCGAAAAGACCGCGAGAATTTTTCCCTTATCCTTCGTTTCTTTCCAGTGAGGAAGATAATGCAAAAAGTTGAATACGGCTCCTAAAAAAGCGCCGGCGATCTGAGCGGGAAGGTATATTAGAATTTTTGAATAATCTCCTGACTTGATTGCGAACGCGAGCGTCACCGCAGGATTGAGATGAGCGTCGGGACTTCCGAAGGCGTTCGAAGTAAAAATTCCGAGCATCACGGCAAAGGCCCAACCCGCGGTGATCACGATCCAACCGCTGTCTTTGGATTTACTGTGTTCGAGTAAAACGCCTGCGACGACTCCGTTTCCCAAAAGGATCAGAACGAAAGTTCCTAAAAATTCTCCCAAAAAAGGCGATGTCATAATTCCCCCACGAAAATCGGGACCAAAATCCACGGATTTCTAAGATCGGCAATTGGTTTTTGGAGCCCTCAATTTTTTCATTTTCCCTTATCTTTTTTCCGATTCGACCGATGTAAAACTTAGGAGGACAAGATGCCCGCATTTACGATTCCAGGACTTAGCTCCGGTCAAGACACGAATTTGATCGTAAAAAAACTGGTGGAATTGGAAGGAAAACCGATTCGCCGACTTGAGCAACAGAATTCGTTTAACAAAGCTCAAGTAAAAGCGTGGAACGATTTGAAAATCGTGACCACCGACCTCCAGAATAAAACCAGAGCACTCATCTCTTTTACCGCTCCGTTCGCAATGAAGAATATCGTTTCCGAACCGGAAGGCGTCGTAAGCGGAGACGCGTCTCGTTCCGCGAGCGCCGGAAAACGCAAAATAGAAATCAAGGAACTCGCGACCTTTCATCAAGTTTCCGGAGACAAAACGGACGCGAACAAACAGATTCCGGCGGGAAGTTTTAAAATTTTTTCCGGAGATTCCGAAAAGGAAATCGAATTCTCCGGAGGAACGATCCGAGATCTCGCGGCCGCGATCAAAGTATCCGCGGCTGGACTTGTGAACACCGGACTTGTAAAAGTGGACGGAGACAACTACGTTCTCACGTTGACCGCCGGCCTTTCGGGAAAAGAGCGCAAACTCAAGTTTGAAGATGCGAACGGAGTTCTTCAAGCGTCCGGTCTTGTGGGCGCGACGAACCCTGCCGACCCTACGAAAGAAATCAATCTTCTTCCGGAGGCGGATCAGATTCTCGTATTTCAATCCAAAAAATACGGAGTCGCCGCCGACGCAAAACCGACTTTCAAAGAAGAGAATGGAAAAAAATGGATCGAAGTTGCCAGCGTAGGATCTTTTCAATTCGGAATTCCGACCTCGGAATTAAAGAAGAATACGAAGATCGAACTCATCACACCTACCCAACTTGCCTCCGAAGACAAAGTAGAATTAGGAATTCTTTATAAAGAAAACGATAAGGAGAAGATGGTCTTGGAAACCGCTTCCAAAGAGGAAGGAAAGATCGTTCTCAATCTCAAGAGTTTTCCGTCGGGAATGAAGGCACACAAGATTCTTTTTGCGAACTCCAGCGGAAAGACGGTTGTTTTAGAAAATTTTCATATAGTCGTTCCCGGAGAATTTAGAGGCGCGAAGCCCGCGAAGGAAATCACCGAAGCAAAGGACGCCGTATTCTTAGTCGACGGAATCGAAGTCAATCGTCCGAAGAACGAAGGTTTAACGGACGTCCTCGACGGAGTTTCGATGAATCTCCTCAAAAAAACGGAATCACCCGTGAGCATCGACATCAAAACAGATTCCGATAAGGGACTCGAGATGATCAAGGAATTCGTAGCCGCATACAATACCGTATTAAAGTTTTCTAAAGAATCCACGGCGGTGGACAAGAACGCGCAAGTAAACGACGGAAAAGAGGACGGCGGAGAAATCGGACAAACCTTCTGGGAAGGAAAAACCAAAACCGGCCTTTTATCGGGAGAACATACGGTCCTTCGTCTCATCGCCGGAATGAAAACGGTAGCGAGTTCTTCTTATCCGGTTACGGGCGAGAACCCCGTCCGAATGTTAAGCGACATCGGAATTTCGACGGGAAACGTCGGAAGCAAATGGGCGGATATACAAGACGGGTTTTTGATTCTCGACGAAGAGAAACTCAAAAGCAAACTCGCCGAAAATCCTGACGCGGTACGAAACCTTTTCGCGATCGATACCAATTCCGACGCGAGAATGGATACCGGAGTCGCAGTCGATCTTTTGGAACACGTAAAACCTTACACGCAATATGCGGGAGGACTCGTTTCCGGAAAGGTAAAGATGCTCGAAGAGCAAGTCACGGATAACAATAAGAAGATCAAGGAATATGAAAATCATCTCGTGAGTTACGAGAAAAAACTGAAATCCAAGTTTCTTTATATGGAACAGGGAGTCGGTAAAAACAAGGCCGTGGGAGCGTATCTGAACAACAATCTCAGAGGCGCTAAAAGCGAGTGATTCAAGCAGGAGGGTGAAATGGAAATTTATATCAACGAACATCTCTTAGATAGTTCTCTTGAGAACGAAAAGAAATTAGGCGAAGTTTTTGGAGAGATCACAAAGTGGGTCGAGTCCAAAGGAAAATATCTTCTCGGCTGCACCGTGGACGGGGTGGAGTTTCAGCCTTCCGAAATGCAGGATCGAGGAATCGATTCCACAAACAAGATGGAATTTTTTATCGGAGAAGAGATGGACTTTCTGGTTTCCACTCTTACCGAGTTGGACCTTTACGTCGACAAAGTGGGATCAACGTTGTTCGGAAGAGATTCTTTGACCGAAAAGGAATCCAAGGAATTATCGGACGGAGTAAAGTGGATTCAATCCGTGTTAAATTCCGCATCCAATCTACTTCATCTCAAGTTGGATCAGATCAAACCGATGGGGACCGGAAACACCGTGTCTCAGATCGTTTCCGAAATATCCTCGCATTGCACGAGTTTGGACAGCACCGAATCCATCGAATCCTTTTTGGAAAATTTAAGAGATCTTAAACTTTTTATCATGGATCTCGTTGCGAGAACCCAAGTGTTGGATTTGGATCTACCAACTCTAAAAGAAATTTTGAATACGTTTATCGGCAACGTCGGCGGGCTCAAAGAAAGTTTCGTAAAAGTAAACGAAGCCTATCAATCAGGGAAGGACGAAGTTGCGACCGAACTGCTGACACAATCCATATCTCAGATCAACGTGCTTCTTACTTCGTTTATCACTTTGAAATTTAGAAAACCGGATTTGGATCTTTCCGAAATTTCAGTCGAAGGAATCGGATTTGAAGAAAAAACCGGCGAGTTAAACGAGATTCTCGCTTCGGTCGCCGTCGCGTTGGAAGAGAAAGACATCATCCGCGCCGGAGATTTGATCGAGTATGAACTTCCCGGAACCTTGGACGAGTTCCTTCCGTTTTTAAAACTGATTCAAGAAAAAATTTCCTAACGGAAAGGAACTCTACGGAAAAGTTTGGGCGAATCCGTCCTCGGCTTCGCCCAAGGACGGACCGCGCTTTCCGCTCCAATCAACCGATTGAAAATCCGCAGAGAAGAAATCGAATGAATCGAAGCGCAATCGGTTGATTCCGCTACAATCGCTTTCGCTTCTGTGTAACGGAATTCCGTTTAAAAAACTTCAAGACAAAAGATCGTAACGTCGTCCGACATTTCTCCGCCGCCGTAGGAACTGGAGTAGGATAGAATGGAACGGATCATAGAACTCGTGTCGTCGCTCACCAAGGATTTAACCGCGTCCAAAAATTGAAGTCTGCCTAAGATATTACCTTCACCGTTTCTCACTTCGAATAAACCGTCCGAGTAAAAAAGGATCCGATCTCCCGGAATCAGATTCAATTCGTATCTATGAATTTTAGGGGAAGCGATCGCAAAAAGAATTCCGCCTGAGCCCTCGATAAAACTGCATTCTCCGTTGCGGATCAAAAGGCCCGGGTGATGACCGCCGTAGCTGTATTCCAATCTTCTAATGGAAGGAACATATCTCATGTAAACGGAGGAAAGAAAGTGCAACGTGATCGTATCTTTTAGAAGATGGTGCATAAACAGAAGATTCTGATCCGTAAGGGTGCTTCTTCCGGTCGCCGCGCCGAACGCAATGGAGGTCATGGCGGCCACCATCGCCGCCGAGATTCCGTGACCGGAAACGTCTCCGAAAAGGATGTGAAGACTTTCGTCTTTTTCCTTTTTTACGTTAAAAATATCCCCGCCCACTTTCACATACGGCTGAAAATAAGAATGAATTTTGTAATTCGGAGAATCCGGGAAATCTCTGGTCGTGATCATCTCTTGAATATCCCGAGCCAGATCCAAATCCAGGTCCAATCTATATAACAATTTTCTAATTTTTTCCAAGGACTCTTTTTTTTCTGTGATGTCCCGGAGGATATAAACCTTTCCTCCGTTTTTGCCGGAAAGAGGAATCGGAGAAGAAGAGACTTCCAGATATTTATTTTCCGGAGCGTGAAAAAAATCTTCCTGAAAACCGATCGGATTTTTTTCGCCGTTCACCCTTAGGTTGATAAATTCTTTTCTTTCAAAATAGGAATCCGAAGGAAAATCTTCTAGATAATCGCAAAGGTTGAGCTTCATCCCCATACCCAAACCTTCCGGAAGATTCAACATCTTTCTGGCCGAAAGATTAGTAAAGAGAAGGGTTCCCTTGGAGGACAAAAGAACCACACCTTCCCTGATTTCGGAATAGAGTCTGAGCGCGATATGCTCCAGCTTCAAATCCATAAATCCGTATTTGTGAATCGCGATAAAGATGCAGATCGACTGAATCACCGCTGCGCTTCCGCTCATCGGAGGAAACGTAAGAGAAGGGTTTATAAATCTTGGAAGAATGGTAGTGAGAAAACTGAAGACGAAGGTGGCGATGGTTCCGTACGCGACGAGTCTGGATTGTTTTTTAAAAAAAGAATTGGAGGAACGCAAACTCCTAACGATCAGAAGCAACGAACCGAACAAGGTCGGGGCGCCTATGACGATCGTGCTGACCGCAAGATAGAGAGGACCGGTGACGATCACGTCTCCCCAGTAAGCTCTTGTGCTTCCGGAAATCACCAAATCGGTGCTAATCGCTATGATAAAGGAGATCAAGGAAAGACCGCGAAAAAAATAGATCAAAAAACGGAAAGAGGCGGCGGCGAACTCTACTGCAAACTCGAAGAAGAGACAACCGATAAAGATCCAGGAGAAAGATGAAATTTTAAAAATAATTTCAGGTAAGTTTCCGGGCAAAAAGGACCAGTAGAGAATGAGCGCGATATGCCAGATGGATAAGAAAAAGGAAAATCTAAGATAAAGATTTACGGTTCTGGATTTGCCTTTGAGCGCGCTCACATACGCGAACAAACATCCGTTGATCATCAAAGCCGCAAAGGGAATGAGAACGTATGGATTCATCGGATTAAAAAATCTCCAGTATCAGAATCGCGAGATCGTCGGTCAGTTTACCCCGTCCGAATTCAAGGGAATGATCTATGGACGTTTTAAGAATTTGAGAAGGAGTCTGCACCGGAATTTCGCGGAGTCTTTCGAAAAATTCTTCATATCCGAGGATCTCCCCTTCCATATTTCTCACCTCAAAAAGACAATCCGAATGTAAAAAAAGAATATCACCCTTCTTTAATTGAAAGGAGTAGTTCGATAAGTCCGTTTCGGGAGTGATAAGAAGAATTCTTCCCGAACCGTCCAGAGAAAGAATTTCTCCTTCGCGGAAGATCAGAATCGGATGATGTCCTGCATAAGAATATTTTAATATTTTTGTATATGGATCGAACGAGAGATAAACCGCCGAGATATGATGGCTTAAAACCGCGCCGAGGAGCAGATTTTGGATTCTTTCAAGCGCTTGTTTCGGTTCCGGATTCGCTTCCGAAACGAGCTGAAAGGAAATGGAAAGCATTCCTGCTACCATCGCCGAAGAGATCCCGTGACCCGAAACATCCGCGAAAAAAACGTCCAGCTTTCCGTCCGAACGTTCGAGCGCCCTGAAAAAATCCCCGCCCACCAATTCGAAAGGTTGAAAATGAGAATGGAATTTGTATCGGGTGCTTTCCGGAAATTTAGTGGAGATCGCCGAAGTCTGGGCGATCTTTGCGATTTCTAAATCTTTACTCAGAGCGGTATAGATCGATTCGATTTTCTCCCGAGATTCTATTTTTTCAGTGATGTCCCGCAAAATGAAAAGGTAACCCCTTTCGTTTCCCGTTAATTCTATATTGGATCTCGTTAGTTCCACCCCTTTGCAGTTGGGATTGAAGATCGGCTGGTATTCTTTGGAAAGATGGTTCGGATTCTCCTGATAACCTCTGAAGTAATCGGAAGGATAAAAATGAGAAGGAAGAGTATTTGAAATTCCTAATATACGAATCGCGGATTCGTTCATGAAGAAAAGGGAACGATCCTGTTTGACCAAGATCATTCCGTCGTGAATGTCCTTGAAAAGTTCGACTGCGAGTCCTTCTATGTTGATTCTTAAAAAGCCGTATTTTGTGATGGCGATGAATATTAGAAAAGATTGAATTACGATCGCCATCGGCGTCCAAGGGACGGAAAGAATTCTACCTTGTTCGTCCACTTGGATGATCTCAGAATAGAAGCTGAGGCACATAGCGATAGTGGAGCCGAAGATGGCGAGTCCTATTTGTTTTCTCTGATTTTTGTGCGAGGAGAAAAAAGATTTAGCGAGAATTCCCAAGCCGATAAAAGCGGGGAGCGCGACGAACGCAAGAATTACGACATGATAAACCGGTCCGGGTTCGTTCTCATAACCCCAGTAATAATGAATGCTGCCCTTTACCACTTGATCGGTCGTAAGCGTAAGAAGATAAGAGACTGGAACGCCGATGCGAAAGAACCAGAGAAACGGTCCGGGGGAACGATTTAAAAACGTATAAACGAATTCTAAATAAAGGGCTCCCACCGGAAGCCAAGTGATCGCGAGAATTTTGAAGGACCATGTCATCCACGATTCGGGAAGATAAGACCAAGTGAAAATATAAGTGAAAAGCCAGGCGTTGAGCGCGGTTGTATAGATCAGGTAGGAGCGGATGATCGGATTTCCCGTGCGTCTTGCATAAACGAAGGCGATAAAGATCGTATTCGCAAATAGGGCAATCATTGGAAAATAAAGATAATAATTCATACGAAAGAAATCTGTAATAACCTCGAAATGCCAGGATAAAAGATCGCCCGGACCACCGGCGGAAAAGAGGCGGAATTCCAATCCTATTATTGGTTTTGACGAGGAATTTGAAACTATAAAATATTTATTTACAGCTTGCTCCGAAACTTTATTTCATTTTTTCAGAAAGATCAAGCTGCAAGAACCTGTCCCAGTTTTGGGAAAGGTTCTTATAAAAATACCGTTCTTTTTGAATGCAAGATGCAAAAAAAAATATTGTAAGAGGGTGGAATCGGATCGGTTTCCGCATTTACAAAATTCGGAAACTGAAAGTTCGGATCAAAATCAAAAAAAGGTTTCACGAAATTCTAATGGATTATCGATCCTAAGTTTTGTGAAGGATAGAATCCGTTTCATCCAAGCGGAAACGCAACGGTTTCCCATCCTAAAATATTTTTGAAAATTGGAAATAAATAATTTCTGATCGAAAGATTAAAATTTTCACGAAAACCGCGTGAAAAAGCGAAAGTCGGTTGAGGGGAATTCTGAAGAGAAAAACGGCGCTCCCCTTGATTTCGACGGATTTGAAGATCAAAGGGAGATGGATTTTAATCGAAGGACTTAGTCGCTCCGATATTTACTGCCAGAATCGTCGATTCAGCGCCGTAAGAATAACCGGCGTTGTTAAAGGAAGTCGGACCGGTTTTGATCGAATGAGAAAAGTCCCAGTCCGTTCCTTTGGCTCCGGTTACGTGATTTTTAGGACCGTTGTAGCTGACTCCAAGATCCAAACTCCATTTGTCGAAAAGATAACTGATTCCGCCGGCGAACACGTGATAGACGGAGAAAAATCCTCCCGTGGTTCCGCCTAACCCGTTGCTTTTGATCGCAAGAGAATTGTAAGAATAGCCGAGTCTGTATATCCAGGAATCCGAAAGTTTGTGTTCGAATCCGACCAGAACTCCGCCCTGGTTTCTGAAATTGAGATGTGCGTCCGCGTCCGCTAAATTTCCGAAAGGGGTAGGAAGCCAAGGGTCTTCGAGTTTTTGATTCGCTTTTTTGAGATAAGAACCGTAATTCGTATAGATCAAGTCTACGGCGATTTTTATGTTTTCAGGTCCATAAGAAAAGCCTAATGAATGTTTTTCGGGAAGATCGAAATTGTAGGAGACTCCCGTTTTTCTGTAATAATTCGGATCGTTCAATCCGATCTGATAGTGGCCGTTCAGAGGAACGGAAGAATGGGCTTGATAAGAATAGGCGATCCTAAATCGATCGTTGACCGCGTAGTTGGCGCCGACGACTCCGCCGATTGTAAACGCCTTCTTGCTGCTTTCGTAATAATATCCTTGTCCTGGAACTTCGACGGTTCCGGTGATATCGTAGTATTTTTGATTCAACTTTTGTGTTCCGTAGATCGCTTCCACACTTGCACCGAGGGAAAGATTCCCGATCTTAAAAGAAAGACCGTTCACGAGTTTTACGACCGCAAACTGATTTGAGTTTGATTCTTTGATTTGTTTTGAATCTCCGATCGGTCCCGGAAGGTTGGTTCCGCTCCATTCGTTGAGCGATTGTCCGTTCGGAGTGTTTCTCGTAATTTTTTCAACTCCTCCGATTGCGCCTCCGGGAATGTAAAGCGCGACCCCGTAATCTATGTTGTCCGTAACAGGAAGTTTCAGAGCGACGTAAGGCGCGGGTGCGTTGACCTGGCTTTTTTTATCGTTGTTGTAAACGTAACTCGGGTTGGAGTCCAAAAATTGGTCTTGATAACGATTGTAGATCGTAGAATTTCCAAGACCAAATTCTATCTTTTTCCCCTTTGTCAAAGAAAGGTTTGCCGGATTGAGGGCGACGTCCACGGGTGAACCGCCTAAGGCGGTGTTAGCGCCCGCCAACGCTTCGTATCTCGCGTTGATTGCGTTCCGAGTCAAACCGTCGACCGCCCAAATTGTCGAGTCCGCGAACAAGATAAGAATTAAGAAAATATTCGCGAAAAGGAACCGCGCTCTGTTGCCATTGTTGAAAACCATTTCTATCTCCTGAGAAAAGAGTCATTCAAAGGATTTTCGAAAGAGAATGGACTACAACCGTGATATTGGATATAAATCTGTTATTTGAGATTTTAATGAGAATGTTGTGGAAGAGCTTCTCATTTTGTTTAAGATATTGGATTCACCGTTTCATTCGTAAAAGAAGGAGTTCCTACTTTTACGAACGGGGGATTTTGAACCTGGCTGCGAGCGGGGAGCCGAAGACTGGAATCCGAGCGAGATTCCGCCCAAATTCAAAAACGCGCTTAGAAAGAATTTCTTTCCTTCGGACTTCCATTCTTCCTTCCCATTTTTAGAACGTTGAGTTTCAGATCGTTAGCACGTTCTTATATTTCGATTTGAGCCATTTTATAAACTAAGATGTCACTTTCTTGAATTCGTATATCATTGAAGTTCGAATTCAAAAAAGAGAATGGTAATAAAACGATGAATCCTTTGACAAAAAACCAGGCACAGAGTCTCAACGAATCCTTTGAGCTTATCAACTTGGATAAGGTGAAATTTGCGGAACTCATCTTCGCCTTTTTAAAATTCAATCATCCGAAATATGAAAATATCTTCACGGTCCTCAAGATTGACGACGTCCGTTCTTTTATGGGTTCCGCCCGTGAAGTGGTTACTTCTTCCAGTCATGATTTTTTATTTACGAAGGCCATTCGGAATTTCGGTTCCGAATGTCTGAAGATCTGCGGACGTCCGGAGGACATCCTACATCTGGAAAAAGCCTGGATCTTCGGTTTGGCGGAGTGGCTGGGTCCCTGGCATACTCCGGAAATTGAGGAGACTTGGTCGGAAGTCTTCAATATCACCTATCTTTCCTTTACGGAAACGCTTCAGTGGAGTTAAAAAAGATTCCTTGATTCGATAATCCTTTCTCTTTTTGAATATTGAGCGGTTCTTTTCTTCCTTTCCCGTTTTCGAAAGAATCGTTCGTTCCTACAAAGTATCCATTCCGTAAAAAACCGTTTGATACGGACTTAAAGTCCGTTTTTCGCTATCACTGGAAAATCCTTTTTGAAAAACGCGGCAGGGATCGACTCGGAGTCAATCCATTTGGTACTTTCCGTTATTTGTATATTCGAAAAATTGAATGGATTGACTGAAGAGGAGAGCCCGGTCCGTCGAAGACGGAGCCGCCCGAAAAAATCAGAGGTAGACCGTATTTTCGGCGTTTTTGGATTTGAGAATTTCTCTCGCGTTTGCTTCGTCTTTTTTCAATTGGGAGATCAGATTTTCCACTCCCGAAAATTTGACTTCGTCCCGGAGGCGATCCGTAAACGTGATTCGGATCGTCAGGTCGTAGATCTCTTTTTCAAAATCGAAAATATTCGATTCCACCGTGAGAGGGTTTTCGCCGAAGGTCGGGTTTCGTCCCACGTTGATCATCGACGGATATTCTTTTCCTTCGACGTTCGTATAACCCGCGTAAACTCCCACGCCGGGGAGAAGAATGTTTGCCTCCGGTTTTACGTTCGCGGTCGGAAACCCGATCGCCCTTCCTCGTTTGTGTCCGCCGACCACGATCCCGGTCACGGAATAAAAACGGTTCAGGCAATTTTTCGCGTCCCTTACGTTTCCTTCTCCGATCAATCCTCGCACATAAGAACTCGAAAGTTTGATTTCTCCCAAATAGACCGGATCGACGCGTTCAACCGTGTAGTTTAGATTTTCTGCATATTCTTTAAGAAGTTCGTAGTTTCCCCTTCTTCCCTTTCCGAAACAATGATTGTATCCGATCACGATCTTTTTTGTTTTTAATTGTTTCAGGAGAATTTCTTCCAGGAAAGTTTCGGCGCTCATTTCGGCGAGTTCCTGATTGAAAGGAAGCACGATCAAAAAATCGATCCCTTGTTTGCGGATCCATTCTTCTTTGTCCTTTAGAGTCATCAGACTCTTCATTTCCGGGTTTTTTCCCAATACGATCGCGGGGTTCGGATCGTAGGTGACGACGCAGGAGGAGAATCCGCTTTCCCGGGAAACCTTCAGGACTCGGTCGATCAGGGCTTGATGACCCAGATGAATTCCGTCAAAATTTCCCAATGTGACTACGCAAGGAGAATGAATCGATTTTCCCGCTCCTTCAAGTGTATGGATTGTGATCAAATTCTTCCCGGTCCTGTCGATACTATGAGTAGATGATTTTCTACCGATTTGTATTCTTTTCTCTCTGTTTAATTTTTACCAGTACGGGGTTTCTCCAGCCGGAAGAAAATCCGAAATTTAAAAAATTCATCAACTTCGATCATCAGGGAGAAGAGGGCGCTCCTCTTCAAACCGAAGACTTTCGAACCTACGCCGAACTTTCCACTTGGGCGATTCACAACGGTCTTCAGTTGGTCCGCGACCGTTCCGATTTTGCTCCGGGCGCTGGAACGGGCAAACTCCAAAACGGACTCTGTAGAATGATTCCGGAAGAAGGGCTTCGTTTTTATCTCACGGCGGATCCTTTTCGAAACGAACCCCTCTACGTTCAATTGGATCTAACGCAGTTCACATACACCGAAAGACCGAAAGGTCTCAAACCCCGCGATCTTAGAATTTTTGTGAACGGGGTTCTCAAAGCTACGATCGCGTTTCCGGGAAATTCTTCCACGTATTCTTCGCAGTTTCCGGTTCGCTTTCGAGTGGATCCCGGAGAATTGATCGAGGGAAGAATGGACTTCCGTCTCGTTCCTAACGCGGGCGAACTCGGTCGTTTCTGGGGAATCTGGGACGTCTTCTACCGCTATCACGCTCCGTAGATGGTAGCACGGCGTCCTTTTCCGATCGTTCGCAAGGAGGAACCGCCGTTCACAAGGATTGTATTTTGGAAAATGCGGGAACTCCCTCGGTTATTCGAGGAATTTTTTGATTTCTGAAATGTGGGAACTCACACAAAGGGAAAGTCTTGAAACTTCGACGATCACCAAGCGGAATGTTTCCTTCGGAGTTCCCGCGGAACTCCGATTGCAGAACTTCCGCTTTGTTCTCAAAAAGTAGGAACTACTCGCTTTTGAAAAAGGAAGGTTCGAATCGAAAAAATGCGGGAACTCCCTCGGTTATTCGAGGAATTTTTTGATTTCTGAAATGTAGGAACTCACACGCGGAAGTTTGCGGAGCGTGAAAGTCGCGGTCTTTGGCAATTAAGGGAAATTGGAAGTGAATTCTGCGGGACTGATTGTCTTAAAATAAGAAGTAAGTCCGGCAACTTTGAAAACTTTTTCGATCGCGGGTTTCATGTTCGCGATGAAAAAAGATCCGTTGAGGTCTTGAACGAAATTGAGCTGTTTGATCAACATTCCGATTCCGGAAGAATCGATGTAATTGAGTTTTTCAAGATTTACGACTACGTTTTTATTTTCTTTATTTACGTTCGTTTCGAAAAACGTCTTGAGATCGATGGAGGTGTATATGTCCAGACTGCCTGAAAGACTAACTATATTTGTTTCTCCTGACTTTCTGTGATTGATTTCCATACCGATCCTTTCCTTCCCTTTTCCTAGAATTTGACGATAAGTTCAATCTATTTTTGATAAAATTATAGGGAAAATCCGAGAACCTCCGAAACTATAAAAGGACGGCGTCCGGAAACTGACATGAAAGCAACATTATTTTATTTCCTCATTTTAATTTGCGCCTTTACCGGGATTTTCGGGCAAGAATTCGAACCGGACGGTAAAGTTAAAATTCTTCCGTACGAACCCGGACAAGTTAAGGACCTTGAAGTTTTAGGAAAGGACATCGCCGAGTTCCACAAGAGGATCGAAAGTCGTCTTGCCTTCTTAAATCGAAGAAAACAGATCCAAGACAACCTTTACAGTCAATTTATTCCGGCGTATGAGGATCAAATTCCTCAAACCAGAAATCGTTATATGCTCGATCTTCGTTTTGTTCTGAAGGTTTCAGGCGCAGGAGCGCAGAATACGCCGATTAAATTGGAATCGATCGTTTTCTGGAGTAGGAAATCATTAATTTCCAAGATGAGACCTCAAGACGAGGAAATCAGCATTCTTAAAAACGACAAGGTGGGCGCCGAAGGTTCGGATGCGATCGAATTGGTAGTAAAGAAAAAAACGGACTCCGGAACCAAGGAAAGGGTGTATAATGTCGCTACGATCCGGGAACCCGCGCAAAGAGTAAAACTTGTCCGTATTTACAGAACCAATCTTTTGGAAATCATTCGCAGAATCGATAAATATGTGGAAGGAAATATCAAGACGAGCGCGGAAGACGTGGAGACCACTCTTCGAGAAGTGGAGAACGGCGGACCGTATCAGGAGAATCTTCCAAAGGATTGAACTTCTTTCATGAGTGATCCGGGACTTCAAAATCATTTTCCGGATCACTATAGAAATTTGGGATTATCCCCTCTTGCTTCCGTAGAAAAGGTCAAAACACGTTATCGTGAATTGGCTAAGATCTTTCATCCCGATAACAGAGAAACCGGTTCCTCCGATCTCTTTCAGAAATTCGCGCATTCTTACCAAATTCTCACGCATCCGACTCGAAGAAAAGAATACGATCTTCAATATCTCTCAAGGCATCCCGAAATCTTATTTCGTTTTCGGTCCGCGAACGAAGGGAAGAACGGAAGCGAAGAAGTTCCACATCGTCCTAGAGAAATTCCGGCTTCGAGAATTTTATACGCCGGTCAGGCGGTCGAACTCGCAAGGAAGGGACTTCTTCGAGCGGGAATGCGGAACCGGGAAAGAAAAAAATATTCTGGAATCTTTTACGATATTAGAATTCTCTTAACTACCGAAGAACTCAACGTTCCTATCTTCGCGAAAATTCCTTTGGTGGTTCGGGTTCTTTGTCCGGATTGCAGAGGGTCTAACGTGTTCTGCGATTCCTGCGGAGGCAAGGGGACATACAAAAGTTTTCGAAATCTGAATTTGGAAGCGGAAGCGGGGAAACTTCTTCCCGGAAAAGTCTACGAACTCGATCTTACCGGACTCAAACCGGACGGTTTTGTTCATTTTAAGAAGAATCGTCTGAAAGTAAAAATTGAACTCCTGGAAGGGAGAAAAAAATAGGTTCTATGCAAAAGGTGATCCGATTTTATCCGATCTATAAGGAAAGAATTTGGGGGGGAAGAAAACTCGGAAATTATCCGGGACGATCGATCCCCGAAGGAAACATCGGAGAATCCTGGGAAATTTCGGACTACGGAAACGAAGTTTCCGTCATCAGCAACGGCTCCTTAAAAGGAAAATCGTTTCGAGAAGCATATCAAGAAAACACGGACTCAATCTTAGGAAAACCGTTCCGAGGAAAATCCTTTCCTCTTCTCATCAAACTCATAGACGCAAAAGAAAAACTTTCGGTGCAAGTCCATCCCGACGACGCCTACGCGGAAAAATACGATCCCCAGAGCGCTGGAAAAAAAGAAGCCTGGACCGTTTTACAAGCGGAACCGGGTTCCAAACTCGTATGCGGTTTTTCTAATATTACAAGCAGAGAAGAATTTCGAAGCCTTGTGGAAACGAACCGCGCCGAGGAAATTCTCAGAGAAATCGTCGTGAAGGAAGGAGATTCTTTTCTCCTCAATCCCGGAAGGATCCACGCGATCGGCGCCGGAATCCTTTTGATGGAAGTGCAACAATCCTCCGATTCCACTTACAGAGTTTACGACTATGGAAGGCCGAGGGAACTTCATCTCAAAAAAGCCTTGGACGTTCTGGACTACGGAGGTCCTTCCGAGGACGATATTCTCAAACCATCGTCGAAACCCTGGGAGGACGGAAAGAGGTTTCGTCTAACGGCAAACGATAAATTCTTAATGGAAACCCTGGAGATTTCCGGAGAAGGAAAGACGTTTAGAATTCCGAGCTTATACAAAGAATCGGTTTTCCAAATCCTAATCGTTCTCAAGGGAAACGTCCGAATCGAAGGGGAAGAATTATCGGAGGGAGATACGGCGTTTCTGACGGCCTCCGGATTGGAAGAGGGTATTTCCGCGGTCAATCTCGGAGCCTTTGCAAAACTTTCGATCTCCGGTCCCGGTTCCGATTGGGGAATCTACAAAGATTAGGTTTTTTGAATGGACCCCGAAGAACCGATCGTTTGGATCAGCGAGGAAGAACTTTCCAAACAGAGAAAAATCGCTAAAGAACTTCGTAAAACGCCTTGGTGGAAAAAGAAAAAGGCGGACGGAATCTGCCACTACTGCGGAAAAAAATTTCCTCCCGAGGAATTGACTATGGACCATCTGATTCCTCTTGCAAAAGGCGGAAAGTCGATCAAGGCAAATCTGGTTCCCGCATGCAAAGAATGTAATATTGCAAAAAAAAATAAACTCCCTTTCGAATTCGATTCCGGGAACTGAGGTTGTAAAACGTGGCTGACCTTTCTCAAGACGACGAGTTTCAGGAACACGAAGAATCCGGTCAGGAGACTGTTCAGCTTTTGGACGAAGAAGGGAATTCTCATTCTTTCATCATCGCCGAGGCGCTCGAGATCGACGAGAATCAATATCTTCTTTTAACTCCTGTTTTGGAAGAAGACTTCGATCTGGTCAATTTGGATATGAGTTTTTTGAGAGGGGAAGACGACGCCGGCTACTTCGCGGTTCGTCTCGAGTCCGACGAATTCGGAGAGGATTGTTTGATCGAAGTTAAAGATAAACGCGAACTCGAAGACATTCTCGCGGAATTGAACGCAGACATCGTTTGACGATTCTATTCTTTAACTCTAATCTATCATAAAAACTGCATATTCTTTTTCCGGCGAGTCGGTTTTTTAGTAAAAAGATTGAAAACGGACCTGAAGTTGTTCGAGATGCAATTTCGAGAAAATCCCCATCGTAAAAAGATGGGAGTTCGTGTTTGATTTCCCGAAGTTGCGGGAACTCCTCTAAAAATCCGTATCTCCTCGAGAGAGCGGGGCTTCTTCCTCTTCGGGCGAGAGGGAAGAATGAGGAATCTTTTTCAGATTGAAACCTTTGCTTCCGAGAAACAGAAGCGAAGCGAGAGAAAATCCGCCGAAAAGGATAAAAAACAAAAAAGAATTAAAAATCGCTAATGTACCAAAGCAAACAAAACTCAAAAGAAGAGAAAACGCCGGAAGAATCGGATAAAAAGGAGCACGATAGGTTTTACGCGCGTTCGGATTTTGAATTCTCAAGACAAAAAAAGAAATCATACTCACGCAGTACATTCCGCAAGCACCGAAGGCGGAGAGGGTGATCAATTCCCCCGTGTTTCCGAATTGAAGGGAAACGATTCCTACAAGACCGCCGCCGAGAATCGCAAAGCTCGGCGCCTTCGTGGTCGAATTGAGGCGAGAAAGAATCTTCGGAAGAAAGCCCTCTTTTGAAAGAGCGTAGATCTGTCTCGAATATCCCAGGATGATTCCGAGCAAGGACGCGATCAGACCGAAGAGTCCGATTCCCGTAAAGAGTAGAGTGGTCCAAGAAGAAGGTCCATAAAGATTTCCTAATGTAAAGGAAAGCGGATAATCCAATTTCGAAACCTCGTCCGTGGAGACGACCCCCGCGGTTCCGAATAGAACGCCGAACGCCAGAAGAACAAGGGTTCCGATTCCAGAAAGATAACCTCGCGGAATGTCTCGTTCAGGATCTTTCACTTCTTCCGCCGCCATCGCAACTCCTTCCACTGCGAGAAAAAACCAGATCGCATAAGGAAGAGCCGGAAAGAGATTCCAAAAGGAAAAGGAAGAAATCTTCGCGAGCTTTGCTAAATCGAAATGAGGAAAGACGAGGATAAAATAAAAAAGAAGTCCGAACACTGCGGTCAGAGTGACGAAAAGTTCAAACCTCGCGGTTTGTTTGATTCCTAAGAGATTGACTCCGATGAGGAGAAGAAAAAATCCGTTCGCCGCCCATGCTTCTCCGACGAAGGGAAAGAGAAAATGAAAGTAACCTCCAAGCGCCGAAGCGATTGCAGGAGGAGCCAATACGAATTCTACAAGAGTAAAAAAACCGGCGATCAAACCTCCGATTGGACCGAGTGCAACGTGCGCATAAGCGGAAGGTCCTCCCGCGTGAGGAATCGAAGTCGCGAGTTCCGTAAAACAAAGTGAGAAGGTGGAATAAAATACGGCGACGATCGTGACCACAGTCAAAAATTCCCAGAAGTGGGAATGGGCCCAGCCCAGATTCCATCCAAAGTAATCGCCTGAAATGACGAGACCGACCGAAATTCCCCAGAGGTGAAGAGGACCCAAAACCTTTTGCAAAGATGAAGACATGAAGGAAGAATCGATTCCTTCTTTTGAAAAAGAAAAGAAGTTTTTAGGAATTGAAATTCGATTTTTATAAAGAATTCTTTCTGAAAGGATCGAGCGCGTTCGCTTTTGGATCTCTTTGCTAAGAAGAATCGAAGTTTCTTTCGGAAAAACGGAACTCATTTCAAAAGAGGGGCGAGAGATTTGTTTTTCAAAAAAATATCCGGATCTTTTTTTCGAGAGAAATAAAAAAATCAAAACCTCGTTTTGAAACCCGGGAAAAGAATGCGGGAACTCCCAACGTTCGGAAAATAAAAATTCCGCCGTGATTTTAAACGAAGAGACTTGAAGTCCGTCTACGACCTTTTTTGAAAAAGGTTTACTTTGTCGGAAGAATTGAAAATGAAGTGAAGATCAACGCAAAGAGAAAAAAAAGTATGAGTTCCTACTTTTCAGAAAGTATTTTAGAAAATCCTAAAATGCTCAACCGATAAAAGGCATCATTCTTTCCATGAGAATCCGGCGGTTGTCCCCGCTCTGGAGAGCGATCACACCTCGGATAATCGCTTGTCTGCGATCGGATTGTTCTTTCGACCAGGCTTTGATCCGATTGGCGAGGGGAAAGAAGATGAGGTTGGCGAAAGCGATTCCGTAGAAGGTCGCGATGAAGGCGGTGGCGATTCCTTCTCCGAGAGCGCGAGTTCCCGCGCCTAAATTTTCAAGAACTCCGACGAGTCCCATGACGGTTCCGATGATTCCGACCGTAGGAGAAAAGCCTCCCGCGGTTTCCAGGATCTTTGCGGAATTTGATTCCTTGTCTTCCATTGCGATCGCGGATTCAAAGAGAATTTCTTCGACCGCCCGAGGATCGGTTCCGTCGACGATGAGTTGAATTCCTCTCTGAAGAAAAGGATCTTGAATCGATTTGAGATTGTCTTCGAGAGAAAGGAGGCCGTTCTTGCGGGCTCGTTCGGCAAAATCCAGAAAGAGTTCTCCGAGGGGAAGTTTGCGTCTTGGAAAGACGGCCGCTTGGAGATTCAAGATGAGATCCTTCATCTGCTCGAGAGAAAAACTCGCAAAAGTCGCCCCGGCCGTTCCGCCGATGATCAAGAGGAGCGCGGAAATTTTTAGAAAAGAGAGGAAGTGCGCGCCTTCCAGAAGAATCGCTATCAGGACGGATAAGAATGCAACGGAGAGGCCAACGAGCGTAGGATTCATTTCCGCAAGAGTTCCCGCAAAGCGACGTTTTTACAAGAAGATTCTGTCTCATAGGAAAATGAATTCGGGCGCATGTTCGGGCCGCCTTTTTTTGAAACGAAGGAGTTCCTACCTGGAAGGCCCGAACACCAGGCTCTCAGCTCCAATCCATTCCTAAAGATTAAATTGAAAAAGAAAGAAAGCCCAAAAGAGAAAGGAATGGATTCCGCCTCGATCCTTTGCGCGGGGCCTTTTTCTAAAACCGAAGATTTTTTAGAAAGTATGAGTTCCTACATTCAAAACTCTAAAAGTAGGAACTCATACTTTTGCAGGATTGGATTTCCGGATCGCAAGAAGAGGAATGCAAGAATTCTAAAATAGGGAGTTCCCGCAAAAATTGGGAAGGGCAACGATCAAGAGAAGGCGGCTTGGTTGAGAAAAAGGTGTGGGAACTCTCACAAAAAAAAGGGGACGGTGCAACTTTCGTCCCCCGTCCGTTTCAAAATGAAAATTCGCAGTGGAGGAACTTCAACCAGGGAGGCTGTTGTCCATCCATTCCCAAATATCGGCTTTGGGAGTTCCTACATTAGTCCCCGGAACAAAAAATGACCTCGTATTTTAAAAAACTAAAAAATTGATGCACTGCAAAACCCTTTGACTTTTAACCGGGGGAATTTTTCCTGGCTAATCATGCTGACCGTCGTAACTGTACTGTTTTTGGCCATTTATGGGATCGACATAGTCGCTCTCTTTTTCTTTGGGATTCATACCTATATCATGGTATATCTCTATAAAAAGAACCATGCATACTGCGAATCCGAACCGGATAAGATTCTCGACGTAAACGATCCGAATCTTCCGGTCGTTACGGTTCAGCTTCCGATCTTCAACGAATTCTACGTTGTGGATCGCCTTTTGGAAACCACGGTCGCACTCAAATATCCAAAAGATAAATTGGAGATTCAACTTCTCGATGATTCTACGGACGAGACGGTTGAAAAATCCAGAAAACTCATCGCCCACTACAAATCACTCGGATTCGACATTCATCACCTTCATAGATCCGGAGCGGAGCGCACCGGTTACAAAGCGGGAGCGCTCGAAGCGGGAATGAAAGTGGCTCGCGGTCAATACATCGCTATCTTCGACGCCGACTTTATGCCCGATCCCGACTTTTTGATCAAAACCGTTCCTTACTTCGATGATCCTCAGATCGGGATGGTTCAGGTTCGCTGGGGACATGTCAACGCGGACTACAACGTTCTTACCAAGGCGCAATCTTTTGGAATCGACGGTCACTTTATGATCGAGCAAGTCGCCCGGAACGGTTCTCATCTTTGGATGAACTTCAACGGAACCGCGGGAATCTGGAAAAAGGATTGTATCATCGATTCCGGAGGATGGGAGCACGATACTCTTACCGAAGATTTCGATCTTTCTTACCGCGCTGAAATGAAAGGCTGGAAATTCCGTTATTTTAAGGATATCGAATGTAAAGCTGAAATTCCAGCGATGATCTCCGCTTACAAGTCCCAACAATTCCGTTGGTGCAAGGGCTCCATTCAAACTGCGGTAAAACTTCTTCCAAGAATTCTCCGCGCGGATCTTCCTTGGAGAATCAAGTCCGAGGCAATCGTACACTTAATCAATTATTCGGTTCACCCTTTGATGGTGATCAACATTCTCTTCAGCGCACCGTTGCTTCTGATGGACTATTGGTCCGGATTTAGCTTCTACGACCTCCCGATAGAAATTCTTATGGGAACTGCCGCGATTCTTTCGGTCGGATCGATCGGCCCGATGATCTTCTACGCGTATTCTCAAAAAACGCTTCACAAAGACTGGAAGAGAAGAATGGTTTATCTCCCGATTCTGATCATGATCGGAACCGGAATCGCAATCGTAAATACCAGAGCTTGGTTGGAAGCCATCCTTGGAATTCAATCTTCTTTCAAACGCACTCCAAAACTCAAAATCGAGAAGAGCACCGACGTATTGAAAGAAAGACTGAAATACACGGTCCCACTTGACTTTCACGTCGTTCTGGAATTTTTAATGGGCTTTTATTGCTTGGGAACCGTAATCCTTTCCTTTATGCTCGGAAAACCCCAGATCGTGGGTTTCTTGGTCATTTACGCGATCGGATTCTTCTACGTAGGATATCTTTCCCTAAAAGAGGCGCTCTGGAATTTGGGCGCTTCCAAAGAAAAATCCGCGGAAGAACTTCCGGCTCAAGCCTAATCGCCTCATAGCAGGATAGGAATCTCTATCCTGCCGTTTCTGTCGGAGCTTCTGCTTGACTTCGCACTTTTTTCTGAAAAATTGACAAAATACCGCTACTATTATAGGAACCCCGATGAGTGAGAAAGTTTACTGCGCCAATTGCCTACACTGCGTTACTGTAAGACAGTATGAATCCGAGGCAGACAAATACATTCTCCGCGTAAAATGTACTAAGAAAAAATGGTCCAAGAGATCCGGAGAA
This sequence comes from Leptospira adleri, assembly GCF_002811985.1. Lineage (GTDB taxonomy): Bacteria > Spirochaetota > Leptospiria > Leptospirales > Leptospiraceae > Leptospira > Leptospira adleri. The sequence continues at coordinate 99,953 of NZ_NPDU01000006.1, forward strand.
GAAAAGCTCTATAAATATTTTACAGTTGCTCGTCGTATGCAAGTGAACTGTGAATTTTATGAGCCAATGGGTGAAATTCTTCCTTATATCAAAAATCTTAAGAAAGAACTTCCGATCAAAGACGAAATCTACATGGTGAAAACTCTCACCTAAAGAGTTTTGAAGCCCTCCGCTTTTACCCTCAAACCAGGATTGGTCCACGGAAAATTTTCCCGTAAGACCGTCCTGGAAGAACCCTTTACGCTTTTTCCCGAACCGGGAGCCCTCTATCTCAAAGAATTCCCCACTCGTGTACGGGCCGGCGAACCTCTTTTAAAACAATCCGTAGGAACTTTGCTTTCTCCGGTGGACGGAATTGCGAGTCTGATCCAAGGCGAACATTCCGCAAAGATAAGGATCGTTCAAGACGGCAGTTTTCAACTTTCAAACGACGTTCAAATCGATCCTTCCCTGAAATTGGAACAGGCTCTGGAAAGAATGGACGAACTCGGTCTGGTTTCCCTGGACTTTACGAACGTTACTCTTTCTTCCCTATTTAAAATTTTCAATGCCTCTTTGATCGTCCTTTCCCCTTATACGAAAACACAATCGGTCGACTTCCGCAAAGTTCTAATTGAAGAATTCAAAGAATTGCATATTCAATTTGTAGAATATGTTAAGTCGTGGTTTTCCGGCGCCGAGATAAAAGATTTCATCCTCAACCCAGTTCCTTTTAGAAAATACGAATATCCGATGGGTTTTCCTCAATACTTCGTAAAAAAAGCGCTCTCTCAGAAAACATTCCAAAAAGAGAATACACTTTATCTCGGTCCGGAAACTCTCTATCATCTTTACCGCGCGCTCTTTAAGAAGATTCCGTTTATCGAAAGACATA
>NZ_NPDU01000060.1 GCF_002811985.1 Leptospira adleri
AGGTTTACGATCCTGCTGCCTTTTCCCGGAGAAGAATCCAACAATACTTCCCCGCCGTGCGCCAAGGCGATTTTTCTTACGATGGAAAGTCCGAGCCCGGTTCCCTGGGGTTTTTTTGTCTGAATTACGGAACCGTAAAACGCTTTTTTGAGATCTTCGCTCAAGCCCGGTCCGTCGTCCTTAAAAACGATATAGAGCATTTCCGATTCCTTCTCGATTCTGACGGAGAAACTTCCTTTATCTCCTATCGCATCGGCCGCATTTTTTGCGATATTTAAAACCAGTCTTCTGATACGAAGCGGATCCAACTTCACTTTTCCATCGGCGAGAATTTCGAAAGTAAGCCGAACTCCCGTGTCTTCGAAAAAAAGTTCGAGATCTTCCTTGACTCCTTCGAAGTATTCTTCGATATCGACGGATTTTAAATCCAAGATGATTCGTTTTTTAGAAAATTCTAATATATCCAATGAAAGATTTGCAAGAGCTTCAGTTTCTTTTTTTGCCTGTGCGATCCCGATATGCCGATCGGGGTTTTCACTTTGATCCATGTTTCTGAGAATTTTTTGAATGAGCGTAACGTGATGTCCTATGTCGTGCGCTATCTCCGCGGAAAGTTCTCCTATGATCGCCAGTTTGTCTCGGTCCTGTCTCAATAAGTTCTGAATGGAAAGGGCAAGTGCGTAAGCGATTCCTTGCACCCAATCCATCTCCGAATCAAGATTTAGAAAACCCTGGATCGGAAGATCTAAGATCACGAAATTTGTCTGATTGCTCTGAACCGGAAGCAGAAGTCTGTCGTTTAACAAAGAAGGCGTGGATAAGGACGATAGATTTATCTCGATCGTATTGTGCGAAAGAAGTCCCGAAACTTCGCTTATGCGGAGATCGTTTTCGGTGTCGATCGAATATTGTTTCCAGTTGGCGGAATTCTGTTCGGGAAGATATATGAAAAGTTCTTGGTTCTTTCTGATATTTTTAGAAAGAATTTCGAGCGCGGTTTGCGTAGCAGAGGCGAAAGTGGAAGAAGACATGATTTCTCTTGTGGAAGAAACTAGGGTTTTCATCTGATGCGAAAGATTTTCAGATTTGTTAAGCGAAGTGGAAAAACGTCTCGAAATCAGAATGGCATGGGAGGCTATCAGAAAAATTTGACCGTAAGGAATCAGATAAACCGAATTGGTGACGTTGTTCGTTACTACGATATCATGAATCGTACAAAACATGACTCCGATATACCCTATAAAAAGAATCCAGACCCCTTCGTATTTTTTAAAGATTCCGTAGATTAATAGGATTGCCCAGCAGGGAATGACCGTCAAAAAACAATACGCCTGTGTCGGAAACAACGTTAGTGTATATATCTGATTCGGCAGAAGCAAGACCGCTACGGCCGCGACGTAAATAGGAAAGTTGAAATAGGCTCCGTATCTTTTCCAAAACCTGGAAGGAGAAAAACGATACAAGAACGCGTATAAAACCGGCGCAGATAAATAAACCGAAATGTATTCTAGTCGGTTTAAAAATTCCCAAGATAAATTGGGAAACAGTTGATGTCCGAATCTTTCCCCCGTCGTCAATGCGCGGATGAAGATTAAAGTACAGTGAATCGAAAACAAAAGCGGAGTCGGGTCCTTTTTTCGGAAAAGGAAAAACAATAGGTTGTAGACCGCCATGATCGCCGCGGAAATACAAACGGCGAAACCGATGCCGTTCTTGATTTGATTTTCTTTAAGAACGTCTTCCAGTTTCCCTATCTTGATCGGAAACCAGTAACCTCCCCAACGATTTTGAAAATTGGAAATATGAAACGTCAAATTTATTTCGCTCGAATTCGGAAGCGAAATAACCTGAGGATTGTATTTCGCCGAAGACGTTTCCTTTGTGATACCGAATTTTCCGGCCGATGCGATGAGAAGTCCGTTCGCATAAAGGTTGTAAGCTGTTCCTTCGTCCGGAATCGAAAGGGCCAGATTCGTAATATTCTTCGGAAGTAATACTTTCAGTTCGTAAGTTGCAAAACCGTGGCTTTCGACTTTCTCTCCGAAGAAGTCGATTTCGTTCCAATTAGAAGGAGCCCTATTCAGTATAAATCGATTTTTTGTAACGGACTCGGTCCGATCCGGAGACACCAGTTGATTCCAATAAAATTTCCATTCTCCGGAAAGATTGGTGCTCTTATGTGCGTTCCAATCCCATTGCGTTAGATCCAAAATTCCATTCTTAGCCTGAGGCGCGTCTTCATAGGAAAGTCCCAAGTAAGCGCAACTAGAGAATAACGGAAAGAAAAGAATCAGAAAATTAATACGAACAAAACGAAGCATCGGATTTCATCACAAAGAAAGCCGAAAATGGAGAAGAGGTCAATAGGAAAAGAGCGGCTATGCCTTGAAAAGAATCAAAATTCCAGAAGAAAGAATTAGGAAGGGCAGCTTTCCGGAGTGCGAAAGAATATCGAACTATAAGAATGTCGAGGAGATCGTAAGGATATATAAAACGAAAAGATTCTTTTCACTTTCCTATTCGAAAGACCTTAAATTTGATGGCAGTAAAAACTCCGAATGAAATCTTTCAAATTAAATTTAATATTAGTTCTATTCCTTCTCTTTTCAATCTCCTTGATCATTATAGGTTTCGCCTTTCGGTGGAGCTGGAAAGAAATTTCCAATGATCCGAGTATTCTCATTTTTTTCGAAGCGAATTCGGAAAAGGAAACAACGACTTCGAAACAATTCTTAGCCTCGACCTGGTCTTCCGATATCATCGCGATGACTGAAAACATTCGATTGTATGACGAGATTCATCCTTTTCTTTATACTCTGGAGGGCGGAAGGAACAACACGGGGAATATCGTTTCCGTCTGGAATCCTAAGGCGCAGGAATTTTATATTTGGGCTCTTAAGAAGATTTCGCCAAGGACTAAGATCATCCCGACGATCTTTCGATGGGAGAATGATTTTGAAAAAATCTCAGATGTCATCGGCTTGAACGGAAATACTAAAATCCGCGACTATCATATCGGACAAATTCTGAAAGAGATAGAAAAATACGACTATGACGGAATTGATATCGATTACGAAGGAATGACATGTGAGAAGAAGGAAAGTTTTGAATCCTTCTTAACCTTACTTTCCGGAGAATTAAAAAAGAAGAATAAACTTTTGTCCGTTGCGATTCATCCGAAAACTTCCGCGGAAGAAAAATCCGAATATGCGTGCAAGGGTTTGAAAAAACCGATTTCGGTAGATTTCTACGAAGCCTATCGGGGACAACTGACGCACGACTATGAATTTTTGGGAAAGGTCGCGGACAAGGTCAAGATTATGGCCTATGAACTGTATCCTCGGAAGAACGCCTTTCCCGGTCCGGGGCCGCAGGCTCCTTCCTGGTGGATAGAAAAGATATTAGAATATTCTACTAAACGAATACCTAAAGAAAAGCTTTATATGGCGATTCCGACCTACGGATACGATTGGCCTTTGAATTGTGATATCCCTTCAAAGGCGGTATTTTTTTCAAGGGCGCAGTTCATCAAAAAAAATTGGAATCCGCGTCAGGAAGAACCGACCGACGTTCTTAAAATATTCAAAGAAGCGAGGAAATCCGGAGACTGGATATATCTGAGGCCTTATCTCTACAGACACGAAGGTCACGTTTACGACGATCCTTCTCTTTGGTACACGTTAGGCGGTTGTGATCGGGTCGCTTTTTATATGAATCGGAGATCCTTCGAGACTAAGATGAATCTTCTCAAAAAATTCAACATTCGGGGGTTTTCTTTTTGGCAACTCATTCAGGACAACGATCCGGAAATTCATTCCTTTCTCAAAGAAATGATCGAAGCGCCGGAAACGAATTAGATTTTTTCCTTGGTCGATTTTTTAAAAAAGCCTCTGTTGCTGCGGCTCTTAAGTAAAAAAAATCGCACACGATCGAAAGACTTCCGCGGTGCGGTTGAGCATAACGTGATATAAAGATCTCGTTGCGCGGAGAAATTGAGCCGTTTTTTTATAACGTTTCTTTCGTTATACTTCGAATTCCTTTGAAGAACCTTGTCGAACCGCGGACTCAAATTTCTTTGAAAAGATTGCCGAATAAAAATTTCCAAGTTCTACGAAATCGGCAATCCCATGTTTGAACCGTTGCGACGATCTTATTGTTTGGAAAGAATTTTTACGGTCCTTTCCAAATCGTCTCTGTGCTGTTTGAGATCTTTTTTTAAGAGAGCCGGAATTTCTTTCTCTTCCTTTAAAAAACGATTCGTTTTGTCCACGAGGCCTTGGTTCGGTTCCACTCCCGGAAATAAGATATTTCCGTACGCAGAGGAGAAGTGAGAATCCCGTTCCTTGTAGATCCTGATCACGTTTTGAAAGTATTTGTCTTCGTAGATCGACAAAATTTCTTCCTGGTGATCCCAATAAAATCCCCTCATTCCATAACGAAGCATATCCGTCGAAAATTTCGTTTTCGGATCGTTGAATTCTTTCCAAGCGATTGCCTTTGTGTTCGCGTTTGGAAACGCAACTTTGGCTCCGTACGCTTTTTTGGCTCCGAGATCGGAAGTGTCGGTTTTCTCTTCCTTTTCAACGAGGTCTAACGCGTCTTTGATTCCGAACGCGGAAAGCCTCGTCAAGATGCTCCATCTTCTTTCCTGGTCGATCTTGATTCCAGGGATCGTGATTCTTCCGTCCAAAAGTTCGCGAAGATAATTCAATTGTGTTTGAGTGCGCGAAGTTCCTTCGAGCATTCTGTACCAGACGATTTTTTCCTCGTCTTTGGTCTCAGGATCGAGAAGCCCTTTTTTAGCGAGCTCGTTGAGTTTTGTGGACCATTCTTCTCTGTATTCTTTTTTGAGATAACTCGCGGCGATCGAAGAGGCTTTGGTTAGAATATGACTGCTCCTCACGGAAAGGTCTTCCTCTTTGATTCCCTGTGAGAATACGATCTCCAAAAAGTCCTTCGGTGAAATTTCGGCGTCCCGCGTCATCTGCCACAGAGAACCCCAGAGAATTCTTCTTGCGAATCTGTCCTTCAATTTGTTAAGCGAAGTCTTTAGTAAAGCAATCGAATCCTTTGGGAGATAGGTTTTGGCGTAGGCGTGGTCGTTCGTGTTTAATACGACTATTTCGGAGTTTCCGGAGTTTTTGTAAGGAAGAATCGTTTCTTTTCCTTTTACCACGATTCTGTTCTTCCAGGCGACCTCGAAAGAATCTCCTTTGAGAGAAAATATCGTGACCTCCAACGCGTGAGTCCGATACAATCCGTTTTTTTCGGAGGGAAGTTGTCGAATCAGTAGGTGATCCTCCTTCCATTCCGGAAGGAGCGTGTTAACTCCGGTCGTGTCGAGCCATTCTTTGCTCCAGCCTCGGATATCGATCCCGGAAGTTTCGGACATCGTATCCAAAAAGTCTGTCTGAATCGTATTGGAATTTGCGAATTTTTGGAAGTATTTCCGCATCGCTTTTCGAAACGATTCTTCTCCGATATAATACATCAGCTGACGCAACACCGAAGCTCCTTTCGAATAAGAGATACCGTCGAAGTTGCTAATTGCGTCTAACGTGTTCTCGGCGGTTCCTGCGATCGGATGTGTTGTGGAAAGCTGATCTTCCCTGTAAGCCCATTCTTCTCTTACGTAAAAATGTTCGAGCGCGTCCGGAAAAAGTTTTCCGTGCGACATCGCATAGTAGGAAAGATAATCCGCAAAACTTTCGTTCAACCAGAGATCGTTCCACCATTTCATCGTGACAAGGTTGCCGAACCACATGTGAACCATCTCGTGATAGATCGTGTTCGCTCTTCCTAAATACTCGGAATAAATTCTCGGGCTTCTGAAGATGTAATGTTCCGAAAACGTAACCGCGCCCACGTTTTCCATAGCTCCCATGTTGAATTCAGGAACGAAAATCTGATCGTATTTTCCGTAAGGGTAGGGGACTTGGAAATAGGATTCCAAAAATGAAAAGGATTCTTTTGTGATCGCGAAGATGTTCTCCGAGTCCATAAACTTTGCGAGGGACTTTCTGCAGAGAATCCGCAGAGGAATGTCGTTGTATTTGTCTTCCCAGACTTCGTACGGTCCTACGATCAGAGCGAACAAGTATGTCGAAAATAACGCGGTCTTTTGAAATTGAATCCGGATTCTTTCTTCTTTGATTTCCTCTTTGGAAGGAAGCGTGTTGTGAACGTATTTCCAAATTTTGGGTCCGCTCAGTGAAAGTTCGTAAGTCGCTTTGAGATCGGGTTGGTCGAAACAGGGAAACATTCGATGAGCTTCAAAAGGTTCGAAGTCTGTGTGGAGATATTCCGATCCGTCGGCTGGATCTTTGAATTGATGAAAGCCGGATCCGCTGTGGTTGTATTCGTTCGTATATTTGATTTTGATTTCGTTCTTTCCGGGTTTTAAAGAATCGCCGGGAAGATCGAGACTCGAATCGGTTTTTGTGTAACCGGAAAATTCTTTTCCGTTTAACAGAAACACTTCGATCTTCTTCGTGACGAAATCGATTTTGAGTTTTCCCTTTCCTTTTCCGGTATAAAAGAATAGAATTTTTGTCTCTCCTTGATAAGTGGGAGATCCGGATTTTAAATCCAGATGAATGGAATAGCTGACTTGATTGACGAGACTTGCCCTTTCTATGGCTTCAATTTGTGTGAGTACGTTGGGAGCATCCATTCTATTCTTTTTTCCTTTTACATGATGTCTTTCAGTTCCATCTTACGAAGTCGGGGAGCGATCGCTCCTACGAAGCCGACCGTAAGAAGAGTAAGCGCGCCGCCCGCGACGATGGATCTTTTGATTCCAAGCCATTCTGCGGTAACGCCGGATTCGAATTCTCCGATCTCGTTGGAAGAACCGATGAAGATATGATTCACCGCGGAAACCCTTCCTCTCATGTGATCCGGGGTATGCATCTGAACGATCGTATGACGTATCACGACGCTCACCATGTCAAAAGCGCCGGCCGCCATAAGACAGAGAAACGCAATTCTCCAGTCCGTTGAAAAACCGAAAAGAACGATACAAATTCCGAAACCAAAAACGCAGGAAAGAAGAATCCAGCCTGAATTTTTTTTCGGAGGTCTTGCCGCGATGAAGAACGCGCACAAAACCGCTCCGACTCCCTGCGCCGAGCGAAGAATTCCGAAGATCTCCGGACTCTGACCCAAAATTCTTTCCGTAAAAGAAGGAAGAAGAGCCACGGCGCCTCCGAAGAGAACCGCGAAAAGATCGAGTGAGATCGCGCCTAAAATGATCTGATGACTGGAAACAAATTTCCAACCGGAGCTGAGACTTTGCCAGATCGTTTCTCCGATCTCGGGATTTTCCGGAACAGGCTGACTTTTCACAAGAAGCATCATCAAAAAACCGGAGCTCATCAGAAGCAGATCCACCGAATATGCAAAGTAAAGACCGAGAACGATCAACATCCCCCCGGTAAGAGGACCGAGGACTAATGAAGTCTGCCAAGCTATTCCGCTCCAAGTCGCGGCGTTCGGAAAGGTTTCCTTGTCAACGAGCTGAGTTTGAAACGCCGCGGTCGCAGGATTGAGAAATCCTCTCGCGATTCCCGAAAGAAAAATGACTCCGTAGATCGGATAGACTCCGAAGTCCCTTAAAATCCATTCCATATTAGGAACCACTAATATAAGAAGAAGGAGGGAACAAATCGAAAGAAGTCCGAGCGCTGAGGAAACGATTTTCTTTCTGGGAAAGGAATCGATTACGAGACCGGAAAAGAGCGCCATCGTTATGGAAGGAATCGCCTCGGTTAGACCGATAAAACCAACGTGAAGATTGCTTCCGGTCAAATGATACATCTGCCAACCGACTACTGTGGTTTGGATGCTGATCGAAAGAGTCACCATAAATTTACCGAGGAGAAAGGAACGGTAGTCGGCGATTCTCAACGCTTGAAAAGGATCGTGTTTTTTTTGAGTTTGGGTCATCGTTTTGTTCTAAAGTGGATGTTTGATAAAATACATTCCCAGAGCCGCGACCATCATCCCGTGATGAAGGATATTTTCGGAGATAAGGTTTGGAATGTTTTCGAGAGGAGTTTCAAAAATTTCAATTTGTTCGCTTTCGTCCAAATCTTGGTCGTGAAGTTTGCGAACGTTTTTCGCTACAAAAGTATGACACCAGTTGTTTAAGATCGCGGGATTACCCGTAACCTTTCCGAGATATTCCCATTGATCGGAAACATAACCGGTTTCTTCCACGAGTTCCGCTTGCGCCGATTCTAAAAGAGTCTGTTTTTCCGCGATCCCGCCCGGGATTTCCAGACTGAAACGATGGATGCCGTGACGGTATTGATCGATGAGAAGAATTTTGTTTTCAGGCGTAAGTGCGATCACGTTCACCCAATCCAGAGATTCCAGATGAAAGAATTCCTTGGAAACTTTTTGATCGGGGGAGGTCGTGTGGAAGGAAACGAGCCTGAAGATCGGGGTCTGGATCAGATCTTTACGATTTTCTTTGGACCAGAGATGAGAGAAAGGATCGTATGATTTCGGTTGAAAGGGTTTCATCGGTTCCCACTTTTTTGAAAGGAATTTTGCGGTCGGAATTTCGACAAGATCGGGGAGGAGTTTGTTTTCCTAAAGATCATTCAATTTTTCTAATGGAGAAGATTTTGAAGAGGAGTTTTTGTAGGAGTTCCTACAAAGAAAGAGAGGGGCTTTGTGCTTGCAAAATTACGGTTTTCTGATACGGGAAAATTTCCGGAGTTTTCCCGCCGCCTCACCCCTCCACCCAAGATCAGGGTGGGGCGCGCGGTTTTCACGGAGGGGCGTCGGAATTCCGACAGGTTCTTCAACCGGCCCAAACGCCTCCTGGATAAGAATCCGATTCTTCCGTCTTTGTCTTTGTATCCTTTCCGAGCGGAATCTCGCGAGAATAATTCAAAGATTCTTCCTTTGTGGGAGTTCCTACAAAGAAAGTGAGAGGGCTTTGTGCTTGCAAAATTACGGTTTTCTGATATGGGAAAATCTCCGGAGTTTTCCCGCCCCCGCCCTCCTCCACCCAACACAGGGTGGGGCACGCCGACTTTACGGAAGAGGTCGGAATTCCGACAAGGTTTCCGTTGGGCATTTTTTTCCAGTGAAAACGATCTCATCTTCCCTCCATTCTTTTCAAACCTCGGTTTTTCTCCAAGAGAGAAATCGGCTCAAGAAAAGGTAGGAACTCCAATTCTAATCGCCCGTTCTTTAGAATTCCCAGCGTACAGGATTGACAGAATCTTTCCCGCTCTAATTATGTCACATGTCCCATGAAGCTCAATCCTGAACAGGAAAAAGCCGTCCGCCACGTCGACGGCCCGATTCTCATATTTGCCGGCGCCGGTTCCGGAAAAACCCGCGTTATCTCCAATCGAATCGCGCATTTGATCGAGAACGCCGGGGTTTCCGCCGGCAAGATCGTAGCGCTTTCCTTTACGAACAAAAGTGCGAGAGAAATGGAGGAACGGGTTCGGAAGATGATTCCTAGACAGAAGTTAAAGGGAATCGTACTCTCGACGTTTCATTCCCTCGGTCTCAACATTCTCAAAAAACATATCGGACTGATCGGATACAAACATCCTTTCCTTCTTCTGAATCAAAACGATCAGGAAGGTTTCGTAACTACATTACTGATTGCTAATAAAGTAGAGCTCAAAAAAACTAAGGTTTCCGAAATTCTCGGAAAAATTTCCAGAATCAAAAACTCGGGACCGAGTTACAGGGAATATCTGGATTCTTCGCTCGTGGAATCGGATCAGATCGCCAATCTCATCTTCGACAGTTATCAGACATCTCTCAAAGAGCAGAATTCACTGGACTTTGACGACCTCATTCTTCTCCCGGGAGTTTTGTTAAAAGAATTCGCGGAAGTCAGAGAAGAGTATCATAAGAAGTTTCAATACTTCATGGTGGACGAGTTTCAGGACACGAATCAAACCCAATATACTTTTTTGAGGGCCCTTATGGGAGAAAATCGAAACCTCTGCGTGGTCGGTGACGACGATCAGTCGATCTACGCGTTTCGAGGATCCGATCTCAGTTTGATTCTCAACTTCGAACAGGATTTTCCGGAAAGCAACGTTGTGCGTCTTTTGGAGAATTATCGTTCCACACAGGTTATCATCCAGGGAGCGAATTCGCTTATCAAAAACAATCTCTCGAGAAGATCGAAGGAACTCTTTTCTTCCATTCCCGGAGGAAGAAAGATCCGTTACATTGAAAGAATGGACGAAAAGGACGAGGCCGCCTACGTCGTCGATTGTATCCGAGAAGAAATCATCAAGGACGCAAGAATCGGAAGTCAGATCGCGATTCTTTTCAGAACGAATTTTCAGACAAGACCTTTCGAGGAAGAACTCAGAAGCAGATCGATTCCTTACAAACTTATCGGCGGATATAACTTCTTTGATCGGAAGGAAGTCAGGGATATGATTTCCTACATACGACTCATCGCTAACACAAGAGACGACGCGTCTCTTCTCAGAGTATTGAACTACCCGAAACGCGGAATCGGTCCGGGAAGTATTTCTCTGATCCACGAAAAGGCGGGACATCTGAAGGAATCGCTCTACGAAATTCTTTTCCGAGTCTGCGAATCTCCCGATTTTATCCCGGGTTTACAGAAAAAGATCCAGTCTGAAATTTATAATTTCGTAAACCTCGTCGAACGGACCAAAAAGAAGTTCGCGACGATGCCCAAGATGTATCTGGCGTTTCGCGAGTTCATCCAAGAGGTGGGAATCGAAAAAGAAATCCTTCTCGAAGAAAAGGACGAGAAGGTCGCAAAGGCTCGGACGTTCAATCTTTCCGAACTCGTAAACATGATGTCCTACTTTGAGGAGAATCATGATTCTCCCGAGAAGCCGACCCTTTTTGATTTTATCAATCGGCTCAATCTTTTGATGGAAGACGAAACTCCTTCCGACGACGACAAGGAAGATAACCGGGTCCAGCTTCTCACGATCCACCAGTCGAAGGGGCTCGAATTTGATTCGGTTTATGTCGCCGGATTGGAAGAAGGGATACTTCCTAACTCTCGAGTGCTAACCGAAGAATCCTCGGTAGACGAGGAGAGGCGCCTTCTCTACGTGGCCATGACCCGAGCCAGGAAGCATTTATGCTTGACAGGGGCCGCAAATCGACGCAAATTTGGGGAGCAAATGGCTACCCAGGCCTCCCGGTTCTTGACAGAAATCGATCCGGAAACATTGGACTGGGTTTCTAATGAAGAATCCAGGGAGCAGGAGACGGCAGACTTCTTCGCGGAACTGGAAAAATTGAAAACAGGATCGTAGAATGGCTTTAGATAAAAAAATACTGACTCTGGTAACAATATTTGTTCTTACCGCCTGTGCAAGCGGTCAGAAATCCGTGGACAACGGCCTTTCTCAGGAATCGGCTGTCCGCGCGAAAATTCAGGGAATCGATTCCCAACTTTCCATTTCATCTTTGGACGAAAAGAAGCGTTCCTCTCTCCTCATGGAAAAGGCAAAACTTCTCCTGCAAATTGAATCTTATAAAGAAGCATCGATCGTTTTAAAAGAGATACAAAATTCTAAAGAAGGGAAGGGGCTCGAACACTTAGACCATTACCTTGGAACCGCTTATCTGGGAATCAACGACACGGAGAATGCGATCGTTCACTTTAGAAAATCCGAAACGGTAGATAAAAACTACGAATCGACAACCCGCAGAAAAATGTATGCAAAGGCTCTTTACCAAGAAGAGAAATACGGTCTCGCTCTTGGTATCTTAGGCCGCGCTTCGAGAGAGAAAGATTTTGAAAAAGACATTCTTTTCTACGAAACCGTTGCCAATAGTTTTATGAGAATCAAGGAATTCAAGAGATGCCAGATCGTTCTGGAAGAGGGTCTTCAGAAATTTCCGGAAAGCCCGGCCCTGAAAGAGATCCAGGAAAAACTTTCTCAGGTTCTTCCAAGATAATCCGTTCTATATTCAGTCTCTCCTTCATAGACCGGGTTTGGCGAAAGGCAAAGTCCTTAGCGCCCGGTGATCTTCTTCGTTTTCTTGGATCCTTCTTTGTCTTCTTAAAAGAAAATCGAAGAGTCAAGTTTATTCTGATCGCCTTTATTGTTCTCCTCTGCGGCCACGCGATCGTCGTGGAATCGGTCGGATATTACGTAAGAACCCGTCTCCTGGACCTGCGCGGACTCAAGGAACTTTCCCGTAACTTTATCAACCAAGAACTCGGCCGCGCTGTGACGCTCGGCGTGGTGGAATACGACTTTCCGAACGCGGTCGTCTTTGAGGATTTTAGAATCTCTTCCGAAGAAGATTTCGCGCTCAATCATATTCTGTTCAGGACGAACAAAATACAATTTCGTCTCGGCGGTCTGTGGAAGGGCCAACCGTATATCAAAGGAATCGTGGTCAAAGATTCTTCCATCAATATCGATCTTCAGGACGCGATTGCGGGAGAGTTGATCGGCTACGTCCAGAAAATCAACATTCCTGAGATACGTTTGCTCAATACTACGATTACGATCTCAAAAGGCGGAGAAGAAGTTCTCAACGCGATCAAAGGAATCGACATCGTAATCACCAAACATCCCGAAGGTGTGATCGTTAAGGTCAGCGATTCCCTGTTTCCGCTGCCTTATTCGAGATTTATACAAGGAACTTTCGAGACGAAATTCAACTCCGAAGAATCCAAAAGTATATTCCGTTTTCAGAATGTGAAGGCTGAGAAGATCCGGGGACTTTATTCCTTATTCGGAAAAATGCTTCTGACGTCCGGTAAAATTTCGGGTGAATATGAAATTCTTCTCAATGGAAAAAAACTTTCGGTAAACGGAAGGAATCAATTTACAAACGTCTCCGGTAAGATACAACAGGACCTTCCTTTGGGCCTGAAAATTCCGGATCTTAAGGACGCGGATCTGATTCACGAGATGGATCTCAAACTCGACGAAACCGGGGAAAAACAGATTCATACTTTTACTAAAGAGGAGAACGTTTTCCGAGTAACCTACGGACTCAATCCCAAAAAACTCGCGGTTTGGGAGATGTATGCTGATTGGAAGAATATTCGCGAATTAAAATCCATCTTTCAACTTCCGGGCGACTTGGAAATTCTCGAAGGACAATTCAATCTTAAAGGGAAATGGGAAGAAACCGGAAATTATAACGATTGGATTCGGAGTAACGTTTCTTTCCATCTTTTGGGTTTCCACTGGAAGGATCCGTTTTTTGACTTTCGTTTCGATCAGATAATCGCGAACGTTCTTCCGGGTAATCTTCTTGAGTTCAACGCAAAAGGAACTCTGTTTCAAGAAACCCTCGCGATGTCCATCGCGGGGAAAACAGGATGGAAAAAATCTCCGCGTGCGAACGGCGCGTTTTTTTATCCTTTCTACAACGACTGGAAATGGGATTTGGAATTGGCTCGGATCTCGGTAAAAGATTTTCTTCCGATCTATCATTCCTTGAAGAATTGGATTCGAACGGATATCCGCACACGACAAGAAAAACTAATTCCTGAAATTCGGTGGACTCGAACTCCATTTTACAAATATCTAATGGAGTATTTTACGGCTACGGTCCACTGGAAACTCAAATCATTTCGAATTAAGGAAAAGGATTTGGGAAGGGCGAGCCTCGACGGAAAGATCGTTCCATTCTTCTCCCGATTGGATTTGAAAGGATATCAAAACGAAACGCAGTATTTGGAAGGATTTGCGAACTTCACTTTCGGCCAGGACAATCCTTATATGGATTTCAGATTGAAGATCGCGGAAATGCCTTGGGAAGAACCGGTGAATGGTTTTTGCGGATCGTGGATTATGCCGGAAACCGTGACGTCAGATACGACGATTCGTCTTTTTGGAGACGACTTTTTGGCGCTTCACAATTCTTTGAATATTTTGCATAACGTGAGTTTTAACGCTTCCCGATTTCAAGACAAACGTTCTCTTCCTTTGAATCTCCGGGAACCGTTCGACTTCGGTTACGAACTGAATCTGCTTCCGACCCTGTCTTATTACAGAAATATTTTTTGGAAGAATGAATCCGCGGATCTTACCGGTTACGGCGCGGTCGAACCGAACCGGATTCGAATCAGCGCGAACGGAAAACTAAACGAAACTTTTATCAGTCGAAAATTTAAGGAGGAAGCAGGGGAATGCAAACTGGAATCAATCGGAGACAGATAATTCTCATTTCTTCCGGAATCTTACTCGCGATTCTTCTTTGTTTCGGAATCTACCTTTACTTTTTCGGTTCTGCAAAGCAAGAATTCGACCGTCGATCTTCGTCGAGAGCGGATCTGATCGGAACCTGGAGAGTGGCTCCGATTCATCCTTTGGTTCAAATCCGATTCCTGAGCGAAAAGGAGGCGGTTCTTTTGGAAGAGGAAAAAGAAACCAAACTGTATCTTTTGGAAGACGGAGAAGGCCTGCAACTTAGAAGAAGAGGCGAGGAAACTCCGAGCGGTTATTTTTTATTTCGAGAACTCAAAGCAAACACTTGGCAGGGACTTTGGGGGGAAGACCTTGTGGTGTTAAAAAGAATCTCCGCCGAAAATCAAACGCGTTAGTTGATTCTTTAAGTTTATTCGTCCGTTCTATTCATTTTAAGAGAGATAGATCGATGGATGATTCCCCGTTAACGATCTATTTTCCGGTCGATAGATTTTACACTTTAAAAAATTCAAATTCTTGTTTCAATCTTCGGGCTTGGCTCGCTAAACTTCCGGAAAGAACGTCTATCTCGGAAACGATCCCGCTTAGGAATTCGGTGTTTTCGGAAATGGTCGAAATTGTCTTACTAAATTCCATAGATGTTTGCGCCTGTTCGAAGGTATGATTGCGGATCTCTATAGAAGATTTTTCCAAATTAGAAAACGCCTTTCGAACGCCTGCGCTCGCATCTAATTGTGTGTGAGACATCTCGGCGACCTTGCCGATTCGATCGATCGTAGAATCTACCGTATCGCCGATTTGATTAAAAGTTTTCTCCGTGAATTCTATAATTTCGCTTCCTCCCTTTGCGGCGGACAATGCTTCGGTGATTGCGGCTTTGATACTTTTTGCGTTCTCTTGTGTTTTGTTCCCGAGGCTGGAGATTTCCTTTGCCACGACCGCAAATCCTCTTCCGAAGTCTCCCGCTTTTGCGGCTTCGATCGCCGCGTTTAAGGATAACAAACCGATCCTATCGGTGATATCATGAATTACCGCTACCGTATCGCCCATCTTTTCGGAACTATTTTTAATTTCTTCAATTGCTTGGATGCTACCGAGAATCGCCTGTTTTCCATTCGCCGTTTCAACTTTCATTTTTCCCGCGTCCTTTTCAGTTTCGCCTAACGAGCCATTGACTTTTCGAATGGTTTCTTCCAGTTCGAGAAGCGAATCGGTCGCAAAATTTACGATGGAGGTTTGGTTTTCCGCTCGGTCCGCGGTGGATTGGATGGACGCAATCATCTCTTCTACGCCGGCGCTCATTTCTTCGGTGGAAGCCGCTTGTTCCTGCATTCTTTTCGAAAGCCCGACCGTGTTTTCTTCCAAGCGTTTCGAACTTTCGGAGAGATTCTTCGATTCCTCGGAAACCTTTTGAACGATAAAACGGAGTTTTTCTACAAAATCGTTTATTTGTTTGTTACTTCTGCCGAGTTCGTCCGATGAGATCATCGGAAAAACGTCGTCTAGTTTTCCGGCGGACATTTCTTCAAAAAAATTTACTAAGTTGGCAACGTTTCGTCGAAGCGATCCCACAAACAGTCTTGCGGTAATCAATAACGTAACCGCGATGAAAAAAATGGTCAACGTAAGCGGAATTACTACGTCCCGCAATTTTATCCAACCGGCCGTCTCTTCCACGAGGAAATAGCCGATTACGACGACCGGCGAAATGACGATGGAGCCAATCGTTGCGACAGTTCTGATATATAGGGAAATTTTTCGAACCTGGTCGTTGGGCACATGAATGGAACGAATGGAAGCGGCTTCGAGTACGGGCACGAACTTAGCTTCCGTATAAAAAAAATGTGCAACGGCTAAGATTGGATAAATTATGGGAGGCAAAAAAGCGAAAGGTATGATTTCGAAAATGGACATACCGAATCCGTATCGAAGTATCAGCACGGATTGGATTAGGCCTCCGGTCCACTGAACAATAAAAAAAATAGTATTGAAAATCGGAAAATTAAGAAGATTTCTTTTGACCTCCGCTTTCTCTTTGTATGTCAATTTCGCCCAATTCTCGCGTCTTAGCGGTTTTAACATTCTTCCAAGATAAAGAAAACGAATCGCCGATACATAGTAAGATAAAGTAAGAGTCACGATCGCAACAATATTAAGAATTACTGATTTGCCGAAATCGTAGCCGCCGGCAGTTATGATAAATAAGACGGCAAGGGGAACCGTAATCGCGACGGTCATCAATTCTAATCCGATCGTTAGGTTCCAGCGTAATTTTCTAGATTCATTAGATTCCATTTATAGAGCCTCATATATTTCGTTCGTAGATAAATGTCTTTATATGTAGAAAGGGAAAGTATCTAATTTTTAGATAAGAGCGACTAACGTCCTAACGGTAAAATGATGAACTCACGATCCGACTTTGTCTTATAAGACAAAGTAGATCGTTGGAAAATTCGGATTTCCCATCTTCGGATTCGGATTCTCGATTCTTACATAAATATTTAGCATAGAAAAAATGACCCCTAAAAAAGCCATTTTGAAATACGCGAGCGATAAACGCCGACAGTGTACGACCGTAAATAAGGAACAAAGCACGTATTCAAAAACGCATCGACCATGTTATCGGAAAGAAATCGAAGTGTCTTCGGGCAACAATAGAGGGGAATAGCAGCCTGGAGTTAGACGATTCTTAAGCGGAGATTGGGAAGGTTGTATGGATTTGGAGGAGCGCCCCTGAAATCCTTTTTGGAATACGAGATCCGTTTGAGAAAAAGTTTTTTAGAGATCGATACGATCTCTTGAAAGCGGTTCGCCCCAGTCTATTTTCTCGGAATCCCTTTGATCAGTTTTGTGATTTCGCGGGCGGCGTGTCTGGAAGAATTTTCGCTGCCGAGCGATTCTTTTACTTTGCGGATTTCTTCGATCGCTTTGGCTCTATACTTTTTATTTTCCAGAAGATCGATCGATTCTGCGACGATATGAACCGGAGTGCATTCGGCTTGCACCAATTCTCTGCAGATTTCCTTTCCGGAGAGAATGTTTACGAGCCCGATGTTCGGTGTCCGGATAAAAAGGGAACCGATCGCATAAGTAAACATGCTGACTTTGTAAAGTATCACCATCGGTTTTTCGAAGTAGGCGACTTCCAAGGTTGCGGTTCCCGAAGTCACGAGAACCAAATCCGAGGCTTCGATCGCTCTTAGGGATCGGTCGAAAAGATATTCGACTTTCAGATGAGGGTATTTTGTTTTAGCGAGTTCGATTTGTTCGAGAATATACAATTCTTCTTTTTGATTGATGTTCGGGAGTAAAAACCGGACTTTCTTTTTTTCCGATTCGTAGTGTTGGGAAAGTTGTCCCGCCGTTTCTAAAAGATCGTTTAAGATTCTTTTGATCTCTCCGCTTCTCGATCCGGGCATCAGAGTAACCACCGCGTGGAAATGGGTTTTGTCTTCGGGTTCGGTGATCGGCGCTTCTTTGCGAATTTTTTCTCTGAGACGCACCGCTAACGGATGACCAACGAACTCGCAGGGAACTCCGTAACGATCGTAGATTTCCTTTTCAAAAGGAAATAGGACGAGCATAAGATCGATCGTCTCCCGGATTCCGTAGATACGATTGAACTTCCAAGCCCAGAGTTGAGGAGAAACGTAAAAGATCACGGTGATTCCGAGTTTTTTCAATTCTTTCGCGAGTCGAAGATTGAAACCGGGATAATCGATCAGAATCGCGTGCGTGCAATTTCTTTCCACGGCTGCGTCGAGAAGTCTTCCGATCAGGGCTTTTAAGAATCTATATTTAAAAAGAATCGCAGAAAATCCGATGATGGAAAGTTCTTCCATGGATTCGATGGATTCGAAACCTTCCTCGATCATTCGTTCCCCGCCGACGCCGAACGTTTCGAGATCGGGAAAATTTTTCTTGAGTTCTCGGATCAATTCTCCGCCTAAGAGATCTCCCGAATGTTCTCCCGCGAGCATAAGAATTTTCGGATCTTCCCTTTTGAGAGGCGCACTTTCGCGTTTGGGCGCGGGATGGCTACTTGATTTTTTTGGTTGTAGAGTTGATTTTCGTAAGGTTGCCACTGCCGATACTCAAGATGTGAATTTTCAGTTTTTCTGCAAGGTTTATAAATTCTTTTGGATGAACTATGATCGTTTCTCCGGTTCTCAGGGCGAGAGTTCCGCAATTGTTCTCGTGCATTGTTTTCAGGGTTTCTTCGCCCACGGTGGGAAGATCGAAACGATCGTCTTGACGAAGTTTAGAACTTTTGCATACGATTGCCTTTCCTTTTTTAGCGAAGGAACCGCCCCTTGCGATCGCGAGATCCGTCCCTTCCACCGCTTCGACGGCGAGGACCGATTTGTCGAGAACTACGACGGTCTGACCGATATCGAGTCCGGCCATTTTTTCGGCGTATTCCATTCCGAACGCGACGTCTTCCAATTCCTTTTTGCTAAGAGATTTTTTTGTGAACCTTCCCTCCGGTAGAAAGAGGGATTTTAAATACGTCTTTTGAGAGATGATCGTGATCTTTTCTTTTGCAAATTCGTCCGAGACGGTCTTAAAGATGGAATAATCGTGTTTGTTGACCATTCTCGCGAGAAGGCTGATCGCTTTTAGGTCGAACTTAAGATTTTTAAAGATGATTTCTTTTTTTACCTTTCCCAAAAGAAGAAGGCGATCTATATTCTGTTGTTTGCATATCTTCATCAAGGTTCCGATCTTAACGATATGAATCGGGAGATTGCGGTCCGCGTATTCACCCACTTCGAATTCGGATTCTATGATGGAGAGCAGGAGAGGGTCTTCGCCGGCGCAAAGAGCCTCTTTCATTCCGATATGCGGAAGTTCTCCGGCGCCGGCAAGGATTCCTAATCTTCCCACTCAGTCTTATTCCGAAGAGGATGCTGAGGAGGTAGTAGATCCGGAAGATTCTCCCGAACCGCTTTTTTTATAGTCGGTCACGTAAAATCCTGTTCCTTTGAAGATAATTCCGGAACCGTTGGAGATCATTCTTTCTACTTCCCCTTTTTTTCCGCAAAGAGGACAATCCCGGATCGGATCGTCCTTCATGGAATGGAACTCCTCGAACGTTTGTCCGCAGGCTTTACATTTGTAGTCGTATGTCGGCATATTGATTCTCTTTATTAGGATTTTCTAATTTATGATCGCTCGTCACGGAATAAACTTAAACTGAAAAACGCTGACGCTCGATTCTCCGTTTTCTCTCGCCATCGGAAGACAAAGTCTCCATCTGATGCCGGAACTCGCATCGATCGTTTCCAAGGAATCGATCCCAGAAAGAACCTTTTTTTCCGAGAGCGTGAGTCCGCTGTTAAAACCGGAGCCGTTACTTTGTATATTTAGACGAAATCTCTTCTTAGAAAAATTATCCCCGGTAATATATCGATTCCGATTGATGGAAATACTTTCCTTATCGATTGCAATTTCAAAGGCCTTGTTTAAATCCCCCGGCGGGCCCGCAAACAAAGTAAAGACGGGAGTACTTTCGTCACCGCCTAAAAAGGAAACGTAAAATTCCAGATCTCGAAAAGGCTCTTCCACGCTCCGACAAATAAAATCGTATTTGTTCTTGGAAGAATGAAGAACGATGCCGACATCGCCGTCTAACGCGATCTTTTCGGTGAGATGATATTCTCCCTGAAATCCGAACGGTGCGGAAGATTCTTTCCAGGACTCGAAATCCCAAACGGGCGCGCGGTCTAAGGCGCGAAAGGATTCTTCCATTGTTTGCGAAATGCTTAGATCGGGTGAAACGTTTTTTAAGAATCCGGAGAAGATCCAACCGACGGCGCCGTTTCTCAGATCCAAAACCTGATTCCAGGTTCCGCGTTTTCCGGCGATCGTTTCCGTGCGGGAATCCCGATCCAAAATAAAGACGGTTTCTCCGCCCTTGAATTGAAACGCGATCGGGTTTTCCGTGCCGGGTCCGGTTCTTACGTTGAGATTCTTGCCTTCGATCTCCGCCTTACTCGCGCTAAACGGAGAATCCTCTCTTCCCGAAAAATATTCGAGAAGTCCGGAAAGTTTCGCTCTTCCATTCTCATCCAATTCTTTCGCGGACCCGGAGGCGAGCGATTTAAGAAGAGCTTGGTTGTATTCGTTGTAGAGCGGAAGAGGGTTCGAAGAAATCAGTTTTGTGAGATTTCGGGAAAGGACGTCCGAGGTTTCGTATTCCGCGCCGAGGGTCAGTTTTTTACAAAGGGCTCTTGTTTTGAGAAAGGATCCGTCCGGAAGAAACGAAAAAAAACGATCTTCGAAAGTGTAGATCGTCCTTCCGGAAACTTCCCGCTTCGCAAATTTGAGTCCCGATTTTTCGGAAAATTTCAGAGCGAGCTTTTCTTTTTTTTCCGCGGGTAGAATCAATAAGGAAGAATTGAATTCCGCCAGCGCCATCGACGCGAAAGAATAGTCCTCTAAATCGGGATCTTTCTTTTTGATAACTTCTAAAACGACGTCGTCCCAGTTTCCTTTGGAAAAATTCTTATAAACGGAATCGGTTTTCCGGGTTAGAAATTTCCAAGTAAGGAAAGCGAGTAGAACGGAAACAAAGACAAGGCCGAGGAAAACAAAAAAACTCTTTCTCAAGTCCTACCCCGGCTTTGGATCAATTTAGATTCGGAATCAGCTTATCTCGATCCACTTGAAAGCGTTCGAGAAGCGCGTTTTTCGCGAGATAATAACGCAAGAGATCGATGTTAAAATTCACTCTCGCTTGAGTCAGTCGAAGCTGATCTTGGACGTGGGTGTCTAACGCGTTCTTTACCGAAACCGCGTCGGCTCTTCCCTGGCGGAAACTTCTCAACACTCCGTTGTAGTAGTTTTCAGTTTCTCTTTCTGTGATGATATTATTCTTATAAATTCTGTGACTGGCTTCCAGCGCTTCGATTCTTGTTTTAACGTCGTCTCTGACTTCGTTTTTCAAGTCCTCTTCTTTCAAAGTCGCTTGACGCATGGAAATGTTCGCGTCTCTGACTCCAGCGTAAATTCCTTTGTCCGCCAGCGGATAGACGAAGTTCATCTGTCCCGTCCACTCTTTGTACTTCGCCGTGGTAATCCCGTGATTGTTATCGGTGTAATTATCCTGCGGAGAAACGATATTCTGGGATTGGCTCGCGCCGGTTCCGGAGATAGTCAGGGTGGGAAGTCTGTCGTTGTTTGCGTTTTTTAAAGCGGCTTCCGCGATTTCTTTTTGTTTGAGCGCGTTTAAAAAATCCGCTCTGTGTTTGTAAGCGTATTCTAAATCTTTCGGATAATCCGGTTTTTCAGAGAGGTCCTCCAAAAGATTTGTTTCTTCAGAAAGCGAAGTTCCTTCCGGAATCTTTAACGAACGAACGAGTTTTCTCTTTGCTTCTTCTTTTTGCACCGTTGCTGTTTCCAGTTGGTTTTCCGCTTGGGCTAAGAGTGCGTTCCACTGATTGACTTCGAAACTTTCGGAAAGTCCGAGCCCTTGTTTGCGAATGGTAAGATTGCGGATGTTCTTCGTGTTTTCTACGAGTTGTTTGTAAGTTTTGACGGCTTGTGTTTTGATCGAATAGTCCCAGAAATCCACGAGAGAATCTACGATCA
Source organism: Leptospira adleri (assembly GCF_002811985.1). Taxonomy (GTDB): domain Bacteria; phylum Spirochaetota; class Leptospiria; order Leptospirales; family Leptospiraceae; genus Leptospira; species Leptospira adleri. Next base: position 21,753 of record NZ_NPDU01000060.1, read on the forward strand.
CACCGGAGATTTGTTGGGATACTTGATTCTTTGCGATCTCGGCTTGAGATTCTAAGATTTTGACTTCATTTCTTCCCTTATAACCGAAGGAATTTTTGAGGAGATCCTGGCTGATCGTCGCTCTTACAAATCCAGTATAAAGGGGAGGAATTCCTAAAGAAGAAAATCCAGCCGGAGTTGTGGACGCGTTTTCAAATGCGTTCGAGTCGAATCTTCTGGTTCCGGCTTCCACCTTAAAATAAGTTCCGGTCGTCTGAAGGGTCTTTTCGATCCCACCCTTGATGGTATCGTCGGAAATTTTAGTTCCTGAGAGGAGGTTTGCCTGGTTGAAAGGAAGAATCGACTGGCTCGATTTTCCGTCGGCTACCAATCTCCAAGAATACTTCGAATCGTTTTTCAGGAAGTTCGTATCCGATTTCGCCAATTCGTAGCGAAGATTTTGCAGGCTATAATTGCTTTCCAGCGCTCTCTTTACGGTTTCTTCCGTCGAGAGTTTGAGGGTCTCGTCGGCCGCAAGGGAGAAGGTTTGAAGAAGAACGAAACTTCCCAAGAGAATTCTTCCCAGGTTCTTTGTTCTAAGAATCCTTTGTTTTGAATTTTGTACTTTTTGATCCATTTCGTAACTCCTTCCGTTCTGGAACCCTTGTAAGAATAGACCCTGGTTACCTCAGAGCCTTCTTCATTTTTTCTCCAACTTCCGCGATGGACTGGCAAACATGGATTCCCGCTTCCTGCATCGCTTTCATTTTGGAAGAAGCCGTTCCCAGCCCTCCGCTGATGATTGCGCCCGCGTGTCCCATTCTTTTGCCCGGAGGAGCCGTTTGACCAGCAATAAAGCCTACAACCGGTTTTTTTACGTAATTCTTGATGTATTCGGCCGCTTCTTCTTCCGAAGTTCCGCCGATTTCACCGATCATCACGATTCCCTTGGTTTCAGGGTCTTCGTTTAAGAGCTTGATCGCTTCCGTATGGTTCATACCGGGAACTGGGTCTCCCCCGATTCCGATACAAGTGGACTGACCTAAACCTTGTTTTGTGATCTGAGCTACGGATTCGTAAGTCAAGGTTCCGGAACGGGAAACGATTCCCACAGAACCCGGGCTGTGGATAAAGCCCGGCATAATTCCCAGTTTTTGTTTTGCGCGAGGAGTGATCACTCCGGGACAGTTCGGTCCCACGAGTCTGGTTTTAGAATTTCTAAGAACGCTGTAAACCTTGAGCATATCGTGGGTAGGAATTCCTTCCGTGATACAGATTACAAGAGGAAGTTCCGCAAGAATTCCTTCGATGATCGCATCCGCCGCGAAAGCGGGAGGAACAAAGATCACCGCCGCATTTACGCCTTCATTTTTTACGGAATCGTGGATTGTGTTAAAAACGGGGACCTTGTCTTCCCATTTTGAACCGCCCTTTCCCGGGGTAACTCCCGCAACCACTTTGGTTCCGTAAGCTAACATCTGAGTTGCGTGGAAAGAACCTTCCTTACCGGTGATTCCCTGAACTACAACCTTTGTATTTTCGTCAACTAATACTGCCATGTGTGTTCTCTCTTACTTGATCAGTTTGGCAATTGTGTTTGCCGCTTCCCGGAGGTCGTCGACTCCGGTAATTTTGAGTCCGCTCTTATTGAGGACTTCTCTTCCGAGTTCCGAGTTGGTTCCTTGAAGACGAACCACGAGAGGAACTTTGAGATCCACAGCCTTCGCGGCTTCGATGATCCCTTCCGCTACCATGTCGCAACGAACGATTCCACCAAAGATGTTTACGAAGATTCCTTTTACGTTCGGGTCACCGAGGATGATTTTGAATCCGTTGGTAACGGTGGTCTTGCTCGCTCCGCCTCCCACGTCGAGGAAGTTAGCGGGTTCGGCGCCTGCGATCTTAACGATGTCCATCGTCGCCATTGCGAGTCCGGCTCCGTTTACCATACAACCGATGTTTCCGTCTAACTTCACGTAGTTGAGGTTGAATTCGGACGCTTGAACTTCGAGGGGATCCTCTTCCGTAATATCGCGGAAAGCTGCGTTGTCCGGATGACGATAGAGAGCGTTTTCGTCGAGGTCGATTTTACAATCTCCCGCGATGATCTCATTCTGCTTTGTGAGGATGAGAGGGTTGATTTCTAAAAGGGATGCGTCTTCTTTGATATAAGCTTCATAGATCGCGAAGAGAAGACTTTGGAAAGATTTATGGGATTCGATCGGAAGTCCGAGTTCGAATGCAAGTTGTCTTGCCTGGTTGAGTTGAAGACCGATTCCCGGATCCACCGCGAGTTTGAGGATTTTTTCCGGATGTGTTTCGGCAACTTCTTCGATTTCCATCCCGCCTTCCGTGGAAGCCATAATGATGGTTTTACGAATGGAACGATCGAGTAGAATACTTAAATAATATTCCTTTGCGATATCGATTCCTTGCTCCAGATAAACTTTCAGGACTTTTTTTCCTTCCGGTCCGGTTTGAGGAGTGATGAGTTGCATACCGAGGATCTTATCGACTGCGGCTAATGCGTCTTCTTTTGTTTTGGTGACTTTAACTCCGCCGCCTTTTCCGCGTCCACCGGCGTGGATTTGCGCTTTTACAACTACTACGGAACCCTCGGTTGCGTAGGTAACTTCGTCGTGGGCTTTGGATCCGTTTTCTTTATTATCGATAACGACCCCAAAAGGTACGTTGGCTTTATGCCTTCTCAGGATTTCTTTTGCCTGATACTCGTGAATTTTCATGAATTAACCTTCATTGAACTTAGTTCAGTGCTTTTAGTAGGAGGAACAGTTTTCTCTAAATTTATAATGTTTTCGGCGGGAACTTTGGTGTCAGTAAAAAATTCAGGAGAATCTTCGTTTGGCGGTCCGGATTCCGGTTTTCAGCGCGTTCTCTGATTTTTTGGAAGTGAATGAAGAACGGGATTTTTCGGTAAGAATTTGGCGCGTATGAGTTCCTACTTTTGGGAGTTCATAAAGTCTATTTGAGTTTGGGATTAGCCTCTTTGGTCTTTTTAGGGAATTGGTTCGTGAAACGAAATTTTGTTGGAACTCCAATCGAGAATTTTGTCTTCGACGAAGGAGCTTTGATTTCGGGAATGTAGGAACTCCCCCAGAAGGACGATGCTTAAAAATCGATCAATAGATTTTGTTCGGGAAGAGAATTTGATTCCTCTTATAAAAGAGCTGATGGACGGAAATGTAGGAACTCCTATCCAACGAACGAAATATTAGTTTTTGAAGCGAAGGTCGGATTCTTCTTAAAACCCTAAGAAACGTAGGAACTCACACAAAAATTGAATCTTTCTTCGAAAGAAATGGCATCCGATTCTTCCGAGGTCCTAAAAAAAGTAGGAACTCACACATTTACAATCCTTTCAGAATTTCTCGGATGATTTCTCCCGGATCGGTTTCCGGAGAATTTTTCAAAACCTTTTCCACTTCTTTGGTTGCGGCTTTTTCTTCAAAACCGAGCTGGATGAGTCCTAAGACCGCGATTTCCTTTCTTCGGGAGGCGGCTGCTTCTTCCGGAGATGAAGAAGAAACCACAGAGGAAAGGGGAGTTCCCTTAGCCGAAGTTCCGGAAAGAAAGAGTTCCAACTTTTTCAAATTCTGTTTCACTTCGAAAAAAATCTTCTCCGAAGTCTTTCCTTTCACTTTCGGAATTTTCTCGAGTTCTTTGGCTTCTCCGGATTGTGCGATTCGATAGAGGTCTTCCGCGGAGAAAAAGGATAAGATTTTGAGAGCCGTCAGTTCTCCGATTCCTTGAAGTCCTTTCATCACTTTGAAGAATTCCTTGTCTTGCTCGGTTAAAAATCCGAAAAGCCTCTGTCCTCTTTCGTTCATTGCGTGGAAGATATGAAGATGAATTTCTTTTGCGGAAGGAAAACTTTTGAGTTCGAGATATGTTTTGAAGGAAATCGTAATTTCGTAGGTGACCCCGCCGGTTTCCAGATGAGCGAATCCGACTTCTAATTTTTTAAGAGTTCCTTTCAGACCTGAGATCATATCCTTCCATCCGTTCACGAGAAGTAGGATCGTAAAGATAAATTTCTTCGAGTTCTTGTGCGTCTTCGGCGTTTTCCTTTTGCGAAAAGGCGAATTCAATTTCGATAGAACAAAAAATTCTTCAAAAAAGTATCCCTTTCGTCAATTTAAGAATGAAAATGAACCGCGAAGGAAAGTCTCTTTTTACAAAATAGAGGCGCTCGTTTCGTAAAAGAACAGGATCGGAATATAAAAGAATTCTTATGTTTTTAAGAATCGTCGCGATCATCGGATTCGATTTCGGAGGAACCGCAAACCGTTGAGATTCTTTTTTTTTAAGAGATTTCCAGCGTTTCCCAAAGAATGAGAACAAAGAAGAATATTCATTTTTCACCAAGTAACTCTCCGCGAAAAAGGAGCGCAGGAGTTCCCACACATTACGTCTTTTCGACGGACTTACGAACGTCTGAACGGGAATCTTTCGGGACAATTCTTGTGTGAGTTCCTACAGTCGAGGTCTTAAAACAAGACATGAATTGTATCAAAAGGGAAAGTCGTTTTGCAAAACCGAATTTTGTTTTTTTTTGAATTCTCAAGAATTTCGTTCTCCGGAGAAAAAGTAGGAACTCATACAAATTCAGACTTCTTCCCGAATATTTTCATTTTTCAAACGATTTTCCACAAAGTATATCTTATAAAAGAGATATTGCATTCTACAAGTCGATGATTTCTCCAATGGTCCAAACTTTTACCTGAGTCGAATCTTTCGTTTCTCCTTGTAGTTTTTTGAGAAAGAGGGGCGCTTCCGAAGGGAGATCGTCTCCGAGCGCAAACGTTCCCCAGTGAACGGGAAGGAGTAGTGACGACTGAAGAATTTTACTCGCGTCCAAGGCTTCCTTGGGACCGATATGAGCCGCCTCCATAAACCATCTCGGCTTAAAAGCGCCGACGGGCAGGAGCGTCGCCGTAAAACCTTGCGGAAATTTTTTCCCGATTTCGGAGAAATGTTTCGAGAAACCCGTATCGCCGCCGAAGTATATTCGAATATTATCAAATTCGAATGCGTAACTTCCCCAGTGATATTGATTCATGTCGGTAAGACCCATTCTGCTCCAGTGTTTGGCGGGAAGATAATGAATTTTTGTTCCTGCGTATTCGGAAACGGACCACCATTCCTGAATCAGAGCATTATCAAAACCTTCGTCCTTTGCAAACTCTCTCATCCCGGAAGGAAGGTGCACCGTAACGTCCGGAAAAAGTTTTTGGATTTTTTTGATGGAATCTATATCGAGATGATCTCTGTGTGCGTGGCTCACCGCGATTACGTCCACACCCGGAAGATTTTCAGGCTGAATCGGAAGTTCCGTAAGTCGCTTAACAAAAGGCGGAATTCCGGTGAAGATCGGATCCGTAAGAATGTGCATTCTTTTTCCGTGAAAGTTTGCGGCGATCCAAACGGTCGCATGACCGAGCCAGATGATTCTTACCTTTCCTTCCGGAGCTAAAAAATCCTCCTTGGTTCTCGGGATCACATTCGGAATTTTTGCAAGATCTCCTTCCGCCGCGGGAGGATCCGCGGGGCCTAAAATTTTCCATCGAAGGACCGAAAAAAAACTCTTATTGAGTCTCTCGTCTTCTTCGAGATTGCGGTACTTTCCGTCTTGATAGTGAGAGGAGCGAACCCTATCCGGATCGATCGGAAAACAGGATTGAAAAAGAACAAGGACGCTCAGGAAGAAATATAGGTGTTTCATGCGCATTGGTTTGAGGATTCGAACCCTGAGTCTTTCCTCAGGTTCCGGATTCGTTAAGGTTCTTTTGAGTCTTCTTTCAAAAAAGAAAAAAACAAGCCTCTATTTGCAAAATTTTGACTGAAACATTCTCGGAGATAAGGATCGTTACCGAAAAATTTTCCAAATCCGAGTTTGAAACCTGGTTCGATCCGCATTCGATTCTTGATTCCATAAAAAAGATCGTTCATTCCCGAGGAGGATCCATTTTACTTTTTCTATTTTCTTTCCTTTTTCGAGTGATAGGCTTTCGTTTAAGAGGGACGACTCCCCTCTTTTCAAAGGAGAACTTTCGTGAAACCCATCACTTTCTTTCAAATCTCTCTCGTGACTTTCGCACTTGCCTTTCTCTCTTGTTCCAACCTCGGTTTGGATCAGAACAAAGAGAAAAAAGATCAGGATAAGAAGAAGTGCAACAGCGCGGTGGCAGCTTACATCGGTTGCACTGCTTCCAATTCCGCAATGGGAGCTTGCGATTCTCTTTATCTGGGCTTTTCAGAACGAGAACAAAATGAACGAATTGGAAGAACTAACGGAACAAATTCTTCAAAAAACGGATTTG
>NZ_NPDU01000061.1 GCF_002811985.1 Leptospira adleri
CGCAAAGGTTTTATCCCCCGCAGTTTTCAGAGGAGATTGCAGAAGAACGCCGCCTTCCAAGGACTTAGCGTCTCCGATCGAGGATACTACTACGTTGAGTTTATCTCCTTTGCGGTCGCTTCGGGTGTTATATCTTTCGGAGGAAGACAAGAACAGGAACGGGGAACTAACGGTCGCGGAAATAAAAAGACGGTCGGTCTCATACACGGAGGAGCGATCGTCGAACAAGAGTTAGATCAGAATTTTTACGCCTCCGAAAGAGTTCAGATTCAACTGGACAATCAGGATTTCACCACGTTAAACGCCGTTATCGCCCAGATACGTTCCATTCTTCCCGGAAAACACGGAGTCGGCCCGGAGTCCGTCGTCCCCGTTTCTCCTTCGGAAATCAATATCGTTCTGGGTAAAACTTTCGAAAACAAATCGGACCTATTCTTAAATTTATTAAGCGACATTGAAAATCTGACCGTCGAAGCTCAAGTAAAGCCTAAAGTTGTGATCAACGAAAGAACGGGTGTGATCGTTATGGGGGGAAACATCACGATTGAAGAAGTTGCGGTTTCCCGTTCCGGTCTGAATCTTTCCGTTACGGATAAAAATCGAAAACGGAACTGGCTGGGAAAAGAACAGGAGCCGGTAAAAAGTTCCTTTCTCATCGAAGAATCCACGAGCGTAGGCGACGTCGTCGAGGCTCTGAACAAAGTCGGCGCGTCCACGAGAGACATCATCGCAATCTTAGAGGCCCTTAAGAAGTCGGGAGCGTTGCACGCAGAACTGGAGATCCAATGAAAATCGATTCAATCAACGATTATACGAACAAGTTAAATCTTCTCGAAAAATCCGAAGTTCGAAGTTTGATCAACGCCGAAAACGCGACTAAGGGAAAGGCGAACGTCTCTTTTCCCGATCAACTAAGAGAGGAATTTAACGAGAAACTTTCAGGAAAGATCAGTTCGTCTGAAATCCGTCTTCCTCACAATATCAAAGAGGAGATCCAAGCCGATCCTTATCGTAAAAAACTCTATTCGGCTTCCGTCGAATTCGAGTCCATCTTCGTTAAGATGATGTTGACCGAAATGAAAAAGACCGTCGAAAAATCGGGCTTGATCGACGGAGGACACGCGGAAGAAATTTTCGAAGACATGCTATACGACGAATACGCAAAGAACCTTTCCTCTAATTCCTCTCTCGGACTTGCGGAACAGATCTATCAGTCTCTTTCATCCAATCTCCCTCCCGTGAACGCGGCAAAACGGCTGGATCAAAAAGTCTAATCCAAGTTATACGATCAGATCGTTGAACCGGATCGTATCCAGATCGTTTTGAAGTTTTTCCTCCGTCTTTTCCATCTTGGTTTGAATGTTCGCGGGAAATAATTTCAAACCTTCGTCTCCCGTTAAAAGAGGTTCCGGAATCTTTCGATAAACGTCGCCCACGCTCAAATCCGCGGAAGCCGCAATTGGAACGTATTCGTTTTTTCTTGTTTCCGATAAGAATCCCAATTCACATAGTTTTTTCGTCAAAACCGGAATCTCTTCCTCTTTTAAACGCGAAAGAAGAGCGATCTCTCGCGCAGAGGAGGGAATTTTTTTGTCCTTTTGAATCTGATAAGCCGACTTCAGAGCGAGGATCAGCTTTTTGAATTCGTTGCTCGTGGACGAATGCATCGTTTCCAATGATTGAAGAGGCGCAAGATATCGTTCTCTGAATTGTAAAGATGCGGTAATCTCGGCTCCGAATAGAACTATTAAGGAAAGTGAATATACACCCAATAAAAAGATAGGAATGGCGGCTAACGCTTTGTAGATGATCATCGTCGTTTCGCTGAAGGAGGAAAGATAGACTTGAAATCCCCAAAGAAAAATTAAGAAGATCACACCGGTGACGGCTGCACCCGCGGCGGACGCTTTGAGCGGAACCTTTGTATTCGGAATCAGAGAATAAAGACTCAGGAAAAAAAGCCAGATTCCCGAAAGAGGGAAAAGAATTCTTAAAAAAGAATAGATTGAAAAAACGCTGTCCCCTCCGGTCACGAGCGTAGTCGCAAATTTCTGATCCTTTGACTCGGTGATGCTGATGGTTCTATATTCTCCGACGTTCAACATTCTGATCTTTCCGTTTTCTTTTCTTTCCAGAAGAAGGTTGGCCCAAAGTTTTCCGTTTATCGGTGTATAAAACGGGCTCCAGTGGTCGCCCTCGTCTGTGGAGATAAGAATGTGACCGAGACTGTCCATCGCAAAAAGTTCCATCTGATCCGTTCCCGTAAATGACCAGATTCTAATAAAGTTATATCTTTTGTGACTCGTTTCGATCCAACTGTTGCCGCCGTCCTTCGAACGATAGATTACTCCTCTTTCGCCCGCGAGAAAAATATCACCGTTCTGTGTCCTGTGAATATCGTGGAACGCAAGGTGGGTCAGCCGGTTCGGATAAAAAGTAAATCCTTTGTCGTTGCTCGTCCAGACCGTTCCCGATTCGTCCGCGATATAACCGTTTAGCGGATCCGGAAAATAAACCTTGGATGCGTTCATCTTTAGTCGGTCTTTGAAGATCGGCTTAAAGGAGATTCCTTCGGGAATGTAATGTAACACTTCACCATTTTTGAATACAATGAAAATGTTATTTACGTCCACGATTTCTATGTCTTTGAGCTCGACGCCATCTAAAGAAGTTAAGGTCCAGACGGACGATTCGATAGGTCTGATGAGAAGGACTCCCTTTTGCGAAAGCACGTAAATCAGTCCTTCGTTGATTTTGATTTTGATAAAATCGGAATTGCCGATATCGGGCTTTTTGCAGAAGTCGAGTCTTCCGCCCAGATTATCCAGACATTTCATATTTTCAAAATCGATTTCGTCCTCTCGTATGGAATAATCCTTTTTGAGGTTGGAATCCATACGAAACAATGTCCCGTTCTCGCCGCTGACCCAGATCTTTCCCGAAGGATCCCTTTCCATCGAGAAGTAGTGGGGCGGTCTGAAAAAATCGATGGTCTTTTCCGCCACGCCTTCTCCGATCACAAAAAGAAGAGGTCCGATCGCCAACACGAAAAAGTAGAACACGAGTTTTTGAAAAAGGGATCGGTTGGATTGGATCTTCCAAATTCCATTAAAGGCGTTTTCGAGAGAACGTAAAACTGCGGTTGCGGAAAATACAAGAATGACAAAGCCGATCGCTCCAATCTGAGACGCGGTGTCGATCAAGTCTCCTATCGTCTCAAGATACGTGTTTATATCTACGTTGATGTTGCTCTGCAGAATGAAAGTGTTGATCGTATCGAAAATTTCCTCTTTACGATTCTCCAATCCGGAAGTGATCGTTATGAGCGATAAAGCCACCGTCAACATGGGGATGAGAGATACGATCGTTGTGTAGGAGATCCCCGAGGCTTGCATGAGACAATCGTCCTTGATAAAACGATATGCGGAACCGACGATGACTCTTAGAAAAAGTACGAAGTAACGTAAGAATCCGCTCTCAGGAATCTTTTCGGAATCGGTCAACCAACCCGGTTTTAAAATGTGTAACATCCTTCATTCTACCTTGAAGCTGTACAGTACCATAGACGAAGTCAGCGGTCTGCCATTCTTTTTGAATTTGCTTTTCCAGTGGTAAATTCCGATACGAATCCATTTCCAATATTCGAACCAGGAACTGAAACTACCTCTGGACTTGAGTAATTTTGCGGAGAGAGAAAAGTCGACTCCGGGATACGTGATATGATCTTTGAAACCGGATTGATCAAGAATTTTTTTGAGATTGGATTCGGAATAATAGTAAAAATGTCCCGGAAGGTAATAGTGATAACTCGGACCGGCTTCGATCGCCTGCCATCCTTCGAAGTTCGCGGTCTGAAGCAGTAACAAACCTCCGGGTTTAAGAATCCGGTTTAATTTTGCAAAGACCAAAGAAGGTTCCGAAAGGTGTTCGATCACTTCCACGAGAGTTACTACGTCGAAAAAGTTTTCGGGAAGGTCTGCGTCTAAAAATTCTCCGGTAAAAACCTTGAAACCTCTTGCTTCCGCGATTTTTGCGGAGAATGGAGATATCTCGACCCCGGTCACGTCGAAGCCCGCTTCTTTCGCGCAGTTTAGGAAACCGCCGAAGGAGCAACCGACATCCAGAAATTGTCCTGTATATTTGAATTTTTGAATATTCTTGATTCTTGCGTTCCAGACGTATCGATCGAATTTTTCCGTCTTTCTTTCGTCTCTGTAGGAAAAGTCCGCGTTTCCGGAATAGTATTCTTCCGTGTATAACTCGGAGGCTTTGGGTCTCGGATATTGGGTTTGGAGTCCGCAGGAAGCACACAAGAATATGGGTATATTATAATGATTGAATGTAGAATTGTATAAGAACTTCCAGAGATTCGCTCCGCAACAAGGACAGATTTCGTTCAGAGTTTGGCGAGGAAAATCCAATGACAAATCCTTTCTTCCAATTTTCCGAGAGGAGTTCTTTCGGTATATCCGAACTCGACTTGGGAAAAACCGGTTAGATCCCGTTTCAATTCTTCCAAGGTATAAAATCGAGAGTAGGCGCCTTTGAGATCGGGGGTTTGAATCGTGGTTCCTTGCGCTTGAAGATGTGTGTCTCCGATCGCGCGTACGGATCCGGCTATAAATCCGCCCGGTTTCAAAATCCTTTTTTTCTCGTCTAAGATCTGTTTGGCGAGTTGGGCCGTGTTGTAGTGAAGGACTCCCCAGGATACGATCACGTCGAAAAAGTCGTCTTCGAAAGAATAAGGAGGATTCCCGCTAACGGACGCGTTTACAAAAGGATATTCTCTGGAAATCGTTTGAACTGAGTTTTCAGTATAATCGGTAGCGTAGACTTGATAACCGAATTCGTTTAACAAAAGACAATGTCTTCCGGAGCCGGCTCCGAAATCCAATGCCTTTTTTGGAATCGAAGATTCTTTCGAAGTCGTTTTAATTTTGGAAAGCATTCTTACCAGATTCTCGTCGGGATAGCCGAGCCTGGATTTGTTTCGTGTGTAATGAAGATTCCAAGCCGACTGAGAGGAAGGTTCAGATGGATTCAAACTTGCCTTCCAGTCTTTCCCGAACGGAGGACTTCCATTCTTCCAAACTTCGATTGTTTTGGTCCGGGCCCAACAACGCGATGCTTCGTGTTCGGACCGAGTTTCCATCGTCTGTCTTTAGGAGCTCGCCGGGTTGTTTCCATTTCAGATCGAAGATGAGTTTTTCCTTTCCCTGCGTTTGAAAAGAAGAATGTTCCATAAACTTAGATTTTCCTTCGGGAGGAGCGGAGAAAAAAACGCCTGCGAATTTTTTCGGAACCTCTGAATACTGAACGAAAGGTTTGATCTTTTCTCCTACTAAGAGTCGAACCAGATTCTCGAAGTAACGAGATCCGAAGTAGTTTGGAACTAGATAGTCCGCAAGAAATTCCCCGCCGACTTCCGGAACCGCCTCGATGAGATAGATTTCTCCGAGGGGATTGATACGAAACTCCGCGACAAAAGGACAATTGTTCATCCTGGTCGCAGCAACGAGGGCTCTGCAATTGAGGAGAATTTCTCCCACGAGCTCGGTATGCAAAAAAGGAAGTGTATGAGCAATTTCTAAATAAGGCGCGTAAGAAGTTACGTCCTTGTGAGAGATGGAGGCCGGAAAAAATTCTCCGTTTTGAACGAGTCCGCAGACTGTAATTTCAAATCCAGGAATGTATTCTTCGGCGATCCATTCTTCCTTTTCCGTTACGTGAACCGCGGCTTTTTTCTTTGCGGAAGTTTTGGGACGAGGGACCTTCTTTTTGGACTTGAGATGTTGTTCCCATTCTTCCGGTTGATAAAACGTATGAATTCCTTCTTTGCTGTTTCCCCGCGCCGGCTTTAACACAAAAGGAAACTGTGTTCTGGATATTCCGGAGTGGAGATCCAAATTTTCCGGAACTAAAATCCCTACTTTTTGAGTCGCTTGTTTGAGCAGATTCTTATCCGAACAAATCTCCACGGAGGCAAGAGGCGCATAACGCAGCTTCATCTTATCCGCGATATAAGAAGCCGTATAAGTCGCCTTTCCGTAAGAGCGGGTTCCGACTCCCACGATCTTTCCCTGCAATGGAAGTTCGGAAGCGGTTTTAAGAATTTTACGATATTCTGTTACAGATTCTAAGATTCGAAGGGACGCGAGACCTAATCCGGGAGCACGATCGTTTTGATCTACGGCGATGACCGTATATCCCAAATCGATCGCGGAGGTGATGAGGGGTATTTGGTTGATACCGGCTCCGATGGAAAGAAAATACCCCTTCTGTTTCATTTCCCTTCGTATTTCTTTGGATCCCCCAAGAAAGTCAAAGGATTTTTAAGAGGAAAGGTTTGGATTGGTGATCCAAGCCTCTGCGATCTTAGGATCGGTATAGAAGCGTTCGTTTTCTCTTCCGAACTTTTCTTGGTAAGAATTTATCTTGGTTTCGTCCTGATGAACGTGAGCCGCGGCGATACATCGAATTCCCCGAAGGTTTCGGAATGTCATCTTTTCGGATTCTTCAAAGAGATTCAGATATCCGACCTTCCATCCGTAATCGGAAAGGACGCCGGGGATGACGGTGCGAAATCGTTTGTGCGCTTCCATGTTTGCCGCTTCGAAGCCGTGCAGATTTACGAGGATCTTAAAAACTGCATTCTCCGGTATTTGATCGATACTTTCGAGAAGTCTTTTTTCCCAGAGTTCTACGTCTTCCATCTTCACTTTTCCGCTGAGAGTTGTGGAAATAAGTTGTTTCTCGGAAATCCACCGGGTCGTCGTCTTTGTCATTTTTTATCCTCGAGCTGAAAATCATTCGGCTCGAGAATTGGACTGTTCGTTTTTACGATCTGTTGACTCGTTCGTAAAGAATTCTAACCCCTCCGGCTTTTTCTCCCTCCGGAGTCAAATTCTGGGAAAAGATAATGAGTTTGTTTTCTCCGTCTTTTTCCAGATGAGTTTTCCATCCCCATTGTCTTTCGGGAGTTTCTCCCCCGTAGTGGCCGGTGAATGAAAAATCGGCGCCTCCGGATTCTCCTAACGAATATAGAATTCCGCTTCCCATTCCGAACGTCTCGATCCAAGCCGATTCGTATCGTTTGCGATCGATATGATATCCGTAGATCGCGATTCCTTCCAGAGGTTCTCCGGCATAACTTCCCTTGTATTCGTGGAATAAAAATCTTCCACCTAATACGAGTTTTATGTTCCCGGAGATCGGAGATTCGTCCGCGATTTTTCCCTCTTCGAATATCATGTGTGCGACTCCCTTCCAGTCGCCTACGAAGGATTCAAATTCTTTATGAATGCCTTCTCGTTTTGAAATTTCAAACTTTTCTTTGCCCATGGCGGGACAGTAGGCGAGCATCGGACGGGGAAATCAAGAAAATTTAGAACGAAATGCGAAGAAGATCGGTTCGATCGGGATTTATGTGTGAGTTCCTACTTTTTTCAAGATTCTACCGAGAAACTAAGACAAACGTATGAGTTCCTACAAAAAACGATCTCCAAGAAAACGGCAAAGGTTGACCGTTATACAAAAATCAGCGGATTTCGAATTCTACGCTGACCTTGGCTTGGATTTTTCTTTCTCCTACGGAAAGAGGAGAGGAGTCGCTTTCCCTGCCTTTCATTTGATAGACGACTAACGGATTGATGTTCGAATCCGATTCTATGATCCGCATGGGAACGACTTCGGTTTTTCCGATGGAAGTGGCGAGGACTAAGGCTTTATTTTTAGCGTCTTCCAGGGCCGCAACGAGCGCTTCCTTTTCTTGCTTTTGTGTGTTGTCGGACTTGAATTCGATTCCGCTAATTTGGTTGACTCCGAGTTTTTGAATCTCCAACAGCAAATCCTTATATACTTTCATGTTTCTGAGTTTGAGAAGAATTCCGGACGAAGCCAAATAAGGTCTTAATTTTCCTTCGTCCAGATATTGTCTTTGTAAAGTATAATCCGTGCTATGAATGTCCTTTGCGGAAATCTTAAATTCTTTGGAAAGGGATTGGATTACGTTCGTCACTCTCTGTAAATTTTTTTCCTGTGCGATTTTAGGATTCGAATCCTCCACCTCGACGGAAAAAGAAATCTGTATGTAGTCGGTTTCCACAATGGCAGTTCCGTTACCCGAAACCGTAATGCTCTGTTTTGATTCTGAATGAATTCCGAACGGAATAAAAGCGAATAACGTAAGAAGAATGAGTAAACGTTGAATCATGGTCGGATGATTCTTACCGGAGCTTCGTTTTTGAAAACAAAAAAAAAGACGGAAGAGGAAAACCTCGACCGTCTTTTTTGCGAAACAAAAGAAAGGAAAGAATGAATTACATCATTCCGCCCATTCCTCCCATACCGCCGCCCATTCCCGCCATCGGGTTAGGACCGTCTTTTTCAGGCTTATCGGTGATCGTAACTTCGGTCGTTAAGATCATGGAACCGATAGACGCCGCATTTTGGAGAGCGGAACGAACCACTTTCGCGGGGTCAACGACTCCGGCTACGAGAAGGTCTTCCCAAACCATAGTGAGCGCGTTGAAACCTTCGTTTCCTTTTTTACTCTTCGCGTGTTCCACGATTACGGATCCTTCCAGACCAGCGTTATTCGTGATCATACGAATCGGTTCTTCCAAAGAACGGAAGATGATTTTAGCGCCCGTAGCTTCGTCGCCTTCGAGTTTCAGAGCGGCAACCGCTTCCTGAGCTTTGAGAAGAGTCAATCCACCGCCGGGAACGATTCCTTCTTCGACCGCTGCGCGGGTCGCGGAAAGAGCGTCTTCCACGCGGGCTTTTTTCTCTTTCATTTCCACTTCGGTAGCGGCGCCCACGTGAATCACGGCAACACCACCCGCGAGTTTCGCGAGTCTTTCCTGGAGTTTTTCTCTGTCATACTCGGAAGAAGTATCTTCGATCTGTTTTTTGATCTGACCGATTCTTCCTTGAATGTCTTTTGTCTGACCTTTGCCTTCGATGATCGTGGTGTTTTCTTTGTCCACGGTCACTTTGTTCGCACGGCCGAGCATTTGAAGAGTCGCGTTTTCCAGTTTCATTCCGAGGTCTTCGGAAATCACTTGTCCTCCGGTGAGAATCGCGATGTCTTCCAACATGGATTTTCTTCTGTCACCGAAACCGGGAGCTTTCACCGCAACGCAGGAAATGGTTTTTCTAAGAGTGTTCACTACGATCGTAGCCAACGCTTCTCCTTCCACTTCTTCGGAGATGATCACGAGAGGTTTTCCGGCTTGTGCGACTTTTTCCAAAACGTGAATCAGATCTTTCATAGAAGAGATCTTTTTGTCGTAGATGAGGATGAACGGATCGTTCAGAGTTGCGATCATGGATTCAGGATCGGTCACCATATAAGGTGAAATGTATCCTCTGTCGAATTGCATTCCTTCCACCACGTCGAGAGTGGTTTCGATGGATTTTGCTTCTTCCACAGTGATGACTCCGTCTTTACCGACTTTGTCCATCGCGTCAGCGATCAGATTTCCGATCGCGCTGTCGTTGTTTGCGGAAATGGTAGCAACGTTTGCGATGTCTTTTTTGTTTTCGATCTTAACCGCTCTTTTTTGAATGCTTTCAACGGCTGCCGTCACTGCTTTGTCGATTCCTCTTTTGAGAGACATCGGGTTCGCACCTGCGGTTACGTTTTTCAAACCTTCGTTGATGATGGATTGAGCAAGAATCGTAGCGGTAGTAGTTCCGTCTCCGGCGACGTCGTTCGTCTTTGTGGAAACTTCTTTTACCATCTGCGCTCCCATGTTTTCCAGAGAGTCTTCGAGCTCGATTTCTTTCGCAACGGTCACACCGTCTTTTGTGATGGTGGGAGCGCCGAATTTTTTATCGATCACTACGTTGCGACCCTTAGGCCCGAGGGTAACTTTTACCGCGTTTGCGAGTTTGTTTACGCCTTCGAGGAGTTTACGTCTTGCTGTTTCGTTGTATTCTATTTCTTTAGCCATGATTTACTCCTGAATTATTTTTTAACAACGGCGAGAATGTCGCTCTCACGGATGATGAGGTATTCTTTGCCTTCGGATTTGATTTCAGTTCCGGAATATTTTCCGTAAAGGACGGTATCGCCAACTTTTACTTCGAGAGCGATGAGTTTTCCGTCTTCGTATTTGCCGCTTCCGACTTCTACGACCTTTCCTTCTTGCGGTTTTTCTTTTGCCGTATCAGGAACGAAAATGCTACCGATCTTTTCCTCGGCTTCCTGTCTTGGTTCTACGAGGACTCTGTCACCCAGAGGTTTAATCGATGCCATAGACTAACTCCTTAAAATGTTGATTAGCACTATCATAGGAAGAGTGCTGACTTAGATTTCCAATTAAAAAATTTGCCTTTCGATCGTCAAGCACTTCCTGTTCGAGAGTGCTAATTTCCGGAAATGAAAAAAAGAAGAATCGCGTAGAATTTCTCAAATCGCGAAACGGAGCCAGTCTAAAGAAAAATCCATTTTCCGGGAGAATCATGTTTCCAAAAGAGAATCTGATCCGAGTTCGAGATCTGGGCCAAAAGCCCGTCCGTGAAGAAGCGCCTTACATTCTCTATTGGATGTCGATGGCGAGACGGCTCGCTTGGAATCATTCTTTGGATTACGCGATCCATCTCTCCAAAAAATACAAAAAGGAACTTCTGATCTATGAGCCCTTGAAGATGGATTATCCCTGGAGTTCGCCCAGGTTTCATCGATTTATTTTAGAGGGAATGGCGGATAACGCGAAAGAGGCGAAGAAGTCCGGACTCAAATACAGAGCCTTTGTAGAAACCAGGGAAAATCCAATCTCGGACGTTCTTGGGAAATTGAGCGCGAACGCAGCTTTGATCGTGACGGACGATTATCCGGCTTATATTATTCCCGAAATGTTTTCACAAGTCTCTTCTCGGATCGAATGCAAGCTGCTCGCGGTGGATTCCAATTCCATCATACCGCTTTCTTTATACGGAGAATTCGCTTCGGCGGCGAGAATCCTAAGGCCGCGGGTCCATCGTTTGTTCGGAGAATCCTGGAGTCTGCGCTCTTTTCTCAAGCCGGAAAAACCGCATGCAGAAAAGGAAAATTCCTGGTTGGAAAAGAATCCGGATTCTCCCTTAAAGACAGTTCGCTGGTATGATCCGGAAGAAGATTCTCATTTTAGAATATTCGAAAAAATTGATTTTCTTTGCCCGGACGTCGCGCCAGTCTCCGGAAAGATCGGCGGAAGGAAACAAGGGCTGAAACTTCTCAGACGGTTTTTAGAGGAGGGTTTGTCCGGATACGCGGAAAAAAGAAGCCAGCCGAAACGGCCGGAGGATTCCCATTCTTCCCTTCTTTCCCCGTATCTGCACTTCGGTCATATCGCGCAAGAAGAAGTCGTGAGCGCCGTTTTGGATAGGAATCTGGACGAACCTTGGAATCCGGGAATCATCGTTCCCGAAAATAAAAACAAAAGAGAAGGATTTTTTCATCCGGACGAAAACGTGAATTCGTTCTTGGACGAACTCATCACTTGGAGGGACGTAGGCTTTTTGATGTTTTGGAAAAATCCTTCCTTTCGAAAGGACCTTTCCATCCTTCCGGATTGGATCCGGAAGAATCTTGATTTTCATAAAAAGGACAAACGTCCTTTTTTGTATTCCAAAAAAGAACTGGAGAACGCAAGGACGCATGACGCGGTATGGAACGCGGCGCAAAAGGAACTGGTTCTATCGGGAAGTATGCACAATTATCTTCGGATGCTCTGGGGAAAAAAAGTGATCGAATGGACGCCCGACTACGAGACCGCTTTTGAAATTTTGGAAGACTTCAACAACAAATACGCGTACGACGGAAGAGATCCGAACTCTTACACCGGAATTCTTTGGTGTTTCGGTTTGTTCGATCGGCCTTGGTTTCCGGAGAGAAACGTTTTCGGTAACATCCGTTATATGTCATCGGATTCTACGGCAAAAAAATTCAAGTTACAATCCTACTTTGATTATATTCAATCTTTGGAAGGGATCTCGACGGAATTGTTTTGATCCAAATGGCTTGCATTTTAGAACCGGAATGGATAGAATCGTAGAAAAAGAGGATGAACTACTATGACTACAGAAGCCGCACCTAAGACGTATGATACGTTTAAAGAATTTTGGCCCTTTTACTTAGGGGAACATTCGCACCCGCTCAACCGAACTTTTCATTTTATCGGAACTTCGATCGCTCTCGGTTGGATTCTTACCGCGATCGTCAATCTGAATCCGTATTACATCCTGGCCGCTCTTTTCTCAGGCTACTTCTTTGCTTGGATCGGACATTTTTTTATAGAGAAGAATCGCCCCGCGACGTTTACTTATCCTTTCAAATCCTTCATGGGCGATTGGCTTATGTATTTCTACATTCTAACCGGTCAGATCGGAAAAGAATTGGAGAAGATCGGTAAGAAATAAATTCTTTCTGAATTCGGAGAATTCTTTTTTCCTTTCTCGTTCCGCCAAAAAAGGGTCGCCCGATTTGCGACGACCCTTCTCAAAAATCTCAAGTAAAAGTATCTGATTATTTTTTAGACTTATCGATCACTTCCACGGATAAACCCATCGGAACCGAGTTTGCGTCTCTTGCAAACGTAATCTTAGGAATCGAAAGGTCCGTTTTGGACGGATCAAAGTCCACGACCTTGGTCAGATCGAATTTAATTCGGATCGCAAGATCTTCGGGACTGATTCCGGATCCGTCTCTCGAAACGACGGGAAGATCCGCGGGAATGACGATCAATCTTAAAAAACCTCTTCCGTAGTGAACGATTCGTTGGTGTTTGACGAGACTCTCTAGGATGTTCCTTTCCTTATCGGAAACGGTGCGGGAATATTCCAAATCATAATCCCAAGTAACGTAGTCTCTGAAATTCATTTTAACGAAGAGTGTGGAGTCGATATGTTCTCTTCTTGCGAGTAGGATAACGCTCGCGCTGGCTAAGTCGGTATCGCACGCGTCGCAGAATAACAAACCTCCCGCGGCCGAACTCTGAAACGCGGTCATTGGCAAAGAGGAATATTCCGGATACTTGTAGAGATAATTTTTGGTTTCGTTTTGTGTTCCGGTTACGTAGTTGAAAAAGACGTTGTCTAAGATCAAACCCGCTCTATAGATGTTCAGTTCTAAAAAATCGATTTTATAGTTTGTGACTTCGTTCAGATAGGTTTGAAATCTTGAGTTGACGTATTTTAGAATGCTCGGGTCCATCCAGGATTCGATATTCACCACTTCGCTGTTTTGAATGAGATTGTCTTTTACGCTATTTCCGGCGCTATTAAAAACTTCATCCAGAATCACCGCGGTCGTCCAATTCAAAACCGGTTTCGCTTCTCCGGGTTTGTTTATGCTAACCGAATAGAGTTCTTTTCCTTTCTCCGGTTGATAACTGTGCGCATAGATCCTGAGTTGTCCGAAATACATCGCCTGAACTCGATTCGATTCGTTGCTTTCGTTGGATCTTTGATTTTGAGAAGCGGAACTTCCTCCGGAGAATTCGACCGAAATTCCTTTCGGAATTTGGAGCAAGGAAAGGAGCGTCAATAGTTCTCCGTCTTGATTCTTTTTTCCTTTGGCGCAGGAGGAAAGAAAAAGAAGAATCAGAAAATACGTTCCTAATTTTGCAAATTGTTTCATAGGGTTCCTTCTTTGTGAAATTCTTCCCTTCTTACGTAGCATGAGATCGGAATCGGCCAATAAAATGAAGTGAATTCGTGAAGAATTGAAAGATCAAAACTCTTTCTTATAATTTGTGTCGAATTTGATTGTATTGTTATAGAAGATGAATGCGTTCGTTTGAGGTCTGAAGAAGAGGTGAGACCGAAGAAATCGCGGAACTTTGAGTTCGATGTTACGTCTTGAGTCGCGCGTCGAAATTCTCGAGAGGCGCGTGTTATGTAGCGTTCGGATTCTTCTTTTCCATTGACAGAACCTCAATCCTATGAAGATTCTCCCGAATGCAAATTCGAAGAACTTTTCTCGTTTTCTTTGCGATTCTCGTTTCTTTCGTTTTCTTAAATTGTTTCCTCTATAAAAAAGATTGCCGCAAAACAAATTCTTGTCCGGTTACGTTTATGATCGGCTTCGGTTTCGGAACGGATTTGAACGGAGATCACCTCGCGGAGCGCGTTCCGAAAGGGGCTCGCCTTTTGGTGTTAGTCGATTCAGACGGCGAAGTGCAGAATGCAAAGGGAGCGTACGGTTCACTCTATACAAAATGTCTCTGGAATGAGAAGGAGGTTTTTCTTTCTTCCAACGATTTATCCTATAACAAAAAGATTCGTGTGTTTTCGAAGTCCGGAATTCTTCTCCAAGAAAAACCGGATCCGGATTCTAAAAAGATCGGGGAGTTGTCATACAATACGAGCGTAAGATTGATCGACGAAAAAGAACCGGGTCACGATCTCCGCGCCTTTGTCAAGGTTACGAACGGAATCGTATCGGGATGGGCGAGGCGAGATCATTTTACGGACGGAGACTATGACGCCTTTTTTTATCGAAAGCCTTTGAAGAGCGTTTTGGAAAATCATCCGATCCTCGTCAAGGACGAGGAGAATCGGCTTGAAGTGACTTGGTCAGGGACCGATTTTAAAACCGTAGAATGCAAACTCAGGGAAACGATTTGTTCGGTTGAGATGAAATTCGGGAAGGCCACTTACGGAGAAACTCAAGAAGCGATTTTTTTCGAAATCAAACCGGATCAAAAGACGAGCCCCGAATTTCTCTGCGAGATTCGCAAGATCGACTTCATCGATTCTTTTCAGTTCGTCGAAGAGAATCGACTTTCTCCTTTTGCTTACTGCGAACGGACGATGAGTTCCGATACGGAAGAAGACGATTCGTTTGAATGAAGAAGTCGTTTGAAAAACATAAGAGTTCCCACGTTTCGTGGATTCTTTCTGTCACTGGATTTGCATAGGAGTTCCCACAAAAATATAGCTAATTCGAACGAGAGAAAAGTCGGTGTAAAAATAAAATTTCACCGGTTATCAGTTCGGAGGACTTCGACTTCCTAAAACATGAGCGTTGTCATTTACTTATTTTGCAAAAAAAATCTTCAGATCGAACCTAAACATGTTCAAGAATTTTTTGAAGACGGAGTTTATTGGGATCCGGAGCCGAAATTCGTCTCGAAGGTTTTCGCAGGTGGTTTCGAATTGCAAATTCGATACGATCGGAAAAAGAAGCCCTTCCATGTTTCTTTTTTTTCAAACAAGCACGAGACTTTTCTTGAAACCAAACAAGAAATTTTGGAAATTCTCGAGGAGGAACCGAAGGGAAGTGCGGTTAAAAAAATTACGGAGTGGATTGAAAAGTCCGTTCAGATGCTTTCGATCGATGTGGATCCTGTGAGCATTGAAGAAGAGGATTGGTGCGCGGTGGATTCTTTCGAAGCGTTTTTCGCGAAAGAATCGGCTGCCTTGATTTATTCTTCTGGAGAATTTTTTGAAGTGAAAGATCTGATCCGAAAGATTTATTCCTTTCGAAACGGTTCCTATTGAGTAGCGCTTTCCGTTATCGCTCCCTATGGGTCGCGTTTCTCAAGCTTTCGCTTGAAAGCCAACGGCTACGCTTCGCGGCCTTTTGGCGGCTTCGCTCCCTATGGGTCGCGTTTCTCAAGCTTTCGCTTGAAAGCCAACGGCTACGCTTCGCGGCCTTTTGGCGGCTTCGCTCCCTATGGGTCGCGTTTCTCAAGCTTTCGCTTGAAAGCCAACGGCTACGCTTCGCGGCCTTTTGGCGGCTTCGCTCCCTATGGGTCGCTCAACCCCACATAACTTCATAAACCTGGATCGGTTCTTCTTTGCCTTTTACCTTGACACGAGGCATTCGATTGAGGGTATATTTTCCGCCTAACAGCTCCATGGTTTCCTTAGAGATCAAAAACGACTTCTTTAAAAGTTTACAGAGGGATTCTATGCGGGACGCGGTATTGACGGCGTCTCCGATAACGGTGTATTCTCTGTGAAGGTCGTTTCCTATGTTGCCCGCGAAAACTTCTCCGGTATGAATTCCGATTCCGATCGTGATCGGAGTTTTTCCCTCGGACTTGCGTAGAAAGTTCCATTCGGAAAGACGTTTCTGCATGATCACTCCGCAGCCGACCGCGTTTCTTGCGTCCACTTCCGCGGAAGGAGAAGGGTGAGGGGTTCCGAAAGTTGCCATCACAGCGTCTCCGATATATTTGTCCAAGGTCCCGTTGTTTTCAAAAACGCATTCCATCATAATATTACGAAATTCTGATAGAAGCTCGCTGAGATCTTTCGGGTCCATGTTTTCGGACATAGAAGTAAAGTTTCGAATGTCCAAAAAAAGAATACTTACTGTTTGGCGGTTCCCGCTCTGAAGAGTTTTAGGATTCTCCATCATCTCATGTACGATTTTCGGAGAGAAGTATCTGGAGAGCTCGGACTTTTGACCTTCCGCGATTCCGATTCTTCTTACCATCGAAACCGTACGAAAAATACCGATCGCGATCACGACTGAAAAACAAAAATACAAGGTCGGTTTCCCGGTGATGATATCCTCGAGCAAAACCGCGGGGCCGCTTACGTATTCTCCCCAGTGTTTTGCGTAGATAAGTTTTCCGGAAGAAACCGCCAGCCAAAGAATCGTGAAGTAAAATATATAAAAAAGAAAAAGTCCGATAAAGACAAAACGAATCCGAAACTGTAAGAGAGAATAGATGATCGGAAACAGATAAAACAGATTGATCGGATTTTTTAAAGTAAAACCTAAATCCACATCCGGCACCGTAAACGTATAGAATAGCAGGATGAGAAGAATGAGAATGTATTCGGCGATCAAGGTGATATAATTGAAAATGGAAATGATCGAATCTGGAAAGGCCCGGATCACGATTGTGTGAGTTACGGTCAAAAGCAGATAAACGGAGAATGCGATTAAATTCGTGGTTTTACTTCCGGCGTCCAAGTTGGCGATCACCTGGATCGCAAAAAAGAACGCGATTAGATAACGGAAATAATTGGTTATGATGATACCGTTCAATTCCTCTTTTTTTAAGACTTCCAATACCGATTCCGGCATGGACTTTCGGTCCAAAATGTGCAGGGCGTTTTTAAATGAACGAAATGGATTCACAAAGTTCAAGATAGAAAGTTAAGGGTTCGAAATCAATTCTTTCCGCGGAGATAAACTTCTTTTGAAAAAAATTCTTTCATAAAAAAGGGACAAAGACAAAGTTTCCGGATATATCGCTGGGAAAAGGTAAAGAATGAGTAAAAAAATCGCGTTGGTTGCAGGCGCTTCCGGGTTGATCGGTAAATATCTTTTGGAAGAAATGTCCCGTTCCGGCGAATATTCCAAGGTCTACGCTCTCGTAAGAAAATCAGGATCCGTCGTCGGGGCTGAGGAAATCGTCGCGGATTTCGACACGTTATCCGCAACATCGATTCCCAAAGGTGTTTCCGACGTGTTTTGCAGTTTGGGGACTACGATTTCAAAGGCCGGAAGTCAGGAGAATTTTAGAAAAGTCGATTACGAATACGTTATAAAGCTTGCCGAACTCGCGAAGTCGGCGGGGGTCAAATCGTTCCTGGTCGTGAGCGCGCTCGGCGCCGATTTCAAATCGATGATCTTTTACAATCGGGTCAAGGGCGAGATGGAAAGAGATCTGGAAAAAATCGGATTCACTTTTACCGGAATCTTCCGTCCTTCCTTGTTGGAGGGAGAAAGAGAAGAGGTTCGTTTCGGAGAAACCGTAGGACATTATTTATCTAAGGTCGTAAATCCGTTTCTTTTGGGAGGAATTCGAAAATACAGATCGATTCACGGAAGGACCGTCGCCAAGGCGATGATTACGATCGCTCAAAAAGAACCGAGCGGAGTTCGAATTTTAGAATCGGATAGAATCGAGTCCATCGGAAATCCCTGATTCTTCTTTGATTCCAATTTTGGAAAGAATCGCAAGTCCATTCGAATTTGAATGGAAGATCCGCGCGGATCAATATCGATCTTCAAAACTTTTTTCCGATTTTCAAAGTAAGAAAATCTATCGGAAGCGGCTCCGTTTTTCGAAACGTTCAAAGAAAATTCGAGCACGATCGACCCTTTGGAATTGGATCGGAAGGAATGATAAAACGAAAGACGCTTCGACTCGGAAAGGAAACGAATTCCGATCCGAGACGAAGCCTAAAGATTTTTTTACGCGAAGGTAAGTTGACCTTGGCGATTTTCAATTTCGATTTTGTTCGCCGCAAGGATGGACTTGGATTCTAAATTGTATTCTCTCGCGAGAACCGCCTTCTTATCCTTGGCTTCTCCTTTCAAACGCGAAACCGATCTTTCCAAAAGAAGTCCGATCAAAATTCGCGCCGTCGATTCGACGACTTCGAAAGCGACCTCGTCTCTCAAAGATGAATTTTCCACGGAAGTATAAGCCTCCACGATCTTCTCAAACGTTTCTTTGTTTTCTACCAAAAGAGTGGAAGGAGAAATTTTGGAGAATTCTTCTTCGAAGTATTGACGAAGATGACCTTTTGCGGACATTCCGGAAACGATGCCTCCGATCGCGGCGACGACCTGAAGCTGAGTCGTTCCTTCGTAGATGTTCGTAATTCTTACGTCTCTGTAAATTCTAGATATATCGTAGTCGTAAGTAAATCCCGCGCCTCCGTGGATTTGGAGACCGTCGTATGCGATTTTATTTGCAAGTTCCGTAATATAATACTTTGATAATGGAGTGAAAAGATTCGCCAGCTTTTCCCATTTACGAATCGTTTCGTCTTTGCGGATTTCTTTTTCCTCGGCTCCTTTCAGTTTCAAACGTTCCGATTTCCAGTGATAGAGATCGATCGAACGGGAGGCTTCCAGAAGAATCGCTCTCATTCCCGCGATCTCGCGGTCCATCGCGGAAAGCATCTTTTTCACCGCCGGAATATTTTGGATCGTTTTGCCGAACTGTTCCCTTTCGGCTGCATATTTTTTCGCTTCCATATACGCCGCCGTCGCGATTCCCATCGCCTGGGCCGCGATGGAAAGTCTCGCACCGTTCATCATCGCCATGGAATAACGGACCAAACCGTAACCTTCTTCTCCGATGAGAATTCCGGGAGAATTTTCGTAGACTACTTCGCAGGTCGGAGAACAGTGAAGGCCCATCTTCTTTTCGATTCCGGCGATAAAAACGTCGGAGCTCTTTACGAGAAAGAAGGAAAGCCCCCTCGCTCCGCTTGTCGGAGTTCCCGTTCGTGCAAGCGTAAGAATCACCGCGGGAATCTCTCCGAAACCGCAGCCGTGAGTGATAAATCGTTTAGCGCCCGTTAGTCGCCATACGCCGTTTGCGTCCTTTACCGCTTTTGTTTGGAGATTGGGGAGATCCGATCCGTAGTTCGGTTCGGTGAGCGCCATTGCGCCGAACAATTCTCCGCTCGCCATTTTGGGAACGTATTCTTCCACCATTTCAGGAGATCCGAATCTTTCGATCGTCTCCGCGAGGTTGAGGCATCCCAGCGTGATCGCGAAGGAACCGTCCGCTCTGGAAAACAATTCCATCATCATGGTTTGAACCGTTGCGGGAATTCCCAAACCTCCGTGATGTCTTCCGATGCTGTAAGGAAGAATTCCTGCTTCTTTGACTTGATTGATTCCCTTTACCATCGCTTCCGGAAACGTAACTTTTCCGGAAGAATATTTGAGTCCTTCCACATCCAGATCTTTTGCGAGAGGAGCGATCTGTTTCCCGGCGATCTCTCCTCCGGATTCTAAAATCGATTTATAATATTCTAATGCGTCTTCGTAGGAACCGGGCGCCATCGCCAGTTCGTCTTTTCCGTTTTTCTGATATTCTTTGTGGTCTTCGAAGTCGCCCTCAAAACCGTCGATGATCTCTTTCCAATCCACGATCGTTTGAAAGTTTTCCTGTAGGTCGGCGTTTTCTGAAAAATAATTATTCTCTATCATTTCAAATCCTTTGTGAACTTATGTTCAGGCTGATTTTAGTCTTATTGTCACTCCGGATCCGAATCGAAAGGCTGAAAACCGAAATTCTTCCGTATCGAACATTGTTTGGAGAATTCGAGTCTTTCAGAACGGGTGTTCTTCTTTGGAAAACGAGGATCGCCGATTCGTTTTTTCGAGTGGGTAGGTATGTGCGGCGGGCGTTCCGCCGATTTGCTTTTTTGTAAAATCGTATTTCGCAAGTAAAAAGTTTCCAGCGTGGGAACTCTTACAAAATCTTCCTAGATCGTTCTCGCTGCGTAGCCTTGCTTTTTGTTTTTTTGAAATTTTGAGAATGGAAAGAGGGACCTATTTTAAATCTCAGCGACTTAAAGTTCGATTGTAAGAATGTTCCGAAAGGCGAATTTTTTGTCGGAATAAAAAAAGGGACGTTTTTTGAAACTTTCCCTTTGAGTTGTTTGAGGAAGGAAATTCGCAAAACGATCTCGGTCGAATTCATTTTCCCTTTGTAAAGGAACGCTTTCCAAAAGAAGTATATTCCAAAAAGAGGATGGAATAAAAAAAGCCGCCTTGCGGCGGCTTTTTACCTTAAACAACTGTTTAACTAAGTGTTAATTACTTAGTAGCGTCAGCTGCAGCTTTTTTCAAAGAATCTTCAGCAGCTACTGCTTGTTTTTGCAGTTCTTCAGGATTTGAGTGAATCAGTGGGCTCACACCTGGAATACCTGGTGGGAAGAGCAGACCAACAGACGCAACGAAAGATCCTTTCACTTCACCTGGTTTGTAGGTAGTGAAAGAAATTCTGTAGAGACCTCTTACTAAAAGTTTTTTAGTGTCGATGCTCTTCAGTTCGTCAAAAGATTTTGGAGGATTAGGGATGGTAATTCTTGTAAGAGAGTTATATTTTGCATGTCTCTCTTCTTTGTAAGTATCATCTCCATCATCATCATCATCTAGCTTTTGAACTGGTTTTCCTTTCGCAGCTTTTGCGATTTGGTCAGGCATAATAGCCGACATTCTTTCAACGCGAACCCAGGTATCAAACCAACTTGGCATTGATTTTTCTTCTGGAGTTGCAGCTTTGAAAGCGTCACTTACTAGGTCTCCGTCGCCTGGCTCACCGATTTCGCCAGTTGGGGAAATCATACGAACTCCCATCTCAGCGATCACAGCAGGAACCCAAACGTAGAGGTAGTATGCTTTTTTGCTTCCATCGACTAAACCGTCCGGCGCTTGTCCTGGCTTGATGTATCCATAGTAATGGATTACAGATCCGTAGGGAAGAAGCGTTTTCACGGTTTCATTTGTCCCTGGGATTGTGCTCTCGCTCAGTACAAAAGAGCTTTTTAGGCTTGGCAGACCACCGAACGCACCACAAGCGGTAATGCTTGCAAATAATGCGACGGAGATAGCCAAAATCGAAAGTTTTTTCATAGACTCTCCTTAGTTAGGAAAATCACGGTATGGACTCGGGAACTTTTTGTAAATCAATATTGAATAATTTTTTACCTGAAAGTGATAGAATCCGATTAAAATGGAACTTAAAAAGAAAACCAAAGTCACAATAGGTCCTTAAAGAACGGTCGCAGGCTCGGTTTTAAGTTTTAGAGTTCTTTTGGAAAAAAATTTTCAATCGACCAACAGGTGTAGGAAGAATTCATTTTTTCTGAAAAAACCGTTTGATCCAGTCCCAAAGATCCAAAAACCAAGCAAGGATTCTTCCAAAGATTGTTGAATACGAATACCGCTCCAGGAGTTCCCGAACTCTTTCCTGTTCTTCCGAAGTAAATTCCAAACGAATATTGTTTTCCTCGGCCTCCATCTGAACCCGTTCTTTTTTATTCCGAATGTCTACAATCCGGACGTCGACGTATTCCCAGCCGAGTAGTTTGACGCTTTCCAATCTTCTTTCTCCAGAGATCAAAGTATTGTCCAGATCGATGAGAATCGGATGCAAAAGCCCCAGCTTTTGAATGGATTCTTTTAAGGGGCGAAGGTCGCCCAAATCTTTTCGGATACGATTCTTAACTTTGATGTCGGAGACTCGAATTTTCATTGTTTCTCAAAAATATTCGGGCGGCTGTCGATTCAATTCAATTCCGATCTAAACGGTTCAATTTGTTGTAGAATCGGTTGGGAACATAGTTTGGATCTTCTTGACACTGCAGGAATCCATAGGTTTTTGGAATGAAAGCGGGTTTCCATCAAGGATACCCAGTCAATTTCACCCTTCAGGAAGAACCAATGTCTTTAAAAGATTTTATTTTTACTTCGGAATCGGTCGGAGAAGGCCATCCAGATAAGGTTTGCGACCAAATTTCCGATGCGATTCTTGATGCTTATTTGGAGCAAGATCCAAAATCTCGAGTTGCTTGTGAAACCTTGGTGACTACGAATTTAGTCGTGATCGCCGGTGAAATTACAAGTAAAGGTAAAGTGGATGCGCAGGAGATCGCAAGAAACGTAATCCGCGATATCGGTTATAACGATATTACGATGGGTTTTGACGCTGACTTCGCCGTCGTTTCGGCTCACGTTCACGCTCAGAGTCCTGATATTTCTCAAGGGGTGACCGAAGGAGAAGGGCTCTTCAAAGAACAAGGCGCGGGGGATCAAGGTTTGATGTTCGGTTTCGCGATCAACGAAACTCCGGAACTCATGCCGATGCCGATCTACTATTCTCACGAATTGGTAAAGTATTTAGCGGAACTCAGACATTCCAATAAACTCAAATTCTTAAGACCGGACGCGAAGTCTCAGGTTACCGTGGAATACAAGGACGGAAAACCGGTAAGAATCGACACCGTCGTTATTTCGACCCAACATTCTCCGGACGTAACTCACAAACAGATCGAAGAATCTCTCATCGAAGAATGTATCAAAAAGGTGATACCCGCCAATCTTCTCAAGGATACGAAATATTTTATCAACCCGACGGGGCAGTTCATCATCGGCGGACCTCACGGTGACGCGGGCTTAACCGGAAGAAAGATCATCGTAGATACCTACGGCGGATATGGAAGACACGGAGGGGGAGCTTTTTCAGGAAAGGACCCTTCCAAAGTGGACCGTTCTGCGGCATACATGGGACGTTATATCGCGAAGAACGTTGTCGCTTCCGGACTTGCCGACAAATGCGAAGTGCAGCTTGCTTATGCGATCGGAGTTGCGGAACCGGTTTCGGTTCACGTAGATACGTTTGGAACGGGAAAAATCTCCGAAGAAGAACTCGTAAAAAGAATCCGCGCCAATTTCAGACTGACTCCGAGAGGAATCATAGAATCCCTAAAACTTCTCGAAAAAGGAAGAAAGTACAGAGAGACCGCTTCTTACGGCCATTTCGGTAGAAAGGGTTCCACCTTTACTTGGGAAGAAACCGACAAAGCAGCGGCTTTAAAAGGATAAGAACAAAATGGGAGCTCCAAGTACGGCAACTGCGACAGAAAAAGCGACCCGTGACGGTTACGGGGACGCGCTGCATGAACTCGGGGGTTCCCGTCCGGACGTAGTCGTCCTCGACGCGGATCTTTCCGGATCCACGAAAACAAATAAGTTTGCGAAGAGCTATCCGGACCGTTTTTTTAACGTCGGCGTCGCAGAACAGAACTTAGTTGGTCACGCGGCCGGGCTTGCCCTTTCGGGAATGGTCCCGTTCGCTTCTTCTTTTGCAATGTTCCTTGCGGGAAGAGCCTGGGAAGTCGTCCGAAACAGCGTCGTTTATCCGTTCTTAAACGTAAAATTGGTGGCGTCCCACGGGGGAATCACCGTGGGAGAGGACGGAGCTTCCCATCAGTGTATCGAAGACTTCGCGATCATGAGAGCGATTCCTGAGATGACGGTGATATGTCCTTCCGATTACAACGAATGCAAGCAGATCATCCATGCGATCGCGGATTACAAAGGTCCGGTTTATGTTCGTGTGGGTCGTCCGAACGTGCCAGTGATCGAGAGAGAGAATTATCAATTCGTAATCGGAAAAGCCGAGGTGATGAGAGAGGGAAAAGACGTTCTTATCATTGCAAACGGCGTGATCGTAAACGAGGCGATGAAAGCGGTCGAAGAATTATCCAAAGAAGGAATTTCTGCGACGCTTCTCAACATGGCGACAATCAAACCGATCGACAAAGAAGCCATCTTAAAATACGCAAAACAATGCAAAGCAGTGGTCACTTGTGAAGAACACAACGTAATCGGCGGACTCGGTTCTGCGGTGAGCGAATTTCTTTCCGAAGAATTTCCGGTTCACGTTCTCAAAGTAGGAATGAAGGATGAGTTTGGAAAATCCGGAACCTGGAAAGAACTTCTGGATTACTTCGGTCTTCGTTCCAAAAATATCGTTGAGACCGCGAAAAAAGCGATTCAGCTCAAAGGATAATGTTTTCACCCATTCTTCTTTCGATCGTTTTTTGCGTCTCGTTTGACTGAAATTCTATGGATCGCAAAGAGGAAGGGAAACATTTTTTGAGAGGCTCTTGTGTTCCGGCTATGAAAGCGCGGATCCGGATGAAATTCTTCTTTATTACTTCTCGGGTTTTTTGAGTTGAAAGATGGCGAGCACACAAACTCCTGACTTAAACGAAATCACCGAGGAATCCACAAAGTCAACCGGGGGCCCTTGGAAAGTGGTACTCTGGGACGACAACGAACATACCTACGAATATGTAATCGAAATGCTCATGGAAATCTGCACGATGTCCGTTGAGAAGGCGTTCTTACACGCGGTTCAAGTGGACCAAGAAAAAAGAACGGTCGTCTTTTCCGGAGAATTCGAACACGCGGAACACGTTCAGGAAAGAATTCTTACCTATGGCGCCGATCCTCGAATGTCGAACTCTAAGGGTTCGATGAGCGCGACTCTCGAAAGGTAGAAACCAAGTTTCTCATTTTCAAAAATTGACCCTCATTCTTTAGAAAGAATCGTCGTAGTTACGACGTCTTGCCGTAAAAGTCGCGGGCCCCACCCTGAATTTGGGTGGAGGAGGCGGGTTTGTGGGAAATTTCGGCGAGCATTTCTCTATCACAAATATATTCTTTTTTCAAGAATATATTCTACATTGAGAATTGTAGGAACTCCTACAATTCTTAAAAAAAAGCTCCTTCAGAGGAATTCCTCTGAAGGAGAAGCGCCTTCGCAAGGTCAAGGATTCATCTGAACGACGAGTTTTACCGCAGGTTCGGTCCACGTTTCGATCGCCTCTTCGAAGTTGCAGGTTTTTGTAACCACCTTCTCCGGGAGGATCTTTTTCTCTTCGATCTTCTCCAACATTTTCGGAATAAACTCCCTCGAATCGACTCTTCCGATTTTTAAGGTCGCTCCCGTATTATATAATTCTAAATAAGGAATTTCTAATTTGTTTGTCCAGTGGACGGAGGCGCATCCATAGATTCCCTCGGTGGAAAGGGATCTCAGACAAAAATCCCATCCTTCTTTTTGTCCGTGGCAATCCGCGATGAGAGGAAATTTTTTCGACCAGGATTTGGGAAGAGAAGAATAAGGGGCGACCGTGGCGCCGAGATCGTTTGCGATTCGGAGTCTTTCCTCGTCGTTGTCCACGTAAAGAACCTCGGAGGCCCCCATACCGACCGCGAGGGACGCGGAATACAAAGCGATGCTGGACGCGGAACCGCCTAACACCATCACGGGAGTGTTTTGTTTTTTTTCCAACCATTGGCCCACGAGTTTCCAAGCCTCCACCATGTTATCGCTCATTGCAGCGAGCGAGATTGCACTCGCGGAGGAAGGCATTCGAATGAGCATCTGTTTGGCAAAAGGGACCCAAATTTTTTCCGCCAACGCCCCGCCGAATTGTTTTGCACCGGGCCCCATTCCGTAGAAGCTCGCGAACGGAACCGAATGGCAGGCTTTGGAATGTCCTTCCGTACATTCCGGACAAAGGCCGCAAGATATTTGAAAAGGAACGATGACCTTTGTTCCTTTCGGAAATTCGTTTTCAATCTCCGGACTTGTTTCTTCGATCACTCCCACAAATTCGTGTCCAATGGGAATTCCCGGGCGCATCAAAGTGTCTCCGTTTACGATCGGAATATCGAGGTCGCATCGGGAAACCGCGAGTGGTCTTACGATCGCCTGATTTTTTCCTTGGATTGTCGGTTCTGGAACTTCTTCCCATTCTAAAACATTCTTTTTTTTGAATACGATTCGTTTCATACTTCACCTTTCTTTTCTTTTAGGTAGGCCGATTTAAAATTAGAATAAAAATTAAAAGAAGACTTGATCCTTCCTGTAAGTTTTTCCATTTTGATTTTGCGAATTTTCAGAGATAAAGTTCAATTTTTCCGATACTTGATTTTTAAGAATTTTTCCGTTTTGGGAAAGATCCGATTCTTCTTGGAGGGCGGGGCCTTTTAAAGATCTGTTCAATTTTGGAAAAATTAAAATTTTAGAATATTCATATTCCTTTAAATAATGCCTGTCTCTTTTCCACAAAGGAAGCGACTCCTTCTTCCGCGTCTTTCGTTTCCATCAAGGCCAGAAGTTGAGGAAATAGTTCCTCCGCCGCTTTGGATTCTCCAAATTCAACCGAGGTCATGGCCGACTTTAAGGTCGCAAAAACTCCGAGAGGGGCTTGGTTCGCGATCTTCTCTGCGAGTTGGATTCCTCTCGAGACAAGTTCGTTCTTTTCGACGATTTCTTGGATCAGGCCGATGCGAAGGGCTTCTTCCGCTTCGAAGGGTTCGCCAGTGAGGATATATTTCATAGCGTTTCCCCAGCCGCATTGGGCGGGCCAGCGCATCGTTCCTCCGCCGAAAGGAAAAATTCCTCTTTGAACTTCCACTTGTGCGAAGACGGAACGTTTCGCCGCGATTCGAATGTCGCTCGCAAGCATGAGTTCGATTCCCAGAGTGATACACATTCCGTGAGCTGCGACTACGACCGGTTTTGTTCTGTGACGACCCGTGGTTCCCCAGGGGTTTATACTTTCTTCCGGAAGCGGAAATCGTTTTTCTTTTTTTAAATATTCGGCTACGTTTTTGAGTTCTAAGCCGAGTGTGAATTGTTTTCCGTTTGCGTAGACCAAGCCGACTCGGATATCTGGGTCCGCTTCCATCTGATCGTAAGCGCGGCTGAGTGCGAAGAGCATATCCACGTTGAATGCGTTTCTTTCTTCTGGTCTGTTAAAGACGATATGCAAAATTGGTCCTTTTTTTTCAGTGAGAATCAGTTCCGACATGGCCTTTTCCTTGTGTAGACTAAATAGTCTACCTTAGTTTGAATTCGTTATAGACTAATTAGTCTATCATTTTTTTAGTTTTCCTTGAACTTTTTTTCAGTTCTGAGACTCTGATCTTTTAGTATGGTTCAGAATTTAGAAAAACAGAGTAATCCTTACGATCGGCTGATGACTTCTGCCTTGGATCTTTTTTATCACAGAGGTTATTCGGGAACTTCCACAAATCAGTTGATCGCGGACTCCGGAACCCACAAAGCCAGCTTTTACCGTTATTTTCAATCCAAGGAGGAGATTGCCCTGGAATATCTCAAGTTACAAGGTGAGAATTTTGAAAACGGTCTTCAGAGGATGATGGAGCGTGCTCCTTCTTGGAAAGAATTTATCAACACTTGGAACGGAGTTCTTCTGAAACAAGTGAAGAGCGGAAGATTTTTGGGTTGTCCTGTCGCGCGTTTTATCAACAGCGTAGAAGAGAAAAATGAAGAATTTGAGATCGTCTCCGATAAAATCATAGAAAGCTGGATTCGGATTTTGGAATCCTATTTCGAATCTGAAAAAAAAGTCGGAAGGTTGGATTCTTCCGTGAATTGTCTCGCGGCGGCGAAGAAAATTTTGAAACTCTTCCAAGGGAGTTCTCAACTTTTTCGAATTACGGGAAAGAAGGAATACTTTCAAGAGCTCAAGGCGGAAATGATCGAGGTTTTGAGCGGTAGTAGAAAATAGAAATGATGGAAAGTGGGAACTCCTTCAAAAAATCCGTTTTTAAAACTTGTCAAAGGATAATCTGCAAATCAAGACTCGAACTTCAGGCCCGAACTTTGGAAACATCGAGGCTAACTTAGAATCGAAGCAAATGCTCAATTTCCAATC
>NZ_NPDU01000062.1 GCF_002811985.1 Leptospira adleri
TTGAATGTTATAAACTTCTTCGAAGGCTTTTTTCTCCGAAGTACTGGAGATCACTCCTAATCCTGCGTATCCGATTCTTCTAAAAGAACCTAAGTAGTATTGATTGTCTTTTCCTTTGTATCTGGTTTGTCCGTTGCTGATGGAACTTTCCAAAAGATTTTTTACGATCGGATCGTCGGCCAAACTCGTGGGTTGTAAAATCAGTTTCGGGTCGGAGTGAGCGATCAGTTTCCCGTCGGGCCCCACAAGAAAAAACTGAGTGATCCCGGAAGTTTTGAAAGAATCCAAGATCGAGTCCATCTTTACCAACGAGACGATGACGGCCGAATTGACTCCGTCTCCCAAGGCGACCGAAAGAAAGAGGACCGGTTTGTGAAAATCGGGAGACACGTTGTAGACGACCGGCTTTCCGATCTGAGCTTTTTTCTGACCGTTCAAATATTTCCGAACGATCTTGTCCGCTTCCTCTCCGGAAATCTTATATTCTTTTAAGGAGCTATCGCTCGCGATTCTTTTGATTCCGTTGTAGTCTCCGTTTTCTTTCCGGAATATTTTCAGATAGAATATATCGTCTTCGTTTTCCAGCAGATTGTTCGATTCTTCCGAGCCGGCGACGGATCTTGCGAGGAGCAATGAGCGTTTTGTAAGGGAGGAGATATCCGATCTAACTTTTTGACTGATAACGTCCGTTAGTTTTAAGTTGTTTTCTTTGATTCGAACTTCGTTGTCCGATTTGAAAAAGTAGGTAGCAAGAGCGATGATCACTCCCAAAGAAACTAAAATGATAAAGGAAATGATCACCATCAGCTTCTGACGGATGTTCCAATTGTATAGATTGAGGAATGAATTCATAACGTTTCCGTTTGCGTTTTACTTGTTAATAAATTGAGTCTATCTCATTCAGCCAAACTTATAAAACAACACTATTTTCGGGATTCTCTTAAAATGATCGGAATTTGAACTTTCAGAATCGAGTAAATAACTACTTATGACTAAGATTTGCGTATTATAAAAAAAGCTTCATTAAAAGTTAAGATATGAATTGAAAGAACGCCCCGGTTTTTTTTGTGTTCCGCACTAAGAAGAGACGATTTTAAAATCGGTTTTTTACCGATTTCCTTGCGGTTTTTATAGGAATGGAATTGATTCCCAGCTCGGAAACGGAGCGATTTTGAGAACCGAAAATTCGATATTTAGGGTGAAGGCCGTCGCTTTAACAAGTAAATAACTTTTTTTCGGAATTGGGACGAATTTGTACCGCGGAATGAACCGCCGATTTTTCGCAACGTCACTCGCGCTTGACGGCGAGGGTTCGCTTTTTTTTTAATTTTTGGAAGGTCAGAATCAGGATTCTACTGACAGGCTGATTTGTCACAGTTTGATCATTCGCTTCCTGAACTTTAGCGAATTGCTCCCTATGGATCGCAATTCCGGAAGCTCTATCATAACCTGACCCAAGGATGGACTGAAACTTTAAAAGAGTTGTGGTAACAACGACAAACTCCTCTGAAAAAGTCGCGCGCCCCACCCAGATTTCGGGTGGAGGGGAGCGGTGGCGGGAAAGCTCGGGAGACTTTTCTCTATCACAAAAATGGAATTCTTACAAACATAAATTCACTCTCATATTTGTAGGAACTCCAACAAATATTCTTATTCGAAATCTTCTTGATTCCAAATAGGCTCTAAACCTGTGGAAAAAGAAATTGCTCCCTATGGATCGCAATTTCGGAAGCTCATGATTTGTCACAGGTTGATCATTGGCTTCCTGAACTTTAGCGAATTGCTCCCTATGGATCGCAATTCCGGAAGCTCATGATTTGTCACAGGTTGATCATTCGCTTCCTGAACTCAGCGAATTGCTCCCTATGGATCGCAATTCAGGATACGGATTCTTGCCAGAGTCCGTTGTCCTTAATGAGTTCCACGAGTTTTTCGTCGGCGATTTCGCTCGGAACGTTTTTCATTACGATTTCCTTTCCCTTGTAGAGATGAACCTTGCCGGGACCGGCGCCCACGTATCCGAAGTCGGCGTCCGCCATTTCTCCGGGCCCGTTTACGATACAACCCATCACGGCGATTTTCACGCCTTTGAGATGACCGGTTCTCGATTTGATTCTAGCGGTAGTCTCTTGAAGGTCGAAGAGGGTTCTTCCGCAGGAAGGACAGGAAATATATTCCGTTTTTGTTAAACGAAGTCGGGTTCCCTGCAAAAGATCGTAGGAAAGCTGAAAAATTTCTTCGAGGTCGTTTTTATTCCGGGTTTGGATCCGGATCAGATCCCCGATCCCGTCGATCAAAAGTCCGCCGATTCCGATTGCGGAATCGTAAAGCGCCGCGTCCGCATCGGGAAAACTTCCGTGAAGCAGAATCGGAAATTCGAAATGGCTCAGGATCGTCCCGAGTTTTCTATAGTCGTACAAGATTTCTTTCGTTTCCAAGGAGAACAAAACGTTTTTGATTCCAATTTCGGCTAACGTTTCCGGAAGTCCCTTGAGGGATTCTATTCTTTCCCGACTAGTATGAATTTCGGTGTAAAGTCCGGCGTTTTGTCTTTCCTTTAAAAAGGAGAGCATCTTTTCTCCGTCTTGAAATTGCAGGAAAGGATCGAACACGATCTTGCTGAAACGAGTCAGTTCTTTCTGAAGTTTTTCGTTGAGAGAAATATTTTTTCCGAGAAAAATTCCCACCGGAATTGATAGCGCTTGAGCCGCTTCGTAAATTTCGTCGAGCTGCTGCGGTTCAGGAGAATCTACGACGATACTTTCCGGTTCCAGAGAAAGAGGTTTTCCGTATTGGTAGAGTTTGGCTACGTCCGCCAAAAAAGAATTCGTATTCTGAAAAGGAAGGATCGTCTCCACTCGAACCGGATGATTTTCTCCTGCTTCCAAGTTTCCGATCCGAATCGGACTGCTGTAGAATCTTTCGTATCGAAACGGATTTCTAAATTCGGAATATCCTTTCGATTTCGAATCCTGCGTTATTCTTCCATTGAACTTATTTGCCAGAAGTTTTGCCACGGGCACTTCCAAAACCGGATCCTCCGTCAAAGAAACCCGGATCGTATCCCCGAGTCCGTCTTCCAAAAGGGAGCCGATTCCGATCGCGGATTTGATTCTTCCGTCCTTGCCGTCTCCGGCTTCGGTGACTCCGAGATGGAGAGGATAATCCATTCTAAGTTCTCCGAATCTGGACGCGAGCAATCGATACGCCTGCACCATAACCTGCGGATTGGACGCTTTCATACTTACAATAATATCATAATAATCTAAACTTTCGGCGATTCTTATAAACTCGATCGCGGATTCGACCATTCCCTGCGGCGTATCTCCGTAACGATTCATGATTCGATCGGAAAGGGAACCGTGGTTGGTTCCGATTCTCATCGCGACTCCGAGTTCCTTACAACGAAGGACGAGCGGGGAGAATATTTCCGAAATTCTTTCCAGCTCCTCGTCGTATTGCGAATCCGTATAATCTCGAACCGCGAACTTCTTTTTGTCCGCGAAATTTCCCGGATTGATTCTTACCTTTTCGACATACTCGACGGCTTTCATTGCGACGCTCGGCGTGAAGTGAATGTCCGCGACAAGCGGAACCCTGCTTCCGGCTTGTTTGAGTTCTTTGCGGATGTTGACGAGATTGTCTGCGTCGGCCTGAGAAGGAACGGTG
The DNA here is from genome assembly GCF_002811985.1 of Leptospira adleri. Classification (GTDB taxonomy): domain Bacteria; phylum Spirochaetota; class Leptospiria; order Leptospirales; family Leptospiraceae; genus Leptospira; species Leptospira adleri. The sequence goes on from NZ_NPDU01000062.1 coordinate 3,670, forward strand.
AGTCTTACGATTTCACATCCCGCGCGTTCGAGTTCTAAAATCTGTTTTACGGAAGACTTTGTGTCGGTCGTGTCGCTGTTGATCATCGATTGGATCCGAATCGGATTTTCGGCGCCGACCCCGACGTCGCCGATCTTAACTTCTCTCGTCTTTCTTCTCTGATAAGCAAAAGGTGTATGATTGTATCTAAAGTTCATAGCGGTTTAGAATTTCCGACTTTTCGGATTTCCTCTCTATTAAGACAGTCTTCCCGGGAATTGTCGGCCCGTCATTCTCGATTTTTTGCGAGAATCAGGACTCTATTTTTTGCTTCCGGATTTGATTCGGACCTCCCGAGCTCCGATATATACAAACACAAGCCTTGGAAATAAATTGATTATGGATTTTCCTTCTTTGCAACCCAACGAGACTTACAGAATTCGGGTCACCGTTGCGATCTATCGCGGCAATATTCTGTCTTATAAAAACGACGTCATCATTCCTTCCGAATATTCTCGGAGAACCGAAGCGAGGGCTCATATTCAAAAAGAACTCGGCGAGCGTCTTTTACATTCCAATTTTTTTCGTTCTCCCAGACCCGATTACGATTTGGTGCGTTATACGGAAGAGGCGTCCTGCAACACGTTTTTACGTTATAGAATTCTCTCCTTAAAATCGGGAGAGGGTTTGATCAAAGAAAGAATCTGAATTTTCCGTTGGTTATGATTTCTTTCGATCGAAAGAATCAAAGTTCTTTTTTCGGATCGGCTTGTAAGAATTTGGTAATCTCGGATGAACGTAAGAACCGAGCGGGAAAAAAACGAAAGGTCGCTTGTTGCAAGGAAAGCGGAGAAGATTATGATCTTTTTTTACGGAGTTTTTGCGGACCGTTTCCGATTTGTTTTTTATTTTATGGGAAAAATCCGCTTACAAAGTTGTAAGCAGGTTTTAAGAAACCCTTCGATTTTGATCTTGTTTCATTTGTTCGCCTCCGCAGCCGGTGCGACGGAACTCAAATACGGGGAATTGTTATTCAAGTGCAGATTGGAGAAACCCCGTTGTTCCTCACGCGACGTCTGCGGCATCGAAGTTTTCGGTCATCCGAAGGACAATTCGTATCAGAACTTTTTCGTTACGCTCAATCAAGGCGAGGAAAAGAACATTCAAGATCCTGAATTTACCTACGATACAAAGGTGGTTCTTCCTGCGACTTACGAAGTCCGAGCCGGAAAGTATACGATCCGCGTAAATTCTCCCGAATTTCCTCTGCGTTTCTTTTTCGAAATTCTTACCGACTCTAAAAAGCCGGAGTCCGCTTCGATCGGACTTTTTCGAGAGAACAAAACGGACGAGGATCCGATCCGCTACTACTGTCGTCGGTTGAAGGCGGGATATTGATCTCATATTCGATTCTTAGGAATCGAATTCCGTTTTGTTCCGTTAGAACGTCTTTGAATGACTGCGAAGTTTCTCTTCGCTGATTTTTCGAATTCGGGTGGACGTAGTTTCCCTTTGCGGGAATTTTATTTCCTAAATTAGGAGTTATATTCGATATGTTACGAAATTTTTTTGTTCCCGTTTTAGCGACCGCGGCATGGATCACTGCATCCGAATTCTTCCGAAATGAAATTTTGTTCAAATCGTATTGGGTTTTGCACTATGAAAGTAAGGGTTTACGTTTCCCTTCTGAACCGATCAACGGAGCCGTTTGGATCCTATGGTCCTTTTTTCTCGCCGTCGTTCTTTATATTCTCTCTCGGAAGTTTACGCTTACGCAGACTTTTTTGTTCGGTTGGTTTGTCGGATTTGTCTTGATGTGGATCGTCGTCTGGAATCTGGGAATGTTGCCTTCGGGTTTATTGATCTACGCGGTTCCCTTGAGTCTTTTGGAAATTTTTCTCGGATCGATTATCGTCAAACGTTTGTCTAAAGATTGAATGCACGTTATGCTTTCATTGATTCGAAATTATACAATTCCTAACGAGATAGGGTTGTGTGTTTACGAAATTCTTCTTTGAATCGGGTTTTAGAAAATCACGGAGCAGTCCTTTAAGATGAATTGCATCGAAGCCGTTTATCATCGGTCTTTATATGCGGGCGGGGAACATCTCGACATACGGATCGACGGAGAATTTCTCGCTTCGCTTATAAATCGAAATTTTCCGCAAAGAGGCAAGATTCATTTTTTCTCCGCATTCTTAAATCATAGATTTTCGCAATACGAATGGCTCCGTTCGTTCTCTTCTTTTTTAAATCGAAAATCCGATACAAAGGGTTGGATCGGTCTGGTTCCTACTTTGTTGGATTGGCTTTCGGAGGAGGACGGAAGGGAGATCGTTTGGCGCAGAATTCTTCCTTCCGTGGGAGAATCGTCCGTTGTGCCGATACTGATGTGTCCTGACGATTGCGATTTTTTTTGCTCCTTGGTGCTCGTGGAAATCGAAAGAACCGAAGAATTTGTTTTTTGGAAACGATTCGGTTTGGACGAATCCGATTTTAACGTTTCAAATCTTTCGCCTATCGGAAGTAAGGTGAATTGGATTTCCGGCATGTATGAATATAAATTTCCGATCGGGGATTACCTTGAATTTCTGAAACGTTTCCAATCGGAGTTAGGGGCTGAGGCCGAATTTTGATCCCTAAAAGAATCTTCGTTAAACGGAATCCGGATCTAAAAAAAATTTCCTAAAAACGCGGACGGTCTGAAAAACCTTGTTTTCTCAGGCGTTTTTCAAGCGAGTGGCCCTGAAATCTCCTCGTTCCGGATCGTTCGAAATGTCTTGAATTCCTGAAAACGAAGGGAAAACTGGCGAAGGTTTGCCAAAATGCTCCTTGGGGAAGATTCGAAAAAACGATCGAATCTAAGAATGGGGAAAGCGGAAGGCTCCTTAAAGAAAGAATCGTATGTCAGGAACCGAAAAGAAAATCATCGAACAAAATTCTCACGGTGAATACGAACTCACCGCGTACGGAGAATTTTTAAGTTATTTTCACACTCACATCCAATTGTTCAACGGTCTGATTTCCGGAAAAAAAATCCCGCCGACGGAACAGGAAGCTCTCAAACAGAAAATACGTTCTTATATCGTAAACAACATTCAAAAAACGGAACAGTTCTTCGATCATTTACCGAAGTTTGCGGAATATCTCGGAGTTTCTCAAACCGAACTTTCCGCGTTCATGAATAAGAATTTCATGAACACCCATGCGGGAATCAAAAACAAACTCATAGAACAAGAGAAGACTAACGCGGGTAAACCGAGAAAGAAAAAATACGCGCGTATTTCGGAAGAGATCGTGGAAAACTTCGGCACCTTGGTTCCTCCCGGAAAACGTTTTATAGGGATGGAAGGTTACGTGGTTCTCCGAGACGACGCGACCGGCAAGGACGTGGAACCTTCCGCTTCTTCTTTTGGAGAGGCTCCCAAGGCGGACGCACCGGGGGCGCCGAAACGACCGGTTGCGCCTCCGCCTCCTTTGAAAAAGGGACCCGAAACATTGATTCTTACCGAGATCGTGGACAAGTTCGGTTCCGACTTTTCGGGTAAACCTCTTGTACTTCAAAAAGAAGAATTGGACGAAGACGATTCTCCCGCGCCCGTTTCCGTGTCGGGCGGAGACGAATTGTTAAGCGACGTGGAGGATCTTCAGTTCGGAGGTTTTGACGAACCTTCTTTTGTCGAAGAAGAACCCGAAGCTCCTTCGGAACCTCCTGTGATCATTCCATTTTCCAAATATATGGAAAGTGTAAATCGTGTTCGACAGTTTCAAAAGGACGGCCAAGCGGACGCGTATAAGAAGTGGGTGATGACTCTTCCTCCGGAACTGAGTTCTCTCGTTCAACTTCATTCTTACGTTTTGAAAGAAATGAAAAACGAACCCGTCGATTGGAACTCGATCCTCTCTTCGATCTCTTCCCGCATCGGACTCAAAGAATCCAGACTCTGGAAAGTGTTGGAGCTCACTCGAACGTTCGCGGATCTCAGGGCCGGACTCGAAAGATCGTTCGTCGCTTCCCGCTCCGCCGGTCCCGGAATGGAGGAGCTCGTTAAAAAAGCCTGGCCTCATATCTTAAAACTCTTCGAAGAATATCCGGACACGACTTCTCTCCGTCAAAAGATGGATCAACTATTTACGAGAATTCCGGACGCGACTCAGAGAAAAAAACTCAGCGATCTTTTTCTTCCGATCGTTCAGAAGCTATCGTAAACTTTTTATAGTTCTTCTTCGATTCTTCTTTTGATCGGGATCAACTTCTTCGCCGTACCGTCTGCTTAAAGTTCGAGCAGTTTGTACCAAAGCAAAGAATTCTTTTTCATTCTTCCATTCGAATCGAGTCTAAGATACGGCGATCTTATTTTTAGATCTCGATCTCATTGTGGATTCGTTTATCAATGCTTTGAAGAGGGAGGAATTTTATTTCAAACCTATCTTTTAAAAGAATGTTTTCAATTTACGCAACTCTCAATTTACTGGCTTGTAACTGGGGAATTTTGCTGAAATTTCAGCCATAGGCGCGCCCGACGCCTGTTTGTTACCAGGGAATTAGGATCACGAGGGATTTCGGCAGATGAATGAAGTAAAAGAACAACTAAAACTCCAATCTTATCTAGAAGAAAACGGCCTTTATGAAAAGTCGTTCGAACATGATAACTGCGGGGTGGGATTTGTTGCCTCCTTTCAGGGAGAGAACAGTCACAGAATCGTATCGATGGGTCTCAAAGCGGTAGCTTGTCTGACGCACAGAGGCGCTGTGGACGCGGATATGGTGACCGGCGACGGGGCCGGAATCATGATTCAGATTCCTAAGAAGTTGTTCGCGACGTACATAGAAGAAATGGGTCATCGCAGACCCGAAGAAGATTCCATCGGAGTCGGAATGATCTTTCTGCCGAGAGAAGATATCGATAAGCAGGACATGTGCCGCAGTCTCGTCGAGTCCGCGCTTATGGAGTTTAACTTTAAACTTTATGCATGGAGATACGTTCCCGTTAATCCGGAAGTTCTCGGACCGAAGGCCAATCAATCCAGACCTCAGATCGAACAAGTCCTCATCGGAAAACCGGAAGGGATGTCCGCGGACGACTTCGAAACGAAATTATTCTTAATCCAAAAGAAACTGATGAGAGACGCGGATCGTCTTTCTCTCGCCGGAGATTTGTATATCTGTTCTCTTTCCTCCGAAAGAATCGTCTTCAAAGGACTCTTCAACGGAAATCAGGTTTCTCAATTCTACGAAGATCTCAACTCGGAAGAAATGGTTTCTCCGTATTGTATCTTTCACCAGAGATATTCCACAAACACGTTTCCTTCCTGGGCGCTCGCGCAGCCTTTTAGAATTCTCGCTCACAACGGCGAGATCAACACGATCGTCGGGAATCGAATCTGGATGCTCGCTCGCGAGGAAGAACTCGAGTGCAAAAAATGGGGAGAATATCAAAAGGAAATCCACCCGATCATCCGCCCCCACATGAGCGACTCGGCGAGTTTGGACAACGCGATGGAAGCCATCGTTCGTTCCGGAAAAGACGTTCTCCAAGCAAAGGCGATGCTCGTTCCGAACGCGTGGTCCAAAAACCTCACGATGTCCGAGGAGTTGAAAAGTTTTTACGAATATAATAATACTTTAATAGAACCTTGGGACGGACCGGCCGCTCTCGCTTTTGCGGAAGGCGATTGGATCGGAGGCGCTCTTGATAGAAACGGATTGCGTCCGGCGCGTTATGCGGTCACGGAAGACGGTCTTTTGATCATGGGTTCCGAAGCGGGACTCGTACAAGTCGACGAGGAGATCGTAACAAAAAAAGGACGTCTTGGTCCCGGTGAAATGATCGGGATCAATTTGAAAGAGAAAAAACTCTATTATAATGAGGACATCAATTCTCTCTTCGAAAAAAAATACGATTACAGAGAATGGTCTAAGGAAAACGTTTCGTATCTCAACCAGGATCTGGATTCTTCCATGAAGGATACGATCACCTACAAAGGCGACGACCTCAGAAGAAGACAGGTGTTATTTGCGTATTCTCCGTTTAAACAAAAGTCGGTGATCAAACCGCAGGCGAGTCTCGGAAAGGAAGCGATCAGTTCGATGGGAGACGATACTCCTTTGTCGATTCTGATGCTTTCCAGAATCGGACTTTACACCTATTTCCGTCAGAGATTCGCGCAGGTGACCAATCCTCCGATCGACTACATCCGCGAGAAAGGCGTCACTTCACTTTACACTCGTCTTGTAAAAAAGATGAATCTGTTCGGAGACGAAAAACCCCAGAACTGTCTGGTTCTTTCCCATCCTTATCTCACGAACTTGGATCTGAAACGGATCCGCGAGATGGACGGAAAACCGTATAAGATTCTCACGTTAGACGCGACCTTTGAAGCGCACGTGGAATCGAACACCGCTTTCAATTATTTGGAAAAAGCTCTGGATGCGCTTTTGGAATCCGCGCTGCAAGCGGCGAAATCGGGAACCAATATTTTAGTTCTTTCCGATAAGAAACTTTCGAAAGAAAGGGCTCCGATTCCGATGGAATTGGCGGTAGCCGCCGTTCACAACCATCTGATCCGCAACAAGACACGTTCCGCGGTATCGATTCTTGTTGAAACCGGATCTGCATTCGAAATTCATAATGTGGCCGTTCTGCTCGGTTACGGGGCTTCCGGCGTAAACAGTTATCTGATCTGGGACACGTTATTCGATCTTTGGGAAAAGGGAGAATTCGATTCCGAAGACGGACAACGTCCGCCATTCCACACGATCTGCGGTAACTATCGTTACGGCGTCGACGACGGACTTCTGAAGATCATGTCCAAGATGGGAATCTCGATTCTTTCCTCGTATGTGGGCGGCCAGGTTTTCGAAGCGATCGGTCTTTCCAGAACCCTCGTTTCCAAATACTTTCCCGGCACGTATTCCAGAATTTCCGGAATCGGCTTAGGCGGAATCGAACAGAATATTCTTAGAAACCACGAGCAGGCGTTTTACAAAGAGATCAATCCGGAAGATTTTATCTCCGAAAAAGACGATCAACCGCACCGTTGGTCTCCGAGAGTTGTTAAGTTTTTGAGAAAGGCCGCGGTCGACAACGACTACGAAGCTTTTAAGGAAGCGACTAAAATTCTCAAAGAAAGCGATCCGATCAACATCCGCGATCTTTTCGATTTCGTGGCGAGAAAACCGATTCCTATCGAGGAAGTAGAGACAGTCACCGAAATTCAAAAACGATTCTTAACTCCGGGAATGTCTCACGGTGCACTTTCGATCGAAGCGCATACCGATCTTGCGATCGCCATGAATCGGTTAGGCGCTAAGTCTTCTTCCGGAGAAGGCGGGGAACATCCTTCTCGTTACGTCGTAAACGAAAACGGGGATCTCGCGAATTCTTCCATCAAGCAGATCGCTTCCGGAAGATTCGGCGTCACTTCGGAATATCTGAATTCCGCGACCGAGATCGAAATCAAAATCGCACAAGGTGCGAAACCGGGCGAGGGCGGGCAGCTTCCGGGTAAGAAGAACAACGAGGAGATCGCGACCAATCGTCACACTCCGCAGGGAATCGATTTGATTTCTCCTCCTCCTCACCACGATATCTATTCGATCGAGGATTTGTCTCAGCTCATCTACGACTTGAAGATGGCGAATCACAAAGCGCAGGTTTCCGTAAAACTCGTTTCCGAAGCGGGGGTGGGAACGATTGCGGCCGGAGTTGCAAAAGCAAACGCGGACGTGATTCTTATCTCCGGTCACGTGGGGGGAACGGGAGCGGCTCCGATCACTTCGATCAAGTATGCGGGTTCTCCTTGGGAACTGGGTCTTTCCGAAACACATCAAGTTTTAGTAATGAACGGGCTCCGCGAGCGAGTCGTTTTAAGAACGGACGGCGGGATCGTTTCCGGAAGGGACGTGATCATCGCGGCTTGTCTCGGCGCGGAAGAATACGGAGTGGGAACGGCTTCTCTCGTCGCACTCGGTTGTATCATGGCGAGAAAATGTCACTTGAACAACTGTCCGACGGGAATTGCGACCCAAGACATCAAGTTCCGCGCGAAATACAAAGGATCTCCGGACCAACTCGTGAATCTTTTCACTTGTTTGGCGCTCGAAGTCAGAGAATATCTGGCGGAACTCGGATTCAAATCGATAGACGAAATCATCGGAAGAACCGATCTCTTAAAACAAATCACACGTTACGATAGGGACCGTTTGGATTCTCTCGATCTCAATCCGATCCTCGTTCGTCTGCCTTTGTTTTACGATCCTGCAAAGCAGAAAAAGGACAGATCGATCCGTAAAGAACCGATCGGAGAAGTTTTGGATGATCGTATCATCAAGGACGCGGAGAAAGCGTTGGAAGGAAAGTCTTCCATGGCTCTTTCTTATCTTGTCCGCAACACGAACCGTACGGTGGGAGCGAAGATCTCCGGTCTGATCGCGAGAAAATACGGATCCAAAGGGCTTCCCGGAAAACTGGAAATCATTCTCGAAGGAACCGCGGGGCAATCCTTGGGAGCTTGGCTCGTCAAAGGAGTTCAGATCACTCTTTCCGGAGACGCGAACGACTACGTAGGCAAGGGACTCTGCGGCGGTGTGATCGTCGTTAAAAAACACCGTAAGTCCAAACTCAAAGCCTATGACAACACGATCCTCGGAAACACATGTCTCTACGGAGCGACTTCCGGCAAGTTATTCTGTTCCGGAAGAGCGGGCGAACGTTTCGGGGTTCGTAACTCCGGAGCCGAAGCCGTAGTCGGCGGAGCGGGAGATCACTTCCTCGAATACATGACGAGCGGAACCATCGTTTGTCTGGGAAGCGTAGGTAAGAATATGGGAGCCGGTATGACCGGAGGCAGCGCGTATTTCTTCCAAAAGGGATGGGACATCCAACCTCTTCTCAATAAGGAATACGTAAAAACCGTGGATCTGGAACAAGGAGACTACGAGGTCATAAAAAATATGATCGGCGAGCATTCCAAACTTACCGGATCCGATCTTTCGGAAGGAATTCTGAAGGACTTTGAAGGAAACAAAAATTATTTCGTGAAGGTAGTTCCGAAATAATAAGATAGGAAAAGAATTCTTTTGGAGGATTGTTTAACGGACGTTAGACGATTTTTCGAAAGAATTCGGTTCCTTTTCGAATAGAATCTTCTCATTGAAGAATTTTCTAAGAAGTCCGTAAACGGATTTCTTCTCCGGAAAAATACAATGTTAAGAATACACATCGCACTCGCTTTTTTTGCCACGATCCTTCTTTTCGCCGTCGCAAACCGGCAGCAGAAAAGGGAAATCAATCCCGTCGATTTTAAGTTCCCGGAGGCCGAAAACTCGATCCTCGATCCAGTTTCCGGAATCAAAATTCCAGTCACAAAATTCTCCTTTGCGGATCTCAAAAAAAAGGCGAGAAGTATGGCGCATGGACGTTATGTGAAACCGCCTTATGTATCGACTCATTTTCTACAGGGATTGAGTTGGGAACAATACAAGAACATTCGATTTAAACCCGAAGCCTCGCTTTGGAAAAAGGAAGGAAATCCCTTTCAGATCCAATTCTTTCATCCGGGTCATCTTTACAATACGAACGTTTCTCTGCACGAGGTTCGTACCGATTTCGCGAGAGAAATTCCTTACGACGAAAGTTACTTCGATCTTTCCAAGCTAAAAATTACTGGAGATATTCCGCCTAACCTTGGATATTCGGGTTTCAAAATCCATTATCCTCTCAACACGGAAGAACATACCGACGAGTTTACGGTTTTTCAAGGCGCAAGTTATTATAGAATGGTTTCCAAAAAGCAAGTCTACGGCCTTTCGGCGCGAGGGATTGCGATCAACACCGGAATGCCATATCCGGAAGATTTTCCCGGTTTTACGCATTTTTGGATCGTTCATCCGGACAAAACCGATTCCACCGTTTTCATATATGCGTTGTTAGACGGTAAGACCGCGACCGGCGCTTACGAATTTCAGATCAGTCCCGGAAAGGTTTCTTCAGTTCACGTGAACGCCGAAGTTACCTTGCGGAACAAAGTCGATCGTTTTGGAATCGCACCTCTGACATCTATGTATTGGTATTCCGAAACGAAGGGAATTCCGGAAGGGCAGGCTTATCCGGAATCCCACGATTCCGACGGCCTTTTGATGGAATCGGGAAAGGGAGATTGGATCTGGAGACCTTTGGACAATCCGAGGAGATCTACGGTCTACAGTTTTTCGGATGAAAATCCGAAAGCGTTCGGATTGATGCAAAGGGATCGTAATTTTGCTTCGTATCAGGATAACACGATGAAGTATCACCTTCGTCCTTCCGCTTGGGTCGAACCGGAAGGAAGTTGGGGAAAAGGAAGCGTTCAATTGTTGTTGAATCCTACGATTCAAGATTCGGACGACAACGTGGGAGCCTTTTGGGTTCCGGCTAACGTTCCTCAGCCTTTGGAACCGTACGAATTCAGTTACACGATACGGTGGTTAAACGAAGATGCGCTTCCCGATACTTTGGCAAAAACTGTCTCGACAAGGATCGCTCCCGTGCCGGGGGAATCCGATATGAGGGTTTTTTACGTCGATTTTTCAAACGAAAAGTTAAAGGAAATGGACGCCGCCACTTATCTGCAGGCCGCGATCGATACCGGAGATAATGCAGAATTAGCTGATTATAATATTCAAAAAATTGAAGAGACTGGGGTTTGGAGGCTCACGTTTCGAGTCGTTCAGAAAAATAAAAATAAACCCGCGGAACTCAAGGCGGTTTTGAAAAAAAACCAGGAAGACCTGAGCGAAATCTGGACGTTCACTCTTGAATCCGCGATCTGAGAAGGAAAACAGATTCTCCAAAAAACCGGAGGCCGTTTCCAGGGCGTATTCGAAAGTGAAATTGTATTGTATCGCTTCCGGAATTAAGGACTCGGTGGAATTGCACGAAAAGCTCGGCGAATTTCTTCGATTGCTGGAAGCCCATAGTCAAAGTCTCGAAAACAAAGAAGAAACTTTTTTTGAACTCGAGGCGATGCGTATTTTTTTAGATTCCGGAATTCTAAAGTCTAAGAAAAATAAATCCCTTCAACTTCCGGAAATAGAACCTTCTCGAATGATTCCGAATCCGGTCGATTTCGGTCCTCTCGGAGTTCTTGCGGAACCGAAGGAAAGGCTGGAACCGATTCCGCTGATTCTTTCCGTCCTTTTTTGGGGAATCGTCTATACATTCTTGCTCTACGGATTGTTGCGGTGAGACACAAAGAAGTAGAATCGACGGACTTTTTGATCGATTCCAAAACTCTTACCTACAGACGTTTGAGTTTCGGAGGGCTTGTCTTTTTCTTTGTCATCATCGGAGTTTTTTTAGAGATCCAATTTCTTTCGTTTCAATCGATCAGCCCCTTTGAGTGGGCAACTCTCATTCTATTTTGTATTTTATTTCCGGTCATCTCTTTCGGCGCCGCGACCGCCCTGATCGGATTTGTGCAAAAAATCAGGGGAGGGGACCCTCTTCGTATTTCTAAAATATTAGAAGAATCGAATTTTACAGAAATTGAATATCCTCCGGTTTCGGTCGTTATGCCGATTCACTGCGAGGACGTTTCCCGGATTTTCGCCGGCGTTGAATTGATGTTAGAGGATATAGCGGAGAACGGTCTTTCTCAGACCGTGGATTTTTTTATTCTTTCCGACACTTCCGATCCGAATCTTTGGGCGCAGGAAGAAAAAGCTTTTTCCATTCTGAGCCAGAAGTTGGAGAATAAGGATCGAATCTACTATCGAAAACGAAGACTCAATCTGAACAAAAAATCCGGGAACGTCGCCGACTTCTGTAGAAGATGGGGAAAACGCTACAAATACATGATCATTCTCGACGCCGATAGTATCGTCACCGGAGAATGTATGAAAAAGTTGATCCGTCTTATGGAAAAAATTCCGGACGCCGGGATCATCCAAACCGTGCCGGAAGTTATTCGAGCCCGTTCCATCTTTCAAAGATTGTCCGCGTTCTCCTCTTGGGTCGGCAATTCGGTGTTTGGCGCCGGATCCTTTTTCTGGCAGCTCAGATCGGGTCCCTTTTGGGGACACAACGCGATCATACGGCTTCAGCCGTTTATGAAATATTGCGGTCTTCCCGGTTTGCCGGGGGAAAGCGCGATCGGCGGAAAAATTCTGAGCCACGACACGATCGAGGCGGCATTGTTTCGAAAAGCGGGTTACAGCGTTTGGTTTGCGAGCGACCTCAAAGGCTCGTATGAGGAAGCGCCGCCTAACGTGTTGGAGGCGTTAAAACGAGACAATCGCTGGTGTCAGGGAAATCTACAACACTTCTGGTTTTTATTCGGCGGAAAGTTGCGCTTATCGAGTCGTCTTCAGATTCTTCTCGGGATCTTTTCCTATTTCAGTTCCCCTCTTTGGGCTTTGCTTTTACTTTCCTCGTCTTTGACGACGATCGAAGACGTCGATTTTTTCCGTTTGGCCTTATTGCCGGAGGATTGGATCGCGTTTCGAGACGATCTCTATCTTCCGGTCGCCTATGCTCTGCAAGGTTATACGTTGTTGATTCTTTTTTTACCTAGGATCGTATCCTTTTGGGAAGTCGTTCTATTTCGAAGGAAAGAATGGAGCTCCTCCTTTTATTCATGGGCGGTTTCTTTTTTTCTGGAATTTTTTCATTCGGTGCTGATGGCTCCCGTTTATATGGTTCAATACACCCGTTTTATTCTTCTTACATTCTTAAATCGTAAAATAGAATGGGGACCTCAGAATCGCGACGCGTCTTCCGGTCTTGATCCGCAAGCGCTCGCTTATACGGTTCTACCAGCTTCTTTTTACGGATTAGGAATCGGATCATGGATGTTTTTGACTTATCCCATCTTGTTTTTTTGGTTTTTACCTTTGCTCGCAGGTTGGGTGTTCGCATATCCGCTCGCTCTATTGACATCGTACATTCCAAAGGAAAATAAAAGAATTTCCGTCCTGAACAATCCTCCCGAAATTTCTGAAAGTAAAATGCTGACTCGGCTGGATTTGCTGGAACAAAACTATGCGGAGAGTTTGGGTTCGGCGAAGGATTGCTACGGAATTTTCCGATTGTTCGCGGACCCTTCTCTCAACGGGTTTCATCTTTCGAGATTGAGAAAAAGAGTGAAGGAGACTCCGAGAAGAAGAGAATATCTGCGAAATCTGAGCGATCGGCTGAAAGAAGACGGACCGTTTCGATTCACAAATCAGGAACTGCTTAGACTCGTCTGGGATTACGATACCGTTTCCGCGATTCATCTCTGGTTTTGGACGACCGATCTGAAAGACGTTTCTCCTTGGTGGAAAACGTCCTTTTCGGAATATAAAAAGGAGATCTTGTTAAGCGAAGTGAAAAATTTCTTTTGAATCGTCCTTTACAAAATGAAACGGAACGAATCTTCTGAATAATCGCTTTTGGATCAATATGAAACCGCAATCTACTTTTTATTCCATCTCCGTCGTATTTTTTCTGATGTTCGGAGTTTTACCCTTAAGATCCGATGATTTCGAAGGAATTTATAAGGTAGGGAACGACGACTGTAGAGTAAAACCTATCAGAATGGCTTTCGAGGTCTTCTGTAAGAAAACTAAGAAAAAGGAAATTTATTTTTATCAGGGAGAGGAAAATAATAATGTAATATTCAAAACCGATGATGGAGATCTGTCTACTCGATTTATTTTCGACGACTCTTCCTTAAAATCAGGCGTATTTATCGGGATCGGCGGTTCGTCTCTGAAAGTGAAAAAAAAGTAAAACCCTACGAAGTCAGATCAATTTTAAGAATACGCTCACAGCGTGTTGAACGTCCTCCCTGCCATCCTTTTCAAACAAAGGAGATCCTTTTCCCGTCCAAGTCTTAGCGCTAGCGATCGCTTTTTCAAATCGAAACGAAAACAAATCCTCGTTCGAAAGATAAGAAGACGGAATTTCCTCTTTGAGAGCCCGGTGCAAAAAGGGAACTTCGGGGAAACTTCCCCGATCCGTATAAAGCACCGGAGTTTTTGCATAAACACTTTCGCTCAATATCCCGTAGCCGGGTTTGGTGATAACGAAATCGCAGGCGGTTAAAAGATCCGGATAGTGTGCGTTTCCGACGTTTAAAATTCCTTCTTTTTGTTTTTCCGGAATTTGTAAAAGATCAAAATCGGTTCCCCCCGAGATTACGATGCGATAAAGATCGGAATTAAATTCTTTCCATTGAAAATGATCCGTCTTCACCCCGTAAGCTCCGAAAGAAAAGAGAAGATTGATTTTGTCGTTCGGAAGTTTAAAAAATTCTTTTGCGCTTTTTTTATCGAGGTCCGGTCTCCTTCCGACGAGTCCGATATTTTTTTGTTCCGGAAGAGACGCGGAGGGACAGGCGAAGGGCAGAAGAAGTCCGAATGTCGCGAGATAATATTCTTCGAAGAGAGTTGCGGCCGTTCGTGAAAAAAGCGGCGATTCTTTTTGATAACCGCCGTAGATAAAATCCCAAGTAAAATTTCCTATGAACAAGGACGGAATCTTGAGTTTGTCCGCCACGTTAAACGGAAGCGAGGCCGAATCGGAGATGATCAGATCCGTTTCAAATTCTAGACAGGCTTCTATTTCGGAAATCTGAAGATATGATTTTTGAAAATCGAATTCTTCAATCGCGTGTTCCGTACCTTGAATGTCGATGGAAAGCGAATCTTTTTGAATCATTCCGACGTCCAGGGATTTTTTGCGGGTTCGAAGTCGTTTTAATAAAAGAGAATCGCTTTCAGAGACGAAAAGTGTTTTTAAAAATTCTTCCCTTGTGGTTACTAGATCGATTTCCAATTTCGGAAAACTGCGGAGCAAGTGAAGAATGATTTCCATCGATCTGCTGATATGGCCGAATCCGTGGGAACTGACGTAATAAGTTATTTTCATTCGGAGGAACCCTGACGTATTACTTCATACATTACGATTCCTGCGGACATCGCAAGATTGAGAGAATCCGCTTCGCCGAACATAGGAAGGGATATGTATTCGTCGGAATGACTTCTTGCAAAAGGGGAAAGCCCGTATTGTTCGGATCCGAAGACAAGAGCGATCTTTCCCTTGAGGTCGGAGTCGAAGTATAATTTTTTCGCTTCGGGAGTTACGGCTAACGTTCTATATCCGTTTTCCTTAAGAATGGAGTAGATCGCCTCCGTTTCGCCAAGATACACTTCGAGGGTAAAGAGGGCGCCCGTTGAAGCGCGGATAACGTTCGGATTAAACAGATCCAATCTCGGATCCGCGACGAGCACGGTATGAAAACCGGCTCCTTCCGCGGTTCTGAGGATGGTTCCTAAATTTCCCGGTTTTTCAACTCCTTCGACGACGAGGATCGGTTTCCCTTTTTTAAGTTGTGCGGATTCTTTCTGAAAGGTTTCGATTTCGGTGGAAAAAAAAAGAGCCGTTGCGATCAGTCCGTCCGGTCTGTCCCTGTAGGATATTTTTTCGAAAACTTTTTTCGGAACCTTGATCGCCTTTGCTCCGATTTCCCGGACGAGATCGTATTCGTTCTCCCCCAAAAAACATTCGGGTGAATAGAGGACGTTTTGAAATTTTACCTTCCCAGATTTGTACGCGCGCAAAATTTCCCGATAACCTTCGATAAAAAAAAGACCGTTCGTTTCTCTATGTTTTTTATCTTTTAGATTGGAGATTTTTTTGAGTTTTTCGTTGGAAAAGCTGGTGATCTCCAAAAAAGAAATGCCTTGCTCCGGGTTCAAAGTGAAAGTCTCTCCGAAGTATAGATACAATTCGAACCGGAAGGATAGAGTTTGCCGCTTTGTTCCGGAATGGAAAGTTCGCTTAGAAAAAACTTTCCGTTGTTCTTGATTCTTCCCTGCAAAATTCTCTGCAAGGCAAGCGGACTAAAACCGGTGGAATGACAAGTAAGAACAATAAAGTCCGGCTTGGATCCGCAGAGTTCCATGAGGAGATCCATAAGTTCCGGAAGATCTTTTTCGATCTTAAACACTTCACCGCTCGCGCCCCTTCCGAAAGTCGGCGGATCGAGGATAAATCCCCGGTAATCCTTTCCTCGTTTGATTTCCCGCTTCAAAAATTTCAGAACGTCTTCGACCATCCAACGGATCTTTTTATCCGCGAGTCCGGATGCGGTCGCGTTCTCTCGAGCCCAGTCCACCATTCCTTTTGACGCGTCGAGATGACAGGCGGATGCGCCTCCGTCCAAGACCGCAAGAGTCGAAAGCCCGGAATACGCGAAAAGATTGAGGACTTCTTCCTCTTTTTTGAGTTGAGAAGAAAGTTTTTGGATCTTTTTCCAGTTCTCCAGTTGTTCCGCAAAAATTCCCAAGTGACCGAAAGGAGTGAACTTTATTTTAATAGAATATTCTAATATTTGAATAAAGAATTCTTCTTCTACCTTTTTGCTCCAGTTCCATGCGCCTCCGCCTTTGTCGGAGCGGACGTATTCTCCATGGACGTTTTTCCAAAGCGCCGGTTTGGATTCCGGCCAAGCCGAAACCGGAGACGGACGGATGATCGTATAAGGGCCGATTTGTTCGAGTTTGCGAAAGTTCCCGGAGTCGACGAGAGAATAGGTTCCGTCGAGGCTTTCAGCTTGTTTTACAATTTTCATAGATATGTACCTTAAAATAATTTCCTTCTGGAAACTGGCTTCTTACCGGATGATCGTCTTCCGGTTTTAGGCTTTCGAATCTTTCGTATTTCCAACCGTGAGATCTGAGTATATTCTTTGCAAGAGATTCCAATTCTTGGGAAGCGATTCTTCCGGAACAGGAACAAAGGATGATCGTTCCCGATTCTTGCAAAGAAGTAAGAGAACTTGCAAATAGATGCGAGTATGTCTTGAGTGCGTTTTTTTTCGATTTCGCGTCCGGCGTCAAATTCGGAGGATCGATGACGATGAGTCCGAATTTTTGATCCTTCAATACGTCTTCCAATTCTCTAAAAAGATTTTTTTGAACGAATCTATGTTTGCAGGAACTTCCGTCCTTCTTTAAACTCAATACTCTTTGGAAAGAATCCAAGGCTTCCTTGGAACCGTCGACGGATGTCACCGAACGAGCTCCCGCGGCGTCCATGCAGATCGATGTGAGCCCCGTATGGGAGAAAAGATGAAGACAATCCTTTCCTTTCGAGATCTCTTTTCTTTCCAAGAGGAATTTTCTGCGATTGCGAAGATCTAAAAAGATTCCGCCCTTTTGTCCTGGAAGTTCGACCGGAAATTTCACGTTTTGTAAAGTAACGGTTTCCCGGACGATTATGGAAGTCCCGCCTTTTCCTTGTTTGGCGCCTCTCCAGATTCTTTCCGATACTTTATCGTCTCCTCCCGTTTTTTCCGGAGGATCCAGAATGATTCTGGAAGGTAAAGATTCTCCTAATTTAGAATTTCTGCATAGATCGTATAAGTTCCAGACGATCCATCGGCCGTATACGATGAGAGAAGAAGAATAGATACGAACGACCCAGGTTCCGCCGATTTTGTCCACGGTCACTCCGGGGAAGAGGTCGTTTTCACCGTGAAGGATACGATATGCGTTAGTCGTCTTTCGGACTTCCTTTCTTTTGTGAAGCGCCGAGATCAGATTCTCCCGTATTTTTTCTTTGGAAAATTCCGGAAGGTTCTGTATGACTCGGATTCGGATCAATCCGTTTTTGGAATAGATTCCGGTTGCGATCGGACGATTCTCCGTCGAAAAAAGAGTCAGCCATTCTCCGTTTACAAACGGTGTCGCCGCGGAAGAAAGATTTCCGCTGAAGATCCAAGGATGTTTTCGTTTTACCGAGAGTTCGCTCTTCCGGTTCAATTGATATCTACGGAACCGGAAGGTGGAAGGTAGGGAAGGGTTCAGGCTTTTTTCTTGGCCTCTTTGTAAGAGGTCTCAGTCGCTCCGACGTAGATCTGTCTTGGGCGACCGATCTTCATATCGGTGGACTCGATCATCTCTTTCCACTGAGCGATCCAACCCGGAAGACGACCCATCGCAAACATTACGGTGAACATGTTCACAGGAATTCCCAAAGCACGATAGATGATTCCGGAATAGAAGTCCACGTTCGGATAAAGTTTTCTTTCCACGAAGTAAGGATCGTGAAGCGCCGCTTCTTCGAGTTCTTTAGCAATGTCTAATAGAGGATCTTGGATTCCGAGTCGTTTGAGAACGCTGTCACAGGCTTTTTTGATGATCTTTGCGCGAGGATCAAAATTCTTATAAACTCTGTGACCGAATCCGGAAAGACGGAAAGAATCGTTTTTGTCTTTCGCTTTTTCGACGATCTTTTTGACGGGAAGTCCGCTCGCTTGGATCTCTTGGAGCATCTCCAATACTTCTTGGTTCGCTCCTCCGTGTCTTGGACCCCAGAGCGCGCAGATTCCCGCGGAGATAGCGCCGTAAAGATTTGCGAGTGAGGATCCCACCAAACGTACGGTAGACGTGGAACAGTTTTGTTCGTGGTCCGCGTGTAAGATGAGCAGAAGGTTGAGCGCCTTTACGATTTCAGGGTCGATCTTGTAGTCTTCGCTCGGAACGGAAAACATCATGTTCATAAAGTTTCCGCAATAGTCGAGGCTGTTCAAAGGATGAATCGTCGGTTGGCCGATCGATTTTTTAAACGCGAAAGCCGCGATCGTAGGAAACTTTGCAAGAAGACGGATCATGGAGATATGTCTGTGTTCCGCGTTTTCGGGATCGTAAGAATCCTGATAGTATGTCGAAAGAGATCCAATCATCGAAGACATGATCGCCATCGGATGTCCGTCTTTCGGAAATCCGTTGTAGAGACGTTTGAGATCCTCGTGGATCAGAGTGTGCATGGTAAGCTCTTCGTTCCACGTTTTGAGTTCCGCATCGGAAGGAAGTTTTCCGTAGATTAAAAGATATGCGACTTCGGTGAACGTGGAGTTTTCCGCGAGTTGTTCGATCGGAATTCCTCTGTATCTTAGAATTCCGAGTTCTCCGTCCAGGAAAGTGACTGCGCTCGTGCAAGCTCCGGTGTTCAGATAGCCGTTGTCCAGTGTGACATACCCGGTTTGTTGACGGAGTTTTGATATATCGACCGCTTTTTCGTTTTCGCTGCCCACGATGATCGGGAGTTCGTATTCTTTCCCGTCTATCTTCAGAATTGCTACCTCAGCCATGTTCCTCTCCTGGAAAATATAAAATTATCATTCCGGCTCTATAAACGAGTCCGGTCGTTCAAGTGCGTTAAAACCGATTCAGATTCCTATCCTATTCTTTCTATCAGAGAGACAATCCAAAAAATCAAAACGAATAGGAACTTGATCGGAAGATTTCGATTTCATTTTAGAATTCTTGAATGCTATACATTTGAATAGTGTTGCGTTTGCGGAAAACTTGATAAACGGATCACATACATAGCGCTTCGGAATTTGAAATCAATGATTGCAATTTTTTTCTTCCGCAAACGAAGAAAATCCGAGAAGGTCTTGAGGGAATCGCGATCCAAAAGGTGTTTTGATACGGACGTTCGGAGGTCCTCTTTGTTATACGTAAGATGGTTTTAGCCTATCTTCGGTTTATTTTTCTCGAAGGTTCGGAAGCTAATCAAAACCGATCGAAAGTTTCCATCGTTGGGAGGACGATTCGGGTCTCGCCCAAAAAAAATCGTCTATGATCTGAGCGTAAGCAAGTCTTTGAGGAATGGAGATCCGATTTAAAAAATCTTTTTATCAGAGATTTTTGTACCTTCTCAGGTTTTGATAGTTGTAATAATTGGAAGAAACGATTCTGCAATAATCGCGAGGCTCTTTGACCGGAAGCTCTTCCAGAAAATGATTGAAGTCTCCGTTGTAGTGATTGCGTTTCCATTTGCGAAGATTGCCGGGGCCGCCGTTGTAGGCGATCGACGCCCACTGAAGACTGTTCTCGTTCGAAGCCACTAAGTAACGTAAAAAACGCGCGCCCATTTCAATCGAGACCTCCGGATCAAAAAGTGAATAAGAATCCAGATTCATTCTTTTTGCAAGTTCCCGTCCGGTCGGTCCCATGATCTGCATGAGTCCTCTCGCGTTCGAAACGGACGTCGCATTTTCCTTAAAAAAAGATTCCTGACGCATGATCGCGTAGACGATGTCTTCGTCGATGTTTACATTTTTGGAAATGCTGGAAACCAATCCTCGATGCGGTCTCGGATAGATCCTCGCCGCAAGTTTGGACGGAAGAAGAATAACGTCGTCGCTGAGTTTTTCCTTTTTCATCAGCGCTCTTGTATGAAAGACGGTGAGATACGGCGTTCCGGTTTGTTCTCCGAGCGCCGCGAGAATTTCTTCCTTTTCGGTTTCTCCGATTCCCTGTTGTATTTTGTATCTTTGAACTAGCGTCAACGCGTGACCCATCTCTCCGACTTCCAGATATTCCTTGGCCGATTGCAGATAACGGTTTCCTCGTATCTTAGAATGCGCCGAATCGATTCTTACACTGAGTTGAAACGCCGAAGACTGCATTGCAAAATCCAAATCCCTTCCCAAAATTTTTCCGGAAAGATCGGGAATTCCCGCGGTGAGAGAGAGATATTCAAAAAGACTGTCTCGATTTCGAGTCGGATTGTTCGGAAGCGGAAGGCTCGCGATCTCTTCTTGGAATTCTTCCCGAATCACTCTCGTATAATAAGATCCGGGAATATGTCTGTAATACGTTTTTAACCAGGAGAGAAGTTCTTCGTTTCTTCCCGTTTTTTTAAGAAGCCGGAGATACCAATAGACGAGTCTTCCTTTTACCGGCAGGTCCGGAATTTTCCGAAGTGCGTCCTGCCAATATGCGTCTCCTAAAAAGTGTTCGTGATTTCCGGTAAGTAGATCGATGAGTTCGTCTTGTCGGATTAAATTTGTGGGACTTTTTTCAAGGGAGTCTATTAGATTTCTGAAATAGAGATCCTTGTGTCCCTGTTTTTTATAAGCACGAGCGTAGCTGTAAAGAACCTCGTCGTTTTTTTCGGCGCCTGAGTCGTTTAACAATTCGAGACCTTTTCCGGGAAGGCTCTGGTTAGTGAGTTCTCTCGACATAGATGCGGTAAAGTCGTGATGTGTGCGTGCGTGGTTTTGATTCTTTCTAAAAAAACCGGGAAGAGATTCGGGCTCAACCGCGACCATTGCCCTCGCCGTATTTCGAAACGGTTCGGCTTTGGAAAAGGAAACGTGTTCCAGATCTTTGAGAGATATAAGATTTCTTTTTTCGGAATTGTTTAAGAACGGAAGAAAGAGCGCCGCACGTTCCGGAGTTTGAGAGTTATAAAAATGAGTTCCTTTCCAGACTTGCAAGTCTTCGAAGATGAATTTTTTGACCGAGGATACGATGGAAGGATCCTCCAATATCGAATAAAAAATCGATTCCGCCTGTTCCGCGTTTCCGGATTTATAGAGAGATTTCGCATAACGGTATAAGATCATCGGTGAAAAAATTTCCGCTTGTTCCCGGTCGCTGAACGTTTTTGCGAAGTCAAGGCATTGCTGGATCATTCCCGCCTCGTAGTAGATTCTAAAAATTTCCGAGATCGCATTTTGCGAAACGGGATCGTTTTCTCTGGGGAATTTTTTGAGAAGTCCCACGAGTTCCTCTTTTGTGAGAATCTTTCTGTTTGAGGTTTCTTCGTAGAGTTTCCAGAGGGAAAGTTTTGTGATGACCGAAGAGGAAGGCATGGGCGAAGAGATGATTTCGAGAAGGTCCTGTCTTCCCGGCGAGTAAACCATTCTTCCTTTGAGAAGGGACACGAGATACGCGAACTTTTTCTCGTGACTTCCGTCCGGATGTTCTTCATGATAACGGACCAGAGCGTAGACCTCGGATTCGGTTCCGGGAACACGATCTCGAAAAATACGATGTATTTTTTGAAGACTGTAGGATTTGATCAGATATTTGAGATCATCGTTTGCGAGGAGGTTGCCGAAAATCAAAAGGAGTAGGCTGATGAGTGCGAATTTTTTCATTCGTTGTTGCTCTATTACCTTTTCGGCCTAAGGATTCAATCGCAAGAAGGAAATTCCAATGCAGACCCTGGAAAAAGACAAAACAACCGACGCGTGGCCGGAAATTACGCTCTCTTCCTTTACGGAAAAAATTCTTCCGAGAAAAAAAGGACCCGAGGGGCCCGCTCCCAGAAATCCCGAAATCCTAAGACTCAAATCCAAAATTTTAGAATACTTTTCCGGGGCCCTCAACAAAGTCCATTCTCCTTTTTCCAATCTTAGAATCGATCTTTTCGGAGAATTCCGTTTTCACGCCGACGCGAGTTCTCCTTTTGAAGAGGAAGGTCTTTCCGAGAGGGAAAAAAATCTTTTGAAAATTTTCTTCGAAGAATTGTACGAAAGAGCGATCGAAGACCATCAATCCGATCCCGAGATCTTTCAAGTTTTAGAATCCTATCTCCTCCACGAACATGAGTTAGACGAATATCTGGAACTGACCCGAGTATTCGACGAGGATCTTCCGTTTATCGTGGAAGCGAGACAGTTGTTAGCCTTGATGGGAAAAATCGAATATTCGGATTCTTTGAATCAGGAAGGGAGTTCGCGTTTTCAGAAATTCGGTTTTCGTTGGAAATTCGGCGGTTTGGAGTTGGAGGATCGCGAAACGATTTACGATCTCGTCGTTACGGGAGAAGAGCCCGGCCTTTTGGGACTCGCCTGGGTTTTGTATAAACACGAGACTTCCGGTTTTAGAACCGTTTTTCCGATCGAAAGAAAAATTCTTTCAGCTATCGATTCTTTTTCCTCCGAGGAAAAGGAATCTTTTTTCAAAGCGTATTCTTCCCGTCACGGTTATCTTGAGAATTATTTCGTCCTGAAGCAATTTCATCCGAGGGAATATAGAAAGGCCTGGCTCGAGGGAGAGAAAAAGAAAAACGGAAGATCGGTTTTGTTGGGTTCTTTGCAGGACAATATCCTTGCCGGGCAGGACGATTCTCTGGAGAAACGTTATGCGCTCTTGAAGGAGAATCATCTGGTTTACACTTTGTCTCCGTTCGAACTTTTGATTCTTCTGAATTCTACGGAGTCCTCCAACGTGGAGCACGAGATCGCCGGTGTGAAGGAAAAACTTCCGGATTCTTATCTTACAAAACGGGCTCAGCTTGCTCTTCGTTTTTTTAAAAAGAATTTCGAAGAATTTATCAATACGATCGAGCAATGCGGACGTTTTCGTTTTACACCGGAGATGATTTATCTTCACGGGGTCGCGCTCGTGGAAACCGGGAAGGCTGAAGAAGGGATCGGACTTTTGGAAAGTCTTTTGTTTCGTTTTCCGGATTCGGATTATTTGCGTCTTGTTTTGGAACGTTATAAGAAGAATTGAGAAAGTAGGAACTCCTTCGTTTTTGGGCCTTGCGGTGAGACTTTCAAAAAGTAGGAACTCCTTCGTTAATGTGGATTGGGGAGATATGTAGTGGAACTAGGTACTGATACGGTTGGAGAAACTTCGGAGATAACTAGGTGGA
>NZ_NPDU01000063.1:0-8825 GCF_002811985.1 Leptospira adleri
GGGATCCTTCCCTGATTACTTTTTTTAGACTCTTAAAGAGCTTCTGCGGTCAGCTTCGCTTCCAATTCGTTTAACGTTTTGGTCTCGATCACCTTTGTGGATTTTAACTTTCCTTGTTCCGCCATTTTAAGAATTGTCTTCGAACCGATCGTTTCAGCGCTCACCGCGATTTCTTCCAGCTTTCCGTCTTTTTCCACGAAAAACTTACCGGGTTCCGAACGAAGAGTCGAAAGAAATTGTGTTTTTCCTTCCTTTTCAACCTGAAGATCCAGTCTGCTTCCGAAATTGGAATAGGTTAAAGTCAGTTTCTCTCCTTGGTCTTCGAAAGTTTTAACATACTTTCCATCCTTATCATATTCATTGTAACCCACAGGGTTGCTTCCGGACCAGAATTCGATTAAGTTAAAAAGAATGATGTCAAAGAAAAATCCGACTGCGTAAAGGATGCTGAAAGGGAAATACATAACGAGAGTTTTGACGATCTTTGCGAGTAGGCCGCTTCCGATATTGAATCCTTCGTTCACGTCATATACTTTCTTAACGATCGCAAATTTACCGAAACAATTTGCTAATGAAAGCAGAGTGATCATTGGAATGAGGAAAACGACGAGAGACTTACGAAACTTATTTTGTTGCATGAAAAACAACTCCTTGGTCAGATTTCTGAGAATTGAATCCTTGAAGCGAAATTTATGCAAGATTTTTCTTTTTTAAAAGGGAGAATTTCGAGACTGAGAAGAAAAGAGAAGCAATCATAATTCCTTGACCGGATCTACGATCCGAAAAACATGAGAGGAACATCGGGAGTAGAAGTTTGCTTTTTCCTACTTTAGAATTTTTCGTATTTTTTGTCTTCGTATTCCTGATCTATTGGTATCTAATTCCCTATTTCTTCGGGAAAGACTCAAAAGCTCTCACAGTAACTCACAGTTTTCTTCTCATCGTAAGCTATTATTTTTATATGAGCTGGGATTGGAGATTCGGAGGACTGATTCTTCTTTCAACCGTAATCGATTTCTTTTTGGCAGCAAAAATACACGAGACCGAGGATAAGGAATCAAAGTTCGTTCTGATCACGGTCAGCTTGGTTCTCAATCTTGTCTTTATCTTGGGCTTTTTTAAATATTATAATTTCTTCGCGAATTCGATCAATTTATTTCTGGGCACTTTCGGAGTCGGGAATTCCCTCCCGATCTTGAACATCATTCTTCCGGTCGGAATTTCATTTTATACGTTTCAATCTTTGAGTTATACGATAGACGTCTATCGGGGACAGATTCTTCCCGAAAAAAGTTTTCTGAGATTCGCACTTTTCGTTTCTTTTTTTCCTCAACTCGTCGCAGGTCCGATCGTAACTGCAAGAACGTTTCTTCCTCAGATGGAAACGGTTAAGAATATTACGGCGATCCCGTTTCGAAAAGCGATCCGTTATTTTATTCTGGGTTATATCAAGAAGGTTGTGCTTTCGGATAACGTTTCACCGATCGTAGATCTGATTTTTGCAAATCCCGAGAATTACGGAACCGCGGCTCTCTGGCTCGCAGCGACCTTGTTTATGATTCAGATCTACTGCGATTTTAGCGGTTATACGGACATGGCTTATTCTGCGGCTCTTCTCTTGGGATATGAACTTCCGGAAAACTTTCGTATGCCCTTTACTGCAAGGAGCATCACCGAGTATTGGAGGAGATGGCATATTACTCTTTCTACATGGCTTAGGGATTACGTTTATATCTCGTTAGGCGGGAATCGGGCCGGGGCCTTTCGCCATAGATTCAATCTCTGGTTTACGATGTTCATCGCCGGTTTTTGGCATGGAGCGAATTGGACCTTTATCGTCTGGGGAAGTTGTCAAGGAACACTTCTGTTGATCGAAGCGATGTACGGAAATTTTAAGGAGAAACACTTTCCGAACTTTCGGATAATTCCGGAAAGGGTCTTGGCGCCGATACAGATCTTTTTGGCAAACTTCGTTTCCGTAGCGGTCGGTACCTGCTTTCGATCCGAGTCCTTAACGAAAGAATGGATCATGGTGAAAAGAATGTTCTTATTTACCGAAGGCGGATTACGTCCTTATATGCTGAAAACCGGAATACCGGTTATCCTTGCGGTAATCGTCGGACAATGGCTCGGTCATCTGATCTTTGAAAAAAAGAAAAGCTGGGAAATCCCCGTATGGTTTGAGTTCGTATTCTATCCTTTCTTGTTTGTGGGATTGGCGCTTCTGACTCCCGATCTTGAAGTTCCTTTTATCTACTTTCAGTTTTGATTGTTTAGAATCCGACTTCGCCTAACAAAACCTCTTCGTTTACAACGTAGTTCGCCAAATTGCCATTCAATTATCGAAGAATTTTGGAATGAAAATCCTTCTGGACAAACATTCATTCCGCTGTAACTCTGATCTGGATGTCCGGAAACTCCGATCAACAACCGAGAAGTCACCGATATTATCCGGGCGTCTATGCGGACTATATCATACAAATCGAATTCGGTTTAATAACGCTTCACGCAAAGCTCGGAAATATTTCGGAAACGGGCATTTGTCTGATTTTTAACGGAGAGGATCTGGAACCAACGGAACCGGTTTACGGATCGGTCATAGAAAAGAAAACAGCGAGACGTCTCGAATTCGAGGGAGATATCGTCTGGTCCGGAGAGGAGACGATCGACCATAAATTAAGATACGTTTACGGACTTCGCTTCCGAGTGCCCATGATCCTGACGGAAACTCTGGTTCTGATCAATCTCTCTTTACAGGATCCTTAAACCATTCTTCTTTCCTCCATTTTTCCGGATTGCCATATCCGCTTACTTAAGGATTCTTGAATCCAGGATTCAACTTCTACAAGCATGGACCAAAAACAAATCACTCCCAAAAAACCGACCCTTCGGGAAATCGAAATCGGCCTTTTGAAAAAAATCAAAGAAGGCGACGACGAGGCTTATATTCAACTCGTAAATCCGTTCCGTGAGAGGCTTTATCGAAAGGCGATCTCCATGGTGAAAGACGGAGACGACGCCGAGGACATCGTTCAAGACGCGTTGATCTCCGGATATCGTTCCATCCGTAATTTTAGAGCGGAATCCGGAGTCTACACTTGGCTGTATCGTATCGTCGTTAACAAATCGAAGGACTTGTTAGCGAAACGGAAACGAGCTAAAGAGAATTCCATGGACGATAAGGAATATCAGGTAACGGATGAGAGAGTCGGATTCGAAAAAAAAATTGAACTTAGTGATGAGTCCAACTATCTAATTAGCAAAATCAACGAGTTGGAAGATCTTTACAAGGAAGTCATCGAACTCAGATATTTCGAGGAAATGTCCTACGCGGAAATCGCAGAGGTTCTGGGAACAAACGTGGGCACCGTAAAGAGCAGGCTCTTTAAAGCGAAAGAATTCTTGAAACATTTGATTTTACAAGACGGCAAGGGCGAAGGATACTTCAGGTAGAAAAAGATGAAACGTTTACATTCAAAATTCAAGGTTCCGCTCTTTCTCAGGAAAGAGGATGGGGACCTACTTAAGATCGAGAATTCTCTCGTAAAGACGATGTCCGAACTCCGAAACAAAGAACTCAGTTCGATTATGCTGAGTGAAGAATTCTCCCTCCGATTGAAAAACCAACTCCAACAAATACAACCCGAACCCGAAAAAGGATGGGAGAAATTCCGAGAAGGCGTTCTTTCCAATCGCGGTTTACAGCTTTCCTTTTCGGCCGCTCTTGCGCTGGCGATCGTATTCGTTTCTTACAATCGTTTTCAGTCTCCTTCTTCGCCCAATTTAATGGAAAGATCAGGAACCGTTTTCGGTCAGAATGAATCCGCAAATTTCAAGGACATTCCTTCTTCCGGTTCTTTTCAAGCGGAACTGGATGCCGATCTGCTCAAACAAATTCCGGCGAATGCGGAAGCAAAAAAGACCTTAGATTCTCTTCGGAAATATTTTTCCGAAAAGGGTGATCTGAGAACTGCCGAAGAATTGAACAAAATATTAGAAATGACCCAAGGAAAATAATCCCCGTTTTCCTATTTCTTCTCCTTTTGATGGAATTTGCCGTTCTTTTTACAGCGGCAAATTCTTTCCAAACTTCCCTTTGAATCGATTTTAGCTTTTAAGAATCCGAAAGACTTCTTATTTTAAAAGTCTGCGGTGAACGTCGTTGATTTAAGAATCTTTTTGAAAAGTAGGAACTCATACATCTACCGAAAAATTTTGATTCCGGAAGAATCCATTGAAAGACGGAACTGGATCTGAATCCCGATGTAGGAACTCACACTTTTCGGTGCATTCTTCTGATCTCAAAAAGGCGTTTCCAAAGGCTCTGGTCGCCGATTAACGGCTCACACAGATTGATCGGTCGTCCCGATTTTTGAAAAGTAAGAACTCACACGATTCGGGTATTTCTATGGAGCTGGGCATTCGATTCTACCGACAAAGGAGATCCAAGATAAAAAAATTGCAATCGGACTTAAAGTCCGTTTCCCGTAGGATCGCGGATCGATCCGCGTAGATAAACGAATTCTTGAAAAAAAGATATAAAAGTCGCCCTAAGAATCGGAGGTCGAGAGGCGAGGAAGTTTTATCTCCGAATTCCATCCTGTCTTCTTTGGAAAAAACCGGGATCGACGAGATCCAAAATTCTCTTGGATTCCTGATAGATTTCGCTGTATTGCATCCCGCGACAAACGTCCAAAATCAAACACGCGTGTTGGAGAATTCTACAACGGATCTTAAAATCATAAAGATCCTTTCTGGAGTTCAAAGTGTCTTTCAGACGAATTAAATTTTTATAATATTCTAAGAGTTCTTTATCGGAATAATTTCTGGTTTCCTCGAAAATTCCCCTTTCGGCAAGGACGACGGGGAGCACTTCTTTGAGATCCGATTCTTCTTGGTAGGAGCTTTTTAGGGTTTCGATCCAAGTAAGAATCGGCTCGGCCTTGATTACGGAAAGCGGCGCCGCAGTCGGGTCTTTGAGAAAGGCTTCTCGAAACAAAACGAGGGCCCTCCTTTCTTCTCCGGTCTGAAAAAGAGATTCGGCGCGAAGATAGAGAAACTCCGGAGAATTTCTTTCCACAGAAGAGGCGTAGTTCAAAATTTCAAGGGCGTTTCTGTAATCCCGAAAGCGGATCAATTCCCGAATGAGTCCCAAAAGCGCCGAAGGATCCTGAAAGTGTAACCCTTCTCTTTGAACCGAAATTTTCAATTGATCCACGGCTTCCGAAAGAACCGATTCCGAAATACAACGAAACGAAGAAGTTCCGCTGAATTTTTTGAGTTCAAATGCGTTCTGAAATTCCGAAAAATACTGAACGAGAAGATGACTTCTTTCTCTTCCTTCTTTTGCGTTGTGAATTCGATCCAGTCGATTGTCCCAATACGATGCAATGAAGAATCCGGCGATCACTTCCGGATGTTCGGGGTTTTCGTTTAAGAGAGAATCAAAATTCTTCTTTGCCTTTTCAAAATCTCCGTCGGAAAGATATTGATTCGCTTCTTCTAATTTTCGGGAAAAGGACATTGAGAATTATTCTTTGGATTGGAATCCGGCGGAAAATCCACCGGATGAATGCGGCAACTTTCGGAATCGAATCAGTGAGTGGCTTTCTTATCGTGATGTTTGCTGACTTGTTTTACGATCTTATCTTCCAAACCGTCGATGCAAGCGTAGATGTCTTTGTTGGAATTTTGCGCGTTGAATTTGTTTCCGTCTCCGTGCAGATTCAGATTCGCAGTTACCTCTCCATGAATCATTTCGAAAGAAATTTCGAACGATTGAACGGAGTGGAGATATTTTGAAACGCGGTCCAATTTGCTGTCTGCATATTCTTCGGCTGCTTTCGAATGATCTACATTCTTCCAATTATAATTTATTTTCATAGGCTGCTCCGAATTATTTTTTTGATCCGGACCAATTTAGACGAAGAGAGGAGTCAGAAAACGCCAAGATCCGGAATTTCAGATTAGTCTTGAAAGGAGAAGAGTCAAATCAAAAAAAATCCCGCCCTTTCGGGCGGGCCAAGTCAGTTAGAACTAGAGATGGGATGAATTAATGGGCTCAAGTTACTTGAGTTATTGCGCGTTCGCAACGTTCTCCATGTGGATCGAACAAGCTTCTTGGTATTTTTTATATGCTTCTTCTTCCGCATTGAGGGCCGCGTCGATATCCCCGATTTTTTGATAAATTGAAATTACGTTCTTAATGTTCTCGAGAGCTTGACAGGATTTTCCTTGGCGAAACTCGGAGATGGATTTGAGATAAAGAACCAGAGCGTATCCTGAAGATTCTCTTTCTCCTATTTTTTCGCGAACCGTAAGAGATTTGTTATAGAGTTCAATGGCAGAGTTATAATCTCTTACCTTTTGTTTGAGACTTCCTAGGGCGCTCAACTTGTTTGCGAGCTGGATTTCGTTTTCCGGTGTAAACTTAATAAGCTCTTCCTCGACCTTTTGAGCCTCTGGCATCGCATAAAGTCCAGTAAAAATGCTAAAAAAGAGAGCAACTGTTATAAACTTGTTCATCTTATCACCCCTAAATCCGTCTTCTGTATAATATATGCAAGGGCCGTGCCAATTTTTAACGAGAATCTCAGATTCTTTCTTTTTTTTCTGGTTTTGAGGAAGGCTTCTAAAATTGTCTAATCCAAGCATTCTGCCGGATGGTCGCGCTGCTTCTCGGCAACGAGAGGGGTGAGGAAAGTCCGGACACCAGGAAACACGGGACCGGGTAATTCCCGGAATTTTGACTCTTGAAAGAAATTTCGAGAATCAAGGTATGGAAAAGTGCAACAGAAAGGATACCGCCTTCGCCGGAGAGATTCGGTTGAGGTAAGGGTGAAATGGCGGGGTAAGAGCCCACCTCCGAGTTCGAGAGAAGTCGGGAACGGTAAACCCTCCCGGGTGCAATCTCAAATAGGCAACCTTTAGTCGTTTCCGCGGGGTTGCGGGTAGAGAGCAAGGACTTCGATCGGTAACTTTCGGAGCAAGATAAATGGCCATCCATCTCTTCGGAGAGGACAGAATCCGGCTTATAGGCAGAATGCCCAGAAATACATCGAATCAAGAATGAAACTTCTCCCCTTCAATTTTGAAGTTTTCCGAAGGGAGAAGAATGCGACAGATTGATTGTCTCTTTGAAGCGAAATGCAAAATTTCAGAAGATGAACCGTCGTGTTCGAATGGATTAGAGTTTGAATTTTGCTGTTTATGCGCCCTTCGTGTAAATTGAGTGGGAGTGAGTGGTTGGCAGAGTTTGAGTTTTGCTGTTTATGCGCCCTTCGTGTAAATTGCGCTGTTTGGTCTTTTGAGGTTAGAGTTTTGTTGTTTATACGAACTTCGCATAAAGTCGTCGGCGGGTTCAATTTCGAGCAAACGAATTTTTTCATTTGAGGGACTTTTTCGTAAGATTTCCAAATTTAAAGAATATTAAAAAATTATAATGAATCTGTTTGGGATCCACTGAATTCAAAGAAGTTTGGATCCGATTGAAGATTTTCAGAGAAGAGTAGAAAGAATGCCTAAACCGATTCGATACCAATACAGTTATTCCCAAAAAGTTGCTTGGGGGGATATGGATGCTTTTGGACATGTAAATCATGTCGTCTATGCCAAATACTTTGAAAACGCGAGAGCAAATTACTTTTCCGATTTGAAACTTTGGGATTCGCCGGATCGTCCTTCCGAAGGCGGGCCGGTGATCACTCATATCGAAGTTGATTATCGAAAACAGGTCCGTTATCCGGAAATACTAGAGATTACTCTTCAGGTTGATTCCGTAGCATCCCGTTCTTTTCACATATCTTGTACGATGTGGAATCGGGAGGGAGATTGTGTGGCGACGGCAAAAGGAGAATTTCTTTGGTTCAACTTTGCAACACAAAAGCCTACCCAACTTCCGGATATTTATAAAAATATATTTTTCCAAGGACAGGCTTAGGCGCAGAGTTGTCTTTTAAAAACTCCTTCTTTGCTTGTTTTTTGGAATGTTGGCTTTACGTTTTTTTGTTTTATTTTTTTGATTTTGTTCACTTTGAGAGTATGAATTCTTAAATGGCTTTCTTTTGATTTTTCAGAAATTTGGCAGAAGAATTAAATTTTTAAAATATAATAAAATACGAATTAATTCTTTTTTTTTGTGATCCTCCGGTAAGGGGGTGGCGCGGTTTAATGTCGTATCTATTTTATTCTCCTGGTTGATTTTGTCGTTTGGGTTTTATGGACATGAGAGTTCCTCGATTTTTTCTAAATGAACGGAAAGATAGTTTTGTAAAATTCTAACTATTTTCTGATGAGCTTCAGAAGAATCCTTCTCGCAAGGTCTTGTCTAAATGTAGCTTCGTTCTTTCGAATGATTCCTAAGGATCGATCCTGTGAATCGGAATGGGTTCTTTTGTTCTTTAGGAATTCGAAAACGAACGGGGAGATTTTTTTGTAAAATTCCAATCCTTTCTGTATGAGTTCCCACAAATCCGCCTTTCTAACTTGTAGTAGAGCTTCAAATTCTCCAGCGTTTCAAATTTGTATGAGTTCCCACATTTTAGATTAACGGATGAGTATCCATTTTTGGCTGGTTTGCTTGTAGAATTCGTGTTTTAACGTTCTTTGAATTTTAAGAATGAGATTGGGGTCATCGATAAAATGCGCAGAGAAAAATTTAGAAACACGATGAAAGAGAAAGAGTTCGGCGCAAAGTAACAAAATTAATTTTGAATATTCTTTAAAATGAATGTACTTGATTTTGAAATATTTTCATGAGTAATTCTTTTTTTTTTTTTTTTTTTTTTTTTTTTTTGGGTTTATTTTTTAAAAAAGATTTTTTTTTA
>NZ_NPDU01000063.1:8835-26728 GCF_002811985.1 Leptospira adleri
TTTTTTGTTCTTAATTTTTGATTTTTTTTATTTTCTTTTTTTTTTGTATCTGGTCAGTTTTCAGAAAGTTAATTCTTATTATAAATGGAAGAGGGCGAGATTGATTTCGAGATAAAAAATTCTTGTAAACAAAAAGATGTCTCTTAAGAATGAATCCGGACCTTTTCAGATTTCTGAAAAAGAAAATTCTCGTTATTCTCGTTATTCTCGTTATTCTCGTTATTCTCGTTATTCTCGTTATTCGAGGAAGAAGAAGTTTTTTTAAGTTCTGACTTTCTAAAACTATTTTTCAAAATTATCAGAGTGTCCTCGGAAGGAACGGACACTCCTGATGGAATTTCCTAGAACACAATCAATATTCTATATTTATCATACAATCGAATTCTAAAGTAGATTCAGAATCCACGCGTCGAGGGAATACGCTCCCGCTCCCGTGACTGTCAGCGCCAATGCGGCGCCGATCGCAAGAAGGTGAAATTCATAACCTTCTCCTTTTTGCGCTCCGTACCAGTTGATAAAGAATCCGTTTTCCTTGTGAACCATAAGGGCGGCTCCCAACATAATGATCGCGATGCTCAAGGCGGTGAAACGGGTCAGAAGTCCGAAAACGAGCGCGACGGAACCGAGGGATTCGCCGATGATTACGAGAAATGCGACGATTGCTGGAATCCCCGCGCTTCCTGTAAAATACCCCATGGTTCCTTTGAAGCCGTATCCGCCAAACCAGCCTAGGAGTTTTTGCGCTCCGTGCGGAAAGAGCACGAGTCCCAATATGACTCTCAAGAGGAAAGGTCCCAGGTCGGAACTTGTGGAAAAAAGTGTTTCTAACATAATGATTCTCCTTTTTTGCAATTCTTCAATACTTTGAATTTGAAGTATTTGCTTTATTTTCAAATAGTTTAAATATGAAGTATTGAGTCAATCAAAAAATCTCCCCAAACTTCTTTTCGAAATTGGAAAAGTGGAATTTATTTAGGAAAAAGGAGGGGAGCGATGAATGATCGCGTTTCTCATTCTTATAACTTGGAGATTCTTTGCAGTTTTTGCGCCAAGGGATGAGTTTAAAAAGGCTTGCTAAGACTCATAATAAGGAGATTTTTCCCGTCATGTGCGATACATTCTTAGCCACACCTTCTTTTGCCGGCAACGGCGCCATGATCTTCGGAAAAAATTCAGACCGGGAACCCAACGAGGCGCAGGCCCTTCTTCGAGTCCCTTCTCGTTTGAATGAAAAAGAAACGAAATGCACATACATCCGGGTTCCGGGCGTTTCGGAAACGAAAGAGGTCATTCTATCCAAGCCGTTTCAAATGTGGGGAGCGGAGATGGGCGCGAACGCTTCGGGAGTTGTGATCGGAAACGAAGCCGTTTTTACGAAGATTCCTTTTGAAAAAAAGAACCAAGGTCTTACCGGAATGGATCTCCTTCGTCTCGCTTTGGAAAGAAGCAAGAACGCGGAAACCGCAAGAGAAACGATTCTTCAACTTTTAGAAGAGTTCGGTCAAGACGCCTGCGGCGGTTATTCAAATTCTTCCTTTTACTATCATAATAGTTTTTTGATCGCGGATTCTCGGGACGCCTTTGTCCTCGAGACCGCGGGTAAGTTCTGGGCTTGGAAAAAAATCGAGGGATTTTATTCGATTTCGAACGGTCTCACTCTGGAAGAAAACTACGACGCGCTTCATCCGGGCGCGATCGATTTCGCACTGAAGGAAGGCTGGTTGAAAAAGGGAGAATCCTTTTCGTTTCGTAAAGTATTCTCGGATTCTTTTTTTACTTTTTTCAGCAAGTGTAAGGTTCGTCGCGCCAGAACGACTTCCATGGGAGAATCCAAAAAAGGAATTCTCGATCCTAAAAGAGCGATGGAAATTCTAAGACAAGAAGGGGAACCCGGAAACGTTCATTCTTTTTATCCTTCCTCTTCCGATATGGGTTCCGTTTGTCTTCACGCGACCGGACCGATTACGCCTAACGGTACGACGGGTTCTTTTGTCGCGGAGCTTAGGGACGATGTTTTTAAAAATCGTTTTTGGTTTACGGGAGCTGCGATTCCTTCGATTTCCCTTTTTCTTCCCGCGGGTTTTTCGGGATCCAGTTTTTTGGAAAAGAATTTCGAACAACCGGGCGCTGCCTTGGACACTTCTCTTTGGTGGACTCACGAGAAGTTTTACAGAGAGATTCAACGTTTTTATCCGGACGCTAAGAATCTGGTTCAACCCAGGATCGCTTCTTTGGAAGAAGAATGGTTCCAAGAGCTTTCCAAATTGGAGAAGAATCCGGATCCTTCCAAGGAGATCGATCTTCTGAGCGAAAAGGCCGCGAGAGCCGCTCTTCAGGAATACCGTTTTTGGAACGCGAATTTGTTAAACGAATTGAGGAAAAGACGTCCCAAGAAAGCTTTTGCGCCCTTTTACAATCTGCAATGGTCTTCTTGGAATCAGAAGGTCGGAATCAGTGTTTCTTAGAAGCGGATTTCCGAATTCTTAAATTGATTAGTTCCACTCCG
This sequence comes from Leptospira adleri, assembly GCF_002811985.1. GTDB lineage: Bacteria > Spirochaetota > Leptospiria > Leptospirales > Leptospiraceae > Leptospira > Leptospira adleri. Next base: position 11,342 of record NZ_NPDU01000063.1, read on the forward strand.
AGAGAAAACGCCATCGAGAAGTAGACGTATCCTTTCGGTATGTGAAAGTGAAGTCCGTCCGCGAACAACATCGCTCCGATCATGATCAAAAAGGAAAGCGCGAGAATTTTCATCGTAGGATGTTCGTTGATAAAGTCGCTCACCGCGCCGGAAAAGATCAACATTACGATCATGGAAAGGATCACGGCGACGACCATAACTTCGAAATGTCCCGAAAGTCCGACCGCAGTCACGATGGAATCCACGGAAAAGATGATGTCCAAGAGAATGAGTTGAACGATGACTCCCCAGAAGGAAATTTTTTCTTTCCGGGATCCGGAATTACCTTCTTCGGCTCCTTCTATTTTGCCGTGAATTTCACTCGTGCTCTTTGCGATCAAAAAAAGTCCTCCGCCTAACATGATGAGATCTCTTCCTGAAATCGCAAAGTCGAATACGGTAAAGAGCGAGCTTGTCAGCGAGGCGATCCACGCGACTGCAAAAAGAAGTCCGATTCTAAACCCGAGGGCGAGGGTAAGTCCCAGATTTCTCGCTTTCGCTTGTTGATTTTTTGGAAGTTTTCCGGCTACGATCGAAAGAAAAACGATGTTATCGATTCCGAGTACGATTTCCATGAGGGTTAAGGTTAGTATTGCGATGATCTTATCGGGAGTCAGTAGTTCCATGCAAATGCAGTTAATTTTTCGAAAACAAAGAAATCAATCGATTTACAAGGAAATTTAAGAGGTCATACTGGAAGTATGGAATTTCTTCCTGAAGTTTTTCGAACGAAAGAGGCGAACGGGATTCACCTGAGAGCTAAGACGATTCTTACTTGTCTTCCTCCCCGTTTGAGTCTTTTGGTTTTTTTGAGACATTCCGGTTGTATTTTCAGCCGGGAAGCGGTTCAAGATCTAAGGGAAATTTCGAGGACTTGTCTTTCCTTTCCTCCGATCCTTTTTTTCTTTCCGGGAGAATTGGATGAAGCGAAAGAATTTTTTGACGGGATCTGGGAAGAAGCGTCGTTTGTCGCGGACCCGCAAATTGAATTCTTTCGTAACGTCGGTTTAAAAAACGCGAATCTTGTTCAGCTTGCGGGCCCGGAAGTTTTGATCGGAACCGCAAGGGCCACTCTCAAGGGTCTTTTTTACGGTCTTCCCGGGAAGAATTCTCTTCAGATGCCGGGCGCCTTTCTTGTGGTAAAGGATCGAATCGTCTGGGAACATAAGTACAGACATATCGGAGATCATCCGGATTGGAAAAATCTTCCCGGAGTTACGCTTCTTCCCGGCGCTGAATTCGGTCCGGACGTAATGCCGGCTTAAAAAAGGAAACTTATTCTTCTATTCTCCGTGGGGATCTCCCAAAATCTGGATGAAATAAGCGGTTCCCATTGCACAACTCAATAGAAAATTTTTCGAATCTTCCACTCGCTCCTCCGATCCAACAATCCATTCAAGACGTTGGCTATTCCAAACCTACTCCGATTCAAATGCAGGCGATTCCTCCTTTACTGGAAGGAAAGGATCTTCTGGGTTGCGCTCAGACCGGTACCGGAAAAACGGCGGCTTTTGCGCTTCCCATTCTTCATCGTTTATTTACGAATCAGAGAAAGGCCGCGCCTAAACAAACTCGAGTTTTGGTCCTTACTCCTACGAGAGAGCTCGCGATCCAAGTTCACGATAGTTTTAAAGTCTACGGACAACATTTGAAATTGAAGTCCGCGGTTATTTTCGGAGGAGTCGGTCAGAGTCCTCAGGTAAAAAGTCTTTCTTCAGGCGTGGATGTTCTCGTTGCGACGCCGGGAAGGCTCGTGGACCTGATCGATCAGAGATTTTTAAGTCTGAGCGAACTCGAGGTTTTTGTTTTGGACGAAGCGGATCGAATGCTCGATATGGGTTTTATTCATTCCATAAGAAAGATCATCGCGCTTTTACCGAAAAAACGTCATAATCTTTTTTTCTCAGCCACGATGCCGCCCGATATCGAAAAACTCGCCGGGACGATGCTTGTAAATCCTGTTCGGATCGAAGTGACTCCAGTTTCTTCCACCGTGGAATCGATTCAGCAATCTGTAATGTTTGTCGACTCGGATAAGAAGAAGGAACTTTTAAAACATCTTTTCAAGAATCCGGAATTGAAAAGAGTGATCGTCTTTACTAAGACGAAACACGGTGCGAATCGTGTCTCCGAACTTTTGTCGAAGAGCGGTATTTCCGTCGACGTGATTCACGGTAATAAATCCCAATCCGCGAGGCAAAGAGCTCTGGAAGATTTTAGGGTGGGAAAAATTCGGGCTCTCATCGCGACTGATATCGCCGCGAGGGGAATCGACATCGACGAAATTTCCCACGTGATCAATTACGAAATTCCTAATATTCCAGAGAGTTATGTTCATAGGATCGGAAGGACGGCGAGAGCGGGAACGGAGGGTGTGGCGATTTCGTTATGCGACATGGAAGAAAGGGCTTTTGTGCGGGACATAGAAAGAGTGATCGGTCGGAAAATCCCCGTCAATCAGCAACAGCCGTTCCATTCAGAAAACGTAATGCACTTTACCGGAAGAATTAAGCCGAAGTCAAACTCCGGCGGACGTCCTCCTCAGAAATTCCATTCTTCTCAGAATCGTAAGAGTAAGAATCCGCCTTCTAAACAAAGATCTTTTCGTTGAACGAGGTTGTCGGAGTTCCGACAGGCTCTTCCGTGAAAGTCGCGCGCCCCACCCTGATTGGGTGGAGGAGGCGGGCTCGTGGGAAAACTCGGGAGACTTTTCTGTATCAGAGAAATTGCATGTTGTCAAGGAAGATTCTTCTTGTCGGAACTCCGACAGGCTCTTCCGTGAAAGTCGCGGCCCCACCCTGAATTTGGGCGGAGGAGGCGGGCTCGTGGGAAAACTCGGGAGACTTTTCTCTATCACAGAATTCTCCTTTTCGCAAGTAGAATTCTCCCTTGAGAGGTTCGTCGGAACTCCGACGAACCTCAAATTATCGGACAACAGTGACGGAGCAGGGGGCGTGGTGAACGATTCTATCGGAGACGGAACCTACCAAAAATCTTCCGACCGCTGAAAGTCCTCTGGAGCCGATTACGATCATGTCGTATTTTCCTTTTGCGGCGGTTTCCACGATCGTATCCGCGGGATATCCCTCAAGAACCAAACGATCCCATTTGATCTCAGGGGACTCGTCCAAGGTGGAATGGATTTTTTCAAATCTCTGTTCGCTGATCCATTTGACCCTGTCCTTTCCTTCAGGCGCTTTCTCATAATAACCGGGAAGGGGGCCGAATTCTTCCACAACTTCTAAGATCGTCAAACTTCCTCCGGAGGCCTTGGCGAGCGCAATTCCCATTTCCAACGCCTTTTTGGAACTCTCCGAACCATCCACAGGAACCAGTATTTTTTTAATCAGTCTTTGCATGTTTATATCTCTTTGCCGAAGAGTTTATCTCTCCCGACTTTCTTTTCCAATCAAAAAATGGAGAATTTTATCCGAACAAAGATTGATTTTGATCAAAGGTGGAAGTTCGGTTTTTTAAAAGTTTTGGACAAAGAAAGCCGCAAATCCACTTTTTTTCGACTATGAATCAAAAAACAGACGTGGATCGTATATTAGTAAATTCTTATTTAGAATACAAATCGAACGGCAAATCGGATTCCTTGATTGCGCAGGCGGAATTTTGGGTGAGAAGATTTGCGACTCGCAAATACGTGTTGGACGAAGACGGAAGAGCCGAGGTGATTCTAAAATTTATCCAAAGAATCGAAATCTTTTCAAAAATTTACGAGACCGATGGATACAGAAACTTTCCCGCATTTGCGTTTGCTTTTTGGAAACATCTAGTTTTCAATCAATGGAAAAAAGAGAAAAAACTCTCTCAAAAAGAGGCCACGTTTTTGGATCCGGACCGATTGGAAGGGGCTCCGTGTTTTGAACCGGACTATGAAATTTCTATCGATCCCTTCCGAAATTTTCTTCGGGAGAATTTAGAAAGTCCGGATCGAAGGGGAATTCTAATTTTCAAATTAAAACACAATCTTTATCTTGAAAGAAAGGAAATTCACTTTCTCAAAAGTATTCTTCTCGCGTCCGGAAATTCGATTCCGGAATTCTTAAAAGAAAGAAAAGAAAAACGTTTCCTCTCTCGAAATAGGGAACTCCTACTTTTGGAAAAACTGGAATCTTCGCATCAAATCCTCTTTTCCAAAAGAAAGGACGCAATTTTTGTCTCTTCGCGGCTCAAAGAAAAATTCAAAAGAAAACTCCTAAAGTCCGATTCGATGTACACCTTTTTGGAGATCGGGCTTTGGTTCGGTTGGAGCGAGCACGTCGTCAAAAGGCTCTATCACCAAACAATGAATAGTCTAAGACGTTCGGGTTTTTTTCCGGCGTGGGAAAATACCGAGGAACAGGAAATCCGGTCTGCCTAATTTTTCGGTCGTCCCAAGAGAAAATCGATTCTTTGAGACCGCTTTTTCCGAAGAGCGCTTTTATAGGAAGAATCGACCGCGGCTCGCGTTTCATTTCCCGAGAAGGAGCGAAAAGTTTGTGTCAGAACCCTGTCTTTTTGAAGGTTGCAATCCGTTTGGGATAGGAATTCTTGACCGATTTGTTTTCAGAAAAAAATAGAGTCGTCTGATAAAATGTGGATAAGTTATATCCTTCTTATATTCTGGTTGTTCGAATTTTAAAAAAGAGTAAGAAATGAATCAGTTAGAATCACGCAAACTTCGATGGAAATTGACGATCGGTTTGGAATTGCTCACTACGATTTTGGCGGTTCCTTTGGCGGTATTATTTATTATCTCTGCGGGAGGTTATGACTTCGATCAGGCGATCGCGGTCATAACCGCGGCCACGATTTCAACGCTAACTTCTTATATGGTCCCGACGGTTCGTTTTTTTTATCTGGGAAAAATCCTTCGAAATCTGGAGGATACGAATTGGTTTTCCCTTAATACGCAAGAGAGAGTCGCCGTAAAAACGAAAATTCTCAACTTCCCCGTTTTCAATTCCTCTTTTTATTTGGTTCAGTGGAGTCTGGGAATTCCTTACGCATGGTGGCTCATGCATTTCTTTTTTACACCGACCTTTTTGGAATCGATTCCCTTTGCTTTTCTTCCTCTGATCATCTATCCGATTTTGGGAGTTTCACATTTTTTTCTTACCGAATCCAGCTTTGTCGATATCTTAGAATCGGATCGTCTCAACGAAGTTCAGATCGACGCCGATCGGATTCGAATGGTCGGAGTTCACGCGAGAATTTTCAGCACCATTACGGCGATCGCAATTCTCCCGATCATCATTCTCGGTTATCTTTTGTTCGAGGAAACTTCCGGTTGGATCAAACTCGGAGACGTCACCGTTCCGTTGATTCTTACGCTCGTTTTTATGTTGATCGCGGTGGTCGTGGCTTCTTATCAGCTTTCGCTTACGATCCGGAGAAATTCCGAAAACATGATCCGCATCTTCGGAGAAATGTCCAACGGAAATCTGACTCATATTCTTCCGATGGTATCGAGCGACGAACTGGGCTCGAACAGTCGTGCGCTTAACGAATTTGTTAAGCGACTTCGTATTATCGTAAAAAGCGTATCGAGAGAGGCGGAAAAATTATCCGGAAGTTCCAAAACTCTCGGAGACAACACGAAAGAATTATCCAGAAAAATGCAGGATCAAGCGGCTTCGACGGAGGAGATGAGTTCCGGAGTCGAAGAGATTGCGGCTTCGATTCATTCTACTGCGTCGCGTGCGGACGGCCAGACTCAGATCGCAAAAAAGGCCAAATCTTCTCTCGAGGAATTGGAAGGAAGAATCCGCCAGGTTCACATGGCGCTTCTGGAAACCAAGGTGGACGCGGATCGTATGAGAAGCGAAACCAAAAGCGGCGAGGACGCGCTGCAGGGAACTCAGAAAGCGATGGAAGCGATCGAAGAAAGCACTTCCAAGATGGGCGCGACCGTGAACGTGATCAAAGACATCACGGATCGGATCGGCTTACTCTCGTTAAACGCCGCGATCGAAGCGGCGAGAGCGGGAGAAGCCGGAAAGGGATTTGCGGTCGTCGCCCAAGAAATCGCGAAGCTGGGAGAACAGACTCAAGACAACGCAAAACGAATCACGACCGCCATTTCCGAAGCCTTGAGCGCGACCAAAAGCGGAAGAGACGTGATCGAGTCCACTCAGACGGTCTTTAAAAGGATCGGAGACACGGTGGAAATCACGCTCGACCGCGTTTCGGAGGTCGCAAAACTTTCGGATTCTCAACTCGAGGCGAGCGAACAGGTAAAGTCAGCCTTTGCGGATCTTTCCGTATCCTCCGATGAAATTCGAAATCATACTCAGGAACAAGCGCAGACTTCGACGGAATTCTCCAAAACGATCGTAGCAATTTCGGAGACGACCGAGTTTCTCAATCAAGTTGTTTCCGAAATCGACGAACTTGCGGTCAAACTCAACGAACAGGCCGGAAAACTCAAATCCGAAGTCGAATTCTTTAGAACCTAAACACAAACGACTTCGTTTATCAATTCGAAGAATTTAGAATCAACCTTAGATAAAAACGAATCATCTCTTCGTAGTTGGAGATCGAAATTCTTTCGTCGATTCCGTGAAATCTTTTTACGTCGTCCGGTTTTACTCTCACCGGAAAAAAACGATACGCGTTATCCGCAACCGCTCCGTAATGAAGCGAGTCTGTATAGGCGGAAACGAGAGCGGGAGCGACTATCACGTCCGGTATCGTTTCCTGGATCGAACGCCGGATCGTTTCAAAACCGATCGAATCAACGCTCGAAATAGGAGACGGTTCAAAAATCGTATCCGGAGAAATCAGACGGATTCTTTCGTCGTTCAGGATCTTCTCAGTTCGATCCAAAACTCCCCGGTGAGAATCGCCTTGAAGAATTCTAAAATTCACCGTGGCTTCGGCTTTTGCGGGAAGCACGTTGTCCTTAAAACCTCCGGAAATTTTGGTGATCGCCGACGTTGTGTGAAGTTGCGCCCTCGTCGAATTCTTTTCACTCAGACGCGATTTTAGAATCGGACCGAAGAGCCAGAGATTGCTCATGATCCATCTGGATCCGAACTTCATTTCGGGAGCGAGCCATTGAAACGTGGTTTTCTGAACGTCCCCCAAAGAAAGCGGAAACGGATTTTTCTCCATCTGGGAAAGGCCGGAGCTAAGAATTCCGATCGCGGTTTCTTGGGGAGGCATGGAAGAATGACCTCCTTCCTTGAGATCGACTTCGAGTCCGAGAGAAAGATATCCTTTTCCGGCGATTCCGATCAGGGCTATCGGTTTTTCGATTCCGGGGATCAGACCTTCCGCGATGACTTGACCTTCGTCCAAAACGTACTCGAACCTTATATTCTTTTTTTTGAATATTTCAGTGATCGCCTTGGCTCCTAATTTTCCGTAGATGGTTTCCTCGTCTTGCCCGATCGCGATAAAAATCGAACGTTCCGGAACGTGTCCCCGCTTTATAAGAATTTCAATGGATTCTAATATTGCAAATACGCTGCTCTTATCGTCCCAGGCTCCTCTTCCCCAAACGAAGCCGTCTTGAATTTCGCCCCCGAAGGGTTTGCGCGTCCAAAGCGAAGCCGTGGACGGATCGACGTCGACTACGTCCGTATGGGCGCAAAGAAGAATCGGTTTTAGATTCGGATTCTTGCCCTGCCACTCGTAAAAGAACGAAAAATTGCTGACTTTCGTTTTTTTGAGTTTGGATTCTATCGAAGGATAACTTTTTCGAATGTGTTCGTTTAACAAAAGGAATTCGTTCGAGTTCGCGTCCGTATCCGAGAGCGAAGATACGGTTTTAAAACGTATGCCCGCCGAAAGCCGACTGACGGCGGCTTCGATCGGAAGGTTCTTCTCCGGAACCGGTTCGATCTTGGTTTGATACGATTTTACCGAAAATGTCCGAAAGACCGAAAACAAAAGGACGAGCGAAAGAACGGATAACGTAAGAAGAGAAAACTTTTTCATGGTCAGTGTTTAAACTCCTTCGTTTGTTTTTCCAGCGCTAATTTTCCTAAAAGCATGGAGAGTTGTTCGAAGAGGGGTTTGGATTGTTGTTCTCTGAACTCTTGGACTAGAAAATCCAAATCTTTTTTTAGATACAATTTTCCGCGAGCTACCACCGCATAAAGACTGGAAGTTTTTGTCATATCGTTAGTAGGATCCTCTCTAAAGATCAAAAGATCGGGCGACGCACCTTCTTGAATGGAGAAGGAAGCCTCGTTTTGTATCGCGCGATTAGCGTCCACCGTCGCCATTCTCCAGACGTCGTAGGCTGGAATTCCCGCTTCCCTGAAAATATTCATTTCCTGAAGAAGACTCGCTCCCGGAACGACAAAGGGTTGTTGTGCATCCGAACCCAGATGAAGAGTAGCGCCAGCCTGGAAAAGTTTTCGAAGCAGAGATTTCTTTTTTAAAAGCGCCGCTTGAACGTGGTCCTTTAGAAATGCGCTTTCGATTCCTCGATAAGCGGGAATTCCTATCTCCGGGTTCCAGACGACTTCCCTGTAAAAACGGGGCATGAGCGCGACGGAAGGATCTTTTCTGGCGGCTTCGTAATCGGAAAATAATAAAAGTCTTTCGGAGGCGACTAACGTGGGCGTGTTCGCGATTTTGTTTTTTACGGAAAATTTTACGATGTCGTTTAACAATTCTTCGTTTACTTGGGCCCAATCCGAACCTCGGTTTAGGACGCTGTCTTTTTCCAAAAACTTCGGCCTCGGGATTCCGAAAAAATGCTGAACATCGGGAATATTAGATTCTTCGTAAGTCATTCCGAAGGGGACGTGACCGATTACGGGAAGTCCTTCCTTGTTTGCGGTTTCGACTATCGCGTGTATCATGGACGCGCTGAGATTTTCGTAAGATTTGACGCAATCGGCTCCTCTTTTTTTGAGTTCTCGAACCGCGTTTGCGGCTTCCTCCGGAGAATTTACTATGATCGAATTCTTCCATCTTGGAATTCCGGAGGTAACGAACGCGTCGCAGGAAACGATCTTGGGTCCGAAAAAAATTCCTTCGTCGATTCCTTTTTTTGCGTAAGGAACGGCGGTTCCGTCGATATCGCCGGCGATTCTTACGCTCGTAACTCCGTGCGAAAGATAGAGGAGTGAAAAATACGGGATCAAATCCAAAAGGTTGTGGGGAGGAAGGTGAGCGTGCATATCGACGATTCCCGGAGTGACGGTCATTCCCGAAAATTCACCGGCGATTTCGTGTTTGTCCTTTCGAATTTTAAGAATTTTGTTGTTTCTAAATTCGAGACTGAGCTTTGAAAAATTCCTTCGATCGGGATCGAATACTCGGATCTGATCCAAAATAAAATCCGTCCTAGGATGAATCCCGATCACCGGATACGACAAAGACCTCCAAAGAATCAGAATAAAACCCGCGACGACGCATAACAACGCTATGATGATCTTTTGTTTCATAAGTTTCCTTTTGTTTTTAAAAGTGAGGATTGCTCATTTATTTGATAGGCTTAATTGTGAGGATTCCTCATTTTTTTGTCAAGAATGATTTGATTGAATGAAAAAAGAAAGATTACAATATGGCAGAATGGACGGAGAGTCGTTTTTGCTTACAAGGGCCAACCCGGTCCAAAAGAGAGCCCGCGAGAAACAGGAATCCATTCTAAATTCCGCCAAAGAATTGATTCTAAAAGTCGGCCCGGATCGTTTTACTCTTCAGGAAATCGCGGATTATATCGGTTCGCCGATCGGAACGATCTATCGTTATTATTCGGGAAAACCCGCCATTTTGAGAGCCCTTGCGCAATCTCATCTGGATGCTCTTCGTTTCGATCTTGCAAAGGAGCTCGGTCAGTATCGCGCTAAAAAACCGGACGAGATTCAATTCCAAAGGGTGATCAAAAAAATTCTGGAACTTTTTGAAAACGCTTATTCGAGCGACCCCGTTTTTCAGATCGTCTGGAGCGGTTCGCAGGCGTATCCGACTCTTCGAGAATTGGATCTGGAAGACACAAAGAAGAATGCCGAGATCATAGCCGATTCGATCGAATGTTTTGTTCCTCGGATGAAAAGGCAAAGATTGTCAGATCTTTGTATTCTTGTTTGCGATTCCATCGGAAGCGCGTTGCGGCTAACGTCGATGATGGAGGAGAAGGAAAAAAGAGGCGTTCTCTCGCAGTTACGCGGAATGATTACGAATCACCTCTATTCCGCCTATAAAAGTTTCGGACCGGTAAAATAAAGACTTCTATCTTACTTCAAGTTTCGGAGTTTTCAAAACTACATTTAATCCCCCGATCATCGAACCGAAGATCAGACTTGCGACGATCAAAGGAATGAGATGAGAATAATTTCCCGGGATTACGACTAACGCGATAAACCATGGAAGGTTCATGAGCTCCGTAAAAATCAAAACGCTCCAAAATTTCGAAAATCCGGTTTCTACGAGACTTACAATCATCCCGCAGGAAAACCAAAATAAAATCGATTGTACTAAAACCCAAAGCCCCGTGTTCGGATCCGCCAATCCGACCAAAAGACCCTCCGATATTCCGGCCGCGCCGCCGATTAAAAAGGCGTTTCTCCAACGAAGTTGATTCTGATTCATACGTGCTCCTTACCCGTTCAGGGTTTTTACTTTTTCGAAAACGTAAAATAGAATTCCATTCCGCTCCGTATTTTATTAACACGGAATATGCTTAACTTCTAAAGTAGTCAGCCAAACCTGTCATATTTCTTTCAGGATGCGCCTTTTTTATTCTCGATTTCGATTTTTTTTAAAGCAAGAATGGAGTCGTTTTTCGGCAACGATTCCGTCCGCTTCTTAATCAAACGCGCAAATGTCGGACTTCGATTGATCAATGAACCTCCAAAGAAAGGGAATGAAATCCGTAGTTTGCCGCTGAATTTTATACAATCGCAAAATTCTTTTTTGTTATATTCCAAGTAGAAAATCAAAAGAGAAGCGGATATGCAGAATCAAAACACGGAATCAAGACTGATTCAAACGCAGGAATATTTCACTGAAGTGCGTTGGCAGGAGATCGATCAAAATAAACACGTCAATAATATCGTGTTTTTGGGATATTTCGACGAAGCGAGGTTTCGCGCCATGATTGGATCCGGCGTGGATATGAATCGTCTGCTCAAGGAATTTGGAATCAGTCCGGTTGTGACCAAGATAGAATTGGAATATAAACTCGAACTTACTTATCCGGAGAAGATCCGTATCGATTCCAAAATCAGATTCGACGGAAAAATAAAGGCGTTTCACGATCAATACGCGTATCGTCTTTCGGACGGAAAACTCGTAGCCGTTTGTGTCGCGCATTGGTTTCTTATGGATATTGAAAAGAGAAAACCGGTCGCGCTCGCGCAGATAGGAATCGATTCCGCAAATCCGGAATTATCCTCTCTAAATTAGTAATTTATAATTTACTTTTGTGTTTGCTTATAGACAAAACGAATCTGTCCTGTGAAAATCGTATCCGCGTTTATTACGGATAATTATAAAATTTTCCAGCCCTTGTCTTTGAGTTTGGTCTTAAAATGTGAAAATTCCTCCTTGATCGAAGCAACGGCCTTGAAACCGGCCTCGATTCCGCGATTGATGGAACGAGTGAGTTTATCCGCGCTCGTCGTCACCATCGTGAGTTCCTGATGAGAAGGGGATATGACCTGGATTCTTACGTCCTTAGGCGGGTGTTTTATGATCTGCATCGCTCGATTGTACATCGTGTGGTGCACTTTGGTGATCATGTGATTTAATTTTTTATTGGAAGGATAAGCAAGCCAACCGGAAAATTTGGAGATCGGATCGCTGAATTCGTCGCGGCTGCTATTTAAGACAACCGTAATATCCTTGTATCCCGCCTCGATTACTTTTTCCAAAGGGATCGGATCCGCGATTCCGCCGTCTCCGTAAAATTGTCCGTCCAGTTTCCATTTCCCTCTCGTCGCGATCGGAAGTGAAGTCGCCGCTTTGAGAAGATTCAGCGCGTTAGACGCGGATGCTTTGATGTATTCAGCCTGGAGTTTTGCAAGGTTGGTCACCGCCACGTAAAGAGGAGGCGCTTCCTTCTTGTCGAAATTTTCGGATGGAAGTCTGTATTTTTCGCCAAAGATAAAGTCTATTAGATATTCCTGATCAAGAACCGTTTTTCCTTTGAAAGGATTTAAGAATGAAATAAATTTATTTCCGTTCAGTTCCTTTTTCCAGATATCCAAAATCCGAATCGATTCTTCATAACTCTCTTCGAAACCCGCCGCATAATAAGCCGCGGAACAGGAACCGGAGGAAACGCCCACGATGAGATCGAAATGAGTCGAAGGGATGTATTGATGCAAAGCCGCAAGAACTCCGCCTGCAAAAGAACCCTTCATCCCTCCGCCGGCGACGATAAGAGCCGTGGATTTTTTTCCCGGTTTGGGGAGGAGATGATTGGAACCGGGGAAGGTTTCTTTTCCCGGAGTAAAATAAGAACTCATACGTTCAGCTTTTTAAAGAGTAGAATTCTTTCAATGAGGATATGGTTTATTTTTTTAGAATTTTAGAATTCGGATCGATGTCGCCCTTCGGCTCCAAACTTCGCCGTGAAAGGACGTCTAACGGAGTAATTCGATTCGGACAAAACGCTTCTCCAAAAAGAGAGCGTGTTTCGCAACGCCGATTCTTGAATTCCTATCCGAGATTTAGAATTCTCGAATTCGAGTTGATTCCCTTTCAATCTTGGTTCTAAATTGTAGAATCGATTGAAAACCCGAAAGTCGATTCCAAAAAAAAGACAAACAGTTTAAGTCCGATCTTTAAGTAAGAAAGACGAAAGACAATGAGGTCATATGCGGAAGAATTTGATTCGTTTCCTTTTTCAAAAATATCGTTTTGGGGTCTGTATTCTTCTTTCCGCCCTTTTCTTGGTTGAAAAAGATCTCCTTGCTCAAGCGATAGAAGAACAAACTCCCGTAGAAAAGAGACAGCCGCGTTTCGAACTTCTCATCAAACGGCAAACCTATCGATGGATTCCGTACGACTATACTTCCTTTTCGGAACATTCTCCGTTGGAAAGTTCGATCCGAACTGATTCCGTAAAACAAAACCAAAAGGTAATCGTTCCGCTAACGTTCCGATACGACAATGTTGAACGAAATTTTAGAGTCGAGATTTCCGCGTACGAAATAGAATTAGCGAACGCGAATACCAATGTCACTCAGGCAGGATCGGGAGGGTATCAAGTTCGAAGACAATATTTCAATCCTATGATCCGTTCCGAGGCGGAATTCAATTATTATAAAATTCTAAACTTATCACCGAGCTGGAAATTGTTCGCGGGCGCGGGAATTCGGAATATCAACAAATACAAATACGGCTATTATCTGCGGGAAGGCGGATATCAGGAATATTTTTACACATACGGTCCGCAGCTTGTGTTGAATACGGAATACAAACTCTGGAAAGAAGTCTCCGTTCAATGGGGACTCGATCTGTTTTATACGCAGGGAAATCGATTCTACAAAGAACAGATGTTTCTTCCGGATTCTATTGTCGTCTCCAACGGGAACGCGGGCGTCAAAGGAATCTACAGAGGATACGAGATTGATCTTTCATTGAGTTACCGAATTTTTGATACCGTAAAATTTTTCGCGGGATACAATTATATCTATTCTTATTTTAGTTATTATGGATTCGGACAAACCGATTTCAACTTCGGAAACCCGCAAACCAATCCGTTTCCGACACAAGCGATCGTCGCGCCAACGATTTCACGCCCCGTTCGCTCCGGGAATTACGAGATTCTACAAGGTTTTTATCTGGGAGTTGCGGTAGGTTTTTGAGGATTTGACAAGTTCGTTTTTTACGTTACGAATATAAATCCTCTCCGAGTGAAACATCGAAAAGGTAAGAATTCAGAGCTCCGCTTTTGCGATTTGATCGTTCGGATTTCCACGATGGGACAACCTGTGGGAATTGTTCGCATCGTAGAATTTCCATAAGATGATTAGAATGCGATCCTCCGTTTTAAAGCAATCTTACGTTTACCTTATTGTCGGATTAATACGTCGCTTTGGATTTATAAGTCGGGTAGTATTCAACGGGGATTCTATTATACTTTTCTTATGCGCTTTGTTCCCGGATGCAAATCCGCCGTATTCTTATTCTTCTTTTTTTGGAGTTTTGCACTCTGCCCGACTTTAGAAGGACGCCCGCAAGGAAATTTAGAAGATTTCGACCGATGGCTTCGCCGTTTTCGGAACCCTTCCGAATGGAAGACGCTGAATTTGAGTTATCTTAGATTGGAGAAACTTTCGAAAGGAATTTCTTTTTTTAAAAATTTGGAATGGCTCCAATTATCGGGAAATGAGCTCACAACTCTCCCTGAAGAGATCGGGACTCTTCGAAACTTGCAAGGATTGATATTATCCGAAAATCAATTGATCGCTCTCCCTAAAGAGATCGGTCGATTGAAAAACTTAAAAAAAATCCATCTATATTATAATTATCTAACATATCTTCCTAGGGAGATCGGAAATCTGGAAAACCTGCAGGAGCTTTATTTGAATTACAATTCTCTGAAATCGCTTCCAAAGGAAATCGGAGAACTAAAAAATCTGCAAAAGTTAGAGCTGCCGGGTAACGCGCTCGAGGAGATACCGAAAGAGATCGGACAACTTCAAAATTTGCAGGATCTGAATTTAAGTTCGAATCGCCTCACCGCACTCCCGGACGAAGTGGGTCAAATATTGAACTTGAAGAGCCTTCGGTTGGATCATAATTCGATCTTTCATCTTCCGAAAGAAATCGGAGGGCTTGAAAATTTGGAAACTTTGTCTGCGTATGGAAATTCTCTGGAAGCCGTTCCGGAGGAGATCGGTCAGCTGCGGAATTTAAAAGAACTGGATTTGTCGAATAATGAAATTTCCTATCTTCCCAAAGAGATCGGAACTCTTAAGAATTTGCGAATCTTGCATTTGCGGGACAATCCTCTTACGCGCCTTCCGGAAGAAATCGGACAGTTGCAGGCATTGGAAGAATTGATCTTGAATCCGAATGTATTTCCGGAAGAAGAAAGGCAAAAACTGAAAGAGTTACTCCCTAAATGCAGAATTTATTATATGAATGCCAGGTAGTTTTAGAATCTTTCGGAACGTATTCTAAAAACGGAATATACTGATTTTTGATATTAGAATTTTTGTCGAGTCGATAGAAAAATGGAAGGCTGTAAATAAACTGTGCATAAGTCTTAGGAGGCTTAAGTTCGAATTCAAAAAATTATTTCCGAATCGAGCTAAGAAAAGAAAAAGAAGAACCTTTTCCGGGGATTTTTTCCAATTCGGCGCTCAAAAAAAGTTCTCTGAATTTGGACAATTTTTTTAAAAATAGTTTGACCGGTTGAGTGACGTAATTAATTTGGATCTT
>NZ_NPDU01000064.1 GCF_002811985.1 Leptospira adleri
TCTCTCGGGTCGGTTCGCGGGCAATCTGATAACGGTCGGGGATGTGACCGATACTTCTGCTTCCTTTGGAAAACCGGAAGATTCTCTGGCAAGTTTACTCAGGCTTTTGATAGATCAGGACCTAGATAAAATAGCGATTTTAGACGGAGGGAAATTTATAGGATATTTGCGATTTGCGGATCTTATGAAAATATATTTTGAAAATACATTTCCGAAAAGTGCAAAATCATTGAATTCTTCTCCGGAAAAAGGAACATAAATACGTTATTGTAGCGTACGCTCTAATTTTTAAGATATTTTTCTCGACTTTTTCGACCTTCCTTTATAAGATAATCCGAACTTTTTAAAAATAACTGATATTTAATAATAATATCAGTAGACCGTAAAAGACAAAGGGTATCTTTCCTTCATCGATTCGGTTGGAAAGAGGGTAGGCGAAATTGAAAATTTATAAGTTAAAAAGAACTATAGGGATAGCTATACTGTTAGGGCTCGGCTTTCACGAGAAAAGCTACGCTGGAAGTTACGGTGATATTTACGGAGCCCATCCGGGCGCTGCGGGAATGGGAAGCGCGGTTACCGCGATCGTGAATAACTCGTCGGCCGTGTTTTACAATCCGGCCGGTTTAGGCAGGCTTTCGGAAGGCGATCTGATTCTGGCCGCGATCGAAAAAGAGGCTAGGAGTAATAATCCGGAAAATCCAAGTCCCGAAAATAAGGATGTTCCTCCCGTTGTTCCGCCTAACGTGGATCCCAGTGATCCCGCAAATCAACCGCCAGTTGTTGTAGTCGGCCCTTGGTACAAGCGACTCTGGATCGATACAAAAGAGGGTTTTACCAAAGACGTTTTCAAATATAAGCCCGCGAACCGACCCGAGAGAAGCGTTCACGAAGTCACATTCCAATACATGTATGCTAATCCGACTTCTCATACCACGGCTCCTCGGAATCAAAACCTAAATAAAATCAGGGACAGTTTTGTCGGCTTAGGACTCACCTTAAATCTAAACGATATGTTCGACATGAGCCGAGGCTTTCGTTTCGGAATCAACGCAATCGTGCCTGGAAGCGGAAATCTTCTGACGCTCAACGATCAAAATCCAACGGTCCCACGTTATCTGCAACAGGGAGTCAGCAACGAAAGGCCCACGATTATGGGCGGTCTCGGTTTTGAAATTTGGAAGGATCGTCTGTTTGCAGGAGTTGGTTTTACGGCGCTCGCGGGCGGAACCGGAAGTATTTTAATGAAAGACGTTCCGATTTCTCCCGATCCCGTTTCTGCGAATTCACAAGTGATTCTTACCGTAAAACCTTTGATCAATCCCACTTACGGTTTACAGTTTTCTTACGGTAAGTTCAGTTTAGGCGCTTCTTACAAGAGAGAAACGGTGATGCAGGTGGATCCCGTTCCCGCTAGAGCGCAAACGACTCTTCTCGGAATCCAATTGGACTTTGATCTTGCGATCTTGGACGGTTTTAATCCGAGGGTATTCTCTTACGGACTCGGATTTAGACCTAACGACCGTTTGGTGCTTAGTTTCGACGTTAACCGGGAGATCTGGAGCCAATTCAAACTATCAAGAATCAAAGAAAAATATTCCGAGCATTTTTATCTCCATGATACTACGAATTTTAGAATCGGCGCGGAGTACGCGCTTTTCAAATTTCTAAAAACGAGACTCGGATTTGCTACGAGGCCGACACCGCTTCCTTCTATGCCCGGAGCAAATAACTGGATGGATTCCGACCGCAACATTTATAGTTTAGGGTTTTCTTATGTGTTTAGTCCCACTACTTTTAAATTTATGAATCGTCTCAGAAAGCCTCTTATCTTTGACGTCGTGATCGAAAATCACCAGTTGAAAGCCAATGAAGTAAATAAATACACTCCAACGGAGCGGAACCCGAATTATTCTTACGGCGGATATATCTGGACGGTCGGCGTTTCGATGACGATCTTCTTTTGAACAATACTCAGGTATTCTGTCTGTGAAAGAAAAAAGGCCAGTATTTGTAACGACCGTTATTTAACGATTGGCTATATCTTCGCTGCGGTTTCCTTTTTTCTTGACACGAGCGTTCGCTACAGAGTCAATTTTAGGAAGAGATCTGTTCACAAATCACCTTACGGAGATTAGAACATTTCATTCTATAAGAAGAGAATAGGAAGCGAACCGACAATGGAAAAAAATCTCATCGAGCTGATTACTCCCGTGTTTTTTGTTCTACTCGCGGTAGAACTGATTACGGGATACGCGATTAAAAAACCGGTCTATCGATTTAAGGATTCCGTGAGCAATCTCACGGCGGGAATTTATATGCAGGTTTTTACGGTTTTTGTAACCGTGGCCTTACTTTCCGTTTATGCTTGGGTATATAAGAATTTTGGAATTTTCCGGATTTCAGAATCTTCCGTCCTCGGTTGGATCGCATGTTACGTGTTAGCCGATTTATGTTACTATTGGTATCATCGTCTCGGACATGAAATCAATATTTTCTGGGCTTCTCACGTCGCTCATCATCAAAGTGAAGATTATAACTACACTGTCGCTTTGAGACAGGGAATGTTTCAGAATCTTTTTTCTCTCCCCTTTTACCTTCCGTTGGCCGTCATAGGTTTTTCTCCGATGATGTTTGTGATCTGTATTCAGGTGAATTTCGCTTATCAATTTTGGATTCATACTCGATTGATAGGTAAGCTCGGAATTTTCGAATATATCTTCAATACTCCATCTCAACACCGCGTGCATCACGCGAGAAACCCGAAATATATAGATAAAAATTACGCGGGAACGTTTTGTATCTGGGATAGAATGTTCGGAACTTATATAGAAGAAGAGGACGAACCGATTTATGGAATCGTAAAACCCCTCCAAACTTGGAGCCCAATCCACGCCCAGATACATCATTTTGAGGATTTGGCAAAGATCTCTTGGAAGACAAAAAGTTGGAAGGACAAGATTCTAATTTGGATCAAACCTCCCGGTTGGATGCCGGCCGATATCGGTAAATTTATTTCTCCGCCCGAAATCGACAAAAAAACTTATAAAAAATTTAATACTGAAATTCCGGCGACTCTCATGACTTATTCGGCAGTTCAATTCGCTTTTGGGATCGCCGCTTCTATGATCTACATAGAATTCAAAAAAGAACTTCCCCTTTTTGAGATGTTGGTTCTTGGATTTTACGTTCTTTGGACTTTTTGGAATATCAGCGCGATCTTTGAAACGAAAACCAGCGGTCTTATTTCCGAGATCGTAAGAATGGGATCGATCGTGGCAATTTCTTTCCTATTTCCGATGGATTTCACCGGCGTTGAAAAACTGAGATTGATCTTGAGCCACGAATGGATTCTTGCTTTGCCTAGAATTCTTCAGATCGGATCGATCGTTTCTTTGACGGTGTTGGGAAGTTTTTTAATCAGTCAGAAACGATTCTTCAGCGTGGAAGGTCAAAAGCCTCAACCACAGAGCACGTTCTGAAACTCGAGTTCTAAAACCAAAGGGAAAACGGTTGACCCAAGCCGGTAATCGGAGTTTCTTTTCGTGGAGAAGAAACTCTGGTTTCCTGGAGAAAACCGTATGCACAAATCCCTTTCGCAGTTACGGACTAAAAATAAATTATTTCTGAATCTGTTGCTGATTTTCCTTTTTTTGAGCGTTTCCGCACAGGGACAGGACGAGTCCGGTGAAGAGCCGGAAAGAACTTCCGCAGAAAGAATTACACCTAACTCCGATAAGACGGACCCTTCGCGGATTCAGTCCGTGGTTTTATACTCGAGTTTTGCGTATGTGACGAGAAATCTTCGAGCAAAGATCAAAGCGGGAAGTTCGGAGATCTACCTCGGGGAGATTCCGGATCAGGTTTCCGAAAGAACGATATCGGTCCGTTTTCCGGATTCTTCACGAAAGGTAAAGATCCGAGGAATTCGCGGAAAGATCAAAGTGGAAAGAAGGGCAAGAACGAAGGAAATTGCGGCCCTTCTAAAAAGGCAGGATACGATCAACGACCAGATCGAATTGTTGAGCTTGGAAATTCAGGAATTGATCGACGAAGAAAAAACGATCGTGAAAATTTCTCCGGTCTTAAGAAGCGATCACGCGCTTCAAGAGGAAGCCGCCGATCCCGAATTCTTAGCGGGATTTCAAAAACAATATCAAGAACATCTCAATCAACTTTCCTCGTTAAGACAAAAAAAGTTGGAATCCCTGGACCAAGTTCGGGAGGAAGGACTTGTAGTGGATGCTCGTCTCGATCATTTGGGAAGACTCGAGGCAAAACAAAGAAAGGAACTTTATCTTGAAACTGAAACCGCCGAAGATACGGAAGCGCTGATCGAATACAAGTATCTGATTCCCGGAGCGAGCTGGTTTCCAAGATATTCTTTGCAGCTGACCGAGGAGTCGAGAAGCGGAGATCTGAGTTGGTTCGCGCTTGTAAGAAACGATACCGGAGAAGATTGGGATAAGGTAAAATTATTTTTTACCGCTTCCAATCCCGATCTCGATATCGATCTTCCGATCGTAAGGGAATGGAGAATTCAAACTCAAGCCACGGTCGAAGATTCCAAACAACAGTACAACGAAGTGAACGAAGAATCTATCAGAAATCAAGATTCCGCACCAATGGCCGGAGCGGTCGCGAAAGAAAAAAAAGAGGAATCGAAAAAGAGAAGTAAACGAATGCCTTCCAACTCCAAAGCGGACGGATACGCTCAAGAAATAAATAGCGGAAAGCCGGTTCAGGCGCCGATGGAACAGTCGCGTCAGATCATAGAACAGAATTATTCCAATCGTGCAAATTCTCTTCGAACGGAAGACAATCTCAATCAGTTAAAAACGGATCTGGCTAATCAACAGTATAACTTCAAGAACGGGCAGTACGATCAGGCGAATTATTACGGCCAAGAGGCGCTTAAAAAATTCTCCAAACTATCGGACTTTTCAAGGAAAGAATTGAATTCGATCGAAACTTATACGGAGGATTTATTGAGAAAGGGGAGTTTGATTCTATCCTCTCAAAAAATCCCGGGAGGTTTGATTCCTCCTTCTCCTTTGGAAGGATTCGATTATCAATATTCTTCCGGCATTCAAGAAACGATTCCTTCCGATCGATCTCTCAACAAAGTCTTTTTAAAAAAGAAGTCGCTTTCTCTTTCTCCAGGTTATGCGACATCGCCTATCGCAGGACCGGGCGCTTATCTCACTGTGGAGGCTTCCAATTCGGAAGGAGAACCTTTACTCGCCGGACCGATGGAGGTTTTCTCCGGAAATACTCTACTCGGTAATACGGTTTTGAGCGTAAGTAAACCCGGCGAAGCGATTCGTATGGAATTGGGTCAGGATCGAGACATTCTTGTAAATCGAAGAGAAACTTCCTTTGAACAAAAGGAAGGCGTGATCTCTTCACGAACAAAAATCAAATACAAAGTGAGCATCGAAATTAGGAATCGTAAAAAGAGAACGAGTGCGATCACTTTGATCGATCGAATTCCTTACACCGTGGACGATAGCGTCGATATTAAATTCGACCCGGGAAAGGATATTCCGGAAAAGAACGTGGAAGGAATTTTGACTTACAAGCTGGAACTTCCTGCAGGCGGCAAGAAAATTATAGAATTTGAATATTCCGTAAGTCATCCCGCAGAAAACCGTCTGATCAGAACGCCTGGATTGGGGGGATACTGATATGAAACTTTTACAAATAAGAATACGCTCCTTTCTAAAACAAAATCGATTCGGTTCCGGTCTTTTGAAATTCGGGATTCTTCTTTTTCTGGGCACGACACTCGAAAGCCTCCCTTTGGAAGCAAGAGATATCGAATTGAAAGTTCAAGACGTTACTTTGTACGAATCCTCCGCCGGTGTTTTACGAAGCGGAAAGATTCAATTGGAACCCGGAGTCAACGAACTCGTAATTCGAAACCTTCCGGTTCAACTTCAGGACGAGTCTTTGGTCGCTTCCGTAGAAGCGCCGGGAGCTTCGGTGGTCGGCTCGAGCACTTGGATTGAAACCGGTGCGATCATTCACAATGAGGAAGCGCTGGATCTGCAGAAAAAAATTCGCGTTTTGGAAAAAGAAATCGAGGCTTATGAAAGTAAGGATTCCAATTTAAGGAACCTCAAAAAAATTCTCACCGATACAAGATTGAAAATTGCGGAATTGGTTTCCAAAAATCTTTTCTATAAAAAGAACGAAGCCGATTCTAAAAAATGGTTTTTGTCGCTTAACAATAATCGCCAGGCGATTCAAAACGCCCTGAATTCGAATCAGGATGTGCATCGTTCGATCAAAGATCTGCGTAAAAGATTGTCCGATTTGAGAGACAAGTTGAGCGTGATTCTTTCCCTTTCGGAAAAAGCATCGCGTATAACAAAGGTTCTCGTCAGTTTTAATGGAGCGGAAAAAAAAGAGGCCAAGTTGAATCTGACCTATCAATCGGGCGGGGTTTCTTGGAAGCCTTTCTACTCGGTTCGTATGGAAGGAAGGGAAAAAATAGAACTTGAGTATTTGGCGGAGATCGTCCAGGAAAGCGGAGAAGATTGGAACAATATTAATCTTTTATTATCCACTTCGAGTCCCGATGTCAGCGGAAGAAGACCGAGGCTTTCCAGTCAAAAATTATACGATCAAAAAAAACAAACTAACAAGGACAACCTGATCACTTTCCAAACACAAGCGACGGCCGGAGAAAACGGCGCCGCTCCCGAGGCGGAAACTCCCGAAGCGAATACGGAGCCTACGACCGGAAGTAGCGAAGAATCAGGAAGCGGGTTCTTGTTCCGATATTCGAAACCGGTGACGCTCTTATCTCGAAAGGAATCTAAAAAGTTATCGTTAGCTTCGTTCACTGCGGACGCAGCTTTTAGCGCTCTTTACGTTCCCGCTTTGAAACGTTATCCGCTCATTCGAGGAAGTTTTAAAAATCTTTCCGGTTTCCCGATTCTTCCCGGAGAGGCCGCGGTTTTTCGTCAGGCAGGAATGGTTGGAACTTCGAGTTTCGGTTATATCAGTCCCGGTGAAAAGGCCGAAATTTCTTTCGGATCGGAAAGCGAAATTCGAGCCGTTTATCGAAAAGATTCCAATCAGACCAAAGAAGGACTTTTATCGGGAACCAAGGTTATCGAAAAGTTGATTCGGGTGGAACTTGAAAACTTCGGCAAGGAAACGAGAACCATCTCCTTTCAAGAATCGATTCCGGTTTCCGGTGTGGAGAGCGTTCAGATAACGATCGATTCTTCCACTACTCCGAATTATTCCGAACTAAGAAAAGATTCCGGAATTTTAGAATGGAAAGTCGACGTTAAACCGAATCAGAAACAAGAGATCAAACTGAAATACAAGGTCAGCTTTCCTTCGGAATTCGATCTTAGTCTGTGACGTCTAACGTAGTTCCTCTTCTTTTGAAACAGCAAGAGGAGAGGGAACTTCGGTCATATCCCAAAGTTCCAAGGCGCCGTACAAGGAATTTTGTTTCGGAATTTCGATCGTAAATTTTCCGCCACCCTCTTTACGATCGAAACATTCACTTTTGCTCAAGATCAAACTTTCCGGAGAAGAAATTCTTTTCGCACCTAAGTTCGTGTTGGAACGGATCGGCGTTTGTTTTAGATTGAATAAGACGCAATTATGCGAACTTTTTAGAGCCTTGTATCCGAAGTCGATCGTATAAACTGTTTTGGAATCCGATTCTTGATTTCGATGGATTTTTTCAAACCACACCATCGTATCCTGTTGTGCTTCCGTTCTTTGCGGCGGAACGGAAGTCGTCGAAGAGGAACGATTTTTCAGCGCATCCAATGCAATATGAAACGAAGAATCGTCTTCGACTCCGAAGTAGGTTCCGTCTCCTTCTTCGGTTAAAGTTTTCATTTGTTGTTCTTCGTTCTGCTTTAAACCCAAACCCAGAACGTGAAATTTAAAAGGAATTCCTTTTTGTTTCAAGATTTGAATTTCTTTTTTAGGATCTCCGTAACAACTTTCCACTCCGTCCGTAACTAAGATGATTTCCGTTTCCTTTTTTCTCTGAGAAAGTATACTTCCGGCGATCCGAATCGATTCCGCCAAAGGAGTCGCGCCCGACGGAGTCAGGCCGAATAGACGATTTTTAAACGTATCCGGATTTCCGGCTTCGAGCGGGTGATAAAGGCGGGACGAGGAACAACCGGGAACTCTGTTTCCATAAGCTAAAAAACCGATCTCGGTTTCCGGTGAAAGCGTCGAGACATAGCGACTAACGTGTTTTTTGGCGAGATGAATTTTTTGATAAATTCCTAAATATTCATTCATAGAACCGGACGCGTCGATGATGAACAATTTGGAACGTTCGGGGATCTCGGATGCGCTTTGACGATAGTTAACAAAAAATAAAATACAAAGTATCCACACTATCTTAAGATTGGAACGCATACTATCCATTCTATCGGCTGTTTGTAAAAAAACTATCGAGTGTAGATTTGGGATTTTTCAAAAAAAGTTTTTCGATCTGAATTCGGAATCTGAAACGAAGTCGAACGATAATTCCGTCATCGATTCCAATAGACTACCTTGGAAAAAAATTCTGTCCCATTCTTACCCGTGGAAATTTTGCTGACCGACCCGTAATCCAAATCGAACAGAAATCCTTTCTCTAAAGGAAGGGAAGTCAACCGGGAAAGAAAGGTTCGGATCACTCCCGCGTGGGTTACGATTCCGATTTTAGAGTCCATAGGTAAAGAAAGAAGAATCCCTTCCAAAAAAGCGGAAACTCTTTGTGAAAGATCGAGATAACTTTCTCCGTTAGGCGTTCTTTGGTTTACGAAGTCGTTCGTCCAGTATTCGGATTCCGCTCTTGGAATTTCGGACCACAGTTTTCCTTCCCAAGAACCGAAGTCCAATTCCATCAGAAGATCCGATAATTCCGCTTTTCCGATCGAATCGTTCTTTAAGAATTCAGCCAACTCTCTGCAACGCCGACTTGGACTGGAATAAAGTTTATCCAAAGGTCGATCCAGTTTGGAACGGATTGTTTCGAATTCTATTTCGAAATTAGAAGCCAGAGAAAGGTCAGTTCTTCCGTAACAAGTTCCTTTCGGAACGTCCGGAGTCGAATGTCGGATTAAAAAGAATTCCAAGAAATCAAAATTCCGAGATAAAAAAGTAATTCGGTGACTTGTTGAGTGAAGCCGAGGCAATCACCCGTAAAACCTTCGATCCATTTTTTAAAATAGTATCTAAGATAGAAGATCATAATGGATGCGAATCCAAAACCGAGAAGGACGTGCGGGATTTGATTCGGATAGCTTTTTAAGAAGTAGAATGCGGGAAAACATCCAAACACCGTGGAAACGATAAAATCGGAAACGAACAATTCCTTAACGATCGGCTTGGATTTGGAAAGATCGTTGTCCCTTGCATACGGAATCAACATCATCAAAACCATCGCGGACCATCGGCTTGCGGAATGTGCGAACCAGGAGGTAAGTAAAAAAATCTTAGGTGAGAATTTGAACAACTCAACCAAGAGATAAAATTTCAATCCTAAGGAAAGAATTAAACCGATCGAACCGAAGGTTCCGATTCGACTGTCCTTCATAATTTCCAAAATTTTTTCTTTATTCCAACCGCCGCCGAACGCGTCGCAGACGTCGGCGAGTCCGTCCTCGTGAAATCCACCGGTGATCAATACGCTTACGATCATTCCTAATACGATCGAAATTTCGATCGGAAGAATCTGCGCCAATCCGTAACTCGCAAAAGACGCGCCGGCGGAAACGATCCAACCGATCAAAGGAAAATATCGGGAAGAACGGGAGAGCGCTTCTTCGGAATAGATATAAAACGGAGGAACAGGAAGTCTAGTATTGAACATCCACGAAGCGCAAAAACGATTCCATTCTTGCCGAAAAAAAGAAAAGATCAAATTTTTTGATCCACCTTAGCGGACTCAAAGGAGGCCATTTCCTTTAAAAAAGACACTGCGGAAAGAATGATCGGATAAGCGATCGCACACCCAGTTCCTTCTCCGAGCCGGAGGCCGAGATTTAGAAGGGGAGTTGCATTCCATTCTTCTAATATATATGTGTGACCCGGTTCGACGGATCTATGACAGAAGATCGCATTTTTAATGATGAAAGGTTCCATTCTTTGTGCGATCAGAAATGCGGAGCTCGCTATAAAACCGTCTATCAAAATGATTCTTCCTTTTTTTGCGGAATCGATCATAGCGCCTACGATCATTGCGATCTCGAATCCTCCGAAAATTTGAAGGACGTCGAAGGGAGTTTGTAGATTCGATTTGTATTTACGAAGACATTCTTCTAAAATTACGATTTTCTTTTGATAACCTTGATCGTTTAGTCCCGTTCCGCGTCCGGTGACTTCTTTTAGATCCTTATCTAAAACCGCGGCGGTGATCAAACTCGCGGAGGAAGTGTTTCCGATCCCCATTTCTCCAAAGCCGATGATATTACAATTATTTGATACTGCTTCGGTTGAAATCCAAGCTCCTCTTTCGATAGCTTGAACACATTCTTCCTTAGTCATCGCGGGTTCCATAAGAATGTTTTTGGTCCCGAACCCGACCTTTGCGCTGATAAAATCCGAATTTTTGGAAACGGAATCGTGAGGAAAAGAAAAGTCGACGCCCGCGTCGACTACTTTGAGATGAATCGAATTTTGTTTACAGAACGCGTTGATCGCCGCGCCTCCATTCAAAAAATTGAATACCATTTGATAAGTAACTTCTTTGGGATAAGCACTGACCCCGGAATTTGCGATTCCGTGGTCTCCGGCAAAAACCAAAATATGCGGTTCTCTTAGTTCCGGAGAATCCGTATTCTGAATCAGTCCGATCTGAAGGGCTAACGATTCCAAGGTCCCTAAAGAACCGGGAGGTTTCGTTTTGAGATCGATCTTGCTTTGTATTTTAGAATGGAGTTCGTTTAAATTCAAACAGTAAGTTCCTTTTCCGTCCGATTTTTAGAAATCGAAATTCTTTCCTTAAACTTCAATTCCACTCTGTCTAGTATGCCGAATAACGCGGAAGTGTAAAGCAAATCACCTAACAGCGTACCTGCGAAATACGGAATTGCAACCAGATAACAGGTCAGCAATCCTTCCCAAGTTCTCGGATACAGAGAGGAAAAAGCCCAAACGGAGAAATTGGAAAGGAGAAAAAACTGGACGCTCGCCAAAAGCGCGACTCCGGAAACGAACATTAGCTTTTTTTGATCCTTCAGAAAGAATTTTCCGAGAAGGACGTTTATCAACAGCGAAAGATAAACGAGAAAAAAACCTTCGTAAAACATTTCGAAACCGTGAATTCGAGAAAGAATATAATCCGTGGTTAAAAGGATAAACATCGGAAATAAAAACGATTTCCAGCCTTGAACTCGGGCGCCCGAATAAACCGTCATTGCGCCGACCGAAGTGAAGTTGGAGGGATGAGGTAAAAACCGGGAAATTCCCGCAAGAATCACCGCTAAAGTCGAAACGCCTTCGTTTCGGTTAAAAGCGTTTTTCCATTTTTGTAAAACGAGATTGATTTGATTCATTAGATTCTCCTAATTTAAGGACTGAGTTGTTTTGCGATAACGCCGTCGATGTCCGGATTTTCATTCGCACCGGGGATCGGAAGAGTTGTCAGAATCGCTTTTGCGGAAGTGAGTCTGACGTAAAGAAATCCGTTGGTTTGCAGATTTGCCGTTAGGGTTCCGTTACAACCGTTTCCGGAAGCGCCGAAGTTCGCGTCGAGAAGATCGAACCCGTCTCCACCGCCTGAAGCGAAGAGCGTCGCCGAATCCATAGGATTTTTTTCCTGGTTGTAATCCACGTATCGAAGTCCGGCAAATCGAAGCCAATTTGCGGGGTTCGTAGAGAATGTGCCGCCGCCCGTGTACGCGGGATTCCAACCGCACCAATTCGTAAGATCGTTCCCAACCTCTACGACTACTGGTTCCAGGAAAACGTTTGTCGGGCTGTTGTTCTGTTGAAACGGATTTTCAAAAACGATAAAGTCGTTACCCGTCGTGTTTTGAACTTTTTTTCCGTTCCATCCAAGCACGAGTGACGCGCCCGCTCCGTTCGTATCCAAAGTGAAGACGTCCAGAGATCCGTTGAAATTGCCGAGTCCCAAGATGCCGTCCGACGCACAGGAAGAATCTTGAAAGCCGGTTCCGAGATCCGCAGGAGCGCTTACGATTTGTTTGGCGTTGTAGATTCCGACTTGATCGATTGCGGAACGGCTTCGACAAGGATTTTTGAAAACGTTATTCGCGTTCGTCTGTACAAGGAAAAGCAGAGTTGCAATGGATTCCGAATCTTCCTTTTGAGTCTCCTTACATCCTAAGGATAAAAAAAGAAGAACGGAAAAAACGAAAATTCGCGGTCCGTGTAGTTTTATACTTTTCATAGTTTTACCCGAAGCAAGCGGACTTCGAAAAAGAAATCCGCTTACTCCGCTCTTTAATTTATTTCGCTTCGAAACGATTCCAAACAAAACCGGTTCCAGGCGTGAAGGTGTTGTTCGTATAACAGCCGGCGTTCATATTCGTTTTGTCGTTTACTTGAGTGCTCGCTTTGATTGCATCCAAAGTGGTTTTATTTCCGGTTAAATCGCCGCAGAAATAAAACTTATTGTCGCTGAAATAATTCCAGTAGTAAGCTGAGAATTTTCCAACGGCGCCGAACGGATGAACCGTAAATTGAACATAGATAACCTGTTTTGAATTATCATACGCTACGATATTTCCTTCGTAAGTGGACGTGCCAGTGCTGCTTGCTTGCTTGAAGGTGTAATTCGTGATCGTATATTCTCCGGTCTTGACCGTACCTGCGGAGTTGAATGCGTCGCCTGCATAAGTGGGAGTTCCGTTGTAAGCGTTCCAAGTTCCTGCGATTTGCAGATTCGTTGCATTGACGATCGCTAAGATACTGGAGACTTGATCGTTCTTATTATCCTCCGACTTCGTTTCAAAACAGTTCACTGTTCCCAAAAGGAGAAGGGTAGTTACCAAAAGGTTCCAAAGTACATTACGTTTCATGGTTGTTTCCTACAAAAGTTGTCTTTTGTCGGGGCAGATAAGATTCTATGTTTAGAATCGTTTGAATTCAAATTAGAATCCGATCTAAACGAATGGATTGTAAAAGTTAGATTTTCCACTCGGGTCCCCCGACGTTCGTCTTTCGGGACCCCATCGCGGAAGCATGAAAATGCGTAGGCGAGTTTCGAACTGTCCCTACCTCGAGGACTTTGTTCGCGGGGAAGATCTGGCTTATCGACTTTCCTTCGAAAATCGAAATCACAGTTGCGGGTCAGCGTGGGAATTACACCCAACTTCCTCCCTGAAAGCTTAGGGACAGGGGAAAATTTCGACTCTGTCCGGGCAACAAATTTTCCCACGGAAAAATACGGAAGATTTCCTTTCCTTTTAGTCAAAATCTTTCCTTAGAAAGAAGGGTGAAATGCCGAAAATAAAGATTGGGATCGAATTCCCGAATTCAATTCGGACTTAAAAATGGAAATAAGCAGATCGGAGTTTATCAAGTTAGGAATTTTGACCGCCGCGGGCATTTCCAGCCTTCCTGGGATGAATTTACGTGCGCAGGGATCGTCCGGGCCACAAAAGACCGTAATTGTCCTTGGAGGTGGAATTTCCGGATTGTATGCGGCTTACCTTTTGGGAAAAACCGGGATAAAGGTAAAACTGATCGAAGCGACGGATCGTTTGGGAGGAAGAATCCGGACGGTCGCTGATCCGAGCGGAAATTTTTTGGATTTAGGCGCGGAGTGGATTCAAGCGGAACATAGAACCGCGCGGAGTCTTGTCAGAGAATTGGGATTGAAGACAACGGATTTCGAAGTTCAATCCGATCTTTTTTTCGGCTCCTACCAAAAAGCCGGTACTTGGGATATCTCGCCGAAGTCTCAGGAAATTCTGAACAAACTCGTTCAGATGAATTCCAAGATCAACTCGGTTCAACAACAAGAGTTGGACAGAATCAGTTTTTATAATTTTTCAATCTACCAGGGAATGACTCCCGAAGATCTCGCGATTTTGAACTTTAAATATTCCTTATATTATGGAGATTCCTTACGATCTCTTTCCGCGCAGAAAGTCTTATCCGATCTAACGAATTTTCCAAAATACAACACTCGAATCGAAGGCGGAATGGAAGCTCTTGCAAAGGCTCTCGTTTTTTCTCTGGAAAACACCGAAACCGTATTTGCCGATCCGGTCGTATCGGTTTTTCAAGGAGAAGGAAAAGTCGCCGTTACTACCGCATCCGGGAAGAAGATAGAAGGGAACGCTTGTATTTCCACGATTCCCGCAAGCCAACTAACATCGATTCAATGGGAGCCGGAATTGGACAAAGAAAAGAAATTATCCGCGCTGAGAATTCGATATTCAAGAATATATAAAACTTTTCTAATGCTTCGAGAAGCTCCCTGGACGAGAGAAAATTTTTCCGCGTATTCCGATTCCGCGGCGGGATTTCTTTACGACGCCGGAACAAAGTCGAATTCGGAAGAAAAAGTTTTGGGGATGATCTCCGCGGGAGACCGTTACGACGTTATGGCGGCTTCCACAGACGCTCTGAAGGTCGAATACATCCGTCTGGCTTTGGAACGGTTGAGCCAGAAGAAAGATTTGCAAGTCACTCGGATTCAAAGTAGCGATTCGGCCTATTCCAAATACGTTCCATCCGGGATCGCGACGTTTCCGCCGGGAAGTTACGGATCGATCATATCCTTGCTAAAGCCTATGGATCGAATCTTTTTCGCCGGAGAACATACCGCGGAATTAAACGGAACCGTCGAAGGCGCTCTTGCTTCCGCGATCCGGGCCGTCAATCAGGTATGAAAAAGAATCCAAAAAAGGAATTCAAAAAAAATGAATTCCTTTCACGACTTAAAACGAAAGAGAAGATAATATAAGAATTTTCTGATATTTTGTCTTTCTGAAATTTTAAACGATTTTTCGGAATATGCGTTTTCGATCAAACGGCACTTCGTTCCAGTCTCGAAGAATTTTCCTTTTTGTAGAGTTCGGGAAGGAAACGTTCGAATTGTCCCACCTCTTCGATATTATGACGAATCCAAGCCAATCCTCTCGCTTTGTTAAAAACGAATTTTAAGAATAATGGACGAATGAGTCTCCAGGTCCATCCTTTCCAACCGATGATGAGGCAGTTTTCGTAGATCGTATCGTTTCCGAATTCCGCAAAAGTATACTCCATTCTTGCGACTTTGTATTTTCCTTCCAGTTTCGGATTATGAATGTAACCTGTTTCGTCTAACTTTTCAATATCGGTGACTATGTTTACGATGTAATTTTTATTTCTACCGAGATATTCCACTAAACGAATGGAAGCGCCCGGTCCGATCGAACCGTCGGGAAGTCTTTTTTCGTAACTCGCGTGAACGTGGTCTTCTGGATGCCAGACTCGGTATCTTTCGTAATCTCCGCCTTCATATTCCATCTTTCCTTCAAGGTGTGAAAACCACCAAACGAGCATTTTCGGAGTAACACCTCTTACGGGCGCGTGTCGAATCCAAAATTGAACCCTGCCGTCCGGAAGTGTTCTCGTGCCGGATACGGCGGTTTCAACCCCTTTT
Organism: Leptospira adleri; assembly: GCF_002811985.1. Lineage (GTDB taxonomy): Bacteria > Spirochaetota > Leptospiria > Leptospirales > Leptospiraceae > Leptospira > Leptospira adleri. Next base: position 15,599 of record NZ_NPDU01000064.1, read on the forward strand.
TTTAGCCAGGCGACAGGAAGAATTTTGGGAATCGTCAAATCAACTTCTTTCATAAACACCTCAGTATAGTAAATACTATACATTTAAATTAACAGGTATTGTATTTACTATACAAGCACTTTTTTTAAGATTAGTTAAAAAAAGAAAATCCAATTCTGAATTCTACTTTCATTCTAAGCTCGAGTTTCAGAATCGAACGTAGGGAAACGCCTTGAAACTGAATCGAAAAAAATTACTGATCGAATACGGCAAATATATCCATCCGTCAAGCGAGAAGGAAAAAGACGTCCTTCGAGCCGGCGAAACCCTTTTTGGCGAGAGAGGGTTCGAAGGAACGACGACCGCCGAGATTGCGAAAGAAGCAAAGGTAACCGAGAGAACCTTGTTCAAATACTTCCCTACGAAAAAAGATCTCTATATCAGAATTTTGTCTTCTATCGTCTATGAAACCGCTTTTGCGGAGCAAATGCCGGAACTCCGTAAATTCCTGGAAGAAAGAAACGTTTCCTTTGAGCAGTGGTCTCTTACGATTATGAGGAATCGCATCGAAGCAGCGAAGAAGAATCATCACAAAGTACGGATTCTCGCATCCGCGATTCTTCACGATTCCGGTTTTGCGGAATATTTCGGTTCGATCTGGAAAGAAAATCTCTTCGAGCCCGCTTTAGATGCGGTCCGTTATTTTCAAGAGAAAGGTGAAATTCGAAAATCGATAGATCCGGAAACTTTCGTGAAAACTTCCTTTAGTATCAACATTTCTTATCTGATCTATCGATTTGTTTTGAGTAAAGACGAAGGATTTGACGATGAGGCTGAGTTAAGAAAAATTATGGACATCATCGGGCAAGGAGTTCTAAGCTGATCCGATTTTTTTAGAGCGAACGAATTGTTTAGAATATTCTAATAGTTTTATATATTCAAATTATCCATATATACTCTCTTTTTATCCGGAATTTTGTACCCTGATTCCGGCGGCGTATAAGAAGATATTTTCGTAAAATTTTACCCAGAGGGCTTTGAGTCCGTTTTCAAGTAGAATTTTAAAGCAGGATGGTTTGTCGTAACAATCGGCTCGTTTTAAAATAGATTGACGAGTTGTCTCAGTGCAAACTCGCGTTTTAAAAAAATTACAGTGAAAGAATTGACGCCTTCAGGCTAAGATGAATTTGTATTTGCGAAAAATTGATTTTTTTTACGGAGTCGTATCGAATTTTTCCAAAATGCCAAGAACTGAACAGAAATTTCCAAACGACTTAATTTTATAAATCGTTTGGAAATGTTAACGCAAAGACGGATTAGTCTTCGATTACGCTCATCGCGTATTCTGAAATCGCGTCTCTTCTTTGTTCTGCGAAGTCTTTGTGGAACCAAAGATTCTGAATTTTTGACGCTTCCTTTTTATTTCCGATGGTAATCTTAGTCATACATTCATCCACAGCAAACTTCATGGCTTCTTTTCCGGTTTCTCCGAGACCTTTGTTTCGTTTTTTGCGGGTGATTTCTCCGCCGCCTTTTTCCACACGTTTGATCAAATCCTCGTAGTCTTTGTCGTCGATACAGAAGATCGTTTCTTTTTTCTTGTCGGCGAACTTGACGTCCACTTCGTAAAGCGGCGCGCTTGAGATATGAATAAAACCCAACTCAAAAAGTTCGGGCCAGTATTCGTAAAAGAAAGACAACATCAAAGAACGAATCGCATAGCCGTCGAAATCCGCATCCGTGATGATGCTGATCTTTTCGTAGTTCAATTCTTCGATGGATTTGACTTTTTGATCGAGAGGTAATCCGAGAATCGCGACGATGTTTTTTAATTCTTCGTTTGCGATCGCTTTTGCAATGCTCATTCCTTTACAGTTGAGAGGTTTTCCGCGCAAAGGAAAGAGTCCGTGCAATTTCGGATTTCTCGCAGGACGCAAACCTGCGATCGCAGAATCCCCTTCCGCAACAAACAAAACTCTTCCGGGATCGCCTGGCTTTCCCGTCGGCGGCATAAGTTTTGGAATGTTCATCCGACTCGCTTTCTTGAGACCTTTTTGCGCATCTTCGAAAGCCTTGAGCTGAGTCCGCTTTTCCATCTGAAGTTTGATCTCTTCCAAAAGGCCGGTCTTCTTGATGAACTTCTCAAGATGTTTATCGACCGCGTTTCGAATGTCCTCGTTGAGGTCGTTGATCAGGTAAGATTTATCCTGAGATTTAAAACGAGGGTTGAGAAGTCTCGCGTTCACATACATGTGAAAACAGTTTCTTACGTCGTTTCTTGTGGAACTTGTTTTGAGCTTTTTCTCCAACGCCACAATTTGACTTTTTTTACGAACTTCGTCGCAAATTCTATTTTCAAGATATTCGATCGCGGATCCGCCTTGCGGAGCGAAGATGGAATTCACCCACGTCAGGTTTTTGTTTTGTCCGATTACGAGATAGGTTTCCAGATGAAGCTGGGAAGCCGAACCCGGAGCGCTGAAATCCATTTTGTAGTAAACGAGATCGGAATGCGAAAAGATTTCATCGAGCCCTTTTTTGAATTTGAACTTGTCTTTCTTTCCTTTGAATACGAACTGAACTTCCAAACCCGGGTTTGTCATCGCGATATCTTGGAGATACTGTCTCATCAAATCCACGTTAAACGAAACATCGAGATTGTTGAAATACTTCGGATTGAGTTCGAATTCCACGGAGGTTCCGTGATCTTCTTTCGAAGCCTTTTCGACCAATTCCTGCATGTTCGTTTTTTTAAGGAGCGGTCCTAATTTTTCGATCTGATCCTTCGTGAGAAGAGGGCAATCGGTGAATTTTCCGTGTTCGTCAAAGTATAGAAAAATACGATCGGTTTCGTCCTTCGAAAGTTTGTAGGAACGTATTTGTTTTTTTACGTCGTCGTGAACCGTGAAAAGTTTTTTGAACGACGTGCCGCCATTTACAGTTTTTACTTTGAAATAACTGGAAACCATTCTCACGAGTGAAATCCCGACTCCGTTTTGTCCCGCGACGTGATCCTGTTTTACGTGATCGTCGAAATTTTCTCCGTACATCAAATGGAGATAAACGCCTTCCGCGTTTGCGGCGGGGATTCCCCTTCCGTTATCCGTAATCGTAACACTCTTTCTGTCCGACGAAAGCTGAATGATCAGTTTGGACATCTTATCCTTTTCGGGAATCGTTTTGTCCTTCTGATTCTTACGATATTCGTCGACTGCGTTCATACACGCTTCGTCGAGACATTTTAACTTGGCGGGAACGTCTTCGAGTTCTTCGTGAACGATCTCGTATTTTCCCTCGTTGTTCTTGCGAAAAAAATGTTGTTCGAATGTGGAAGAAGAATTTTGTCCCAGCCACATACCGGTTCTCATCCGAACGTGTTCCACGTTGGAGAGTTTTTTAAAATTTCTTTCTTGGGATGATTTTTCTTTTACTTTTGTTTTGTCGGCGCTCATACTTTATCCCATTTTGTCTGAAGTTCGTCCAATTCGGTGACCATGAAATCGGTCAGTTTTTTGTCCTCTTTCACCAAACCTTGATAACGCGAGAGGGCGGTCTTCGCTTCTACGATCGCTTCTTCGCATTTTCTAACCTCGTCGATAGTCATTCTATAGACTGGAATCGTGGACAACCATTCGAAGTATTTGAACTTAGAGGCTTTGAGTTTGTCTTCAAAGTCCTTCTTGGATTTGATTCCGATCACTTTTTCGTTCCATTTTTCTTTGATAAAACGGATCAGTTCGGAGTTCCTTTCGATTTTTTCCTCTTCCAAACCCGAGAGACGTTTGAATCTTCGGATCAAATGAGTTTTTCTGAAATCGCAGAATCGTTTTATGATCTCTTCCGGTTTGAAGTTTTTCAACTTACCGTCGTAGGTGATCACGTTCATAGCAAGAGTCTGGACGTCTTCTTTGTTGAAGAGAGCCATGATTTCTTTTTGAGTCGGTTTTTCGCCCTTCTTATATTGAAGTTCGATTCTAAAGGTCTGGCTGGAATAATCGACGTAGTCTTTTAACCAGGAATCCTTTCTCTCGAGAATGTCGTCGATCAGTGAAACCACTTTTTCCCGGTTCCAGTTCATCGGCGCGTCGGTAAGATAAAGATTATCTCCTTCCCATTTGAAGGCGAACGAAGTCGCCATCGTAATATTTCCCGCTTCCGTTTCGGCCATTCTGATTTCGCCGCCGAAATCTTTGTACCATGGTTTGAGCGGAAGAGGCTTTTTAGTTTTTAAATAATTTACCTGAGACTTTACGATATCGGAAAGTCTGTGCGCTGGAATAAAACAACGGAAGCCGGTCGCAATTCCTTGGATATTATTGAGTAAAACGATCGGCACCTTTCCCACAAAATGAATCGGCTCGTCTTCGGTTTCGTCGTAATTCTTAACGTAATCGATATCCGGCAAACTTTCGAAAAATCCCAAATCTTTAACAAAGTCGGAAAGTTTTACTTCGGTGTAACGAGGGGAAGCGATCGCACTCGGATCCAAAACGTCTCCGAAGGTTCCTTCTCCGGAAACGAGAGGGATATTATTCGCAAAAGTAAAGTCCTGAGCCATCTGCGAAAGCGCGTCTTGAATGGAACGATCTCCGTGAGGGTGATATCCCATCGCCAAACCGGCGACTTTTACGGTTTTTGTATAACGATTTCTCGCATCCGAATTCCACATTGCCCAGAGAATTCTTCTCTGAACGGGTTTCAAACCGTCGATTTCGTGAGGAATCGCCCTGGAATCGCAAACATAACGCGAATATTTTCTCTGGTCGTCATTGACCTGGTCTTCAAAGGGGCGTTTTGGAAACGCATCCTTAGGCTTTGGTGGATTGGAATTCTTCATACAGTTTTGGCCAACGAAATTCTAGAACACTATCCTGTCAACTGTAAAAAGCCGACTGGATTTAATAACGGTATTTTTCAGGTGAAAGAGGGTAAATTTCACTTTCGGACATTTGCATATCGGACCCCCCGTTTTTGTAAAGAAAGTTTAATTTTTGGGTTTTTCCTTGCCGGTTTTTGCAAAAAGCACGATCTACAAGTAGATGAAAAAAGTTTTCAGCCTCTTTAAACCGGTTTCAGTTCGTTTTCAATTTCCGATCTTCGTTTTCCTCCTGTCCGGAATTTCCTTATTCTTTTTTCATTGTGGAAGTTCGGTTCTTCATTTGTTCGAAAATCCAAAGAGTTTTTCCGAACAATATTCTTCGCAGATTTATTTCATTTCGACTCCGTTTGTTTCTCCGTACTATGAGAATTCCAGTTTTCAAGCCCGTTATATCTTTTTAAGAAGCCAAACCGGAAAGGAAGAAATGGTCCAAGGAATTCTAAAATATATGGAATTGTCCGGAAAGACCGAACAAACCGAAAGGGTCGTCCTGGACGTTTCGGAGTGGAGGGGGAGTTTTCAGAGGGATCCGAACGATAAACGCAAACTTGAATTCATTCCGAAATTCGTTTCCAAAAGAATCGAAAAATCGAATTCAAAAAATGTTCCGGAGATTTTTCATCCATCTGCAAAATCGGAACCGCTGGAGAACGTGAAAAAAGAATTCGTGATCGGAGACGAGGGCGGGATCCGTGAAAGCGAAGAGACGAGATTCCTTCCTGGAATCGGAACTCTGAAATGGAAACACGGTCTTCGGGGAATTTTAGTAAGAATCATGCAGACGGAATTCATTTCGGCGAACGGGACTTCGACCTCTTCGAGAGACTACGACTATGAATCTTTGGAATACCCGCCGGCCATCGGACTTACGGGAACCATTCCGATTCTTCCTTTGAAAAAGGGAGAATCTTATGTCGATTATTATTGTCTGGATTTTCCATCCGACGTGGATCTTCTCGCGTTGAGAAAGAACGAACAAAAAAAATCCCTTTCATTTTACGATCTCTCTGCAAATAAACCATTTACCACAACGGCTAATTTCAAAAATTATCCTATCATAAGAATTTCGAACGAGAAAAGCCAATCCCCATGAATCAAACCAGAGAAGTTCGTACCAGATTTGCACCTTCCCCGAGTGGATTTCTCCACGTAGGCGGAGCGAGAACCGCACTCTTCAATTATTTATACGCAAAGTCCCAAGGCGGAAAGTTCATCTTAAGAATCGAGGACACGGATCAAAGCCGTTCCACCGAAGCGTCTTTTAAAATCATATTAGAATCTTTGCAATGGTTGGGAATCCACTGGGACGAGGGTCCGGGCGCAGGCGGAGAATTCGGTCCTTATATTCAAAGCGAAAGGATTTCGATCTATAAGGAATACACGGATAAACTTCTCAAAGAAAAAAAGGCCTACCGTTGTTTTTGTACTCAGGAAGAATTGGAAGCGAAGAAAAAACAAGCCGAAGCGATGGGGGTTCCCTACGTCTACGACGGACTTCACGCGAACATGTCCGACGAAGAGGTCGAGGAAAAAATCAAACAAGGAATTCCGTATTCGATTCGATTCAAAACTCCTTCCAAAACGTTGATCGTAAACGATATCATACAGGGAAAAGTAAAGTTTGAAACGAAGTTGATCGGCGATTTCATCATAGTAAAGTCAGACGGGTTTCCTTCCTACAACTATGCGGTCGTAGTGGACGACGCGCTTATGAAGATCAGTCACGTGATTCGAGGAGTCGGGCACCTTTCCAATACTCCGAGACAAATTTTGTTATACGAAGCCCTCGGTTATGAAACTCCGGAATTTGCACACGCGTCCGAGATCGTCGGAATGGACGGTAAAAAACTTTCGAAAAGAGCCGGAGCTACTTCCATTCTTGCGTTCCGTGATCTCGGATATTTACCGGAAACGTTTCGAAACTACATGGCGCTTCTCGGTTGGACATCGGCCGATGGAAGGGAATTCCTTCCGAGCGACGAGTTGGAAAAAATCTTCGACGTTCACCGTTGTTCCAAATCGCCGTCTACATTCGACGTATTCAAAAAACCGAAAGGCGGAGACGAGGAAGCGGTCACAAATTTCTCGGACCTGGCGCAAATCGCGGAAGCGATGAATCCGAAATCGAAACTCAATTGGTTATCAAATCGGACCATAAGAGATTTAGATATATCGAAAGTGTTAGGCAATCTACTTCCTTTTCTCAAAGATAGAAAAGATATTCCGGAAGAAGTAAAAAATATAAGTAACCCTGTACTTACTTCGATCGTCGAATCTGTTAGAGTGTATCTGGACAACCTGACTCAGGCTCCGGATTACATCGCGGAATTCTTCGTTACGGACCTGAAGATTCAGTCGGAAGATGCGGCTGGTTACCTAAAAGAAGGAGATGGTCCCAAGGTAGTAAAAGAATTCTATGCAATGCTGAAGAATTCTGAGCCAAAGACCGATGAGGATTATAAGAACTCAATGTCCAAGATCGGGGAAATTACCGGTCAGAAAGGAAAAACTCTCTTTATGCCGATCCGGGCCGCAACCACCGGAAAGTCAGCTGGTTTGGAGTTGCCGATTCTTTTTCCGCTTTTGGGGAAAGAAAAACTCCTCCAGAGAATTGAAAAAACCGCCGGAGAAGCAGGAATTTCGTTGTCGTCCTGAAAAAAACCGGCATATTTTGTTCAAATCGCCTGCTTTGGGCTGTTAATCTTGGAAGGCGGGCAACCGGGAACGGAAATGAGAGATTCTGACGAATCATTGCTGGTTAAACATAACGGGGGTTCCTACGTTATGTTTCTCCCAACGGATCTAACCAGTATCAGAGAACTTCGTAACGCCCTGCGGGATTCCCTTTCGGAGAATTCTTTCGCTAAAAAAGATATTACTCAGATCGAATTGGCCGCCGACGAAGCGCTAACGAATTCGATTTCAGCTAACGTGAAAGTCAGTTCGGATGAAACGATCATTTGCAGATGGGTCATCCGGGATTGTAAATTCACTTTGTGGATCATGGACTACGGCTCCGGTCTCAAAGCGGAGAAATTAGAATCCTTTGCGACTCCTTCCGGAACTTCCAATCTAAAAGACTATATCAGCTATATTCAAAAACACCAGGAAAAGAAATGTGAAATTCTTCCATGGAGAGGATCTCAGGTTCCTCACAGAAACATAGGAAGAGGATTACAAATCATCCAGTCTTTGATGGATACGTTTAAGATCATGTATCACTGCGGAGAAGGAAAAATTTCCCTCAACCCGGATGAAAAGAACATCCAGGGTTCCATCATCGAACTCGGATTCGACGCCTCCAAACACCCCGCTTAAAAGATGACTTTGAACGAATTCGCAAAGCAGGTGCTTTTCGGCGCCGGCCTCGAAGATAAATTATTCTCGCCTAACGTTCCGCCCGAAGACATTCAGACATTCGAAATTTCTAATTTACCGAATCTTCCGATCCGCGAAAAAAAAATTCAGATCAGCGATCACAAAAGCAAGATTCCCAGATTGGAACAATTGTTTTCCGATGAGAATCGATACGTCACTCTTCATCATTTTGCCAATCACGAGTTGATGGCGATCGAACTATTTGCCTACGCCATTCTTAAATTTCAAGATGCGCCTTCTAGAGTGCGTTGGAGTTTATACCGAACCCTTTTGGAAGAACAGAATCACCTCCGTCTTTATCTTTCGGAAATGAAAAACGGAGGGATGGAGCTCGGGGACCGGCCCCTCAATTATATTTTTTGGAAACAAATTCCGAGAATGCAGACGCTGGAAAAATTTTACGCGGTTATGGCGATTTCGTTCGAGGGAGCCAATCTCGATTTTTCAAAAATTTATACGATGGCTTTCGAACGATTCGGAGACGAGCAAAAGGCCGCGATTATGAGGAAAGTCTACGAAGACGAGATCAAACACGTGCGTCGCGGTTATCAATACATTCTAAAACAAATGCCCGAATCTAAAAATGAATGGGAACACTATCTTTCTCTGATAGAGTTTCCCTTTACGCCGCGAAGGGCGAAAGGATATCATTACTTTCCGGAAACGAGGATCGAAGCAGGCTTTTCCGAGGAATTTGTAACGGAATTGGAAAGATACGAAGACGAGTTTACAGGAAGGGTGAATTCGCGGATCTTGAAAGAAGTCTTGGATATTAAAACCGCGCCCTAAAAAAACTCAATTGAGTTCCCGTGTAGTTTGAACTGAAGCCAGACATGCGAAATCGCGGGGTTTGACTTCCGCAGTTTGGTCTTTCTGATAAAGTAAAGTTACATTTTGGAATGCGACGGAAAGTAGGGTATCGGAAAATCATAGACAGGCTTTTTTCCCTCTCGGATTCTGTTATCGAACCATTTCCCAACCGTTAAAAATAAAATTCTGCGCATAACTACGATTCGATGGGAAGATCGTTATGTTTTTTT
>NZ_NPDU01000065.1 GCF_002811985.1 Leptospira adleri
GGAACTAAAAAGTATGTTGACATGGAGAAATTAAAAGAGTTAAAAACTTTAAAGCTCATGGCTTGATCGTGTGAGGAGAGCTCTTCTCAAGTTCTCATTTGTGCGAAACTTTAAGGACACTATCCTTAGTTCTTTTTTAATTTGCATTCGAAAAGAAAATTATAAGGATTAATCCAACGAAATGAGAACCTTCTATGCTTGCGAAGGTTCTCTTAAAAATGTTAAACAACCTTCTTATTTAGTTAAGTTGAAACGTACCCTTGCCCCCGTCCGCGGTATTCACGATAATCGTATAAGAGCCCGCAACGTTAAATTGGATTTGCGCCGAGTTCGTGATCGTCGCTGCTCCTGCAATGAAAGCAAAATCAACGCCGGCTGCCGCCAAGTTCACTCCCTTTGTTACCGGACACCCGCCCTTGTAAACGGCGACTCCGAGAGTTCCGGAGCTGACTTGGAAGCTCAAAATGTTCCCCGCGATTGCCGCAGGAATTTGAATCGCGGCGTACTGCTTATCAATTTGAGTAAACGAAAGCGGATAAGGCGTTCCATTGGCTATTGCAGACATTGAAGCAATCGACACGGGAGTTCCCGCAGGAGAAAACGAGCAAGTATTATATCCTCCTGCCAAAAGTAGCAAGGCGAGATAGGAAGTATCGTCGTCCTCTTTGGATTTGCACGCAGAAAGAAGTCCTATCAATACGATACAGACTCCTATTTTTTTAATTAACTTCATTTGTAATTCTCCGAAGATTTTTTTATACTTGGATCTAAGGAATTCGAAGAGTCAAGCCTATCCCAAAAGTTACCTTCTCCTATCTTTGTCAGTCATTCCTTTTTAAAACCAAAAAGTTTAAAATTTTAATATATTCATTTTTAATAATATTATATTAAGATATAAAAAATATTTTTTAAGATAAAACGAGAAACCCATAAGAACAACATTTCGGTTTACCAAAGTTAACCTGATCCAAAAAAGGTGGCTTTTCATTTTTTGAAGAAGAAAAGATCTTGCTCAAAACCTTTTCAACGGTTCGTAAAAACAAACCGGCTAAAACAAAGATGGGAACCATCCGTAGATTTTGAGGAATAAAACTTTATAGAATCGCAGATTACAATTTCGAAACCAAAATCCTATGTTGATTCTCATTTCGGTGGCATTCGTTCCTATTAGAACAAACACTACGCTATTTCCTTTTTATATCATTTAATTCACGTTAGGTTTTCTAAAACGAATTGAAGTCTCCAATATAGTATCAATTGCGATTGATACGAACTCAGAAAGAAACCATAAATTAGATCCAATACCCATACGTATGATCCATTCGGTGCAAGAAGAATTAGCTCTCTTAGGAAAACGAGTCGTCGAACCGATGATTTTTTGCAAATTTCGATTCGAAGTGTTGTAGCGAAAAACTTTAGGAAATTCTCGGAGTCGCTTTTTCTTTGTTAGAAAATAAAGAGCTCTTCAATCTACTTTTCGAGAGATTTCTCTGTTTTCGTTCGATAAAATGGATTCGAGTATAGAAAACCGGAAGGCAATACGGCCTTGACAACGACGTATTCGTCTTCGGAATCAATCAAATATTCTCCGCGCGTCTTTTGAAATTCTTCCTTCAATACTTTCCCGCCCTTTCCGATAAATTCCAATTTTAAAAACTTTTCGGGAAACTCCGCGATTATTTTTTTATCTTCCATTCTCAGATCCAGAATCTTAGGATCATCCATGTAATCCACGAGTTTCATTACGGAAATGTAATTTCCTCGTTTGAGATTTTTTACAATTTCTTTCTCATCCAAGGAATCGGTATTCAAAAGAATGTATCTTGTAAACGTTTCTCCTTCGTTTTGATTCGAAAACGTGAGTTCGTGAAAGATCCTTTCATACAAAGGGAGTTTCATTGCGCGAATCAACTCACCCGGAAAATAATGAAGGTCGTCTCCGCTCGCGGCTAAAATCGGATATCCTTGATCCAAAAGCCGAAGCCATTCAGGAAAAGAATCTCCAAACGGCGAAAACACTTCTACCGCATCCAAATTTCGGAGTCGTTCGATGTCTCTATAGGAAATGGCCCCCTCCAAAACAGGATGAGATACGATCACAAAAGATTCTTCTTTTTGCATTTGATCGATCGTCCATTGAAGATTTCCGATGGTCGTGTAGACTGGAAAAAAATCGTAAACGGCTTCTTTCGCGCCTAACACAAGAATGTGCTTCCGATTAAAATCTCTACCCCACTCATAACCAGGTAGAAATATTTTCTTTCCCGATTCGACGCCGCTAACTTTGAGATAATCCGTAATTCCGATGATGTCGTATTTTTTTTCAAGATAACGCTCTTGGATTTCTTTCGGACTACTTCGAAAAGGGGAAAACCCGTCGCGATCAGAATGAAGATGAAAAGCGGTCTTTAACCACCTTTGAATCGTTGGAGAATACGGGGAATGAATGAAATCGCCGTGAAACGGAAGCGGTTTCTCAATACGCAAAGGGTCGCTCAAAATCCAGGAAATCGAAAGATGAGCGCCGCCTAAGAACAAAATGATCCCGAGAATTCGAAACCAAACCTTCGGATCCATTCTCTTTTTGAAAACCATCTGCATTCCATTTCAAAAGATTCCCCCAGAATGAAAAAAGTTTTTCAGTTTCGGTTTATTTTTTACGTTCTTCTTTTTTAACTTCTTTTGTAAAATGTCAGGGATTTGTAATTTTTCAGATTCAACTCTTGGCTTTCGTTTCGAAGATACAAAAAAAGATCTCAGGAAAAAATCCATCATGTAAGTGTACACTTAATTATTGGATTTACAGAATTTGCCGGATTATAAATTCTACACTCTAATGACCGCTCCCGAAATTTCCGTCATTCTGCCGACTTATAACGAAAAAGAGAACATTCCGATTCTTCTTCCGAGACTCGCTCATGCGTTGAAAAAATATTCCTACGAGATCCTACTCGTGGACGACAATAGCCCCGATCGAACCTGGGAAGTCGCTGAGAATTTAAAAAAAGATCACAAAGAACTTTTCGTTCTCAGAAGAATGGAAGGTCGCGGCCTTTCCTCTGCGGTCCTCGCCGGAATGTCGATCGCAAAGGGAAAGGTCTTCGTCGTCATGGACGCGGATCTGCAGCACGACGAATCCATTTTATCGGCGCTGGTGGTACCGATTCTCAATCAAAAATCCGACGTGAGCATCGGAACGAGATACAAAGACGGAGGTTCTACTTCGAATTGGTCCTGGGTTCGAAAGAGCTTTAGTTATTTTGCAACTACTCTGGCTCAACTATTTTTACCAATTCCCGTTTCCGATCCGATGAGCGGTTTTTTCGCGATATCCAAGGACTACTTCAAAACCACCGCGGAGAGTATCAATCCAAGAGGATTTAAGATTCTATTAGAATTTTTGCATAGATCCAAAGTACCTCCGAAAATTTCCGAAATTCCTTTTACGTTTCAAAGCCGCAGATTCGGCAAAACAAAGTTAGACGGTTCCGTTATCCGGAATTACTTGGTCGCTCTTTTAGATCTTCGTTTTGGCAAATGGGTTTCCCCTACCTTTCTCCTATATTCCTTGGTGGGATCTTCCGGAGTTTTCGTAAATCTTTTCGGACTTTTAATCGGAGAAACGTTTCATTTCCCGGAGCTTACGACTCCGTTTCAATTTCTAAATCCGTTTCACAGTTCCGTTTTGTTCGGAATTGAAATATCGATTCTTTCCAATTTTGTTCTCAACAACTATCTTACTTTTTATGAAAAAAGATACGATGGGATCCGAATCGTTCAGGGTTTGATTCTTTTTCATCTTGTGAGCCTCCTCGGACTTTTAATTCAAATTAGCGTTTTTCAATTTTTATATCATAGAATCTTTCTATCGGAGTTTAATTCTTCCGGACTTCTCATTAAATTCTTTGCAGATTCGCTTGCTATTTTGGCCGCTATGATTACAAATTACTTCTTAAATCTAAACGTCACCTGGAAAGGTTCCAGAGACGAATCTCGTTTTTGAAGGAGTTTTTATGTCTAAAGTTCTGGTTCCATTTGCTGAAGGAATGGAGGAAATGGAAGCCGTTATCATCGTAGACGTCCTTCGAAGAGCCAAGATAGAAGTGACGAGTGCCTCTCTGAAAGAGGGAGCGGTTACCGCATCGCGCGGAGTTCGAATTTTGGCGGACACAACTATTCAAGAGGTGGATTTCAAAGACTTCGATATGATCGTGCTGCCCGGAGGCAACGGCGGGACAAAGGCTCTTGCAGCAGACGCAAAAATCTCCGAACTTCTTCAGGACGCAAAGAAGAATGAAAAGTGGATCGCCGCAATTTGTGCGGCTCCGAGTATTTTAGTACATCAGAATATTCTTACGAACCAAGACCGTTTTACGTCTTTCCCCGGAGTTGTTTCCGACGTTATAGGTTATACCGGAGCCAGATTGGAAATTTCCGGTAAAATTATTACGAGCGTCGGTCCCGGTTCGGCCTTCGAATTCTCTTTAGAGCTCGTAAGAATTCTTTGCGGAGAAAAAACGATGATGGAAGTGAAAGCGGCGCTTCAACTGCCGAAATGAAAGATTTTTTTAGAAGTAACTCAGGAAAATTCAAAAGAATCTCGGCGATCACGGGTGCGGGGATTTCCGCCGAAAGTGGAATTCCGACCTTTCGAGGAGCGGAAGGACTTTGGAAAAATTTTCGCGCCGAAGAACTGGCTACTCCTCAGGCATTTCAAAAGAATCCACAACTCGTCTGGGAATGGTATCTTTGGAGAAGGGGCATCATCGAAACAAAGAAGCCGAACCCGGGACACTTCGCTCTGGCAGAATTAGAAAAACGTTATGCGGATTTCTTTCTTTTGACTCAGAACGTGGACGGCCTTCATTTCAGAGCAGGTTCAAAAAATCTCGTAGAAATTCACGGAAATATCTTCATCAATCGATGTACTTCCTGCGAAAACGAAATCAAAATCGATTCGACAAAGCCGGACGATACTCTTCCTAAATGCGATCTTTGCGGCTCTCTTTTTCGTCCGGGTGTGGTATGGTTCGGAGAATCTTACGATTCATTCAAACTCAATGAATCGGTTTTAAGAATGCAGAATTCGGATCTTCTTTTGATCGTCGGCACCTCGGGCACTGTGAGTATGCCTGTGTATTTGGCGGAAATAGCAAAAGAGAACGGCGCGCTGCTTCTTGAAATCAATCCGGAAAGAAGTTCTTTCTCTTCCTCAGTCGACCTTTTTCTAAAAGGGAAATCCGGTGAAATTCTTCCCGAACTTGTTCAAGAAATAATTTCCAACGAATAAAAAACGGTTCAGGCTCTGCCGCAGGAATCGATTTAACTTTTTTGCAACTGAATTCCGGGCATAGAAACGTAACCGGGAAGACTTTCGATGCGTTTTAACCAATCTCTAGTTTTTTCAAACGGTTTTAAATCGACTCTTCCCTCGTTTGCAAGGGCAACGTAAGGATACATCGCCAAATCGGCGATAGTCGGTCTTTCGGCGGCGAGCCACAGATTCTGCGTCAGATGATTTTCCAAAAAATTCAAAAGTTGATTTGTGATCATTTCGGCCTCATCGATCTGAATCGTTTTTCCGAAGCGATAATGAGTCCGCAAAGCCGCCGGTCCTCTGGTAACTTCGTTTGCAGCGGTGGAAAGCCATTCCATCACTTTGGCGCTTCCGATCCCGGATTTTGGAAACCATTCTTCCTTTCCATATTCGAGCGCAAGATATACCAGGATCGCCTGACTATCACGGATAAAAAAACCTTTGTCTTTTAATACGGGCACTTGTCCCAATGGATTCATCTTCAGAAAAGTCTCCGACTTGTGCTCTTTTTCCGCGTTGTTTACAGCGCGGCTGACATATTCCAAATTCAGCATAGATAAAAGCATACGGATCTTATGACAGTTTCCCGATATTGCAAATTCAAAAAGTTCCAAAACTCCTCCTGTTCCCTTCCTATCTAAGTTAAAATTTTTATTGTTTCAGCCTTGGAATCGCCAAGACCGTCAAAGAACGTTTGATCGGCGCTCTTTGTTTCTCATTTCGGCAACCGAGAGAAGATAAAATCGGCGTAATCGTTGAAACAACTTGGAGACATGTGCCCCGGGTCGCTAAAATCGTCGCAATGGTACCGAGGATCCTCGTTCATATTCCAGAATGCGGTTCCCGTCGATTGATGCAGTCGATTCAAAATCGGAATCATGATGTCGTAAGGAGTTTTTTCATCCTTTTCACTCGTTAATACTTTTTTGGTTTTATAAAGCTCAAAGTAAGGACGCGAAACTCGCACCCAAATCGTTGCATAAGGAACTCCTAATGCTTTTGCGATCGCAATTGCGTCTTCCTGATTGGATAACATCTTCGGATTAAAAGTAAAAGGAGTCAGATAGGATTTAAAATCCGTATTCGATCTTTTTTTGAGCAGTTCCGGAGATAAGACGATCTTGGGACTGGAATCGGAAGTCGCGCTTCCTCTTTGTTTTTTGAGATTCTCGGTAATTTCGTCCCTAAGTTTGCTATAACCTTTCGCCATAACACCCCCGTCCTTGGCTCGAGCGCGGATAACGTTCCATCGCGGCCGATTTTTGAGAGTATGAAATAATTTTTTTCCAATATAACCGGTAAGATCGGAAGAAGAATATCGATCGGCGTGGCGAAACACGAACGATCCGCTCAGTCCGTAAAACAGAACCTCGTCCAACGTCAAAACCGAGGAAGAATTGAAGATTTCGATCGATTCGTCCATCAGTATAAAATCCGGTTTTACCGATTCATTTTGAAAACGTTCCAACCAGTAAAGATAATAATCGGGAGAACCGCCCGGCACCGAAAAGTTAAACAAAACCCAGTTCGGATATTTTTTCTCTATATAATCGTTTCTAAAAAGAAGAGCTCTTGAATTTCCGAAATAAACCAGAACCTTCTTTCTTTCTTTGCCTTTTAGATAATCTTTCAACTCTTCGAAAAGAAATTCCTTATGCCGAAAA
Organism: Leptospira adleri; assembly: GCF_002811985.1. Classification (GTDB taxonomy): domain Bacteria; phylum Spirochaetota; class Leptospiria; order Leptospirales; family Leptospiraceae; genus Leptospira; species Leptospira adleri. Next base: position 6,982 of record NZ_NPDU01000065.1, read on the forward strand.
TTTAGATCGGAAAGAGTTAGAGAATAATACGGCTCCAAAGCAGCCGAACTGATGATTTTATCGATACTAAAAGCGATGATAAAGACGACAAAAGGAACGATTAGAAATCGATTTCGAAACATTCTATTTTCCTAAAACTTATAATAGATAAACGCGCCCGAATCTTCCGAAAACAACGCGAGCAAGAAAACGGTAAGAACTCCTACAAACGTAAGAAGCCAAGGATCGTATTTTCGAAAACGTTTCCAAAATTCCGGAACGTATTGAACCCAGTTGAAAAGTACGAGCGCCAGGAAAAGATAAAAGAATTTCTCCACATTCTCCATCCGATTGAGAAGAAAAAAGGAATTCCCGTCCACAAGCCGTCCCGCCTCTCCGATCCAAGCCGATGAAGTAGAACTTGAAATTTCGGATTCGATCGAGGAAGGAGAATTTTTAAAAATTCCGAGAACGTGTTGCACCATCGTTGTCGCGTTATTCGCTCGGAATAACACGGCGCTGAAAGAAAACAAAAGAAAGATGATCGCCGCCTTGAATACCCTTAAGACCACGCTTTTTTCAGGAGTCAATTTCCAACCGAGAGTGTTTTCAAGATAACGTTCTCCCGCGAGCAAAACTCCCCAGTAAAAACCCCAGGCGATAAACGTATAATCCGCTCCGTGCCAAAATCCTCCGATCGTCATCGTAAGAATGAGATTGAGATGGGTTCTCCACTGAGCGGCCCTGCTTCCACCTAATGAGAAATATATGTAGTCCCGAAGCCAAAACGACAACGTTATGTGCCATCTCTGCCAGAGTTCTCTCCCGCTTAAGGAGAAAAAAGGAGCCTTGAAGTTTTCTGGAAGATAAAAGCCGAGTAACGCGCCCACTCCTCTCGCCATATCCGTAAGACCGGAAAAATCGCAGAAGACTTGGACTGAATATCCGATTCCCGCAAGAATCAAAGAAGTGGAATCGTAAACTTCTGGATTGGAGAATATCGGAGAAATCAAACCGGAAGCCGGATCTGCGATCAAAACCTTTTTGACAAGACCGCTGATCATCAGATAACTTCCGTCATAAATTTTGTCCCGGTCCGGTTCCAAGTTTTTTAAATTCGGAAAAAAATCCCCGGTCCTCATAATCGGTCCCGCGATCAAAACCGGAAAAAACAGAACGAAAAGAAAATATCCTTTGATCGATATGAGTTCGCTTTCCGGATTCCTTCTCGCATCCACCGCCGCGGCGATCATCTGAAAACTGTAGAAACTGATCGCAAGCGGAAGAATGATGTGAACGATTCCTTGGATTTCTTGAAAGAAAGGATAACCCGTAAGATCTGCGAGGACCCGGGAAAAAAAATAAAAGTATTTAAAAAATCCAAGATTGATACAATTGAAAAGAACGGCGCCGATCATCCATCCTTTGGAATTCTCGCGATCCATCTTGATCTTCTTATAGAGAAAGTAATTGAGGAGAATTACGAAAACGAAGTGAAAGAAAAAAATCCAGGAAAACCAGATATAAAAAAAGGCGCTGGAAAGAATCAAAAAATCGGGACGATTCTTCTTGGGAATCAACCAATAGATCGTATAAACGAAGGCGAAAAAAATCGCAAAGGTAACGGAGTTGAACAGCACTGTTTTATCTGCCCTTCCTAAATAAATTTTTCCAATATTCCAGTTCGTCCGAGTTTAGTTTTTTATCTTTGAATTCTTCGCTGTCCGGTTCCGGCCTTTTGGGTGAGGTTTCCGCTAAAACCAAAGCCGCAAATTCTTCGGAAGAGATCGGATGAGCTCCCCATTTTTTTGCGTGAAAAAAAATCTCTTTGTCCGAACTGACCACTTGCACATCCGAAGGCCGAGTTTGTGTGCGGACAAACTCTTTGATCAAGTCGTCCGCCTTTCTTTCTTGGCTAAAATATACATGCAGTTTTCCGAACGTTTCCTGATACACTTCGCTGGCGATTTCCTTTTTGCCGTCGAAGAAAACGTGAAACGTTTGGTTTTTCTTTTTTTTAGAATAAAACTCTATCAATTCCAAAACTACCTGTCTTGCTTTTTTGAGTTGATTCTGATACATCAATTCTTCCGTTTCCGGGAACTTATAAATCAGATTGAAACCGTCAATCGCCACTTGTGAAGACATGGAATTGTAGTGACCAGAATCCCATTCTCATAAATACTGTAAACCAACCTTTCCAGGGAGATTATGAGTAAAATGGCTGATTCCGAACGTAATCCGGTCCGGGTCAACAAATTTAACGTCTGGCATTTTTATCTTTGGCTCCGCGCATTACCCGGATCCGGGAGAGATCTGTTTCTACTTTCTTTCGCGGGCTTCGACGTTCTTCTTCTTTTGATTTACAATTCTTATAAGGAATTTCTCCCCAAAGAACTCTACGCTTACGTGATCGGTTTCGATTTTTTTGTTCTCGTGATCTGGGGTGTGGAACTCATCACGAAATTTCGAAAGTCCAAGGATCCGGGAACTTACTTCTCGATGAATTGGTACGAAGTCGTGGGCGTAATTCCATTTTATTTTCTTCGTCCCTTTTTGCTTTTGAGAGGAATCAAGATCCTCATCGCATTTTACAAGTTGGGTCAGTCCGGACAAAACCTAAGCGATATCGTCACGAGGGAAATCACGTTTCGTTTTCGGGACGTGATCGTGGATACGATCGCGGACGCCGTTTTTTTACATTCTTTGGAAAGAGTGGAAGAAGTGATGATTCGTTTGGATTACAGCCAGCTCGCCAAACGCGCGTTTGAGGTCCATCAAAACCGGTTCAACGCAAAGGTCAACGAATCGCTTCAGTCCAAATTCTTATTGGGAGAATTGTCCCGCATTCCCTTTATGGGAGAAATTTCCAAACGTCTCGGAGAGGATATCAGTACGATGATCACGGACGTTCTTGAAAACGAAGTCACCGGCGAGATCATGAAGCAGATCACCGAAGCGATTCTCAAGGAAATGGCGAATCACGTAAAAAAACTTCCAATCGAAAGAATCACCCGCCCTCTCGAAGTCGAAGGTTCTTTGGAGGAAATGGAAACGATCCCCAAAAAAGAGGAAGATTCTTCGGAGAAGTTGACCGAAACCGAATCGTAAACGTCTATTCTCTAATATGAGTTCGATCCTAAGTCGCCTCTCCTTTCCATGGACTTCTTCCTCTTATTCTCTCGCAATCGCAGGCGGGGGTTGTAAGGCCTTTTACGGTCTCGGCGCGGGGCTTTCGTTTCGAAAATGGGGATTGGATCTTTCTCAAATCTCGGGTGTCAGCGCGGGAGCCGCGATGGCGCTTTGTATTCTTTCCGAAAGGGAAGAAGAGAGCATAACGTATTTCGAAGAACTCGCGCGCAGAAATTCCAAAAATTTTCGTTTCCTAAATCTTTTCAAAGGTCTTTCCCCCTTTCCTCATGAGAATATTACGAGAAGATCGATCCGTTACAGTCTGGATTTAAAAAAAATCAGAGAATCTTCCGTAAAGGTTTTTATCGGAGCCGTGAAGGCAAAGCCGATCCACAAAATCGACGGAAGAAAAACCTCCGTATCCCGTTTGATTTCAAGAACGATGCAGGCTTACATTCAAGACGAACGCGATAAACAAAAAGGAAGAATACCGAACCGCGTTCAGTCCATCTTTGACGAATGGAGTTTGGAAAATGTAATCTATTCGGAAAAAGACCTCGTGGAACCGAAAACGGTGGAACAGATTTTGCTCAATTCTTCTTCCGTTCCTCCCGTAGTTTCTCTCCAAAAAAAGAACGACGAATTTTTTTTAGACGGAGGTCTTAGCAACAACTTACTTCTGGAACGCTTTTCACCATCTCTGCCCAAAATCGGAATCTATTACGAAGAGAACACGATCATCGGAAAATCCGACGAAACGATGAGGAACACGTATCTTTTCAAACCATCTCGCCCGATCGGAATCAGCTCGTTCGATTATACAAACCCGATCGGGGTCCGCAAGGCTTTTGAACTCGGAAAAGAAGACGCGGAGAATCGAAAGAATGAGATTTTGGATTTTATTCAGAAGGTTCGATAAAAAACAGTTGCGAATCTTTTTCGAACGTTTAAAATTTTTAACCGAGAGGAGTGTTTGATTTATGAAATCCGTAGAAACTTGGTTCGGCGAATACGCTGACAGTCACAGAAATCCAATCAACAAAAATATCCATTGGATCTGCGTTCCCTTGATTTACTTCACCGTCATCGGTCTTCTTTGGTCGATCCCGGTTCCTTCCGTTTTCGCGTCGGTTCCTTATCTAAACTTCGCGACCATATCGCTCGTGTTAGCCCTTGCCTTCTACGTTCGACTTTCGCCTGCGCTGGCATTTGGAATGTTGGTTTTGACTTCGCTCATGATCTACCTGATCGTTCTACTTCAGTCCACCGTGCTTCCGATCATGATAGGCACTTACGCGTACGGTCTTGTCGATCTTTCCATCACCATTTTTGTTCTGGCTTGGATCGGACAGTTTATCGGTCACAAGATAGAAGGTAAAAAACCTTCGTTCTTTAAAGACATTCAGTTTTTGATGATCGGACCGATCTGGCTCCTAGGTTTTGTGTATCAAAAGTTGAAAATCGCATACTGATTGTTACAATCGATCTCTTTGAAACCGCGTCGCCCAATCTTCTTGACCGGTAGAAGCGGTTCCATCATCACGTTATACAAGTTGTGGATAAAATATAGGTCGAGGGATTTTCGATGCCAAAGATAGTGAATCATGAAAAATATAAAATAGAAATTCTATCCAAGTGTGTGGATATTCTCGCGAGAAGAGGATATTCGGCAGTTTCCATGAGAGAAATCGCAACCGAACTAGACGTGTCCACGGGAACTCTCTATCACTACTTCGCGACCAAAGAGGATATCTTTAAGGAATTGGTGAAGTTTGTTCTGAACAAAGACATCGAAGAATTACAACTCTATTCCAAAGGGAATCCGGGACAAACGCTGGAAACGAGAGTTGACTCACTCTTTCAGATGATCCAAGCGAGAGAATCCTACTTTCAAAACCTTCTCTATATCATCTGCGACGTTTCTAGATTGAAAAATCACGAAGAAGAAAAAGTTTTAATCGCGGATGCGATGAAAGAATACGTGAACATCATTACGAAACATCTTGGAGTTACAAACCCAACCTTAAATCGAATTCTAATCAGCGTAATACTCGGAACCGTAGTTCAGAGAATCGTGGACGGTGATGCGATCAGCCTCGGAGATACTTCTGAAATCATCAAAGATTTTATGGCGGTATTTCTTTCCAATTCCTTCACATTCTAAGCTCAATAGATTTTATAACGATCCAGGACAGCCTTTGTTTCTTTTTGAATTCTCGCCGAATTCCACTTCAAGTGTTTTCCAAGAGAACGAAACAATCGACTCGATTCCTTTTCTTCGGGAAACCCAGGAACCCCTACCCCGGATCTATGAAAGAAGAAGTCGGTTGCAAAATGAATGTCTTCCCTTCCGACGATGAATTTCAACTCGCTTTCAAAAAACTTTTCTCCGTTTTGCAACGTATAAAATTCTTCTTGAACACTGCTTTTGGAAAGAATGGAATAAGACTGCGAACCGTATCGGTTCGCGATCGTCTCGATCAACTCCCCTCGTAGTTTTGGAAATTTTCTGCTCAGATCCGAAATCAAGGAAGGAAGATCGGAATAATCCCCGGTTGCCGGAGGAATGATTTCAGTTTCGCACGCGCGGAAATTTCCTGGAAGATATTCCACGACCTTATTGACCACCGCCTCTCCGACCGCCCGACTCGTGGTATATTTTCCGCCCATCGCCGTAAAGAAACCGGGAAAGCCCGCATCCCGATGATCGAAAATCTCGGTCTTCCGGGAAGCGTTATAAGTCGAAGTCGTTTCACTGGGATCTTCCACCAAAGGTCTCAAACCTCCGTAGTAGAAATCCACGTCTTGCAACGTAAGATCCGTAAGACCGAAGGAAAAATTCACTTCGCTTAACAATTCTTCGATATCTTTTTTAGTAACCCGAAAAGCGTCCGGGCTGTCCGGATATTCCGTATCTGTGGTTCCGATGATCGTCTTGTTTCTCCATGGAATGACAAAAAGGTGAGTGCCGTCTTTTTTTTTGGTTACGATCGTTTTATCGCCGCAGATCTTTCTCGTGACTACGTGGATTCCTTTAGATCGAACCAAATTTTTATCGGCCGGAACTCCGGCAAGAGATTCCACAAAATCCGCCCAAGGCCCGGCTGCGTTTACGATGGATTTTGCATGAAAAACGATCTCTTTCCCGCTTAACTTATCTTTGGCGACAACCTGATAAGTGGAATCGTTGCTTCTGACGATCGAAATCACTTCGGTATAATTTTTGGCTTCGGCTCCCCTTTCCCTAGCTGAAAAAATGAATTCTGAAGTATGGCGTTCCGGATTGGTATTGAGATAATCGTAATAAAGATAAGAGCCTTTTAATTTGGCACGTTCCAAACTCGGAGATTCCATGATCGTCTGTTCTTTCGACAAAAAACTGTATTTAGGAATCAAACGATCTTCGGAAATATTTTTGTTTCGATCAAAAGAAAGCCCGTTGTACATCTCCATTCCGAGTTTCAAAACGATTCTTTCCGCCTGCGAATAAACGGGAACTATAAATCCCATCGTTTGCACCGCATTCGGAGTTATTCTGGCAAGAGTGGCTCTTTCTCTGAGAGATTCGCGGACAAGGCCCAGCTCGAAATTTTTGAGATAACGCAGACCTCCGTGAATGAGTTTGGATGTCGCCTGACTCGTCCCCGACGCATAATCGTTTTTTTCCAACAAAATCGACTTCAGGCCTCTTAACGTAGAATCCCAAAGGACGTTCGCCCCGGTGATTCCTCCGCCGACGATCAAAAGATCGTAAACAGAAGACGCAGATGTTTTGGATGAAACCGCTTTCGTAGAAGCTGACTTTGTTTTTTTTGCCATAGCGTATTTATTTTTTTAAAAATTGGCGAGGTCAACCGCTTTTAACCGAATTGAGAAAAATCAATAATTTTATAATTTGATATCATTCTATATAAATACAAAAACTCGATTGAAAAAATTAGAATTCTCATAACCTTAGGGTTACGATGACTTTGCTCAAGACCGTTCCAAAATACTTTCGTCTTTTCTTTGACATTCACGAAGATAGAATCCGTTACGCAAAGGAATATGTGGAAGATCTTCACAGACAAGCAAGGCTGCTCCATTATCCGGGATCGATCATCGGAACCTTTGTTTGGTTGGGCTTCGCGTTAGACACCGATCGAAAACTGCATCCGGAGTTCCCGGAACTCTTCTATTTCAGAATCGGATTGAGTTTACTAAGTTCCTTTTTTTTAATTTCGATAGCGATTGATAAATTCGCCGGAACAAACCTTCGAGGAAAGGGTTTGGAATGGGCTTACATTCTCTTTCTATATCTTTTAAACGTAACCGCGTTTTTTACCGGAAGAATCGCCGACGATCCAAACTATGTTTCCGGACTCCAAATCGTCGTGATGTCCATGGTCTTTATGCCTTTTCCAAGAAAGGCATTGATTCTTCTTTATTCCATATCCATTCTCAGCTTTTTGACTGCGGTCTTTTTGTTTCACCCGAATCTTTCCACAAATCAGGCGTCTTATTCGATGCAGAATCTCGCCATCAGTTATCTGCTCGCCTTTTTTAGCGGTTTTATCGTGGAACGTTATCGTTTCTCCAACTTCGTGAGTCATTTTAAGATTTTGGAAAAGAATCGTGAGATCTCCGAGAACATGGAGCAAATTCAAGGTCTCAAAGAAAAACAGGACGGCGATTATTTTTTGACTTCTCTTCTTTTGGATCCTCTGATCGCCAAAAAAACCGAATCCGGTCCGGTGCAAATCAACTTTGCGCTGAATCAATATAAGAAGTTTATCTTTCGGGAAAAAGAATACGAGTTGGGCGGGGATTATCTCAGCGCTTATGATCTGATTCTTCAGGGCAAAAAATTCAAAGCGTTTATCAACGGCGACGCCATGGGAAAATCCATTCAAGGCGCAGGCGGCGCGCTTGTACTGGGTGCGGTCTACAATTCCGTCATCATTCGTTCAAGAATGGATCCCGATTCTGCGAACCGCTCTCCCGAAAGATGGCTGAAGGATTGTTTTACCGATCTTCAGAAAGTGTTCGAAACTTTCAACGGTAGCATGCTCGTATCAGCGGTGATCGGTCTTGTGGAGGAAGAAACAGGTACATTATATTATTTGAATATAGAACATCCGTGGTTGGTTCTCTATCGAGACGGCAAGGCTTCCTTTATCGATCCGGAAACTCATTTTTTTAAGCTGGGAGTTCAGGGGATCAATGGACAAGTTTTTGTAAAACTCTTTCAGATGAAACCGGGGGATAAGGTTTTCTGCGGTTCGGACGGAAAGGACGATCTCGTTTTGGATGAGGACTTCGAGGGGAAAAGAAAGATCAACGAAGATGAAACCGAATTCTTACGGAGAGTGGAGGAAGCGAAAGGAGAATTATCCGAGATCGAAAACCTACTTTTGGAGGTCGGTAACTTTTCGGACGACTACAGCCTTCTATCGATCCATTTCAGGGAAACGGCTTCGACTCCGATCCAGCAGGATCGATTCTTCAAGGCGAAAAAGGCCGCGCTTTCCAAGGACTTTGTAGGAGCTCTTACGATTTACGAAGAGAACAACGGTAAGAGCGATCTTTCTTCCGAAGAACTCAAACTTTACGCGAGGCTTTTGGATAAAACTGGAAAACTTTCGGAAGCGCTTTCCAAAGCGGTAAAAGCGTTGGATCTCGATCCGGCGGATCACGAACTTCTTCTTTACACTTCCCTGTTATCCAAAAGAAATTATTCACAATCGAAGGAAGTTTCTCTTCTAAAAAAGGCGGAAGAATTGGGAGAACGATTTCGGCTTCGTTTTCCGGATCATGTAAAGAATCTGATTCATCTTTCCGACGTATATCGGCTCCAAGGAAATCCGCAAAGAGCTTCCTTTCTGATAGAAAGAGCCGGAGAATTGGATCCCGAAAACGAGCGAGTCAAGGAGCTGAAAGAACTTCTTCGTTCCTAAATCTTTCAGAATTCTGTTGCGAAATCAGATCGAATCCAGATTCTTGTGCTTCGGACAATTTAATCCTTCCTTCGGAGAATTTGAGAGAATATGTTTTATACCGAACTCAATGCAAAAATAGATTATTCAAGAGATAACTTGAGATGGAACGCCTGGGGCGCATACGGCCAAGACTTTTTCAGAGTGGGTCAGATGCAGGAGATTCTTGCGTTTCTTTCCGACGAATTCAAGGTCAGCGAAATTCGTAAAACTCCTCCGGTAGCCCTCGAAGAAGTGACTCTTCCTAAATCGGCGCTGAGTCCCGCGCAGATCCGTGAACTGAGTAAAATCAGCGGATCCAAACACTTTTCTATCGAGCGCAGAGAAAGAGTATTTCATTCCGCCGGAAAAAGTTACTACGACGTTCTTCGACTTTCTTTTAATACCCTCAAACACTTCGTGGACGGAGTCATCTATCCCTCCAAAGAATCCGAAATCTCTAAAATTTTAGAATACTGTTCCAAAAATCAGATCACCGTCATTCCCTTTGGAGGAGGTTCTTCGGTCGTTGGAGGTCTGGAAGTTTTAAAAGGAAAAGGACAAAAGGCGGTTCTTTCGCTGGATACGACTCGAATGGACTCGCTCATCCGCTTGGACAAAGAAAGCCATCTCGCGACTTTCCAGGCGGGAATCTACGGACCTAAATTGGAAAAGATTCTAAACGACCAAGGATTTACGCTCGGCCACTTTCCTCAATCGTTCGAATACTCGACTTTGGGAGGTTGGATCGCCGCAAGAAGCGCGGGCCAACAATCCAATCGTTACGGAAAGATAGAAGAAATTCTTACCTGTCTAAAAGTAGTAACTCCTTCCGGCGTCGTGGAAACCTTGAGAGATCCCGCCTCTTCCACCGGACCCGACCTCAACCAGATCTTCGCCGGAAGCGAAGGACTTCTCGGTATCATCACGGAAGTTACGATCAAGGTTCATAAACTTCCCGAGACGAGAAAGTATTTCGGAATCGTATTCCCGAATTTTGAAGCAGGTTTGAACTTTATCAAAGAAGTCAATCACAGGGAAATTCCGACTTCGATGATCCGACTTTCGGACGCGGACGAAACCCGTTTGTATCAAACGTTAGGCACCTTTGGTAAAAAAAACACTCCTCTGCGTTGGTTAAAGAATAAGATTCAAGACGCTGTTCTCAATTTTAAGTCGATCGGAGAGGATAAATGTGTGATTCTACTCGGAATGGACGGCACAAAACTGGACGTAGCTCAGAATTTCGCTAAAATTAAAAAGGTGATTCCGATGTTCGGAGGTTTGTACGCGGGAACTCATCTCGGCGAACAGTGGATCCATTCCAGATACAACATGCCTTTTTTACGCAATCACGTTATGGAGAATGGGATCGGCGTGGATACGATGGAAACCTCGACTACCTACGATCGGGTCCTTCATCTTCACAAAGAAGGAGTGGCGGCGCTTGAAAAATCGATTCCAGGTTCGATCGCGATGTGCCATATCTCTCACAGCTATCACGAAGGCGCTTGTCTTTACTACACGATCATCTTTCCGATGGACGCAAAAAAACCCGAAGATCAGTGGTTCAAGATGAAACGAACCGTTTCCGATTGTTTTATCCAAAACGGAGCTCCGATTTCCCATCATCACGGAGTCGGCTTTGACCATAAATCCTGGTATGAAAAATCGACTTCCAAACCGGCGCTCCTGGGATTAAAAGCGTTTAAGAAAGAGATCGATAAGAAAGAAATTTTAAATCCGGGAAAAGTTTTTTACTAAGGGAAGAATCGTTTAGAAAGGGGACTTTCTTCAAACTAAAAAAAGTCCCTCTTTCTAAAACTTACACCAAGTGAAAAGGTTCTTCTGAAAAATCCGTCGTAACAACGACAAAACTCGGTAAGACGATCGCCCCACCCTGCGTAACGACCTCAATAGGAGTGATGCGCTGAGTTTCTTGGGTGGAGGTGGAGAGGCCGGCGGGAAAAAATCGGCGAATCATCCTTGCCAGAAAATCCACCTTTCCGAAACACAAAAACAATCCTCCGAGCGTAGGAACTCTTACAAAAATTCGGTAAGACTTCCTCTATCGTCCAAAAAGTTTTGACTGTTTAAAGCTCCCTTCTCTCGAAACAAAAAAGCCGGTGTTCCCACCGGCTGACTATATTCTTCTTTTCTAAATTAGAATTTACTGAAATACAGGTCTTCTTCTTTCGAGAATCGATTTCATTCCCTCTTGACCGTTCCTGGAAAAAACGGCGTTGGAGAGAAGAACGATATCTCTTTCCGCATTTTTTTCCGAAAAGGATCGAACCGGATCCCGAAGAGAAACTTTGATCCCGACCACGGACTCAATCGCCATATCTTTGAATTGTTCGCAGTATTTTCTCGCCTTCACCATCATTTCTTCGGTGGAAGTCGCAACCTCGTCGATCAGACCTATCTCTTTGGCTTCCTCCGCTTTGAGACCTTTTCCGGAATAGAGAAGATCGCGCGCAGCAGTGATTCCGACGGTTTCTTTCAGCATAAAACCGGCAACGGAAGGAAAATTGATTCCGATCTGAGATTCCGGAAAACCGAGACGGCCCTTCTTTTCCACCATCATTCTATAATCGCAAAAAATCGCATATACCGCGCCCAAGCCCATGGAATGTCCGTTCATCGCGCACACGATCGGCCTTTCAAAAAAAAGAAGTTTTCCCGCGGTGTCCAAAGCCAAACGAAGAACTTCCTGAATCTGTTCCAAAGTTTTTCCCACGAAAATTTCAGGATTGAAGCCGTTGGAAAAAAATTTCTCGTTTTTGGAAGTAAGAATCACCGCTTTGATCGAAGGATCCTTCGATATCGATTCGAGCTTCGCCGAAATCGTACGGAAAAAATCTCCGTTCAAAGAATTGACTTCGTTGGTTTCGATATAGAGTTCCAGAATATGATTGTTTCTAATTTCAGAAAGCATGTTTCGCTCCTAGTTCGATGTGATGTGAATGATTCCGATACGATTTTGATTTTATCGGGTTTTGCATTCTTGCATAAGAATTCATCCAAAATGAGGGACGAAAGAATGTTGTAAACCTCGATCTTGTTCTTTTAAAACTGAAATTTAGAATCGGGAATCGACTCGGAAAGTGCGATCTTTTTCATTTTAATTTCGATCTTATTCTGATCCAGGTTTGTCTTCGGTTCTACGATTCTTGTGATCGTAGTCTTGGGCGGAAACGAAACGGCACCTTGCACTTTTGTGATCGCCTTTAGGTTGCTTTTTTTGGAAAGAAGTTCCACGGAACCGATCCCAAACTCGGTCATCCAAAAAGTAATATCCTCGCCCGGTTTTTTTACAAGAATCGCCCGTTCCGAAAGATTTACGAAAGTAGGATCCGCTCCGGCAAGTCCGGAGCTATTATTCGAAAGAAGGGAATACAAAACGGGAAACGGAATCGTGGATTGTTTTTTTCCGCTAGGATCCTTAAATACGATATCCCCCATCGGAAGAGTCTGCGAGTTTGAATTCGCGGTTTTGATCTGGATCGAAACTCCGTCCGTAAAAACGCGGGAAACGATCATTCCGAAAAAAGGATCAGAAAGTTCTATGTACATCTTCCCGGAAGGACGGTCGTAGTAGATCTTACCGTCCGCGGAAAAACTTTCCTTTTTGGGAACGAAGTTCTCGATTCTCATGGAGAATTCCCCCGAATAGGAAGTGTTTTTATTCTCCAATTCTTTCACCGACTTCAGGATGCGCGCGGCTTCCGGATTTTTGGAGGATAAGAATTTTAAATTTCCCTTGTCAGGAAAGGAAATTTCTTCGATCTGAGGAGTTGTACAGGCGTAAAACACCAGCAACAACATTATATTTAAAGAATATACTTTTAGTGTCATAAAATTAACGATTTCTTTTATTTTGGATTTTTGTTCGCGGAATTTTCAGTCGCGCCGCTTTGTATCTTTTTATGAAGCCTCGATAGATCCTCTTTTTTCTTAAAAAGTTTGAGGCTTTTTTCCCAGTAGGCGATCGCGTTTCTGAACTCGTTCTTTTCTTTGTAAACGTCCCCGATATGTTCCAAGATAACCGGATCCTCTTCTCCTTTGTCTTTTAGAATCTGATACGCGAGTTGAAGATGCAAAAGCGCCTCGTCGTGATTTCCCATCTTGAAAAAAATCCAACCGAGACTGTCTTGATAGGCTTCGTTGTCCGGCGCGAGTTCCACCGCTTTCTGAACGAGAGCCAGAGATTCTTCCAATCGAATTCCTTTTTCGGAAAGATAATATCCGAGATAGTTGTAAGCCATCGGGTTGGTAGGATCGATCTCCATGGATTTTTTCAGATCGTTTTCCATCGCTTCCTGATTGCCCAACTTTTCGTGAACGGAAGCGCGGTAAAAATAATAGATCCCGTTTCCAGGTTCTTTTTCGATCGCGGAATTGAATTCTTCCAGCGATTCTTTGAACTTATCTTTTGAGGCGAGTACGATTCCCAAAAGATATCTCGCATAGGACATCTCCGGCTCCGATTTCAAAACGTCCCGGATCAGAATTTCGGCTTCTTCTTTTTTATTCGGAGGATCCGAACGAAGCAGATAAGCGAGGTGCAACTGAAACTTGAGTTTATCTGAAGTTTTTTCGGCTTTCTCAACCGCCTTACGGGATTCTAAAATTGCACGATAGACAAAACCCGATTGTTCGTGACAGGAAGCCAAAAAATCGTAAATTTCCGCGTCGTTCCATTCGGAAGTTTTGTTCGGAATCAGACTCGCTCTCTGAGCGGTCCTTTCCGCGAGCTCGAACTGCTGCATTCCGAAAACGATCTCCGAAACCTCGCGGAGTTCCTTCAAATACTGAGACGGATTTTTTTCTCTTTCATAAATGTCCAGCATCGCGAGACGAACCGCGAGTCTTCCTGGAAATTTTTCCTTCACAGGCAGAAGAATCTTCTTCGCCTCGATGTACTTGCCGAGTAGAACCAAATACAATCCTTCGAGAACGCTTTCTTTCGGAATTTTGGACTGTTGACTGAGAACATTAAAATATTCGAATGCATAGGAACGGCTTTCGATAAAATACATTTCCGCAAGAAGGTGTTCCACCGAGGAAAGATTTTTCTTTACTTTGAGAATCCGATTGAGTTCTTTTCGTGCGGAGGCGAACTTACCGAGCTGGTTCCAGATTCTCGCGAGGGTAAGTCTTGTGGAAATATCCGAAGGATTCTGCTGCAAATAAGAACTCAAAAAATACAGAGCCTTTTTCGTCTGTCCGTTCGCGAAATACATTTCACCCAGGGATTTATCCACGTAGGATCTGTATTTCGGATTTCCTTCCCGATTTCGGATGGAATCGCTGAGCGACGTCAGATAAAGGATCGCCCTTGGAAAATTTTTGAGCTCCTGATTCAAAGAACCCAAAAGATAAAGAAAATCGGAATCGTCCGCAAAACGACTCAGGTTTGACTCCAAATAATCGCTCGCTTTTTGATATTCTCCCATCCGAATGAGAACCCTCGATTTCAAAAGATATGCGTCTCGAAATTGAGGATCACTATGAATCGCAAAGTCGGCTTCCTTTTCCGCGGCCTCGAACTGACCTATGGCAAAGTGTCCGTTTGCTTTTGCGACTCGGGAAACGGGAGAAACCGGACGTTTTAGAACCTCGGAACAATGGATGTATCTTTCATAGAATCCGACAGATTCTTCATAGGCTTTTTTTGCTTTTTCCTGAGAGGGAACTTTTGTAGCTTCGGTTTGTTTTTCGAAAGCGAGGGATAAAAAGAATTCGGGCGCGACCGTAGATTCGGAATATTTACATTCTTCTTCCGAAAAAAGGGAGATCGGAAAAACCGCGAAACAAAAAACCAAAACCCAAAAACGAAAAGAATGGAAACCGTAAAGCCCCGAGAGGACGTTTTTTTTATTTGCTTGATTCATTCAGGTAACGGGACAGATTTGAGAAGAATGTTCCATACGTCAGGAACCATCCCGTCAATAGGTCCGGAATTTCATTCTGCGCGCAATCCGTCTAGGAGTCGAATCAATTTTCCAAACGATCGGAGCGGCCTACTTTGCTAACATACATCCGAGAAAATAAAAAATTCATTCTGATCCTTCTTTTGGTTTGGACCGTCGCGATCGCTTGGATTCTTCCCAATCGATATAAATTATTGAGTAAAGTCGCCTTGATGGTGCGGCCTCCCGGTTACGATCCTCAAACCGCCGAAGAATTTATTGAAAAAGGAGATTCCATTCTTCAAAGAGAAGTCGCCTATCAAGATCAAGGGGAAAGGATTCCGGATCTCGATTTGATGAGGGAAGCCTGTCTTTATTATTATTCTCTGAGTGAAAGAGATACGGTTCTCTACAAACCGTCCTGGACCGATTCAATGCATATCTGGAGATTCAAAGATTCCGGACTGAAAGAAGAATCCTCGGGAGAAAAAAAAATCTCATCCAGGACCAGATCCAGGGAACCGATCACCGGAGGACTCAATCCGGGAGAATACTGGAAAACCACTTCTCCCGTCGTATTAGAAGCGTTAGACTATTACAAACGGGCGCTGAATTTTTCTGGTCCCGATTTTACGGTTCCTAAAAAAATCGAAAGAACGGCGCTCGCGGTATGTCGTCCGGAGGAAGTTCTGCTCGCCTACGCAGACTACGTACGCAACACGGAAGAATCGGTTCGAGTCGTGATGGAAAACAGTAAACCCAAAAAACCGTTCTTCTCTTGCAATCAGGATTCCGGCCCGATCAACGTGCTTACCGAAAAACAAAATCAGATGCGGGTCTGGTCTCAGATCAAATCCAATTCTTTTTTGATCGACCCGGATAGAAATATCAAAGTCAACGCAAACGATTTTAAAAAGGCTCTCAATCTGCTCGCATTCGGAATTTATAAAACCGGGCTCAACTCGATTTCCCCTTTGGAAGCGGACGGAATTTTAGAAAAACTACTCTTCTTCGCGGATCCTGGAACGGTCGAATACGACGAACTTCTTTTCAAAAGAGGAATGCTCAACTATCAACTCGGAAAAAGGGATCCTCTTTTTTGGAACAAGTCGATCTTCTATTTTCGGGAAGCGGCTCAGTCTAACCTTTTGGACAAGGGATCGGTTTTCGAATCGAGACTGATGACGGTAAGATCCGAAATCCGAAAGGGAGAATTGGACGCCGCCTTACAGGAGTTACAGTCTCTTGAATCGGAGCTATATTCGATCGACAAGGCTTACCGAGTAACCGGAGCCGGAAGAAGCGATCTCGTGGAAGATAGAAAAAAACTCTTACGATACGTCCTGCGAAAAAAAGGAAGATACGAGGAAGCGGACGAACTCTATGTCGAAGAAGATTCGTTATTTTGATTACAACGCGACACATCCTCCCTTCGACGATGTGCTCGCGGAAATTCAAAAAGATTACTTTTCCGAATTCTACAATCCTTCCGGAGCCACCCGATTCTCCTTGGCGCGGCAAGGAAAGATCGAGGAAGCTCGGAAAGTTTTAGAACAATACACCGGAAAACCCGCGAAAGAATTCGTGTTTTCCTCCACCGGGACCGAGGCCAATCATCTCCTAACGCAGTCGATTCGGGGAAAATTCTCCGGGTACGCGATCGTATCCGCTTTCGAACACGCGTCGATGTATTCCGCTTTGGAATACGCGGGTCTTGAGGCTCGCAGGATCCGATCTCTTCCGAACGGACAAATCGATATTTCTCATCTCAGAATTTTATTGGAAGAAAATCCGGCTCCGATCTTCGTATTGCACGTCGCCAACGAATCGGGAGTATTACAACCTCTTGAGAAGATATCAGCGCTCGCGAAAGAATTCGAAGTTCCTTTGTTCTCCGATTTGATGCAATCCTTCGGAAAGATTGAAATCCCCTTCTCTTGTTTGGACGGATTTACGTTTTCAGGTCATAAGATCGGGGCCGGTATGGGCGCTTCGGCGACCTGGATTCGATCCGATTTGGTTTCGGAAAAAGAATTCGGAATCTTTCGGGGCGGGAATCAGGAAAACAATCACAGGGCCGGGACCGAAAATTCTCCGGCAATATTAGCTCTTTCGAATATTCTAAAAAGAAGAATCCCGGAAATCAAAAAGAAAAACGAAATCCTAAAAATTTATCAAAATAAAATCGAAACGACCTTGGAAGAATGCGGCTGCAAAATTATAGGAAAAGATTCCCCTCGTATCGCAAGCACTTCTTTTTGTCTTTTACCCACGGAGGACGTGGATTTTTTCATGATGGGAATGGAAGAATCCGGTTTTGTAGTATCGACCGGTTCTTCCTGTAAATCCAGATCGAGAGAACCGGCGGCCTCTCTTTTATCCATGGGTTTTTCCGAAGAGGAAGCTCTGCGCGCGATTCGAATTTCAACTGGTTGGTTTACCACCCAAGAAGAAGTGGATGAACTTTGTAAAAAGATCGTCCAGATCCTAAAAGCCTTAGATACCGATTTGTAAGAATTGGAAATCGACGCTTTCGCTGTCGAATCACAGAAAGTGCTTTTTTATTTCCGGTCCATTCTCTTTCTTTGAGTTTCGATTTCATCGGAAACGTTTCAAACCCGATTCTGTTGA
>NZ_NPDU01000066.1 GCF_002811985.1 Leptospira adleri
CTTTTCATAATTTTTCTGAAAAGATTCTAAAGGCATGTTTCTGAGACTCGAAAGAATAGCTTTTTTGAACCCGATTCCTAAATTATTGATCTGGGGAAAAGACGACAAAGTGGTTCCCTTCAAAAATAGCGAAGTTGCGCTTAAAACTTTCAAAGGGATCGCTTTTTTTCCTTTAGAGAACGAAGGGCATATCCCCCATTTCGAATCTCCGGAAAGAATCACACCCATTCTTCTTGAATTTTTGAAAAAATAAAAAGTAGGAACTCACACCTATCGAACGGCCCCTACTTTTAAATGGCTTCTAATCTAACGGAACCAAATACGTTGTTTTGTGTTCCGTGATCGGCTCGTAGATTTCCATGGAATATTTTCCTTTCAAGTTACAACCTCTTTCTTCGCAAGCCTGGAATACTTTCGGATAAACTTTATAGATTCCTAAAAAGATAGAAAGGAAATTCCTAAAAGGAAATTCGGATAAGACGTATCTTTTTTTGGGAATGGTCCTCAACTTCAAATCGAGCGACAATCCTTCCGGAACTTTCGACAAGGGTTCGCTCAATATCGCGCCGACTTCCGAACGAAGTTTGTCTTTGGGAACTTCATTGGGATTGTCCAAATAGATTCCAAAAAGTTTAAAATTTTGAATTCCTTTCGCGGGAAGTTCTTTTTGTAACACTTCAAAAGTGGCGCCAATGTTATTGTAATCGCCGATTCGCTCGTGCGATAAAACATACAACGGCCCGAGAGTATCTTCTTTTACTTGAACCCGATCGAACGCACCCAAATAAAATAAAAATCCCAATAAGCACGACACTATGATCAGGATGGAAAGGGTTAAAATTTTCATGTTCACCTCAGAGATTTAAAATCGGAAAGAATGGAAAATAAAATTCTATTGCCTAAAATTGATAAGAATTTTTCTGAAAGACCGATCTTTTTTTCATTCAAGTAAACCCTGTATCTCAAAAACACAAGCGAAAATAGAAATAAAAAATAAGAATGCCGTGATTTGACAATTTTCCCTTTAAAAAACAAACCTGAATTCCTCATTTTTTTGAATTAAAGAATCCGTTTAGAGCGCCCTTTCCATTGTCCGAATTGAAAGCCCGAAACGATGATCCGATAATACATTCTAAAAAATGAATGTATCCTATTTGATCGTCCAAAAGGCCGGATCGTGGGTACTTTCAAAAAGAGTCCTCTTTTTAATTCTTCCATGCAAGTTTCTTCCGGCCGAAGGAATCTCGCAGTTAACTCCGCAAACCTCTTTTTTGCATTATTCTCTTCAAAACCCGAATCCAATTTTTCGAAAGAACTCTAATGTTCGATGCGCAATGAAGAGTCCCCAATCCAAAACGAAAGTTCTCATTGGATAAATCGGATCGTTTTCCGATTCGGTAATAGTGCCGCTCGGTTCTTTAGCTCCATATCGTAAAAAAGGAAAGATCGACGGAATACCTCCTCTCGATTGGTTACGGAATTTTATACCTTAGATTTCAGTGGGGACAAACCCACTTATTTTTACTCTCTCTTTGGTCGCCGGAAAGACAAGTTCATTCAAAGAAAACTAAAATATTTTTGAACATGTTCAGAAATTTTGATTTACAGAGAAAGTGCAGCCAATTAATATTTGAACATGTTCAAATTTGGAGTAAAAAAATGAACCGATTGATCATTTTCCTCTTGTTTCCGTTCCTTTTAGGAACCGTATCCTCCGTTTACGGAGATTCTCAGAGCGACTTCTTTGAAGAGGTTCGCAAAGGAGATCAGACAAAGATAGATAGGATCCTGAGTAAGGAACCGGAATTGATAGAATATACCGATAGCAGAGGCAGAGGAGCCGTTTTTTACGCGATCGAGAGCGGAAATCCGAAAGTTTTAAAATACACTTTGGATCGATACAATCCGACTGACAGAGCGGATAACGCAGGTGAATATCCGATCCATCTTGCGGCCAAGTATCCCGATCACAAGTTATTAGAACTGCTTCTTGAACGCGATTCCTACTTGGAATATCTAAACCGAAACGGCGAAAACGCTTTGGATGTCGCTTTACAATACGGCAACACGAATGCTGCGGCCCTTTTGATGGCAAGGGGTTTGAAGGCTTCCAAACGACAATCCGGCCCGTTTACAATCGGACTTTATTCCGCTTATCTAATCATCAGCATCCTTATGACAATCTGGGTCGCGAGAACACTTTTTAATAACGGAAGAATCTTTTTGATTCAGATGTTTAACGGAGAAGAAAAATTGGCCGACTCCATCAACCACCTTCTGATCGTTGGATTCTACCTAATCAATATCGGCTACATCAGCCTTTCCTTGACTACCAGCCAAAAGCCTTTAGATCTGGCAGAATGTATCGAAGTCCTTACCACAAAAGTCGGAATCGTACTTTTGATTTTAGGAGCGATGCATTTTTTCAATCTGTTCTTGTTTGCAAAGTTCAGAAAAAAAATCTCGTCCAGTTTTGGAGAAGCTGAAGCCGTAGCATGATTCGAAAAAAAGCCAAACCCGCGGGAGAAACCGGTAAGTCGCAACAGACCCGGTCTCTCCTTTTTAAAACCGCAATCTCGTTATTTCAAAAAGAAGGTTATGATCGGACTACGATGCGGGCGATCGCCAAAAAAGCGGGGCTCGCAGTCGGGGCGACCTACTATCACTTTAAAACTAAAGAGGACATAGTTCTCGAATTTTACAGACTTACTCAGGAAGAAGCAAACATTCAAAATATTGAATTTTGCAAATCAGAGTTCGAATTGAAAGCGAGAGTGAAGAACATTATCCGCTTCAAACTCGGTCAGTTTCAAGGATACGAAAAATTTCTACACGTTCTCGCGAGAAGCGGAGGCGATCCCGGACATCCTCTTTCCCCTTTCAGCAAGGAAACCGAACAAATCAGAGAAGACGCGATTTCACTTTTTAGAAACGCGATCGAAAATTCCAAAAATTCGATCCCTGAAGACTTAGTGTCCGAGCTTCCTTTTCTATTCTGGCTCTTACAGATGGGTTTCATTTACGTCTGGTTATTCGATTCTTCCTTAAAAAAGAAAAAAACGGAAACTCTGATCGAAAAAGGTTTGGATCTAATTTTTCAACTTATCAAACTTTCCTCTCTACCGCTCTTTCGATCCGTTCGAAAATCCGTTTTATCCATGATCGAACTTTTTAAAAATTGAATTCTTAGAGGTTAGAATGAATTTAAAAGACGTCGAAACGATTCCTTCTCCGGATAAGATCAAAGAAGAAGTCCTCCTCAAAACCGAAGAACATCTCAAAGACCTTTCCAAACTTCAGGAAAAATTATACGCAAAGAAAGAACATTCCGTTTTGATTCTTTTGCAAGGAGTTGACACCGCGGGAAAAGACGGAACGATCAAACACGTTTTCGCAGGTTTAAACCCGCAGGGCTGTTCCGTTAAGGCTTGGACAAAACCGAACGAGGAAGAAATTCAATACGACTTTCTTTGGAGAATTCATAAGTATGTTCCGGCGAAAGGTATGATCTTCATTCACAATCGTTCTCACTATGAAGACGCGATCATGCCTTTGATTCAGAAAACTCTTCCGGAAAAAAGAATCAAAGAAAGAATGGAGTCGATCCGTAATTTCGAAAAACATCTTTCGAGAGAAAACAACACTCTCATTCTAAAATTCTTCCTGCATATTTCCAAAGAAGAACAGAAAAAAAGAATCGAAGAAAGACTGAAGGATCCGGATAAAAAATGGAAGTACGATCCTTCCGACGAAGTCACTCAGGATCGTTGGGACGACTATCGAAACGCATACGAGATGATCTTAAACGATAAGGAACAGGAAAAAGAATGGAATCTGATTCCTTCGGATAAGAAGTGGTATCGAAATTATAAGGTCGCAAAAATCATCTGTAAAGAATTGGAGAAGATCGTTTCTTAGAACGAAAGTCAGATCCGATTTTGAAAATTCGAAAAGATATTTCTTTCGGGAACGTTTCAGTCGGGCTTCTTTTCCGAAGCAAGCGAATTTTTGCGAAAGAATTTTGTAGGAACTCCTACAAAGCCCAATCAACTTGATTGCAATTTTATAAGAATTCAAATTTCCAGCCGCGACGACGCTGTGCGCGAAAAAAAAGCCGGGGTTTCCACCCGGCAATTTTCTATCCCCTAACTAAGGAATCCGCTTAAAATACGCTTCGATTCTAAAAGTCCCGATTCATTCCTCTTTTCGAAGCGAATAGACCGAGGATCTTCAGCTGCGCCTCTTTTACTTTTTCGGAGCCGTCATAAGAATCGTCGGACTTCATAAGTTCTTTCATCAACCACCGAGAAGATTCTCGGTCCATAAAATCTAAAACTTGGATTACGAGCTTTTCACGAACGCTCTTCAGAGCTCCCGCCAAATCGGGAAGACTGATTTGTCTGAGAAGATCTTTCAGTTCGTTGTGAGATAGAGAATGAAAAGCGCGGCTCAGAAGAATATCGGAATCGATTTCCGGTTTGGAATTACAAAACTCCGCGTAAAAATCATTGAGAAGAATCGTATCGATCTCCTTTCTTTTTTGCATCACGTAGTCCCAAAAATTCTTCCGATAGGATTCTCCGAAAAAGGATGCGACCTTTTCCAAAAAGACGGATATATGCAATTCTTTCTGAATGGCTTCCATTCCCTCGAGGATTACGATTCTTTCCAAGAGTTCTTTTCCTTCGTAATTTCCGGAAATGATATAACCTTTCAAAATGTTTCGAACGTTTTCGGCGTCCATTCCGATTCCTAAAAGTTCGAATCCCTTTCTCAAAAGAAACGGGTGTTTTTCGGAATTGAACTCATCGATCAAAAAATATTTTCCAAAGACATAACACTTCTCGCAGAGTTCGAGCATCATTCCGAAAGTTCTTAAACTTTCCTCTTTCTCGTCGTCTTTGCAAAAAAGCTGATTCGGTTTTATGTGTGCCAGCATGTCTTCGATTCTCCGATTTCTCTGATTGATTTTCTAAACGTTTTCCGTTCCAAAGAAGAATTCGGAAGATGGAAATTCGTCGCATAGAAAGATGCAACAATAGACGAATAAAGGGAGTTCGTTCGAACCTTTTGGCCGAAAATTCCCGCAAAGAATTCAAAATTCGTTTCGGATTCTTCTTTGCTAATCCTTTTGTTTTACGGCTTCTTACGCCTTTAGATTGAATGGACGAGGATTTATTGTTTGAAATTTTCTACGAAACGAGGACCAAAGGATAAAGCAATACTTGGATCGATTCTGAATAGTGAACGAGCGGTTCGCATCCAGAATCAGGAATGCCGTGGCTCCGCAAAATTTCGTTTTTACGAATGATACATTCTCCTTTCTGAAGAGGCCAAGGAAGATGATGAACCTCTCCTCTATAAATTCTTCCCTTTGAATCTTGGGAATAAAGACAATATCTTTCGGTGAGCCAATTCTCGAGAGTTCCTCGTTGCGATCGATACACTTCCGAAATCGGTTTGTAATCCGCGTGAAATTCGGCGTTAGTTGCCCGATGATCTTTTCTCTTGGAGAAGAATTCTTTTCGATTCTGATTTTTCCGCATCGAAATCGCGGCGTTAAGATAAGGGAGATGAAAAAATTTTCTCGCGATCTCAACCGCAAAACGATTGCTCGCGTCCAAGCTAAAAAAGTAAACCCCTTGCTTTTCTCCGTTCTTCACATAGGTTCGAACGTTCAATTCCGGAAAATTAGAAATCCAAGGCAACGGCGGAAGGTGGATCGGGCGGACTCCTTTCATCCGAAATGGAACCAGACCTATGTAAGCCTTCCCTTCAAAAAGATCGGCTTCCAATCCTTTCGGCAGAACTTCATTCAAAAATTCCTTCGGTATCTCCCAGTGCAAAAACGCCAATTCCTCCCAATACTGAACCATAAACGGTTTCGATTTAGGCAAGGGCCAAGGCCGATGCGCCGTTTCTTCCCTTATGTTTTGAAGAGATAAAGAAATCATTGGGAGAATCTTTTGCTCCGGTTGATTTGATGGAATATATTTTTTACATTTTCACCGGAATCTTAACTCTTTTTGAATCCGTTTTTGATTTTTTTCTATCCCCATTGAAACAGTGTCATTTTATAATTTTCACCATTCTTTCAAAAAAAGGAAAAAACCTGTCTGATTCGTTTTTGCGAACTGATAGGAATAGAAAAAGGTTAGATATGAAAAAGAACGCTTTGAAATTATTTATGGGACTGAGCCTCGTCACTTCGCTTATCAATTGTCCCGGCGGAGGCGGCGGTTCGGATATGACTCCGATTCTATTTTTACTGATGGGCGGAGGGGGCTCCGCAACTTCCGGGGGCGGGAATACTTCTTCTCCTACAACTTTGGCCGCGCCTTGTATGGAAAAGAATTCATTTACGATTTCGAGCGGAACCGCCTGGACTTTCAGCGGCCTTCCTTATTATTATTCGAGCGCGAAGACTTACACACTTTCTCCTTCCAAACCTTCTTCGATTTTCTATGCAAAGCAAGATCATACGTTCACAAATCCGAACGCAGACTATAGACCCGTTCTCCCCACTTTTTACGACTCCAATGGGAGCAACTATTTGGGAAGAGAAGGTTGGAACGTTTTCACGGTTACTTCTATGAGCCCATACGGTTACAACGGCTACTATTATGTGAATAAGTTTATCAACAACACCCTTTCCTCGGGCCAAGTCAACGCGGTAGATTTCAACTTCCCGACCAATCCGGCGACGATCAATGCAAGCGCTTCGATCATCACGAACTGCAGAACTTTGGATTCCGACGAACGATCCTTGTCCGCGGCCGGCGGGACTTCCAGCTCCAACGGTTTGAATAAGGTCTGGACAAACCGAAAGAAATTGAACGTGAATCTTATCTTTATCAAAGACGGTAACACTCGGGCTTATCCGAATCCGACACAAGCAGGTTTGCAGACGGCGCTCGATCGTTGGAAATCGATTTATTCCCAAAACTCGGTCAAGATCGACATTCAATTTACAGTGACGGAATTGGATTCTTCGGAGTTCTTAAACGTCGCTTCGTTATCCACGGATTCCTATAACACGACGGGGAGTTTAGGAAAACTTTTTTCTTCCACTTCTTCCGTTCAATCCGATGTCGCATTAAATCTTTATATCGCAAGAGACGAAACCGAGGTTGGAGGCGTTCTCGGAATTTCGGGAGGAATCCCCGGCACCGTCGGTCTCAAAGGAACTCCTCAATCGGGAATGGCGGTTTTTATCGAACCTCATCGTTCTTCGGGTGTTCTCGGTTCCGTATTGAGCGTCGCGGACCAAAATTTCTTAGGAGATACGATGGCTCACGAAGCGGCGCACTTCTTGGGACTTTTTCACACGGTGGAAAGCGCGGGACAAAGCGGAAGCGGTTATCCGAATTATACGACGGATCCTCTGATCGAAACTCCGATCTGCACATCCTCCAGAAACACGAATGGAAACGGAAGAGTCGATATCAGCGAATGCAGCGGAACCGGTTTTTTCGACTCCGGCTCTTTGAACCTGATGTTTTGGGCGGGAGACGGAGTGACTCAGCAAACACAACTTACCGGAGAACAGGGATGGGTCCTAAGACTAAATCCTCTCGTTTATTGAAATAAATTAGGAAAATAAAATATATGAAAAACATAATTCTTACCTTGACTCTTTTGACTGCGATCGTCTTACCTTTGTTTGCCGGGAATTTGGATCCTCAAAAACTTTCCGAAATCCGTTCGTTCCTTTCCGGAACGAGACATTTAGAGGATTTAAACGAGCTCAAGAAGAATTTAGAAACCTACGAAGCGGATCCGTCCCCCTATCTGATCGCGATCGTAGAAGAATCCGGAACCAGGGTTTACGTGAAAACCAGGGCATTGCGCTTGCTTCAATTTTATCCTTCCGAAACGAACACTCAGTTTTTGGAATCTAAAATTTCCGCGAACAACGAACACGAATCCGTTCGTAAATTTGCGATCCGGACGTATGCGATTTCTCAAAAAGGTCAAACTTCCAAAGTGGAAACATTTTTAGGAAAGTATCGAAACGATGCAAACCTAGGGACTTTCGTAAATCGAACTCTTAAAGAATTGAACTCCCATCCTCTCCCGGAAAAGCACGATTCTTCCAAACGACAAATTGACAGAAGTAATTGGAAGAAGTAGGAACTCCTTCGTTTGCACGACTTCGAGAAAGTTCATTTGTCCAAGGGATGTAGGAACTCCTTCGTTTGCACGACTTCGAGAAAGTTCTCTTGTCCAAGGGATGTAGGAACTCCTTCGTTTGCACGACTTCGAGAAAGTTCTCTTGTCCAAGGGATGTAGGAACTCCTTCGTTTGCACGACTTCGAGAAAGTTCTCTTGTCCAAGGGATGTAGGAACTCCTTCGTTTGCACGACTTCGAGAAAGTTCATTTGTCCAAGGGATGTAGGAACTCCTTCGTTTGCACGACTTCGAGAAAGTTCTCTTGTCCAAGGGATGTAGGAACTCCTTCGTTTGCACGACTTCGAGAAAGTTCATTTGTCCAAGGGATGTAGGAACTCCAGCAAAGTCCTATCAATTCTTGTTAAAAACGCGGGAACTCCCCTAAAAATTGGTGTAGATCAAATACCAAAGTTCAGAATTCTGTGCACATGAGCCAAATTGAATCCGTTCCAATCGGAACCCTCCCACCCCTGGGACAGGTTCCTAAAAAAATGTATGCACAAGTCGTTCGTCCCGAGCGTTTCGGAGACCCGATCAAAGCCATTCAGGAAGAACTCATCGATGTTCCAGAAATAGCTCCGGACGAAGTTCTCGTCGCGGTAATGGCAGCCGGTGTAAATTATAACAACGTTTGGGCCGCTCTCGGATTTCCCGTGGATGTAATCGGCGCAAGAAACAAAAAAGGCGAACCAGAGAAGTTTCATATCGGTGGATCCGATGCTTCCGGTATCGTTTATAAAGTCGGAGCCGATGTTAAGAATGTGAAAGTCGGCGACGAAGTCGTCCTCCACTGCGGAATCTGGGACAAAAACGATCCTTGGGTAAAAGCGGGAAAAGATCCAATGTTCGCGCCTTCTCAGTTGATCTGGGGATACGAAACGAACTGGGGTTCCTTCGCACAATTCTGTAAGGTGCAAGACCATCAGTGCCTCCCAAAACCGAAACACCTTTCTTGGGAAGAAGCCGCCGCTTATATGTTAGTCGGTGCGACCGCCTATAGAATGCTTCATCACTGGAAACCGAACGACGTACAAAAAGACGACGTGGTTCTGATCTGGGGAGGAGCGGGCGGACTCGGTGCGATGGCGATTCAAATCGTAAAAGCCGCGGGTGGAATTCCGATCGCAGTCGTTTCCGAAGACGATAAGTTCGACTTCTGTATGAAGTTAGGCGCCGCGGGCGTAATCAACCGTAAGAAGTTCAATCACTGGGGAGCTTTGACTTCCGAGATCAACAAAATGGAAAAATTCGCAGAATGGACCAAGTCAGCTCGCGAATTCGGAAAGGCCATCTGGGACATCGCAGGAAAAGGAAATAATCCTAAGATTGTTTTTGAACATCCGGGAGAAACCACGATCCCGACTTCGATGTTTGTCTGTGAAACCGGAGGAATGGTCGTGATCTGTGCGGGAACTACCGGCTTCAACGCGACCGTGGACTTACGTTATCTCTGGATGAGACAAAAACGTCTTCAAGGTTCGCACTTTGCAAACGACGAAAACTCCAAAGGTCTCAACGACCTAGTCATCGAGAAGAAAGTGGATCCTTGTCTTTCCAAAACTTTTGCTTGGAACGAGACCGCAGCTTCTCACCAGTTGATGAAAGAAAATAAACATCCTGCAGGAAACATGTCTATCTTAGTGGGAGCCGACAAACCGGGATTGGGAAAAAAATAATTTCCAACTCTTAATTCGCCGGTAAACCCCGAAATCCTTAAATGGATTTCGGGGTTTTTTTATTTTTTGGAAAGAATCTAGTAATGAGGAATTGCTCCCGGGCGAACTGTTAGTACAATAAATGTCCAATTATGATGTCCACCTGACAGCCGATTGGTCCCGATTTCTTCCGAAAGTAAAAATAGAATCCTTTACATACGAATAAGAACCGAGAGTTCCATCATTGGTTATAAACCAAAATAGCGAATATTAAATAATAAGAATAATTACCGTTTGACTCTTCGCCTTGATGTCGTTTTAATATTTTTTCGAATCTTGTACTTTTTAAAATCCAAAAAGGAGTCATGGTGGATAACATTTTCAGACTTAACTACTATTCGATAGGCTATGTTTCAGCGACGATGTTTTCAGCGTTTCTCCTAGTTTACCTTTTGTCATTGCGAAACAAATCAAAGCAAACGTGGTTATTGATCGGATTTTTCTTTTGTACTTTCATTTTTAATTTCGGATTTCTTTTAAGAGCGTCCGTTTTCAGTGAAGGGATCGCGAAACCGGCCTGCTTTTTGATCGCGCTCTATACTTGTTTTTCCAATCTGCTCTTGTCATCCTTCGTATATTCCTTTCCACGAGATCGGACGGAAAAGGAGTCTCGCATTGTATTTTTAGTTCTCGCCATCGCAGGATCCATCGGATACGCATATTACATATCGGAAAATATCGATTCTCCGATTGTCTATAACTTCGACACTCAACTTTACGAATTTCAAAGCCCGCAATCGACTGCTCCCATGGGAATACTTCATTTTCTTACGTTCTTGTGGATTTTGACGGTGATCGTGCGCAAAGCGATTCGTGAGGAATTAGAATTTAGAATCAAGGAAAAAATAGAAACGAAAGGTCTCCTTCGTTTGCACAGTCCGAATGCGAATATTCTACGCGCTTTCGGACAAGCCATTTTGGTTCATACTATCTTTTCCTCCATATATGTTCTTTACGCGACTAAGAAAATTCCGTTCGCCTACTTTCAGTTACTACTGACCACCGCGGCTAGTCTGCAGCTTTTTATCTATACCATAGCTTACTTAAACAACTCTCCTCAACCTTCGACCTTTATGATGAAACTTGTAGGAGTGACTTTGGTTTCGACTCTTACAATCCTAAGCGCCGTATCTAAAATTAGCCTTCAAATCAACGAATCCTTTTTTGACGAAATCCGTCGTCTTGAAACAAAACAACTCGTAAAAAGAATCGATCAACTGAACGAAAATGAAATCCCTCCAAATCTTCTGTATATCGCCTCATTCCCGCGCACTCAAGGTTTATTTTTGCATAACTTCAACATCGAATATAAAAAACCCTTATCGATCAATGAAAACATCCTCTTTCAAAGTGAAATGGAGGAGTTGGTACGCTATATAGATCAAGTCGACTCAAACAATTTCTCCGAAACCGACCTTTATCGGAGTTATTACCATTTCGACGAATCATCTCCGCAATTTTCTAAACGTCTGTATCGCGTACTTGAAACAAAAAACGAAGAAAGAATATTATTAATCCGTTATGTATTTAAATACGGAGATCGAATCTACGAAGTAGGATATCCGTTCGAAATATACTTGGCAACGGTCCATTTTATAGCTTTCAAAGTATTGATCGCAATTTTAATTTCGACTCTTCTCATTCTCTTGTTATTTCCTCTCTTTCTAAATGGCGGTCTGATCAAACCGCTCATTACCCTTTTGAACGGAGTAAAAGAAGTCAATCGAGGCAAATATAACGTAAGACTACCGATTCAAGCGGAAGACGAAATTGGATTCTTATCTCGATCCTTCAACAACATGGTGGACTCAATTCGCTCCTCGCAGGAAAAGTTAAAAAAATTCGCGGACACTTTAGAGGAAAAGGTGGAAGAAAGAACCAGTGAACTTCAAAAAAGCTTAGATACTGTGCAGAAATTAAAAACAAAACAGGATTCAGATTATTATCTGACTTCCCTTCTCATCCAGCCCCTTTCCCAGAATAAATCAGACTCGAAGAACGTATTGGTTGAATTCTTAACGGAGCAGAAAAAGAAATTCCAGTTCAAACGTTGGTCTTCCGAAATTGGAGGCGATCTTTGTGTTTCGAGCAAAATTACGTTAAGAGGAAGGGATTATACCGCGATTCTGAACGGAGATGCGATGGGAAAATCAATGCAAGGCGCGGGAGGCGCTTTAGTACTCGGTTCGGTTTTTAAAGCGATTGTGGAACGTTCTCGATATTTGGACGTAATGAATCAGTATCCCGAAACTTGGCTGAAAAACGCGTTTATCGAACTCCATAATATTTTTACAAGTTTTGATGGAACGATGATGGCTTCTAGTTTTATTTCCTTACTCGAGGACCAATCCGGAGTAATCTACTATATAAACGCGGCCCATCCTCTACCCGTATATTATCGCCAAGGAGTTGCAACGTTTCTTCCTCATCGATTTCAATATAGAAAACTTGGAATGCACATTAACATAGAAACCGATCTTTTTATCAACCTATTCAAATTAGAAGCAAACGACGTTCTTGTAATCGCGTCCGACGGAAGAGACGACATTCTTATCGAAGATGAAAACGGAGAAAACATGAACGACAACGAAGAATTTTTTCTTCAATGTGTCGAAGCAGGAAACGGAAATTTAAAAAATATCATAGAGCAGATAAAAAATAAAGGAGAAATAATAGACGACATCTCTCTTGTCCGCGTCGAATATAAACTCTTCAATCCAACCGCCGAAATCAAAAGCGAAGAATTTGCAAGGATCTTCGATCAATCAGTTCAGCACTTTAAGCGAAGGAATTACGAAGAATCTATATCGATTCTTGAATCCTTCATAAATAGAAATCAAGACTATAAAAGAAATAGGGAAATTTTAAAGCAGCTTACCCTAGCACATTTTCAAACAAAAAACTATGTGAAGGCTTTAGAAGCCGCGGTTTCATATATGGAAGTAGCGCCGGAAGATTCTGAGGTCCTTTTTATTATGGCGGAATGTCACAGGAATGAAGGAAATCTAAAGCGGGCAGCGGACCTTGGAGAACGTCTTAGACTCAGATCTCCCAAAGACAAAAGAAATACGATTCTGCTTTCCGAAGTTTACGAAGCGTTAGGCGATCCGAAACGAGCCGAATCATTGATCGCCGAAGTGAAATATTTTGAACGTGATGAACGGACTTTCAAAGGATAAAATAACGGGAAGCTCCAAAGTTACCGCCTCCTTTCCACCCCGCTGAAGACTTAAAAAAACCGTTTGCTTTTTTTAAGTCCACACTCTAAATTCCTCCACCAAGCGGTTCCTCTAAACTTGCTTCCTTCAAAAAGATCGAGTTTCAATCTTAGAGTCGCCGAATCGATTCTTATACGAAAACCAATGCAAATTCCGAAAGCAATTCTTTTGACTCAATGTCTTCAAAACGATTTTACTTCTCTTCTTGAAAAATACGATCCGCTTCCGAACGCCCTCCATGTCGGTTACCAAGAGGCAAAACGACTCTTGGGGGAAATGATAGAATACGGTCCGATTCATTCTTTGATAGAATGGGCTTATTCCGTAGACCCGAACGATCTCTGGATCGTTCATATTCGGGATTGGCACGACGCTTCCGATTCTTCTCAAAAAGATCATCTCAGACAATTCGGATCGCACTGTATCAAAGATACAAAGGGCGCCGAGTTCGTATTCGAATCTTGGCTTCAAGAAGAACAAAAGAAAAGACATCGAATCGTCGACGCTTCGGGATTAAACGACTTTGTAAAAACGGATCTTGAGGAAATTCTCAAACCGTTAATAGGACATCCTTTGAAAGTCGGGATTTCCGGGGTTTGGACCGAAGCCAAAGTTCAATTTCTCGCATACGATATAAAAACGAGATACCCGGAATGGGAAATCGCAATCTGCTCCGCTCTAACGGCTTCTTCTTCGATCGGAATGCACTTTATCGCATTGGATCAATTGAAGGAAATTTTAGGGATAAAAATTTTTCCGTCGATCGGCGCTTTCACCTCTTTCCTGAGCGGAACGGTTCCGAATTTAGAAAAGAGAATCACACACTCTAGAATATCGGCGGATCATTTTCGATACGAAGACGATTACAAAGTAAAAGAAACGGACGAAAAATTGCTTCTTTATCTTTTTAGAGACTGCAAAGAAGTCGAATTTAAATGTTTGGACGGAGGTTTTTCCGGCAATGTCGTATTAAAATCCAAATCCGTGGATCATATCGGACACAACCAGGTTCCGTCCGTTATAAAAATCGGTCCTCGCGATCTCATCGCAAGGGAAAGAATTTCCTTTGAAAGGATCGAAGAAGTTTTGGGAAACAACGCTCCGTCCATCGTAGATTTCGCCGAATTAGAAGACAGAGGAGCGATTAAATACCGTTATGCGGCGATGCTGGAAGGAAACGTTCGAACGTTCCAGAAAACATACGAAACTACCGAGAATATCGAAGAACTTAAATCCATTCTTGACACCGTATTTTTAAAACAATTGTCGAAACTCTACGACGCTTCCGTACAGGAAAAATTAAATCTATTAGAATATTATGATTTTCAATCGAAATACGCGCCCGGCGTCAGAAAAAGGGTCGAGAAGATTTCGGGAAGACCGGCGACGGGAGAAACGATCGAAATCGATCCGGGAGTAACGGTTCCGAACGTATGCAAATTTTACGAGGAGGATCTCGTAACTCTTAAAGAATACGCGGCGGTTTCCCATTATACTTCATACGTCCACGGAGATCTGAACGGCGCCAATATCATCTTGGACGCACAGAACAACGTCTGGCTGATCGATTTTTTTCACACGCACAAAGGACATATTCTCAAAGACTTAATCAAACTCGAAAACGACATCCTCTACATCTTTACTAAAATACAAAATGCGGAGGAATGGCGGGAAGCGATCGAATTAAGCGACGCTCTCTTAAAAGTAGCCGATCTTGGAGTTTGCCTTCCGTTAAATCCTAAAACGCAGTGGAAACATTCCAAGATAAACAAGGCTTATTCGGTAATAGCGCACCTCAGATCATATTATCCTTCTCTAATTAAGTTGGATCGCGATCCCTATCAACTGTTTACGGGAGCCCTTCGTTATGCGATGCATACTTTATCTTTCGACGAGTCCAGCGAGTGGCAAAAAAAATGGGCCCTCTACTCCGGCACCCTTTGTATTACCGGAATCAGGGAATACATCCGAAGATCCAAAACTCTTCGAATCGATTTTCTGAAATTCGAATCCGAAAAAGAGGACATATCTCGAATCGGACTTACGATTCTTCCCGGCCGAAAAGATCGGGAAAGAAATCTGAACGAAGACATTCAAACGATTCGAAGAGAAGGAATCACGCACGTCCTTTGCCTGCTTACGGAGAACGAATTTACCGAATACGGAGTCAAGGATCTAAAAGAAGAATACAAAAAACAAGGACTCGACGTCTATTATTGTCCGGTCCTGGATCAAACGGCGCCTTTACTCGAACAAACCATTCCCGCGCTGAAATGGATGGACCAAGCTCTTTCGAAAAAGGAAAAACTTCTCATTCACTGCGTAGGAGGATTAGGGCGTTCCGGAACGTTAGCCGCCGCTTATACGATTTGGAAAGAAAAAGTCACCGCGAGCGAGGCCATTTCCATGGTAAGGGAATCCAGAAGCGAAAGAGCGATCGAATCCAAAATCCAGGAAGAATTCTTATCGGACTTTGAAACAGTGGTGTTGAACGATAAATCAGTATATTAGAATAATTGATTATTCTCCCAAGATGGTCACGCCGTGCCAGTTCTCGGGAACGCCGAAACGACAATGGTGCACCGATTTTTCGAGATACACTCTCGCGGCCTGGTCCGCTCGATTTTTTTCAAGAATCCTGTTAAAAACGACGCAGGCTTCTTCGAAATGTTTTTCCCTAAACATCAGAACACCGCGTTCAAACTCCTCCCGCGTATCCATGTAAGAATCGATCAGATTTTCGGAAAGACCGTTGAAAACTTCCAAAACCGTATGGACCGTTTTTTGATCCCGGATCTGAATTCGATCCACGACTCGATAGTGATATTTGGACGAATTTGTTAAACGAAATAGAGTGGAATCCGTTATCAACAGCGATGACTCGTAAGTTCTGCTGAGTTGCCCTATTTTGGTGACGACGTTTACGGAAGAAGAGATAACGGTACTTTCCATTCTTTCCGCTTCTCCGATCGTTCCCAACAAAATCGGTCCCGTGTGAATTCCGCTTCCGGAACGGACGGGATCCTTACCGTTCGCAATTCTTTCCCGATTGAATTCCCTCAAAATTCTTTGGATCTCGATCGCGCTATCCAATGCCTTTTCAGGTTCGGGAGGGAATAAGGCTAAAAAAGCCTCGCCGAAATATTTGTCTATAAACCCGTCTCGTTCCCGGATGATCGGACCGACCTTGCCTAAAAAGGAATTGATGAATTCGAAATTCTCCTTTCCGTTCATTTTTTCCGAAACGTCGGAAAAGGCCCTGATTTCGTTATAAAGAAGACTCATTTCCTCTTCGACCGTATCTCCGAGCTTGATCTCAAGAATATCATGTTTATTTAATATTTTCAGAAGTTCTCTCGGAACGAAAAGACCGTAGGAAGAATTCACCTTCCTCAGACTTTCGGACATGTCCTCCACCGCATCGAACGCCAGCGAATATCTTTTTGCAAGAAGATAGGCTTCCGAAAAGATAAACGCAATCAATCCGAACGGCGCGAGAATAAACGTAGGAATGATTCTTTTATTATAAAAAATATCCTGACTGTAAGCCAAAAAGAAAAGAAACAATCCGATCAGAATGGAAATGGATCCGGGCTTTTTCCGGACCAGTGCAAAAATCAAAACGTAAAAACCGTAAGCGAAACATAAAAAAGTAAATACGTAATAATATTCGATCGTTCCGGTAAACAGAACTGGATCCTGAGAAACTACGACTAAAGAAAAAATCGAAGCTATAAAAACCACGGCATAGTGAATTTCTTTTTTGACTTCGTCCGGAAACAAGGCCCTCAAAAACGCGGTCGCGAGAGGGGGAATCAGATAAAAACTGAGATATACGATTCTCATGTGAATCTGATAGTTGATTCCGGGAAAGATTACCTGAATCAGATTCTGACTCGTACTGAGTTCCCGGAAACAAAATACGAAACAGATGATTCCGAAATACAAAAGTGCCGCGTCCTTTTTTCTCAGAAAATAAAGCGTAAAGTGATACAAGGCCATCGCCGCAAGAAAGCCGAATAGAAAAACGTCCATAGTCATTCTTTTCTCTCTCAATCGAATGACCTGATCCTCGTTTCCGAAAATCAATCTTGCGGTCAACCCGCCTCTGGCGTGATAAAAATTAGAAAGAGGAATTCGAATTTGAAATTCGTTTTTCTGAATTTGAAACGGGATGACCCTTACGTTCCATTCCGGAATCGAGGAGTCCTGCGTTTTTCCGGGAAAGCCGTGCGATCCGATTTTTTTACCGTCGATCCAAATTTCATAAGCGGTCTCCGCCGTTTCCGCGAGGAGCGCGAACTTTCTTGGCTCCTGACTCGGAGGTAAAATCACTTTCAAAAAATATGTTGCGATTCCGGTTCCGGGATAATTTTTACCTTCGGGAGTTTGTATTCGAGTCCAAGCCTTTGGAACGGGCATCAGTCTATTTTTTTCGGGTTCAACGTCCTGATTTTCGGCAAACTCATTCCAACGAAAGATCCAATCGCCTTGCATCGCGACCGGTCCGTATTCTTCAAAATTCCAGGAAGTTAAATCCAAAACTCCGGAAGACGCAGATACTTGAGGTCGATCCGCTTCGCCGAGACACTGGGTCAAAACGAAAATCAGACCGAGGAAAATCAAAACCTTCTTTTTCTGAAATCTAAATAAACTCATGGGAGGTTTTCTTTATTTTCTTTCCCACTTACGCCCTTGGTCAATAAGAATATTGAAAATCGTATTCTTTACTTTCAGTTAAGAAGCAATCCGAAAAAATCGATCCATCGTTTTCAAAAAGATAGATCTTTTGCATTACAATTCCGTGATCAAACGTCTAATATGGTAATACCGTCCCAATTGTTCGGAGAACCGAATCTACAGTAGTGAATCGATTTCTCAAGATACCAGCGCGCGGGCTGATCTAATTTATTTCTTTCTAATACGCGGTTGAACACGACGCAGGCTTCTTCGAAATTTCTTTGTCTAAAGTGGGAAATACCTCTTTCAAATTCCTCTTTTGTGTCCATAAAAAGATTTAAAAGAGAATCGGGTTGTCCATTAAAAACTTCTAAAATAGTTACGATCGAGTTGTGACCTTTGAGCTGAATTCGATCCAAAACACGCATCTGATACTTTTCAGGATTTTCCAGACTAAAAAGAACGTGATCCGTTATCAGTATGGAAGAATCGAACAGACGACAGAGTTGTCCGACCCTCGTCGCGAGAGTCACCGAAGCGGAAATCACCGCCCCTTCCATTCTTTCCGCTTCTCCGATCGTCCCTAAAAGAATCGGACCTCGGTGCAAACCGGTCCCGACTCGAACGGCTTCCTTTCCGTTTCCGATTCTTGACATATTAATTTCTCGTAATATATCCTGAATTCCGACCGCGCTCTCCAGAGCGTCTTCCGTCTTTTGGGAAAACAACGAAAGAAAAGCGTCTCCGAAATATTTATCGATGAACCCGTTTTTATCCCTGATCAGAGGACCAACCTTGCCGAGATAAGAATTGATGAATTCGAAATTCTCCTTTGCCGAAGTTTGATCGGAAATAATCTGAGAAGGCCGAATCTCGTTGTAGAGAATCGTCATTTCCTCCTCGGCGACGTCGCCTAACTTCACTTCGATGAAATTATTTTCGTTGAGAATTTTTAAAAACTCTCTGGGAACGAATAAGCCGTATGACGTGTTCGTTTTATTCAACGTATTGGTCAGGTCCACGATCGCGCCGAAGGCTTGAGAATAACGCCGAGCCAACAAATAAGCCTGTGAGAAAAGCATCGCGAGCAGACCGATCGGAGAAAAATATCCGGTGTTGATGATTCTTTTATTGTAAAGCGTATCGTGAACGCTGACCAAAAAGAATATCAGCAATCCGTTCAATAGAAGAACGGCTCCGCTTCTCTTTCTTAAAATCGCAAGCGCAAGAATATAAAATCCGTAAAAAAAAGCGACGAACGTAAAGCCGTAATACGCGTCGATCGTTCCCGTAAAAAAGGAAGGCGAAGTGATCAGAACGATCACCGAAGCCAGAGTCCCGAACGAAATGATTCCATAATATACGTATTCGTTTAATTCCATGGGAAAAAGGGAACGAAAGAACGCCGCGAAAATCGGAACCGTAAGGTAGAACGAAAGATAAACGATCTTACTATGAATCGAATAATCCAAACCGGGAATCAAAATTTGAATCAGATTCTCTCCCGTGCTGATCGCGCGAAAACAGTAAACGAGACAGAGAACTCCAAAAAAGAGAACCGACTTTTCCTCTTTGCGAAGATAGAATAACGTAAGATGATAGAGGGCCATGATCGCCAAACTTCCGAAAACGAAAACTTCGATCGTGAGTCTTTTTTCGCGAACGGATTGGATGGAAGCGCTCTTTCCGATAAAAAATTTTCCCGTCAACCCACCTCTTGCGTGATGAAAATTCGAGATAAGAATTTTGAGATCGAGTTCTTTTTCGGAATTCAAAAAGGAAAATATTTTTTTATTCCATTCCGGCCTCGAACTTTCCGAACTGATTCCCACCGTTCCGATCGAACCGAGTTTTTTCGAGTTTACGGAAAGTTCGTACGCGGTTTCGGAAATATCCGATTGGATCGAAAGCTCTTGACCGACTAAAGAATCGGGGAGTTTGATCTTTACAAAATAAGTTGCAAAACCTTCGGAAGGGAATCGATTGCCGTCCGTGTTCTCAAGTTTCACCCATGACTTAGGAACCGTCGCAAAGATGGAATTATCGGTCCAAGAGTCCTGCGAAAATTGATTCCACAAAAATCGAAATTCTCCTTCGAGAAGAGCGGGGCCGTCCTCGTCGAAGTTCCACTGAGTAAGATCGATGATTCCCTTTTCCGCTTTCGGGAACGGAATCGATTCCATCCAAGAACAGGAAACAAAGAGAAAAATAAAAATCCAGGAATAGATCCTCGGAGATTTCATATTCTTATCCGATAACTCGAATCGGAAAAATTGTCTTCGAATCGAGAGGAAAATTCCTAAGATGTTTCAGTATCATGTTAGTTCGGTTTAAAGCGGAATTCGATTGTGAAACGATATTCTCCTTTAAGAAATCGAGCGGTCAATGAATATTCAAACTATATAAATCAATTTCCGTTTCTCTTCCTTTCACTTTGAACTTACCGAGCGATTTGCATTGTATCCGATTTTCCTCGGAAAGAAGTTCGTAAACGGTTGAAGAAAAAAGAATTTTCTCACGAAGAGAAGAACAAAGACCTTCGATTCTGGAAGCGGTGTTCACGCTGTCTCCGATGACCGTAAAATCCAATCTATTTTTGGAACCGATCGGTCCTTGAACGACTTCTCCGTAGTGAAGGCCGATGCCGGATTCCAAGATCGGAAATCGCGTTAGACTCCATTCTCGATTGAGGTTCTCCAATTCTATCTGCATCTCCTTGGAAGCTCTTAACGCGGCGTCCGCCGGAGAATCCACTTCCACAAGTCCTCCGAACACGGCCATGATGGCGTCTCCGATGAATTTATCAATGGTTCCTCCGTTTCTAGAGATACAATCCGCCATTCGATCGAAGTATTCGTTCAATTGAAGAATCAACCGGTCCGGATCCGACTTCTCGCTCAGAGAAGTGAAAGATCTCAAATCGGAGAATAGAACGAGAACCTTTTTCTTTTCGGTTCGATCGGTAACTCCTTCGCTTAACAATTTCTCTTTTACTTCTTCCGAAACGAATTGTCCGAAAAGTCTGGAGATGTTTGATTTTTCTTTTTCCCTTTCTAAAACCTCGGAGAGAAGACGTTTCGTATTTCTTACAAGAACGCCCACTACAATTCCGGAAAAGACCATCATCAAAGATTTGAAAAAGTAAATCGGAGGATCCGTAAGATCGTGCCACTGAAGAACGTCCCTTGAGTGAATCTCCAAAACTCCGTCCTTGGAAAGAATATAAAAAATAAAATATTGAATGCCGCAATAAGAACCGGAAAGAATCGATAGCCTTTCATCCATTGCAAAACCGGAAAGAATCACCATAAAAAAGTAAAGATAAGAAGCGGGCCCCGTGATGTAAGTCGCGGCGCCTAACGGAAGATAGGTTTCCGCGAGGACATACAAAATTCCCGGAAGCGTGGAATAGAATAAGATTACGAAGTAGATCCGGGCGCCCTTCGCCATTTTGAATTTTGCAAGAAGATAAAAGAAAAAGGAAACGCCGCCGCCGATCAGCGTCCATAAAATCGGGACCTGCATTTGAAAGACGATTCCCTCTCTTTGCATCCAAATCAGAGCGATCGCCGAAGTTGTTCCCAAAATAAAAGAGTAGAAACTGACTTTTTTCAAAGTAGAATTGATCTCGAATTCCAAATAAGAAGAATAGGATTCTTTTTCACGAAGACTTGCCATGACTGGGGGAATCTTTTAGGGAAGAATTAAAATTCCAAGAATTTTTAAAGAAGAACCCGAACGGAGTCCAAAAAGAGGGAGGATTTTGAATTCCGAAAAATCCATTTTTTTTAGCGTTCATTCCCGTTTTTTTTAACGGAAACCGAACAAGAAAGGCCCAAAAAGTTCGACCGAAATTCTACGTTACGCGTCTTTTCTGCGTTTTTATCGAATGCGACATCTTTTGAACCAATAAATTTAGCAAAAAATCTTACAAAATAAGAAATTGACCATTGTTGTAGAGAAAGATAAAAGAAATCCTAAGACAGCTAACGCAAGAATTTGCAGATCGCGTCTGAGCCACCTAACAATAACAAGGCCTAAAAAAGCGCGCATAACGCGGTAAAGACCGCCCCACTTTGCATTTTTTGATCCGACAATTCCGTTATTGTAAACTTTTTAGGGAAATCTCTGAATTCCCGCAAATATGTTAAAACAAATTAGAATCCTTCTAATCAAACTCCTAAAAAACAAGAAATCGACGTTAGGTGACAAAATAGCAGAGATATAAAAAATAAATTTCGAATGTTTGATTAAAAAACTATTTTCAAAATTTTTTTCAAAAAAAATCACAATCGCTGTCTTAAAATGAAATTTACTGTCTTTCTGAAATCTACTTTGGGATATATTCAAAGCATTTTGGATTTGGATATCCCAAAGGCATACTTATCTACAAAAGTACAAACTTGTTACAAAAAAATTTTGACAAAGTAGATCACTTTTCATGGAATCAACTAAATTTGTTAACAAGTAAAATAACTTTAAGTGTTAATGAAGTTAAAACAGGAGATTTTTTTTGATGAAAAGTAACATTATGAAATTAGCGGCAATTGCAGCATTTATGGTTGTTTTGTCCGCTTGTAAACCAAAGGACAAAGATGACAACACTACGATCGGAGCGTTGGTCTTATTGTTGGATCAAACTAGCGGAAACTGCGCGACTGTGCAAAAGAATAGTGCCACCACTTACACCGCAACCCTTTCAGCTATTCCAAAAGGCGGGTGCAACCAGGCTACTCTATTAGGCTCTGACTTAGCCTCCTCAATATTACTCGGAGCAGCTAGATTTGATGCAATTTCTGCACTCTCTACTTCTTTGGGTTGTTCTGCTGCGACAAATACTGCAATTGCAAATGCTAAAACTGCGGCGGCGGCTACTACACAAGCAACGTTTGATGCTCTTGTTGCGCAATTTAGATATTTCCCGATTTCGGATCTTAGAGTTGAGGCGATTGTTCCCCTTTCGGCAGCGGGATCCACTCTAACCACCCTTGGCTTCTCACAAGCTGAGATTTTAAGTCTCAATCGTTTAACTTTGGACCAAACTAAATTGGCTCAAACAACGCAACTTCTTGGAACTTATGCGACGGGGGCAGCCGATGCGGCTTGTGGAACAGCGATCGCAAATAACAATAAAACTGCTTTCGCAGGTATCCTTGGTTTAGATTCTACTGCGACTACCAAGGCTACCGTAAAAGGAATTGCTAGTGCTAATTGCCAATACGGAAGTGCACCTGCTGCGACTTCTAAATGCGCTACCTTAAACACTGAATTCTAATTCTTGAATCGTGTTTTTCCTATAAGGGTCATCTTTGGATGGCCCTTTTTTAATTTTTTAACTTCGACCTTCCAATTATAATTCTTTCTAATGAAATATTCCTTACATTTAATTTTCCTAATATTTTCTTGTTTGTTCGGAAATTGTAAGTCGCCTTTCGAAGCGACATCTCACGACCAAAACAAAGATAATAAAATAGACAATATTCTCTATACGAAAACCGATTCTAAGATCGCAATTTTTATGGAAACTTTCGAAAATCAAAAAGAAGTTCCCGACGATTGGATGTGGTTAAAGATGAACCCGGAAGATCCGCAATCTTTTCAGTTTCTCTACAATGAGATTGCTTCCAAGGATCCGCAAAAAGTGGATCTGAAGATTTGGTTCGGACCGGGAAACCTAAAGCTCGTGGAGAAAGACGATAAAGATCAGGACGGCTTTTTCGAAACGACTCAGTATTACAACCGCTTTGCCAAACCGAAAATCGGCAGCGGCATCATTGCGAGGATCGAAATCGACTCCGATAAGGATCAAAGACCGGACATCTGGATTTTTCCTATGGAAAGAATGGAGTTAGACACGAACAAAGACGGATTTCCGGACAAACTCGTATCCGATCCGCAGATCGTCCGAGACGTTTTGAAGGATAGAAAACAAACCGGAATTAAGTCGAGTCCCCTTTCCTCCGGTCAGTCTTGGGCATTGCATCCCGAGCTTATTCGAGACGAGACTCTAAAAGCGACGATTCCATTTTCTCTCTAAGGCATTTTCACGCTGTATCACAAGATCATCCTCGTTGATGTTCCATAACGCGAAGATACATTATTACATTACAATGTGATAATGTATTATTCTTCCGTTATTGAGATAACGTCCTAAAATTTTCGCAGATTTAAGAATGAATGAGAAGGCTCTCCTTGCCGATTGAGTTTGTAGCGATCAAATTCAAAAAAAGGAGAACCCCCCAATGAGGGCAGAAGAAGAAAAAGCGCACCTGAAAGTAATTCAAGTGGATGAGACCCAGCTCAAGAAAGACTTGAGCGAACTCGTAAGAGGCTCAGTGGAAGAAACGCTGAACGCTCTCTTAGATGAGGAAGCGGATAAACTCTGCAAAGCCTCAAGGTATGAGAGAAACCCGGATCGAGTAGATACAAGAGCGGGTTCGTATAATAGAAACTTCGAAACAAAAGCCGGAAAAGTAAAGTTAAAAGTTCCGAAACTTAGAACAATTCCGTTTGAGTCGGCGATCATCGATCGATACAAACGAAGGGAGAGTTCGGTAGAAGAAGCTCTCATGGAGATGTATCTCGCTGGAGTTTCTGTTCGGAGAGTCGAGGATATCACCGAGAGCC
>NZ_NPDU01000067.1 GCF_002811985.1 Leptospira adleri
CGCCGCTCCTCACTTTATGAACGCAGTCGACGATA
Source organism: Leptospira adleri (assembly GCF_002811985.1). Taxonomy (GTDB): domain Bacteria; phylum Spirochaetota; class Leptospiria; order Leptospirales; family Leptospiraceae; genus Leptospira; species Leptospira adleri. The sequence continues at coordinate 36 of NZ_NPDU01000067.1, forward strand.
TAGATCGCGTAGAGATCGGAAATTTTTTTGAGTTGTTTGAGAGGAATCACACGATCTTCATAGATCGTTTCTATGTCTTCGATTCGGTCCTTTGTGTTGTGCAATGCGAGTCCGACTAAGATCGCAATCGGAATCAGAACCGATCCGAAGAGAAGCGTTAATTTTTTCCGAATTCCCAACCTCTGCACACGTATATAAATTGTTTTCATAAGAGGGGGATAATCTTAATATAACTCAAGGGGTGAGTCAAGTGTTTTCACCGAGCTTTTCATTCGAGCTAGTTCGAGTTTATAAACTGAATTGCTCCGAACTTTCGAAACGAGGATAAAGGATTCCCGGAAAACGTTAAACCGAAATGATCGGAAGCGGAAATAGCTCAAACAAGGCGAACAAAACTAACGGAAAAAAAAATCGACTCAAGCGAGACGCCCAAAAGACGCAAAACTCACATATCGATAAAACGGAAAAGAAGCGAAAAAAAATCAGAACCAACGGATTTAAAAATCGAACTACGACAGGGGCTTTTCGTTTCTGAGATCGCCTTGCAGACGTTTGCCGAACACGTCCGGATAAAAATCCTTCAAACCTTGGATCACAAATTCAAACGGAAAGTCTTCAAAGACGCCTCTCTGGTTTATATACTCCATAAACTTTTTTCCCTTTCCGTCGAAGGAATGAAATACGTTGTCCTTGCTTCCGTCGAAATCAAGAGGTTCCACTCCGAATTTTCTGCAAAGATCCTTATCAAAAACCGGGGTCGCCTTGATCCAATTTCCGTTTATTAGAATTTCTGCATATCCGTGATAGGCAAACGTCGTGGTTCCCAAAACCTGAATCAGACGTTCGCTCGCGAGATGATTGACGACGTCCGCAAAACCGATCTTAGACGGAAATCCCAGAGCCCGGGCGCCCGCAGCGAAAAGAAGCGATTTGGGAATGCAATAGTTTTGTTTGCTTTCGGCGATCTCGCTCGCGCGGTATGATTCCCTCGAATCGGTTACCACATAAGGATTGTATCGAATCCTATCCCTCACGCCTAAATAAAACTCTCTGAGTTTATCCAAGGGAGAGTTATCCGATGTCGTAGATTCTTCTATAAATTTAAGAACGGAAGGAGAATGATGATCGAAATAATACGTAGAAGCCAGATAAGAATCCAAGGGTTGCATCGTTTTCATACCGAACCTTATGCGGTTTCTTCCCATCTTTTGTTTTACAAACAACACGTCTACCGGGAATCGAATCCAAAAATACGAACCGATTCAACGAAAGATTCTTTTTTAAGTAGACCGATCCGAAACGGATGGATAAGAATTCCTTTCGCCGGTTTTCTTTCGAATGAGAAACGTAGAACAACTTGCCTAAGCATGCGAAAAATTTCACAGGACGGTCCATTGATTTGAGTCGATGAAGCAGTCAAGATTTGTAATAAAGCTAAGAATCTTTTCGCGTTGGATCTGCTAACTTCCGGATTATCGGGAGTTGGTTCCGATCAAGGCGGTTTCTTTAATTTTGATTTTTTGTGAACAACCTTCCGCACAAATTTGGAAATGAAAATCAAAACTCTTTGCGAAACTTTCGCAAGGTTATCAAAGGAGAATTTTATGAAAAAAATTCGCAATCAAGTTCGAGTCGGTATCTTCTTACTTTTTGTTTCTTCCGTCTTTTGGAATTGCGAAAACGGAAAGAGTTCGGATAAAGAAGATTCTTTAAAAAATCTCGCTTTTATCTTGGGTTCGGGAAGTCCTCTGAAAGAAGTTACGGACGCGGATTGTACGGATCCGGCTCCCGCATTCTCCACTCTCGGTCAAGCCGGAACGACAGCGACCTGCTCGACTTGTCATAGCGGAGCCAATACAAACGCGGGCTTCGACATCACTTCTTATAACGGAGTAAGAAACAGAGTCACGGTTGGAAATCCGAAAGGAAGTCTTCTGTTTATCAAAATCAATTCCGGATCGATGAGAATCTACAACAACAACTCGATCAACAAAGCGGTCTATTGCTGGACTCTCAAAGGGGCGAATCCTTGATTTCCACTCAAGCGAAAAAACTTTCGTTTCTACTTGGGATCGCTTTCGCGATCCTAACGACCGGCCTTCTCGCGGAAAAAAAATCGAAAGAGCTTGTCGTGAAGGAAGCGAACATTCAGTTCCTAAGCGAAGCGCCTCAGGAAACGATTCGAGGAACGGTTTCCAATGCGGAAGGTTCCGCGAACTTGGATACGAAAAGAGTCGTCGTTCGAGTGGATCTAAACGGTTTGAAAGTTCCAAATCGAATGATGAACAATCACATGCACGAGAATTATCTCGAAACGGAAAGTCATCCGATCGCTTCCTTTGCGGGAATTATCACAAAATGGGATCTTAAAAACAAGGCAGTCGAAATCGAAGGCGAGTTCGGCTTACACGGAATTACAAAGAAAAATTTCAAAATCTCGGGAACCGTCGAAGAAAGGGAAAACGGTTTTTTGATCCGGTCCAATTTTGAAATTCTTCTTACGGATTTTAAAATCGAAATTCCTAAATTAGTAATTTTGAAACTCAATGAAAAAATAAGAATCGAAACCAACATCCTATGGCAGAACAAAGAATGAATCGCACCGTTTTTCTTTTTATCGTCTCCTTTCTTTTTCTTACTTTTGTTCCTCCTTCATTTTCGGAGGAACAAAGAAAGTCCGCATTTTTAGGGAGCAGCCTGATCCACATGCCGAGTACGGAAGACGTCGGCAAAAACGGACTGGACTTCCGTTTCAATCACCGTTTTGGAAACGCAAAATCCACTTCTTACGATTTTATAGGTTTGGACAACGGAGCCAACACGCAACTTTCTCTGGATTACGGAGTTACGGATCGGATTACCGTAGGATTCGCGAGAACCTCGTTTCAAAAAACATACGAAGCAAGGTCGAAGATCCGTCTTTTGACTCAAGATTCGAGTTTTCCCGCAACGGTCAGTTTTTTCGGAGTGTTCGGACAAGAAACTTCGGAACAAAGTCAATTCTTCGGCCCTTATCTTCGCCCGACCACGGGGATTCCGACTCTTGATTCGAATTTAGAAAAACAATTGAATACTTACGAACTGAGCTACAAGGATCGCCAGAGCACTCTCGCTTCTTTTTTGATCTCGAAACGTTTCAACGACGTCCTTTCGATCCAACTCTCTCCGATGTTCGTTCACAGAAACTACGTCAAGGATCACTTGTCCAACGATAGGACCGGTCTGGATATTTCGTTCCGACTTCATCTTTTCAAAAGGGTCGACTTTACGTTCGCAACGATTCTAACTTCGAAAAGGGATTACGTCGGCGATTCTTACGCGTCCGAAGACAGAAAAACAAAGATCGGCGGAATCGAGTATTCCGCTTCCGAAGTGAACGATCTCATCGCGAAAGGGAAGACGATCGACGCGGCGGTGAACAATATTCTTCTTTCCAAACCCGTCGAATACACTTCGGTTCCTCTCAGCTTCGGGGTGGACTTCGAAACGGGCGGACACGTGTTTCAATTTTTTGTGACGAACAGCCGAGCGATCGCTCACACCCAGCTACTCAGAGGCGCCGACTACAACTACGATAAAAAAGAATGGACGATAGGTTTCAACATTCATCGTTATTTTTCTTTGGAGAGTTCCGAAAAACCGGCGGTGGAAAAAACGAATTAATAAAGGAAGAATTCAACCGCCTTTTGCCATAAGATATTTTTCCATAAACTCGGTGATGTCTTTGATGTTTCGATTGATCATCTTTCTAAGTTCGGGAGGAATGTTCTGCGATTTGATAACCCGGTAGTAATTGAGTGCGTTTTTCAACATCTTTCTTCTCGCGAACTCCTGCGCTTTCACAAGCATCGGTTTGTATTTATAGTATGAGTATTCCATAATACTATAATTCTTTGAAAGTTTAAACGCGTGGGGAATCTTTCCGAAATCGTATGTAAGAGTTAAGAACGGGGCGTCGTCGACTTCCGGAGGTTTGAGTTCCAGAATCCCGTGGATCATCCGAGGTTCTTCTTCCTTAGGCCCGTCGGATTCTCCCCCGCCTTCCTCTTCCTGTTCGTCGAAAGGCTGAAGTCCTCCTTCGAGGACTTCTATCTCGGGCGGTTCTTCCGCTCCCGGAGGAGAAGCCGGTGCGAGATGCGGAATCTCAGGGGTGGACTCCGCGGTCTTTTGATATTCCGGATCGGGAAGTCCTATTTTAGGAAGTTCTAATGGTTTGACTTCTTTTTCAAGAGGCTCGGAGGGAGAAGGAAGAGAATCGAATTTTAATTCCCCCAGCGGTGAAGGGACCGGCGCTTTCGCTTCTTCCTCCGGACGAACGGTTTTATCCGTCGGATCGGGAAGTCGGATCGGAACGAGTTCTATCTTTGGAACGACGGGAGCTAAGAATGGAGGAAGATCGTCCCGAGCCGGAGCCTCCGGCCAATCATAATCCATAGGCTCGGGAGCCCTTTCCTGTTGCGGAGCTTCTTCTCTTTCTCTTTTTTTCTGTTCTTCTTTTTGTTTGAGATATTCGTCTCTGAGCTTGAAGAGATCTTCTTTTCTTCGATCGTCTCCGTCCCTACGATCCTTACGATTCGGATCCTGTCCTCTGCGGTCTCCTCCGGACCTCCGACTTTCTCCGGTCCTGCGGTCTACGAGAGGGAGGTCCTTGAACTTTTCCCATTCTTCCGAAAAGAAAGTGTCCTCCGGAAGATCCATCGCGTTCGGATCCAGATGTTCTCCGGAGCCGGACAACCCTTCCTCGGAACCTCCCCTTCCTGCCGGAGAAGATCCCCCGCCTCCCGGAAATCCTCCCGACCCTCCGCCGGGTGATCCCAAATTGGAAGGGGCCCAACCTCCAGATCCCCCTCCTGGGGTTCCGACTTCGCCTGAACCTGCGCCTGGAAAACCCGGACTTCCTTCTCCAGCGGATCCTCCACCAGATGGGCCACCGCCGCCGGGAGACCCTCCTCCCGGAAATGAAGGAAGAAAGCTGGTCGGAGCTCCGCCGGATCCGGGAGCACCGGCGACGGGAGGGGAAACGCTCCCTGGTGGGAGCGGCGGACCTGGGCTGAAAATATGATAAGAAACCGGGCCGGGAGTAAAATTTCCGGGAAGGGTCGGAGGACCGGGGATCGCGCCTGGATCCAAGGGAGAAAGAGGAAGAGAAATCGGATTCCCAAAACCCTTGGAAATCGTATCGCCTAACGATTCGCTGATGTCCTTGATCGCGCGTACCAGATCCCCAAGAGGAATCGGAGGACCGTCGTAGTTTTCAGGGCGATAGACTTCTTCCTCGTCGCTTTCCAGGTGATTTTCGATTTGATCGATATTTTCCTGAATCTTTCCCTGGATCGTCTCGTCCGGAACGCGGCCCTTGGTTCTTTTATAAATTTCTAATGCGCCGTTGTAACTTTCCTTATCAACCAGAGCTTCCGCATTGATGAGGGGCCGGCGGTGGTTCGCAAATTTAGAATTGTTGCGAATGATATCGTCGACTTTATTCTTTAGATCTAATTTAGGCTTTTTGCGAAGACCGGGGAATTCTTCTTTGTGCTTCTTCGCGGCTTCCGATCCCAGCCCGGTTCCGGAAGGAGACGGAACTCCGCCGCCAGAACTTTGCTGAGGCGTTCCGGAAGAAGGTAAAGCTCCGGCTCCTGAAGTTTGAGGAAGTCCCCCCGATGGAGGAGTCGGAACTCCAGGAGGAGAAACAGGAATCTCCTTTCCCCTATCTCCGCGAACGTTAGTCTCACCGCCGGGTCCTCCCGAACCGGGAGAAGATTTTCCGGAACCGGAATCTCCTTCTTTGGAAGGAGGTTTGTCTCGAAAGAGAGTGTACGCACCTGCCCCCGCGGAGAGGAGACCTAACATAAATAAGAGGAGTGTCGTCATTGGGAGAAGCTACTGTTCTTAAAATCGACAAAACGGGGTATCGTTCTTGAACCCGTTCGATCTTCTTTTTGTAATTGACGCCATGGATGTATAGTATATTTCTGACTTATGAAAGCTTCGGTTCGGGCAAACTTAAGTTTTGGATCCAGTCCAGACAATCCGGACGGACTTCAATTGAAAATCACCTTCGACGAAGATACGCAATCCGCTTACGGTGACTTCACTTGTCCGGAAAAGTTTCAAGGTCAGCCTGATGTAATCCACCCAGGAATTATATCTACGATCTTAGACGAAATCATGGTCAAAATTAACGAAGCCATGAATTTCAAAACAACCACTGGCGAACTCACGATTCGTTTTCTACAACCGGCCTTTGTCAATCAGCCACTCCATCTTCGAGGATGGTTTGTGAAGAAGAACAAGAAAGTGATTGAAAACAGAGCGGAAATTGAGAACGAGATCGGAAAGATTGTAGCTCGCGGAAAAGGCAAATACATCGAAGTAGACGACTGATCTTTCTTTGCAATCAAACCGCCGATGTGGTGAAACTGGTAGACGCAGTGGATTCAAAATCCACCGGAGGCAACTCTGTGTCGGTTCGAGTCCGACCATCGGCAAATTTCAATTCTCAGTTTACTTTTTCAAAATCCACCGGAGGCAACTCTCTGATCGGTTCGAGTCGCCCCATCAGGCAAATTTCAAATTGAACAAAACTTTCAACCGCTGCGTTTCAAATTCTTACTAAACATTCCTATATTAAACCAAGTTACAATCTGCGCAATCAGCTCCGGGGCGGTTCCTGAAGTTTTACTGTAGAAAATCGATTCTTCGATCTTGCAGGACCGGGCTCTCAGCTCCGGTCAAGTGAAACCACTTGACCCCGCCTCGATCCCTACCGCGTGGAAAGAAAAGTAGGAACTCACACTTTTCCATTTCAAAAAGTCAATCTTGGTAGAACAAGGTTCAAACGTTTCAGACAAACTTTCTCCGACAAAGTTTTGAGGAACTCCTCAAAAATCACAAAGCTCGATATAAAAGCCGATTTCACTCGTGCGATTGAAAAAGTAGGAACTCACACTTTTCCATTTCAAAAAGTCAATCTTGGTAGAACAAGGTTCAAACCTTTCAGACAAACTTTCTCCGACAAAGTTTTGAGGAACTCCTCAAAAATCACAAAGCTCGATGTAAAAGCCGATTTCACTCGTGCGATTGAAAAAGTAGGAACTCACACTTTCCATTTCAAAAAGTCAATCTTGGCCTGCGAAAATTTTTGTGAAGATCGGATTGCGATCCTTACTTGCGTAAATTTCGGTAAGACTACAAGCGAGAACGATCAGAGCCAAAACAAAGGAAACACCCGCCCCGCCTTGAAAACCTAACACCGAAATATGGGAACCGATCGCGCCGATCATGATTACGGAGCCTATCATCGCTCCCAACCAACTCGTCTGCGGAATGAGGAATAACAAAACGACCGCTAATTCCGCAAACCCGACCGCATAACGGCCGAAAGGTTCTGCATCCAGCGCCGAAAAAGTGGCAATCGATCGATCCGCTCCCGAAAGTTTAAAATAAAAAGCGGGAATCAAAATGGCGACCGCGATGATTCTTACCGTCCAATCCATAATTTTTTTCATAGCCCCTGCTCCCTGGAAGGGCTATATTCTAACCGCTTCCTTCTTCCCTCGCAAGGCATTTTCGTAAAATTATAAAAACGGAAAAGAAAGTCACACTCGCTTTGTCGTATCGAACTTACCGTTTTTTCGAAGTGCGTCTTCGAAAAAGTCGGTTTCAATTCTTTCGATGGCCTTTAAGATCATCTTCATTTCTTCGTCGGAAAGGCTCGAAAAAAGTTCCTCCCCTTTTTCTAAAATCGATAAACCGAGACGAATTCCTTCCACCTCTTCCTTTGTGTACGTCTTCGTTTTGTGTTCCATCTTGGAAACGATCGCCTTCATCATAGTTACGATCTTTTGTAAAAGTTCTTTGTTGGAGAGCGTCGAAAATAATTTTACGATATCGTCTCGAAATTGATCCGCTTCCTTCTTCGGAACCTGCGCAATGATTCTATCAAAAACGACCGGATCCTCCGGATCGTTTCCCTTTCTTAATTCTTTTTTGGTAAATTCGAACATTAAGGATTCAAAATGTCTCGCCGTAAGATACGAATTCAAGGCGGCAAAACCCGTCTTAAACGCCGCGCCGAGATGTCTTCCAAGACTAAAAGCGGCGGCGCCCAAGGAACCGATCAATCCGAAAACCTTGGACGGACTATGAACAAAACCGGCAAGAGAATGAAAAGCTCCGTCGAGCAACACCCTTCCTTCGTATTCCGGATAGAGAAGTTGGAGAAAATACTGGAGTAAAGTATCGATGACCGGTCTGGGAATTTTTACGAGATCGGAATAACGTTCTAAGTTGGATGGAGAATATCTTTGAATGAGAGAGGCTCGATAGGCGCGGATCAAAATTGGAAAGTCCGGATCCTGAAGAAGATTTTTCATACTTCCGGAAGAATCCGATTCTACCTTCCGCAGTAAACCAGAAAAAGAATTAAGATTTGAACGACGCGAGATATTGAAGAGCCGCGTCCGGAGGCATAGGTTTGCTGTAAAAGTAACCTTGTCCTTTGTCGCAACCTTCCTTCCTCATCAACTCTCCAACATCGGCGGTTTCGATACCTTCCGCGACCACCGTCATTCCGAGTTTATGTCCGAGATCGATCGCCGCCTGACAAATAAAAAGGGCCTCCTTATCGTAAGGAGCGACGCTCACAAAAGAACGATCGATCTTCAATTCGGTAAACGGATAACGATGAATCTGTTTCAAAGAAGAATAGCCGATTCCAAAATCATCCACCGAAAGGCCGATTCCCCGGATTCGAATTCTTGTAAGAATATCGAGAGTGGATGTGATGTTTTCCAAGAGTTGAGTTTCCGTCACTTCCACGATGAGCTGATTGTTCTTCAGTCCGAAACTTTCGATCATCTTTGAAATCGTCTCCGGCAAAATTAACTTATTCAAACTCACGGGAGAAATGTTTACGGCGACGGCGATTCCCGGAAAATCCCGATTCCAAATCGAACACTGACCCAACGCTTGAAGAATCAACTTCTCCGTCATCGCATCCATAAGACTCGGATAAGATTCCAAAGTGGGAATAAAAGAATCAGGAAAAATCAAACCTCTTACGGGATGATACCATCGCACCAAGGATTCGAAACCGGAAATTTTTCCCGTCTTAAAGTTGATCTTCGGTTGATAAAAAAGAATAAACTGTTCTTCTCGAATCGCTTCCTCGATCTCTTCGGCGGAGATTGCGGAAGAAGGTTCGGAGATCGCTCTTTTGCCTGCGGAAGTAAGATGAGAAGTGTCGTTCTTCTTATCCGAAATCAATCCCGTTAGAACTCTTTGATATTCTTGAATACGGATCGGCTTTTCCAAAACTCCGGAAATTTTTAATCCGTACTGAATCGCGAGCGCCTCGGCGCTTTGCAGAACCCTCCGATCGGCTCCGCTGATAAGAATTACGGACGCTGTTATTTTTTTTCCGGAGAGCATCCGTAAAACGTCCACACCGTCCACACCGGGAATCATCAGATCCAAAATAATATATTGAGTTCCGTCGCTCAACTTCTCAAAGAAATGACCGGCCTCGTGCGTTATCGTCACTTCAAAGCCGCATTGTTTTGCCAGATCCCCTAAGATTCCTGCGATTTCTTCCTCGTCGTCGAGAATCAGTAGATTGGGTTGAACGGATTGATTCATGAATGTCTAATTTACAATTTGGCGAAATGATTCTCAAGAGATTTTCGAGAGATCGGCCAGCGGTTTACAAAAGAATTTTCGATGACCTCCGAAGTTTCGATCGCCGAAAAATAATAAATTTCTATCTTAGAATTGGTTCTCTTCGCTTTTATGGCAAACTCCTTCCATTCCGAAAAACGTTCTCTCCAAGTTTCGGAAACCAAAAACGATTTTTTATCCAAGAAAGCCAGCGGCAAATCCGCATCTTTCAGATCGCTCATCCTGTGAACCGCATAACCCAGACTTCTGAGAAAATAAAAAATCCAATCCGAGAACGGTCCTTCCTTGCAAAAATAATAAATTTCCTCGGCTCTGACTTTCAAGTCTTGTTCGTTCAAAGCGGAATCCGATTTTAATTCCAAGATCGGAAAGTAGAGATAGAATTCGGTTCCGACTCCGAGATTGGACTCAAGAAAAATTTGTCCCTTGTTCCTCTTTACAAAACCGTAAACCATCGAAAGCCCGAGTCCGGAACTCTTTCCTTTCGGTTTGGTGGTGTAAAAGGGTTCGAAGATTTTTTCCAGATTTTCCTCTTGGATTCCGACTCCGGTATCGGTGATCTTTAACAAAAAATAATTTCCTTCTTCCAATCCCGGAATTCCGTTTTGAAAATCCGAAACGACTCGTATCGTTTCCAATAAAATTTCTCCATCCTTGGTTTCCGTTGCTTCGATCGAATTTTGTAAAAGCTGAGCGAGGCTATTCGTAAACTCGGAACAATCGATGAGACAACGATCTCCGAAGTTCGACGGATCGAACGTGACTCGAATGTTGTTCGGAAAAAAGTCGGGATGATTTTTTAGAAAATCGTAAATCAGTTCGTTCGGATCCGCAAGTTCCTGATGTAAGGATTGTTTTCTTGAGAAGTTAAGAAGTTTCTTATTTACGTCCGCCGCCCTCATCACGGCGTTTTGCGCGGATCGTATCCGATTGAGAAAATCGGGTTGCTCCTTGCACTGCAGTTCCAATAGATCCAGATTGGCGATTATGATATTGAGAATATTATTAAAATCGTGTGCGATCCCGCCGCCGAATTGGGCGATGGTATCCATCCTCAGAACACGGACTTCTTCTTCCGAATTTTTTTTGAAAGTAGAAGAAGTTTCATTCAGACTTTCGAACTGTATCCTTAAAAATTCTTTTGAAAGAGAACTAGCGGAAAGATTTTTTTTCTCCAAAAAACCCGCAAACCCGGATTCCTTCGCCGCGGTTTCTATCTCTTCTTTGGAAAGGCCCGAAATTAAAATCGCGGGGGCCGAACCCACTCGGGATCGGATGTCGCTTAACAACGCGATTCCAGTTTGAGATCCCAAAAAATGATCAAGCACGTAAATTTCATTCTTTACGGGACTTCTGGATCTCAGAGCCTCGAGCGCGCTCGTACCGTCCTTATAACGTGTGACGACGTATTTCGGAAACGGAATGTCGTTTAAATATTCCTTGAATAGAATCGCGTCTTCTTCGTCGTCTTCCACGAGAAAGATAGGAATCTCGTCCGGAATCCGATCAGACATTGGGAAGCTCCACGATTTCCAACCAGTATTCGCCGAGCGCACGGATCGTTTCCATAAAAGCGCCGAAGTCGACGGGCTTTCGAATGAACGAATTCGCTCCCAGATCGTATGTCTGCAACATATCCTCTTCCTCTCTGGAAGTCGTCAGAACGATCACCGGAATTTTTTTGAATTCCGGAATCGATTTGATCGTTTTTAAAACTTCTCTCCCGTCCATCTTCGGCATATTGAGATCGAGAAGAATGAATCCGGGACGCGGATACTTTCGAATATCAGAATATTCTCCTTGATTCCTTAAAAAATCAAAAAGCTCCTCTCCGTCCTTCACGAAGTGTAAAGGATTGATCAGATTGTTTTCGCGAAATCCTTCCGTCATCAGAAGTCGATCGTCCGGATCGTCTTCCGCGACAAGAATGTGAATGGAACTTTGTTTTTTTGTTTCCGATTTCATACGACGTATTCCGTATTCAGAACGCCCGGAAGATCCACGTAAAAAGTGGAACCTTCTCCGAGTTTACTCTGAGCGTGAATTCTTCCTCCGTGAAGTTCGATGATCTTCTTACAAACCGCGAGTCCGATTCCGTTTCCTTCGAATTCTTCGCGTGCGTGAAGTCTCTGAAAGAGCGTAAAGATCTTCTCTTCGTGTTTTTTGTCAAAACCGATTCCGTTGTCAAAAAAGGAAATTCGAATCCATTTGCGTTCCGTCGGATGCGGAACACATTGAACGATCACTTCTGGAATTTTACTCTTATTGAACTTCAATCCGTTCTTGATCAAGTTTTGAAAGACCATTCCGATCTGAGCCGGATCGCACCAAGCAAAGCCGACAACGGCGTCGATCACCTTCGCGTTTTTTTCTTTGATATAAATTTCAAGATCTCCGATCGTTTCCCTGAGGATCTTCGTCAGATCCGAATACAGAAACGGTTTCGCACGCGCTTTGATTCTGGAATAGGAAAGAAGGCCTTCAATCAGATTGGAAAGTCTGTGCGCGGAAGAAGCCATCCTCTGAAGATAATCCAAGGACTCGGAATCCAGGTTCGCATTTTTTTTCAACAAACGATCGCCGAAGGCCATAATTTTTCGGAGAGGTTCTTGAAGATCGTGCGACGCGATAAAAGCGAAGTCTTCGAGATCCGCGTTCGAACGTTTCAGCTCGGCGGCGAGCGACTCCAATTGAATCTGCGTCTTTCGCATATCGGTGACGTCCTTGCCGGTGGTATATACGAGACGATGTTCTTTTGAAAACGTAACTTTCCAAAGAATACTTTTAACCTGGCCGTCTTTCGCGACATAGCAAAGAATTTCCGAAATGTTTTGTTTGTCTTTTCTAAACTCCTCTCTTATTTTGAGCATCCTCTCGCGATCGTCCGGATAAATGATCTCGGACAAATCCATATCGGAAAGTTCGTCGATAGTATAACCAAGAATATCCGTCCAAGCCTGATTTCGTTCGATCACTTTTCCGTCGAGAGCCGAAATCTGAAACATATCTCCGGAAAGTTTGAAAAACTGATCCTTCTCCTCTTCCGCTTCCTTATTTCGAAACAAAACCTCGATCTGATCGGAAATCAATTCAAACATTTGAATATAAGAATCTCCTGAATCGATTTTAATATGAGCGCAGAATTCTATGACGTAACTTTCGTGCCCGGTCTTGAGAGGGATTGCGATCCAGGATCGAACTCCTGACTGAATCGCCTGTTTGGTCCGTTTAAAATCTTCTTCTTTTTGAATATCCTCGGAAAAAAAGATCTTATCGGTGGAAAATACCTTTCCGATCAGACCTTCCCCCGGCTTGAATTTGGAATCAAAGGAAAGAATTCTATATCCCAAAAAAGTGGCATCGGAAGAATGCCAGGAAGAGTTCTCTTCCAAGCTCAATTCTCCGTTTTGAAATCTCCAGGCTTGCGCGAACTTCCAGGATGTTTCTCTGCAGATGACTTCGAAAAGAATTTCAAAAGATTCTTTTACCGTGGACGCCTTCGGGATTCTCATGGAAATCTCTTTGAGAATGGTCTGTTCGGTTTCCCTTCTTCGCAACTCGGTGATATCGCGGAAAAAAACGGAGACACCTTCCTCGAACGGAAAGACCCTGAACTCCATTACGTTTCCCGTAAGTTCGTTTTTGAATTCGAAAAATACGGGCTTTCTTGAATAAGCTGCCAGTTCGTATTTCTCGCGAAAAAAACGGGCTCCCTCTTCCGGATAAAGGTCCCAGATATGTTTACCGATCAGCTCTTCCCTGGTTTTTCCTAACGTGACGAAAGAGTTTTTGTTAGCGGAAATGAATCTCCATTCTTTCGAAAGGGAAAAATAACGATCGGACATACTTTCGATGATCGATTGTTTTTCGTCGCGGTTTTGTTTCAGTGCGTAGTTGGTTTCCACGACGTCGGATACGTTTGAAAGAATCGCCAAAACCGCTACCGAATCTCCGTAAGAAATCCGATTCGCGGAGATCTTCATATAGAGGATCTTATTATCCTTTCTACAATGCCTCCAAATTCCTCTGGATTGAATTCCGCTCTCTTTGGCGAAACCCTTTATCACAACCTCCAGTTCCGCGCGGTCCTCTTCCGGACGAATGTCGAGCAGATTTAAGGCGCCGAATTCTTCTCTAGAATATCCGTAGAGAAAAATCGCGGCGTCGTTTACGGAAAGGATCTTCAGAGTGGAAGGATCGAACAAAAACGCGGGTTGCGGAAGTTTATAAAAAATACTTTCGACACCTTTGTCCTTTTCGAGCTCTTCTATCTCGCCTTCCCGGGCCAAAACCTCGAACGTGTAGAGCCGGTAACGGGATTGTCCTTCTCTGAAGACGTATTTCCAGAAAAGACGGAGAATTAAATTCTCCCATATTAGAGTTTCAAAATATTCCGATTCTAGAATATTTTGAACGAGAACGCGGTCCGTGAATTCGGAAAAATTTCTAATTTTTTCGTGCAAAGAAAACAAAAACGAGGAGAAATTCTGGGGAACGTTTTCGTTTTCCTTCAATCCCCAAAAACTCACGCATCCGCGGGAGAACATAATTCTTTCGGTGGACCGATCTTCGAGAATGGAAATCCCTTCGTCAAAAGAAGAGATTTCCTTTGTAAATTCTTCCAGAGATTTGATGCGGGGCGGCTGCATGTCGGCTTCCAAAGAAGGACAATTCTAACTTCGATCGGAGACGGATTTCAATTAAAAAACTTAATTTACGAATATAGTTTTTTCCTAATTTCGCTCTTCCAGAGATGAACCTTTTCCTTTCCGGCTTCGTATCCGATATCGTATAACTTCTGAAATTGATCCCAATCAAAAGTAGAATAGCGGCCGACCGGAAGTTCTATGTAAAGATCCGATTTGTCTCTTGTCCGATTGAGCGTATTCTTACTCGAAAGCATCAGAGAACGCATCATAATTTCGGCTAACCCCGGATATTTGCTTTTTAAACTCTGTCTTGAAAGATGATGAAAAAGAATTTTTAAAAAAGGAGGAGCTTCGCCTAAATACTGAGGACCGAGAAAATTCTGATAAGCCAAATCCTTATCGATCTGACCTCCGCCTCCAAGATCCACCGAGATCAAAATCCCCGCCCCCTTCTCCTTCAAGATCGATCCGGGAAGATTGTCGAGCAGACCTCCGTCCACAAAAAGTTCGCCGTCCTCGGAAAAAGGCGGGAAGATTCCAGGAATGGAAGTGCTCGATCGAACAGCCTTCCATAACAATCCTTTGTCAAAAACTTTCCTTTCCGCTTTAGTAAGATTGCATGCGATCGCATAGAACGGAATCGGAAGAGTTTCTATATTTCTTTCCTTAAAAAATTCGTGAATCGCGCTCGAATAACGTTTCCCTCGAACGAGAGAAACAAAAGGAAACGTGAAGTCTCCCAGGATGTTTCGGTCCAACCAAAAGTTCCGAATGAGAGGAAGAATCTCCGAAGAATCGAGTCCCATCGCAAAGAGTCCGCCCATGATCGCACCCGCGCTCGTACCGGATATCATGTCCACCGGAATATCGTTCTCTTCGAAACATTTGAGAAGTCCGAGGTGAGCGAATCCCTTCGCGCCGCCTCCTGCGAGAGCGACTCCGATGCTGTTGCCGGTAAGTTTTCTAGAAAGCCTTCCGAAGTCCGCCGGCACGTCTCTTCGTATGATACAATGTGAAATTTCTGAAAAATTCCGGAGGATCGATTCTATTTTTTTCCAATTTTCGAATTTAGAATCGATCAAGAACACGATCTCTTTCTGAATCTCTCGAGGCAACAAACCTCGAGCGCTCTCAAAATCAAGACTCGGACTTCGATCCGGATCGATTAGGATAAGAATCCTGTCCGACTGACGAAAACAAGTTTCCCTCCAACCGGGATGATTCAGATCCGTTTTGAATATTAGTTTTTCATAATGTTTTTCGAGGTCGATAAACCAATGAACCAAATCCGAAATTCGATACGTCCGTGGATTGTTTCTTATTCTCGAAGAATTTTTGATTCCGGATTTAGGAAACGTCCTCGGATCTACGAGAAGGGTTTTGCCGAATGACTTGAGTCCGTTTTGCAAAGAACGATAAAATTGATCGGAAGAATCCTTGTCGGCCGCGAGAGGAAACACGGCAACGGTTCGAACCGAGTTGGCCTTTTGAAACGTTTTGTGACGTTCGGAAGCGAGACGGTGCGCGATCGTTCCCGTAATCTGAAAAAGGGCGTCCGGAGAATTCGCAAAACTTTTACGAAAGTCCTCCCTTGAAATTCTTACAACTTGACTCGTTCTCAAAGAGATCACGGTAGCGGATCGTTTGTCTCCGCTCAGGAGAGCCATCTCGCCGATGATATCCCCTTTGCCCAGTTCTCCTTCCGCAAGGACCTCTCCGTTTTCGGAACGAACGGTCCAAGAAAGTCTTCCTGAAACGAGAATAAACATGGAATCGCCGACGTCCCCTTGTTTGAGAAGAATTTCCCCTCCGGGTATCACGAGCCATTCCATCCTGGATTCCAAATCGGACAATGTCGCTTTATCAAGATGAAACAATAATTCGACAGAGGATAAAAAATCCAAAAGTTCCTTTTTGGAAGGCCTTAGTTTGGAAACGTGAAAGAGATGATTTTCCCGATTGAGATCGGCGATCCATTTTTTCCAGCGTAAGAACTTGGACTCGATTCTTATCAAATCTTCGGGAACAATATAAAGAATTTCTGATATACCCGAATAGATCACCTTATCGGGTCGAAAAAGAAAATAATCGCCGGGAAACAAGTCCCGAAGGACCAGACTGCGTTCTTCGGTGTTCAAAAGTCTTTCTTCTAATTTTCCGCCGAGAATCAGACAAAGCGATCCTTCAGGTACGATTCCCGAAGAAGGAGTTTCATCCGTCCAGCGGATCGATCGAAGACGTTTTCCGATCGATTCTTCCTCTTTTGCCGTCTTCGAAGCGGGGAAATCAGAAGATGCTTTGGCGCAAAAATCCTGAAACGCTTTCAGAAGTTTCTTTTGCGATTCGTGGGATTGTTTACCGTATCGAGCCACCGATTACCCTCATTATAGAATTTATATCTCATTCATGGAAATTTATTTCCATTTTTTTCCGCACGAGTCCGTCTCTGAAAAATTCTCGTCGATAGAATCGAGTCGTTCCTTGCCGTCAGAAGCCCGAAGAAAAAGACGATAAGATTTCCGTTTTTCCATAGACCGATCTTTGCAATCGATCCCTTGAGCTTTTACTCACGTTTAAAGAAATCCACTTATTTTTAAAGAATTTCGGCAAAATCACTTTCGAGTTTATAAATTCATTGGTTTGACCGTTCGAAGTAAGCTAAAATTCGATCAAACAAAAACGATTTCCAGTAGGTTGGTTCATGTCTTACGATTTTTATTTTGCCTGTTCGATCCAATACATCGCATTTGGTCTGATCTATTTTTTTAAAAGGAGAAGACCGTTCCATCGTAAACAGGCGTTGATTCTGATTTTTATCGGGTTCAACTTAATCTTATTCTCCACCCAGGATTATATCTCGGATAAAACTCTCCGCATCCTAGGCGACTTTCTATATTCTTTCTTTATGATCTCCGGCTCGATCATCATCTACACGATTTGTAAAGAATCCTTCGATCCGAAAGATAAGGAACGAGTCGTTGATAAAGGCCGAGCGTCCTTTGCAAAAGAGATATCCAATATCGGGTTGATTTCCTTTTTCGCAAGCGCGGTGATCGTGATCTTCTGGAACCATTCTGAAAACCATACTCTTCCCAATCTTTTCGTATCCGTAAGCGAAGTTTCCATCTTGATTCTTATATTTTATTGTATCTACGTTCAGTTTTTTATAAAGAGCTTTTACGTTAAAAAAGGTCTTCGGCTTATCTACTTTCTGATCACGCTCATGCTCGTAGAAAAGATGAAACAGCTGACGCCCGGAAACTTTCAACAACCCGCAATGAAAATAGGAGGGATCGTTTACATCGTTTCCCCGATTTTTTTGTTCAACACTTTCATTCGTTTCCCTTTCAAAAAAGAAGAATCTAAAAAACAAACGGTCTTACAGATTCCCAGCAAATCGATTCCTTTGGATACGGGCGGAAATTATTATCTCAACAATATGGATACTGAGAAAATAAAAAGGAATCTCCATCATCTGCTCCACAATGAAAGAATCTTTTTGGACGAGGATCTTAGACTTCCTTCCGTCGCGGAGGAGCTGGGCCTGACCACACATCAGCTTTCCGCGTTTCTCAACCGGCATCTTCAGACGAACTTCAATACGTTAGTCAACATCTTCCGAGTAAAGGAAGCCATGAAACTTCTCGAAGAAGAATCATCAAGATCCATCATCTCGATCGGAATGGCCGTGGGTTTCAACTCTCTCTCGACGTTTCAAAGAGCGTTTATGAATCTAGTAAGAATGACGCCCACTTGTTACAGGGAAAACGTTCTTTCGGGGAACAAGATCGAGCTACCGTCCTATCTGATTGAACCTCTGCTCGAAGGTTCAACCGCGGTATGATCCGCTTTTGCAAAGAAGAAGTTTTTCGTTCGTCTCTTTCCGGGAAGGACCTATTCTCCGTTCGTCAGCGTCTACTATCTGCGGAGAGAATCACCGCGCCGCGTTCAATCTTAAAATTTTCGATTGCGTCGGCCATGGATGGATAAGAATTCGAAGTTTAAAGCGGAAAGGTTTCTTTTTTTGAGTCGAAAACTTCATCTTCGATGATACAATATCCGTTAAGATCCGATGAACGAGATTATAGGTTTTATTTTCAATCAATATGTCGGTTTCGGTGGTATCTTTTCTTTCTTTTTCGCCTTGATTCAGATTCTAAAAGGAAGAACGCTTAAGAACTTCATTCTATTTTTAATTTTCTTTTCGATGGGAATTATTTTGATCAAGGGCCTGGTTTTGTTAAACGGTTTCGGATTTTCCTATTCCCATTTTTTTTCCTTTGAAAACTTTTTCATCTTTTTGATCGGGCCTTCCCTTTTTATCTACTTTAATCTTTTGCTCCTGAACGAAAAGGTCAATCTCAGGATTCTACTTCCGCACTACATCCCCACGGTTCTGTTTTTGATCGGTTATACGATCGATACAATCTTTATAATTTCGGAGAATCGGCCGTTGAACGATTTGAACGAAAAATTTGAATCCAGATACGACCTAATCTACCGGGCCGCGACGATAATAACCATCGTTTATTTCTCGGTAATTCTAGCGAAGTTCGTAGAACTCTTCAAGGAAAACATTTCCGAATATCCTTGGTCGAAACATATCATTTCGATTTTAAGCATAGGGCTAACAGGAGTTATCATCACGTTATTGAACAACTTCCGGTTCTTATTTTCTCTCTACGAAATTTTCATTCCGTTATATTTTCTGTGTTTAAGCATTCTTACGTTTACCGTTCTCTACGCGTTCGTGATCAGTCAGGTCTATCCGATCACGTTCAACATAGTTTCGGAAACGTTTCAAAAGATGAGCTACCAAAAGAGCACACTTCAAAACGTGGACTCCGACGATCTCGTAAACCGTCTGGAAACTCTGATGCTCCAGGACAAGGTCTATCTCGAAGTTGGAATCACGCTGAATCGGCTCGCAGAAAAGTTGAACATAAAATCTCACCAGCTTTCGGAACTTTTGAACAACAATCTAAACAAAAGTTTCTTCACTTACGTCAATCAATTTAGAATAGAGGAAGCGAAGGTTCTGCTTCTTTCCGAAAAGGAAAGTTCTGTGATCAAGATCGCTTTTGACAGCGGGTTCAACTCTCTTTCAGTCTTCAACACCGTATTTAAAAAGGAAGTCGGAATGACTCCTTCCCAATTCAGAAAGATCCATTCCTAAATGCTTTGAAGCCCGTTCTTAACGGCGAAGGAAAATTCTTCTTTCTCATTTTTTTGCTTAAATCTTTCCGCGTACGACGGGCGTTTTATAGAATTAAGAGAGATTCCTTTTTAAAACTGTTATCTTCAAAACATATCTTTGTTGTTGGAGGCGGTAGTCATGAAAAAACCATATCTACCATTGAACGTTAGAATTCGATCTTTTTGGAAATTTGCGCTTGTTCCATCGATTCTTCTTTTCCATTTTTCAAACTGTCTTACGGACAAAGGAAATAAGAATTCTCCTTTTTTCTTTTTTCCGTCCGGGATCAGCTCCGCTTCCTCTGCGGTTGCTCCTAACGTGATTCCGATTCCGGATCCTTCCGTTTCTCCGCTTCAGGGAAACATTACGTATTCTTCTTCGAATCCGATTTATGTCAGCGGCCAGACCGGTGCGATCGAGTATGTCGACGTTCAATGGAGCAGCTCGATGGCCGCCTCTTACGAAGTTAGATACGGTTCCACAAACTGTTCGGACGGAAACTTGGATAGTTCCGGTTCGATCTCTGCGTCCACTTCCAATACCTCTCGAATACACGCAATCTCAGGCGTAACTCCTTTGAACGTCGGAAACAACTCGATCCGGCTATGTCTTTTCGATGCGACCGCTTCCACGCTCTGGGATTCTTACACGTTAACCGTCACAAGGGACGATACCGCTCCGACCGTAAGTTTTACTCCTTCGGCGGGAACATACGGCTCTTTGGCTCCGAACGTTTCGATATCTTGTTCGGACACCGGAAACTCCGGTTGCAATCAAATCGCTTATCGATCGGACGGAAGCGCCGCGGGAATTTCCAATGGAGGGAGCGCAGCAGCCGGAAGCTCGCTTTTTTCATCTTCGATCGCACTTTCGAACAATACCACCACCAATTTCAGCGCTGTCGCCGTCGACAAAGCGGGTAACGTAGGCTCGGCAAACACGGCGTCATACGTCGTCGCCTTCGGAAATCCCACCGTCACAATCGTTTCGTTGAGTAAAAATATTATCAAGGGAAGCGATAGCTCGTCTCTCCAATGGAAATCGGACATCGCTGGAAATTATTCGATTCGTGTAGGCGGAACGAATTGTACTGACGGAACCTCTTTAACGAGCGGAGCCGCGAGCGCAAATACCAACGTCACTTACGGAATTTCCGGTACGGACATGAGCGCGGGCACAAATACGATTCGCATCTGTCTTACCACGGCCGGCTCCAATCAGGGAAGCAGCTCCACTTCGTTGGTTAGGGACGACGTATCTCCGCAGATTATCTCGACTTCTCCGGCCCTCGCTCCGAGTACAACCGCCTACGCGTTAAGCGTCACACAACGTTCCTTCAGCCTGACGTTCAACGAAGATATGGACACTTCTTCCACTCCCAATCCTCAGCATCGAGATCAAACAACGACGGGAGATCCGGAAATCAAATGGCCCGGGGCAATCGGAACTTGGAGCGCCGATAAAAGGACTTATACTTTAGATATTCAGAGCAACCTTCCCGAGTGGCATAAATTTTATCTGCTCTATACCAGCGCTTCTTTTAAAGACGTCGCAGGAAATGCGGTGGCTTCGAGTCCGACCGTCTCGGTCGTTTCGGGAAACATTTCGCTCAATTACGGAACGATCAACGACGTTCGAAATTTATTGGCTTCGGATACGAAGCAAACGACTTGCACCGATACGTTAGGCGCGACCGTTGCTTGCGCCGGAACCGGTCAAGACGGAGATCTAAACTTCTTACCTTCCGGCCTGCTTTTACCCGGATTCTTAAGCGGATATCCGAGCGATTTCGTGACGGTAGATACCAAAAATCTTCGATACTGGAAAACTTGCTTATACGATTACGAATGGAACGGGACGACTTGTGTGAAACAGTGTGCGATGAATCAGATGTGGGATGGAACCGGTTGTGTCGCAGACGCTGGAAATCCTTATAAGACTTTCAATCGATCCGTAGAGGATTGCTCCAAATTGAATTTAAGAAATTCCGGCGCGGGTTACGCGGGCAAGAAGAATTGGAGAGTTCCCACTTTAGCGGAATATTACACAATTCTTGAATACAACGGGACCAACGGAAACGAAACCATTCCGGAGACTTACTTCCCCGGGGCTCTTAGGGATAACTATCAGAGATACTGGACGAGCACAAACGCGATCACGATCAGCGCCGCCAACCGAACCTCTCTAAGTCCGGCGATCGATCCGTTGTCCAACGGCCCGATCAATTATTCCGCAATTTCTTCCTTACAGTCCTGGGGCGCTTGGTCCGTTTCGATCTTTGGCGGAATCACACAACCGAACAACAAAGTTAAGTCGGCTTCTTGGAATTGGCCTACTTATAATTTCACTTCTCTTTGTATCGCCGATTGATCAGGAGGTCAACATGCAAGCAAAACAAAAACATTCTTTCTTTCACTTCTCTCTCTTTGGAATTTGTATCTTATTCGGATCCTTGTTTCCCTTACATCCTTACGGGGGGCCCTTTTCGGATAATCTGGACGGAACCATTTCGGCCGGAGGAGGACTGATTTGGCAAAAATGTTCCATGGGTCAAGGTGTGACGGTTTGCAGCACGCCCGCCGCGACCACTTCGGATTGGGCGACTGCATTAAATTATTGTAATACGTTATCCTTGGCCGGACGAACTTGGCGCGTGCCGAATGTCAAAGAACTTTCCGGTCTTTTGGATTACGGAAAGACAGATTTGCCGGTGATCAACCGCGCGGTGTTCCCGAACACGGTGGGAAGCTATTACTGGACGTCGACCTCCGGAATTTCTACCGGGACCAGCCCGAACACGGCAACTGATAACGATCCTTTGGCCTATATCACGACTTCAGATAACGATAACGCCTATCGTATCCCGAGAAACGTCAAATATCGAGCGATGGCCTACGTCGCCGATTTTAGAATGGGAGGAATCATAGAATTTCCAAAAAGCAACTCTGCGAACGTCTATGTGCGCTGTGTGAGCGGTCCGTAAATCGTATCATCCCGATACTTCCCCATCTCCGTTTCAAGCCGTGACCTAAGGCTTCGCCTTTGTCACGGCGTTTTCTTTCATCGGATTCTTAATCAAATCGTAACACAAGGCGGATGAGAATTTCGTTTTTTCCGACATATCGTCAGATTTATCGCTAAAAACCCAAAGAGACTTCCGGTTCGATTCGAATTCATTTACAGTGCGTCCCAAAACCTCATTTGATTTTGTCGGAAAGATCAAGCCGCAAGGTCCTGTCCCAGTTTTGGGACAGGTTTCTTAAACGAATTCGCTTATCAAAAACCAACTTTCTATAAAAACAGAACTTTTACATACCGTTAGAAATAAATTTCTGATCGATGAGTCCGTCTCGATGTCGCGAGCAAGATGTCGACTTAAAAAATCACAATGCAAAAGTTTTTAAATTATCATTAGCCAATTCCATAAAAGGACAAATAAAGTTTAGTGGATGTAAATTATAGAACAAGGATCAATCTGCGCAAAAGTGTGGTATAACACACTGGGTGCCAAGGAATGAATTTTTTAAAAAGCGAAAGAGAATCGACGACGAACCCATCCGGAAAAATCAGATGCAGCTTTCAGGGAGAATGTATCGAATTTGATCCGATCATCAAAATGGAACTCTTAGAATCGCCCGATCTAAAATCTAAACTCTCGAATCTTGTAGCATCGATAGCTCAATTCTCAAAACAGAATCAAAACAACTCGAAAACATTCGAACTCTTTATGGAGATCGTAACGGAAAACGAAAATACCTATCATCTTTACGCGCTTGTTTATCGGAACAAAGAAGAGATAACGTTTGAACTCACAAAGATACCGGCGATACCGAATTCCCAAGTTAAAATGATCGCGAACAAACAAAGAATCAACGCACACAGAGCGGAATTGAGATCATTCTTTGGAAAATCGCGTTTTGCTTTTTTCTTAATCGAAGTTCAATTCATCTCCGCAAAAGGATTGCCGGAACCCGGAAACGAATCTTTCGAACACGTGTTCATGGACGTGTCCACGGAAATTTTCACGCTCACGAGCGGTAAAACTAGGATCATACGATATTCTCAAAATAAAATTTTAGTTATGATACCCGTCGAAAGCGAAAAATTCAATCCCTCGGTTCTATCAAAGCACATCATTTCCATCATGGATTACCCGATCTCTTATCATGAAACCGAATTGTTCTTTAAAATTTCGATCGGCGCTTATCTGATGAAAGATCAAAAAGAATCGTTCAAAAAAATCAGATCCAAACTTACGGAATCTCTAAAGAAAGCGGTAAAATATCCTTTCAGTCATTATATTCTCGGAGAACACGAGGAAGAAATAGAAAGACAAAAGGCAATTCAACTTTATTCCTCTTTAAAGAATTCGATCTTCAACGACGAACTGGTACTCAAGTATCAGCCGATCCTGAATGCCGGATCTAAAAAAATCGAATTTGTGGAAACGCTCACAAGATGGGTCCATTCGGTAAACGGAAACATCAGTCCCGAAATTTTTATACCGATCGCGGAAACTTCCGGACTGATTCTTACGATCGGAGAATGGGTCATGAAGAACGCGATCAGTGAAATTTCGATTCTTAGAAAAGTGTCCGGCATCGATCCCGATTGTAAGTTAACGATCAACGTTTCGCCGATTCAATTAAA
>NZ_NPDU01000068.1 GCF_002811985.1 Leptospira adleri
ACGGAATCAGAGTTTTCCGGAGGTTTCTTTGTAAAAAACAAAAAGGCCGCTTTCAGAGCGATTCTTCCGTCGATCCTCCGAAAACGTATGAGTTCCTACATTTCTCTAAAAAGACGGAACTTCTCGGATTCCTCCGGCTCTTCCGGATTCTCCTGGGTCTGTTTTCGACTTTCTAAAAAAGTAGGAACTCATACAAAACCGCTCCCATTCATCTTCCGTTGGAAGCTCCTTCTGAAATTTTTTAGAATCGAAAAAAAATTAGAATCATTCTAAAAAATATTTGCTTCGGAAGGGGAGAAGGATAGTATGGGAGGGTCTAAAGTTTCAAAACAAATTCACAAAGGAGAAACAAAATGCCTCAGGTTACATCCCTAGCCCCGGACTTTAAAGCAGAAGCTGTTCTTGGAAAAGAAATCAAGGAAATCAAACTTTCCGATTACAAAGGAAAATGGGTGGTTCTATTCTTCTATCCACTCGACTTCACTTTTGTCTGCCCGACTGAGATCATAGAATATGATAACCAACTCGCAGAATTCAAAAAACTCGGAGC
The DNA here is from genome assembly GCF_002811985.1 of Leptospira adleri. GTDB lineage: Bacteria > Spirochaetota > Leptospiria > Leptospirales > Leptospiraceae > Leptospira > Leptospira adleri. Next base: position 551 of record NZ_NPDU01000068.1, read on the forward strand.
CGAGGTTCTCGGTGTTTCCGTGGATTCCGCATTCACTCACTTAGCTTGGAAGAACACTCCGAAAAAAGAAGGTGGAATCGGAGACATCAAATATCCTCTGATCGCAGACCTTACAAAATCCATCTCCAGAGATTACAATGTTCTCACAGACGGAGGAGTGGCTCTGAGAGGAACTTTCATCATCGATCCTGCCGGAGTGATTCGTCAAGCGACCATCAACGATCTTCCAGTGGGACGTAATATCGACGAAGCGATCCGTCTCATCAAAGCGTTCCAATTCGTTGAAAAACACGGCGAAGTATGTCCTGCGAACTGGGACGAAGGTAAGAAAACGATGGTTGCGGATCCTCAAAAATCCAAAGACTATTTCTCTGCAGTGAATTGATTTTTTCCTGTCCGCAGGCGTTCGCCTGCGGATGATGGTTCTTAAGTGATCGATAGAAACGGAATCGCAAAAGAATCCAAAACTAAATTCTTCTTCGTTCCGTTGGGTAGAATATGCAAAGCGCCTTTCGGATCTCATACGGAAAACCTTCTTGAAACGGGAATTCCTACCTTAAACAAAAAGAAGCTCCGATCCGAATCGATAAATATCTTCGAGTTTTCGATCCGTTGTTTTTGCAACTCGGGGGCTTTACGGATCGCTTTTTGATCACGAAAGGAACTTAAAAGAAATCGCTCTCAGTCGGATCGCGTTTTACGTCGGGCGGGAATGGAAACGGAATCGTGCGAATGCGGAATTTTGCAGGAGTTCCCACAAAGGAAGAGAAACTTTTTCATTGCAAAATTATGATTTTGTGATAGAGAAAATTCTTCGGAAACTTGCACCAACGTAAACTTAATTCGTCTCGCTTTCTAAGGGAAGCTCGTCGCCCGCCACCTGGGGAGCGATCCGTAGAGAGTTACGCATTGAGTTTCATCAGGGCGGGGGTCTGCGAAGTTTTACGAGGAAGTTGTCGTAGTTCCGACGGATTCTTCTTGGAATTTCAAGTAGGTTTTGTGGTTAAGAAACGTCTTAGATCGCATTCGTTTAAAAGCGGCTTTTTCCCGAGCCTGGGCAAAACACTTTCAAGTTTCAGGTCGCAATCCTGTCTAACTTTTGGAGGCAAAGAATATGGAACAAATCCTAGAAAAAGAAACTAATCCGGCGGATCGGTTTTACCGCGCGGATAATTTTCCGAAAGGTTTGACCAGAAAGGTCGTGGAATCCATTTCTCATATTAAGAATGAGCCTTCCTGGCTTACTGAATTTCGCCTCAAAGCCTTTGAAATTTACGAACAAAAGCCGATGCCGACTTGGGGATTTTTTCCCAACTTCAATGTGGACATAGATTCTTATACGCATTATATCGGATCCAATCAGAAGAAGAAAAAATCCTGGGACGAAGTGGATCCGGAAGTTTTAAAATCTTTCGAACGTCTGGGAATACCGGAGCACGAAAGAAAGTATCTCGCCGGGATCGAAGCGATGAACGATTCCGAAACCGTTTACGCGAACGTAAAAAAGGAACTCACGGAACTCGGAATTCTTTTCTGCGACATAGACACCGCGATCCGCGAATATCCGGAGATCGTACGGAAATATCTAGGCACGGTCGTAAGCGTGGGTGATAATAAATTCTCCGCCCTCAACAGTTGTGTTTTTTCCGGAGGATCTTTTGCTTTTGTTCCGAAGGGCGTAAAGACTCCGATGCCTCTTCAGGCTTACTTCAAAGTTACAGCCGCCTCTTCGGGACAGTATGAAAGAACATTATTGATTGCTGATGAAGGCGCGGAGATAGAATATTCCGAAGGATGTTCTTCCGTGCAGGATAAGGGAACCAACTTTCACACGGCCGTCGTGGAACTCATCGCCCACAAAAACGCAAAAATCTTCTATACGACGATCCAAAACTGGAAGAAGAATATGTACAACTGGACCGTCAAACGCGGGTTATGCCATGAAAGAGGACATATCACCTGGACCGACGTAAACATAGGAGCCAACACCGTAAAATATCCGGGGATCGTACTTCAAGGAGATCATTCCACCGGAGACATTCTTTCGCTCGCGTTTGCGGGAGGAGGACAGATTCAGGATACAGGCGCGAGAATCATTCACGTAGGCAAGAACACGAGAAGTAATATATTAGCAAAAGGTGTTTCTCTGGACGGAGGAATCAATTCTTACAGAGGACTTGTCAAGTTCACCACGGGTTCGGAAAATTCATATTCCCACGTAAAATGCGACGGACTTATGATGGACAACCGTTCCCAGTCTCACGCGTATCCTTACAACGACGTTTCCGGTCAAAACGGAACCTTGAACTATGAAGCCACGGTTTCAAGAATCGACGAAGACCAACTCTTTTATCTTCAGTCCCGGGGCTTATCGGAAGACGACGCAAAACTTCTGATCATCAACGGATTCTGCGAGGGCGTCACAAAACACCTCAACGTCGAATATTCCGTGGAAATGACAAGATTGATCCGTATGATCCTTGAAGACGGTCACGTAATCCAGGAAAACGGCGAATCGGTCGTGACCTAAAAAGGATTGAAAATTAGGACGGTCCGTCGGCGTCCTTTTTTGGAGAGAATATTTGATTTTTAGAATATTCTTATTTTTGAAATTCCTTTCTTTTGATTTTTCCGCGGATTCGATTTTTCTCGGCGGAAAAACATCCCATTTTTTCAAAGCCGCGATCGGATGAGATCCCGTATCTTTTTCCGATTTCTTTAGGATCGGATCGTTGAACCCAAAAAAACGATCTTTATCAAACCGCGCTCCGATCCGAAAATTCCTACTTTGGATCTTAGAATAAAACGAAGAAAGTATTTCACTTATATCCTTCGTCTCGAACGGGACGGACATCGATTCTAAATTATTCTTCCGAAAAGTTTTTGCGAGGCGAGTCGATTCAACGTCAAAAGAATGGAAGTTTTCCGCTAATGTCTTTTTACAAAAAAGAATTTAGGAAAAAATTTCTTGACTAACCCGAGTTTGAGCGCGGCAAAATAGGTTATGTTCCGGCGTTCTTTTTTTATAATTCTATTCTTCTTTCTCATCTTTTGCGGGCCGGGAAAAGAACCTTACAATCCGGCGGTTCCTTATTCTCAAGCGTGGAAGGATACTGAGATTTTGAAATGTCTTCTTTTGCAGACTCCGGAGTGCAACGTTCTTCTTCCTAACTCCGACATTACCTATTTCCCGGAAAAAATCCCGGACACCGGGCAAACGATCTGTTACGATACGACGACTAACATTCCTTGTTCGGATCCGACTTATACGAGACAGGACGCGGATTTCGTAAATATCTCTTCCGCGAGAAGTTACACGGGACCGACTGCGCATTCGGTTTATACGAATGATTATACGACATTCGATAATATTAGAGGTTTAACTTGGAAGACTTGCCCCGACGGTTTGAGCGGTCCGACCTGCGCGACGGGAGCGGCGATTTCGAGTTCTTTCTCCGTCGCTCCGACCGTTTGTTCCGCTTTAAATTCTCTCAACTCCGGAAACGGCTACGCCGGAATCAAAACTTGGAGACTTCCTTCCATCTACGAACTTGCGCGTTTCGGGAATACGGAAAATCCAAACGGCGTGGATTCAGCGAATTTTCCGGGAAATCCGGCGGTAAGTTTTTATTCTTCCACTCCTTACGCTTCCAACCCTACTACTACGGGATGGTTCGTTCAGATGACGGCGGGGTTTTACAATCAGTTGAATTTCGGAACCGGTCCTTTTGCGGTTCGTTGTGTTTCGGGCGCTTCTCTTCAATCTTCTTCTCTTACTAACAACGGAAACGGAACCGTGACCGATAACAGAACCGGTCTAGTTTGGCAGACTTCCGGAAGCAGCATCGGCACTTGGCAACAGGCCCTGAGCGGTTGCGCTTCTCTTTCTCTCGCGGGTTTGAGTTGGAGACTTCCGAACGTAACCGAACTTCATAGCATCGCGGATTATTCCGGTTCTACTCCCGCAATCAACGCTACTTTTTTTCCGGGTACCGTTTCGCAGTATCATTGGACTTCAACTACCGATCGCTCCAACCTAACCTACGCCTGGTCTTTATTTTTTACGAACGGACTCATCGGCGGAAACGGAAAAGCTGCGAGTTGGTATTATCGCTGCGTTTCCGGTCCTTAAGAGTCATTTCGTATTAAAAAACGCGGATTTTAGACCGGACGTTGACTCGAAAATTTCCGGGTTTCGATGGAAAATCGTATTTCCTTTCTCCGATCTTCCTAATAAATTGCCGTCTTTTACTATGAGTGCGAAATGGAAACCGTAGATTCTCACCTTTTAAACTCCGAATTCTTTCGGCAAATCTTTGAAACTAGCAGGGATGGAATTGCGATCGCAAATTTGGACGGAGTCTTTTTGGAAGCGAATCCCGCCTTTCTTTCTCTCACCGGTTATTCCATAGAAGAACTTCGTAAGATCACGCTTTGGTCCCTTACGCCCGATCATTGGATCGCGAACGAAAAAAGAATTTTTGAGGAATATCTTCTCCCGCACGGATATTCGCAGGAAATCGAAAAGGAATACATCCGTAAAGACGGAAGTATCGTTCCCATCTGCGTGAAGGCTTACGTCATTCAGGACGATTCTAAAAAACCGATTGCGATCTGGGGAATCGTAAGGGATATCTCGGAACAAAAGAAAAACGAAGACGTTCAACGGAAGTTGTATCACGAAGCGAAGGAAGGTTGGGATGCGCTCAAAAGTATTTTTTTACTCAATCCTCTTCCCATGGCTCTCACCGATATTAAGACCGGAAGAATTTTAGAAGCCAATCAGAAATTCGCGGAGCAGATAGAATCTACGATCGAAAGTATCATCGGAAAGACGACGCTCGAGTTGGGACTTTGGTTTTCACCGGAAGCCAGAGATACGATTCTTTCCAACATGAAACGCGACGGCTTTGTGGACGGGATCGAGATGCCTTTTCGAACCGTCGCCGGAAAGGAATTCTGGGGTTTGTTTTCCGCGAAAGGGATCGAATACAAAGGTGAAAAAGTTCTCCTGAGCATAACGGTTCCTATGACGGATCGGATCAAGGAAGAAAAGGTCAAACAAAAACTCTTAGACGAGGTCCGCGAAAAGGAAGAGATTCTAAATCAGATATTCCTATTGAACCCTTCCGCAATTACATTATCAAAATTGAATGGATCTTATCTCTTCGTAAACGATTTGTTTTTGGAATACCTGGGCAAAAAAAGGGAAGAAGTCATCGGAAAGACTCCGGTGGAACTCGGGGTTTATTACGAAACCTCCGATCGTGAGAAAATCCTGACCGGCTTGGAAAAACACGGAGTCGTTCGAAATCTCGAAGTCAAAATGCAGACCCCGGACGGAAAGTTGAAGACCATTCTTTTTTCGGCGAGAATCTTAGAATCCTTCGGGGAGAAAAAAATTCTTGCGATCGGTCACGATATTTCCGAGATCAAAGCGTACGCGCAGGAGTTGGAATCTCTTGCCAAGGAATTGGAACGAAGCAAGGGAACGTTCCAGAAATTATTCCAACTCATTCCTTCCTCGCTCGTTTTGACCGATTGGGAAAGCCGCAAGATCGTGGATGTCAACGAACGATTTTTGGAGATGGTCAAACTCGGACGGGAAGAAGTCATCGGAAAGACTACGCCGGAAATCAAAGTCTGGGACAATGCGGTAAATTTCAGAAACGAAGTTTATGAATCTCTTACAAAACACGACGAGGTGAAAAATTTAGAATCTGTTTTCACCGCATCCGACGGAACCGAAATCCCGATCCTTTATTCCGCGAGGATCACGGAGTTGGAAGGAAGAAAACACGTTATTTCTCTTGCGACCGATATCACCGATAAAAAGAAGGCCGAGGAAGAAAGAAAGGCTCTCGATGAAGAGCTCAGACTGAGCAAGGATCTTTTCGAAAAATTGTTTCAGCTCAATCCGGCGGCGGTTTCTCTTTCCGATCTTGAAACCGGAATCTATCGTCAAATCAATCAGTCCTATTGCGACCTTATCGGTTATTCGAGAGAAGAAATACTCGGCAAGTCGTCGCTGGATCTGGGCATTTGGAGAACTTCTTTTGATCGCGCTGCCCTGGTAAAACAACTGCAAGAGAAGGGCGGAACCGGACCGATCGAAGCCGCCATACAAAGTTCGGACGGAAGCATCAAACACGTGTTATCCGGCAATCGGGTCTTTCAGTGGAACGGTAAACCGATGCTGCTCGCTCTTTTGATCGACGTCACGGATAAAAAAAGAATGGAAGCGGAAAGGGACGAATACTTCGCAAAGATGCAGGAAAGTAAGGATCTTTTCGAAATGGTTTTCGAGATGAATCCGGATACGATCACACTAAGCGATCTTCATACGGGCAAATACATCAAGGTGAACGAACATTTTTCCGAGATGCTCCAATACAGCAAAGACGAGACTAAGGAAAAGAGCGCCATCGAACTCGGAATTTGGAGCGACTTAAAGGAAAGGGAATCGGTCATTCACAAATTGCAGATAGACGGAATCGTTAGAGACTACGAAGTGAAATTCCGAAGGAAGGACGGCAAGCTCGTCGACACGTTGTTTTCCGCGCGGCTTGTCAGTTTGGGAAATTCACCAACTTCGATCGCGATCACCCGAGATATCACTCAAATAAAAAACGCAACTAGGGAAAAGGAAGAACAGACAAAGCAGATCGCGTTGCACGCACAGGCTTTGATGGAGATGGCGACCGATTCGGAATTTGCTTCAGGTAATTTAGAAATGGGAGCGAGAAAGATTGCGATCATGGCCGCGGAAGTTCTAAGTTGCGACCGTGCGACGATATGGATTTTCGATTCGGAGGATTTGAGCACCTGGTCCGTGATAGCCGGTTGGGATCGAAGGGATCAGAAATTTATCGAAAAGATAAGGATGGATCTGAAACGTTTTCCGCGTTATTCGGAATCCATATTAAAGGACCGATTCGTAGACGCAACGGACGCCGTTCACGATCCTCGAACCTCCGAATTGTCTGAAGATTACAGTATTCCTCTCGGAATCGTTTCCTTATTGGACGTGCCTTTTTTTGTAAGGGGAAAAATCAAAGGGATCGTTTGTCTGGGTCACAGAGGAGAATTGAGAAAGTGGAAGGGCCATGAAAAACAATTCGTATTCACGATCGCGGAACAAGTCACACAACTATTGTTAAACGCAGAAAGAAAGGAAGCGAAAGAAGAATTGGAAAAGGCAGTTCTAGTCAGAACTTCCGAATTAGCGCAGGCGCTGGAGAATCTGCAAAAGACTCAGGAACAACTGATTCTTTCCGAAAAGATGGCCGCACTCGGTCAGCTCGTCGCGGGCATCGCGCACGAGATCAACAATCCGTTAGGCGCCATCTCTGCGTTGAGCGGAGAATTGAAAGCATACTTGAATTCGTCCGCGGATAGAATGGAAAAACTCGGTCCTATGCTTTCTACCGTGGACGCAAACTTCGTACACAATCTATCCGAAATGATCCGAAGAGGAATCGAAAGTAAGGAGAGTATTCTTTCCAGAGAGAATAGAAGAGAGGTTTTGCATTCGCTTCGTACTCAACTCAAAAACTTCGGCTTCGAAAACGTCCACGACATAGCGGATCGTCTTTTGGATAACGGGATTCCGCAGGCGTTGCAGGAGTTCCCGAACCTATTTGAAAATCCGGTTCGTTATCCTCTCGTAAAGTTTGCTTTGGAAGAGGTTCAAACCTATAAGAATATTCTTTCGATTCGATTGGCTGTGGATCGAACTTCTAAGATAGTCTATGCACTTAAAAATTACGCGCACATCGACTCGGAAGAGGCGAGAGGAAAAGTTTTGATCGATCTCGCGGAGAACATCGAAACGGTTCTTACGATCTATCACAATAAGATTAAGAGCGGCGTTGAATTGGAGCTCGAGTTTCCAACGCGTCCGTTTATCAAAGCATATCCTGACGATTTGGTTCAAGTCTGGACCAATCTCATCTATAACGCGCTTCAGGCGATGAGATTCAAAGGTAAGATCAAAATATCTATTTTAGAATCTGAAAAAGAAGTAAAAGTTTCCATCGAAGACAACGGCCCCGGTATTCCTCCCGAAATGCAGGAGAAAATTTTCGATCCGTTCTTTACCACAAAAGGACCGGGAGAAGGAAGCGGGTTGGGCCTGGACATCTCACGGAGGATCGTAAAAAAACACGACGGAAGAATCGAACTCACCTCTATACCCGGTAGGACGATCTTTCAAGTCATTCTTCCGAAAGAATAAGCGACATTCGTTTAAATTCGTAGAATCAAGACGGAAAAATTCTGGACTGAGAATCAAAGTTGCGGTTCCATCTCTTCTCGTGTCGTCCATCCTCACAGAGACGGTTTTTTTCGGAGCCGTATTCGGTTTATTGATCGGATTGGGAGCGCTTCTTAGACCGAACGCCGGAATTCAGAATCGACTCGTGTTTCTTCTGAACGCGTGCGGATCTATATTATTCTTTTATGTTTATCTTCTCTTAAAGGACATACACTTTGAAACTCGTTTTTTAAATTATATGTATGTTCCTTGGTCATGGTTCTTAGGCGCGGGAATGTACAGTCTTTTTTCCGCGACCGTAAGAGACTCCTACGTTTGGAAAAGGGACAGATGGATGTATTTTCCGGGTTTGATTCTTATGTTTTTAATCCCGGTTTGTTCTTTGATTGAACCCGAATGGTTCGGAAATCGACCCGAGGATTTTTTTCATAAAAAAACTACGAGTATTTGGGATCTTATCTTTTTAGCGGGTTTTTTCGTAAACTTAGGATACTACGCCTTTATCTTTTGGGACACACGTTCTTTGTTTCGGATTTCGCAACTGAGAACCGAATCGGGGGGCCGTCTTCTTTTACTGGTGTTAAGCGGAGGAGCTAGCGTAACTCTTCTTTTACTTTCCGCGTATTTATTAAGAGAATTGGATTTACTCTATGCGTCCGTTGTGGCGACAACTTTCTACAGCGTGATCGCCTATCTTTCTCATCAAAGAACTCCGAAGCTATTGAGTGAGATCGGTCCTGCGGTAAAGGAGGCGTATCAGAATTCACGACTGGATAGTGTGGATCTTTTAGAGGTCGATTCTCGATTGAACGGACTGATGAACGAAGAGAAATTATTTCTCCAGGAAGATTTGGATCTTTCCACACTCGCGGATAAGCTGGATTTAAAACCGTATCAGTTAACGGAATTCTTAAATTCAAGAAAAGGAATGAACTTTTCTAGGTTTATCAATTCGTATCGGGTTCAAGAGGCCGCTGAAATTTTGAAATCGGAAGAAGGGGCCAATATTCTTTCGGTGGCGTATCGTTCCGGTTTTAATTCGAAAGCGACTTTCAATCTTGCGTTTAAATCCGTCTTTGGGACTTCTCCAAGGGAATATTTGAGAAAGTCGAGGATCACTCGATCCAGTTAGTTTATCTTTTGCAAAGAAAATAAACTTGAACCAAGGCCGTCTGTTTCGCACCTCCGAAAAGAAATAAACCGCTGTGGAGTTAAATGTAGGAACTCACACTTTTCTAGGAAAACGGGGGATCCAACATCTTAATTTTAAATTTAAGACATTTAATTTGACTCAAATCCGAATCTTAAGCGAATTCTCGAAGAACCCGAGCTAAACTTTCTCTTCAAAAGTGAAAAACGCGTATGTACGCTGAAAGCTTTAGGAGAAAAAAATGAGAATTGGATTTCAAACAACAAGTGTGCTAAAAACAGGAAGGGCATTCTTTCTGTTTTTATTCTTAATGAGCTGCGGAAGAGAAAATGGAAACTCATCGCAAAAAAATTTGACCACCTTAACGGCTCTGATTCCCGGAGCGTCTTCCGCGTCATTCGAAGGACGCGCTTCTTCCAGTAACTTCCAACAAGGGATCACTTCCTCACAGGTCGATTCTGCGTTTCAAGCGGAGAACGACGGAAGTTTTACTTTCAACGATTCGATCCTGATTCGTTCGAGCGACGGGACCTCGCTCGCTGCGAATCTTTTTCAACCTAAGAATCTCGTCTCTGGACAAAAATATCCGACCGTAATTTTCGTAAATAGCTGGGCGTTGAACGAATACGAATATCTCGTTCCCGCGGCAAAACTCGCTAAAAAAGGATACATCGTTTTGAGTTACAGCACTCGAGGATTTGGGATCTCCGGCGGCCTGATCAATACCGCCGGAGTCAAAGATCGTCAGGATTTATCCGCGGTGATCGATTGGCTTCAGGCGAATACTCAAGTAGATTCTTCTAATATAGGAATATCAGGAATTTCTTATGGAGCCGGAATTTCTCTTTTGGGAGTGAGTTCGGAACCGAGGATCAAGACGGCGGTCGCGATGAGCGGATGGGGAGATCTCAAAAGATCCCTTTATGGAAACGATACTCCCCGTCTGGTCTGGGGATTGATTCTGATCGGCGCCGGTTATTTCACGGGAAGAATGGATCCTGTCATCGCGGAGAATTTTACGAAACTTCTCTCTCATACCGATATCGCCGGAGTTACCTCTTGGGCGGCGGAACGCTCTCCCGCAACTCTCGCATCTCAACTGAACGCTTCCGGAAAGCCGGTTTATATTTCGAGTAACTTCGAAGACTTCTTATTCAATCCAAACCAGATGCTTGACTATTTCGCTTCTCTGACCGTCCCTAAAAAATTGGATATGAACGAAGGGATTCACGCGACCGCGGAGATCGGTGGTGTTCTCGGACTTTCCAATCCGATTTGGGACAACGCTTACGACTGGTTCGATTTTTGGCTGAAGGGAATCAACAACGGAATCATGACGAAACCTCAAGTAACGTTTCAGAAAAGATTCAACGGACCAAGGGTCACCCTTCCTTCTTGGCCCTCTTCGACGATTTCCGAAAAAACCTATTATTTAAAACCGAGAACGCTCTTTACGGACGGAAAAATTTCCTCCGCTCAGAATACGAATAACACGAACACTGGAATTCTTTCCGGAGCAGATACTATTGCGACGACCGGAATTCCTTTGATTTCGGATATTCTTGCTTCTCATCTCGAAGTTCCGGTCACCGCTTCTTTGGATTGGCTGAGTAGAATCAACGGAATCGTCTACGAATCCGATTCTTTATCATCCGTTCTGAAGATTAGAGGTAAGATTTTTTGGAAGGGTCAGCTTTCTTCTTCATTAGGAAAAGCGAATGTAAACGTCTACTTCTACGACGTGGGCAACAACGGAGTCGGAAAGTTGATCACGCACGGAACCGCCTCCGTCTACGTTTCCGCGTTTGAAACTTCGGATCTTACGATCGATCTCAACGCGGTCGCTTACGACGTTCCGGCAGGAAATAAAATTGCGATCGCTCTGGATACGTTTGATCCCCAATACGCGGTTCCCACAACGTTGGTTTACGGATTGGACGTAAAGCACAATCCGAATAAACAATCCACGCTTTCCATTCAAGCCGAATGAGAATCGTTTGAAAATAAAGGCGGGTCGAAAGTGATTTCGGCCTGCCTTCCCTGGCCGTAAAATTTAGAGAACTCCGGATCTTTGACAAAGGATTTATCAATAAAAAGTTGAATTATTGGGAGAATTTGGATTCCATTGCCTGATGGAAAATAAGTTTTTGGATTCGTTTCTTTTCGGTTGGTCTTTTGTGATCGGTATTGTGATCCTGATCGGAAGTTTGTTTTTTCCAAAAACCGAGGAAACCGTCGATCCGAACGCCGTCGCGACTCCGTCCTTTTTTCAACAAATCTCGCAGGGAATCGATTCCTTTTTTCAAGAACTAAAGTCCACCTCGGACACGAACCAGTCTTCCAATTCTTCTTCTCCTTCCAACGAACCTCAAGAAGATCCGAACGATATTTTCAACCGCGCTTATGACGCTTATGGAAGAGGTGAATATCAGAACGCGATAGACGAATATTCCAAATATATCAATCGAGTTCCGAGCGACGCTTCGGGATATTACAATCGTGGTCTTGCTTTTTACTTCTTAAAAAAATATCAGGAAGCGGTGACTGACTTTGAAAAAGCCGTGGAGCTGGATCCGGAAAAAGCGGTCGCTTATTTATACAAAGGATACGGTCACGAACGACTCGACGATTGTATGCAATCGATCGAGGACTTTCAAAAAGCGATCGATCTGGGATACGATCAGGACGCTGAACTTTATCAGTTCAAAGCTCGTTGCGAAAACAGAGAAGAGGATTACGCGGAAGCGCTCAAGGACGCGCAGAAAGCGGTCGCTCTTGATAAAAAAGATTCTTACGGTTTTTTTGAAGTCGCTTACGCTCAATACGGTTTAAAAAAATACGCGGAGTCCGCGGTGACTTATTCGAAAGTGATTCGGTTGAATCCGAAAGACGACGTCGCTTTTCACAATCGTGGACTTGCTTACGTGTTTTTGAAAAAAACTTCTTTGGCTTGCAAGGATTTTCAAAAATCTTTGGATCTCGGCTATGAGGATTCCAAAGAGAGATTGAAAGAATATTGTAAATGAGAACCCAACCGACTCCCGCATTTTCCGAGATTCGGACTTTAAGTCCGAAAGCAAGTTTTTTTTCAGATGGATTTAGTTTGTCGGAAGAATTAGACCGCGCGGAAAAGGATCGCTTTTGTTTTAAGGATTTTGACTTCTCGCGAAATTCCGATAAATCCTGAAATGTTTCGACTGAGCGGCTATCTCGATCTTTCCCGCATCCGTTTCTTTTTGTATTCTTCTTTGAATTTGTTCGGAAGAAAGATACGGAGAATTGTATTCTAGATCCAGTAGAATCCATTCTTGAAACATACGATTCTCCCTGATCGGATAAACTTTGTTCCGAAAAGACACGAACGGAGAAAGATGATAACCCGCCGAAACGCTTTCGCCCCGCGGAACATTTTGCAGAATCGTCCTCAATTCCTCGGCTTTTTCGTTTTTGGGTGTTAGGCGGATCGGATACTGTCCGTCCTTTCCGTTTCTATAAACGGTAAAGAAAAAAGTCAAAACGAGCAGGGTTAAGAATTTTGTCTCTCCGGAGAATGGAAAAAAACGGATCCTTTCTTTTTCGCCGATCCAGCTCTGTATTTTTAGGGAACCTGCCTTTAAAAAAAGAATCAGGAAAGGGATGAGCGGATAGATATAGTAACTGTACATTTCCCTTACCCACGGATGAACGGACAATCGAAAGACGGAATACAATCCTAGGAACGGTAAAAGAATCCAACCTCCGAGCAGGTTCCATAATCCCCATTCTAAACTTAGATCCCTGAAACCTTTTATATACTGCCTAACACTTTCAGGATTTTGAATATAGTTTGCTATGGTCTTGAACGGACTTGTTTCCCCTCTCGTCCAATATTCTTTCCAATTTCTTTCCGCGGAATTCCCCGCGTAAGAATTCAGAAAAGGATGTAAAACTCCGAAGTAGAAAAGGCTCGAGAGAAAAATAAACGCCCATTCCCTTTTTCTTTCCTTATCGATAAAAATGAGGAAACCGGAAAGTCCTCCTAGGTAAATCGAAAGATCTTCTTTGATTCCTATAAAAAGTATAAAAGAGGGTATCCAAAGCCAAAGTTTTTGTTTTTTAACTCCAATCAATAGCGACAGAAATACGGAAGGAATCAAAACTTCAAAGTGCAGAGAATGTCCCAGTCTATAAAAGCTCGAAGACCCGGCCCAGAGCAGAACCGCACAGAGGGAAAGTTCTTCCGAGACCGAAGATTCTTTCAGGTAAAAGTAGAGCAGGGGAAGCGTAACCGCGCCGAAGAAAAAAACTCCGATTCCGAATCCCAATTCGGAACCGTATAATATCGGAAACGGGGATAAAAGCAGGATGGACGGAGCCATGTGGTGTGAAAGAAAATTCGCGTTTTCGTTCCAACCGTAATACTGGGTTTCGAAAATATTTTCTCTCAGTACCGTGATCATCATTCTCGCTTGGGCTGTATAATCCAAGTCGCCTAACAAAAAAGAATCCAGAGCTCTTTTCGTGTAGAACACTCCTTCCGCAAAGACGATCAGAGTCCAATAGGTAATCCAGAAAACCGGCGGAAGGTTTCTTTTAAAATCCGATTTGCGTCCTAGAAAGAAGCGGAACAAAAAGAATCCGAACAACAAAGAGCTAAAAAGAAGATAACCGAGTTTCCCGCCGCTTCCGTACAAGTATTGAATCGGAAGATATAGGAAGAAAAAAGGATATAGAAAAATAAGAGAGGACATATCTGTTTTTTGTCCAAGATGAATTCTTGGATTCTAAATTCTCTCGAAAAAACAATGTCCTCTTAATTTTCTAACGATGTTCTTTCGGAGAGAATCTTTTTCTATTCCGGGTTTTCGATTCTATAGATGCACCCCTTTGAAATCGCGGCGCTATCGATTAGATACTTTCTGCAATCCCTCGTCCAACGATCCAAAACTTCGTGTTGTTGCAGTTTGGCGAGTGCCTTTTCATAGAGCAAACTGCAAAGATACCGAGCGGTTAAGACCATTAGATTTTCTGCAACTCTTTCCTTCGTTTCGTCGTCTGTGATCGTTCGAAAAATCGAGACCCCGCTCTCGAACAGATCTTGTTGTTCCAAAAGAAATGAGGAAGGTTTTTCCACCTCGCTTCGAATCGTCTCCAGATACTTTCTAAAATTGCCGTCGGGCGTCATCCCTGCGACGACGGCTCCGGTCGCGATTCTTACGTGAATCTGGCTGGTTCCTTCGTAGATCGTGTTGATCCTGGAATCTCTAAACATCCTCGATACGTCGTAATCTTCCGTATAACCCGCTCCTCCGTGGATTTGGATCGCGAGGTTTGCGCACTTATGGGCTTCTTCCGAACAATAGTATTTTGCGATCGGAGTAAGAATGGAGGCGAGGTTTCCCCAGGTTTTCACTCTTTCATCCTTTCTGATTTCACGATCGTCTTTGTTCTTTTTTTCCATTCGAATCTGGTGATGTTGATATAAATCCACCACCCGCGCGGTTTCAAACGTAAGAAGTCTCATCGCGTTTACTTCTCTCTGGATTTTATGGAGCATCTCCGACACGGCAGGAATTTTCGAGATAGGCTTTCCGAACTGAATTCTTTCTTCCGCGTATTTTTTGGATTCGTAATATCCGCCGGCTCCGCCTCCCGGTCCGCCGGCCGCGCTTCCGAGTCTCATAAAATTCGTCATACCCGCCGTGTAACGGGTGAGACCGAGTCCTTCCTCTCCGAGAAGTTCGGCTGCGCTGTTTTCATATACGATTTCGCAGGTTGGAGACGCGTGGATTCCCATCTTTGTTTCGATTCCCGCTACGTTCACATCGGAACTTTTCACGAGAAACACGGATAAACCGCGCGCTCCTCCGTTTTGTTTTCCGGTTCTTGCTAACGTCAAAAGACTCGACGGATACGGTCCAAGTCCGCAGCCCTGAGATATAAAACGTTTGGTTCCGTTGATCCGATAGCTTCCGTCTTCAGTTTTTGTCGCGGTCGTTCTTACGTTATTCAGATCCGATCCGAAATCCGGTTCCGTAAGAGCCATCGCGAAAAGAGTTTCGCCTAACGCAGCCTTTGCGGCGAATTCTTCTATCTGCCTTTCGGTTCCGAATCGAGCGACGATTTGGGCGAGATTTAAGAGCGTGATCGTCATACAAAAGGAAACGTCTCCTCTCGCCATGATCATCACGAAAAAAGCTCCTACGGTTGCGGGTAACGCGAGTCCTCCTGCTTCCCTCGAAATGGAATAGGACATCAGTCCAGTTTCGCGAAACTTCTCGTATATGGAAACGGTTTCGTCCGGAAAGAGCACCTTTCCGTTTTCGTAGCGCAGATGTTTTTTATCCATGGTTTGAGAAAGTTGAGAAACTTCCTTCCCGAAAAATTCTCCCAAGGATTCAAGACAGGATCTATAAAGATCCACCGCCTCTTTTACGTTCGACGGCGCCATTTCATATCTAAGATCTCCCGTTTTTTTATAATGCTCGTGATCGAAGAATTCTTCTCCTTCCGTCGATTTTACGATCGAAGTCCAATCGATCAAATGTTCGAAGAATAATTTTAAATCCTCGTCATCGGTAAAATAATTATTGGCTATCATATTCTTTGATCGGATTCCTTAAGCGATTCGAGAAACTTCGTTTTCCTTTCCGACGTTGTATGCCGCGTCGAGTCCTTCGAGAAACGCTCTCTCCGCGTCGATCCCTTTTGCGTCCTTAGCTCCTCCGATGAGAAATATCTGTTTTTGAGGATGTAACGAACGATAGGTTTCATAGAGTTCGTTTTCTTTTTCCTGACCCACACAAAGGATCAAAGAATCGCACGGATACAAAATTTCCTCTCCATTTTTGAGGACAACTTTGAGCCCGTCCTTTGTGATTTCTTTGTAGTTCAATCCTTGGAAAAATTCAACGCCCGCAGCTTCGAGTTCCTGTTTGAGAGCCCAAAAAGTAGTAGGTCCCAATCCCGCGCCGTGTTTTCCGTTTCTTCGAAAGACGGCGACTTCGCGTTTCGATTTATGAGGTTGAATGACTGCGTTCGTAAAAGAATCTATATTATATTTTTTAGAATAAGATTCCAGGGTAGGATCGCGGTCTTCCGTCAGTTTGTGCGCGACGTCTACTCCGATTCCTCCGCCTCCGATAACGGCAACTTTGTTTCCGGGTTTGAATTTTCCGGTAAGATAGTCCGTGTAATTTCCCGCGGGGAGGAGATCGATTCCGGGTAGATCAAACTCTCTCGGTTTTACTCCGGTCGCAAAGATGATCGTATCCGCTGCGATTTCGTTTAACAATTCTTGATCACACTCAGTATTCAAACGTATTTCGACTCCGAGTGCGGAAAGTTCGTTTTGGAAATAACGGATCGTTTCCTTAAATTCCGATTTTCCGGGGATATTGGACGCGAGATTGAATTGTCCACCGAGCTGGTTCGATTTCTCTATTAGAATTACCTTATGTCCGAGAGAAGCGCTCGCTCTCGCGGCCTCCAGACCTCCCGGACCGGAACCGATCACTACGACTTTTCGAGGTTTTATCGGAGAATGGACTTCGTATTCGAGCTCGTTGACCGCTTGCGGATTTACAAGACAAGAAACCGATTTGTCGATAAACGCGTGATCCAAGCAGGATTGATTGCAGGCGATACAAGTGTTGATTCGATCGGACATTCCCGTCTGAATTTTTTTTACGATAAAGGCGTCCGCGAGAAACGGCCTCGCCATCGAAATGATATCCGCTTGGTTGTTTTCAAAAATTTTTCGAGCCGTGACAGGATCGTTGACCCTGTTCGATGCGATGATCGGAACGCCGGGAGTTTTCTCTTTGATTCTTCCCGCAATGTTTGCCCAGGCTCCTCGCGGAACCAATTGACTGATCGTTGGAATTCTCGACTCGTGCCAACCGATTCCGATATTCAAAGCGGATACATTCTCATTTTTTAATGTATTTGCTAAATGACAAACCTCTTCGAAGGTCGGGTTTCCGGGAATGAGATCGATTCCCGACATTCTAAATATAACCGGAAATCCGTCCGGAAGATTTTTGATCACGGAGCGCAGCACTTCGACCGCCATATTCATTCTTCTTTTTGAATCTCCTCCGAAATGATCGTCTCTTTGATTGGTGACCGCGGAGAAAAACTGATTGATGAGATAACCTTCGCTCCCCATAATTTCAACGGCTCCGAATCCCGTTTCTTTTGCGAGTTTTGCGGCTGCGCCGAAGTCTTCCACCGTCTTCCAGCATTCTTCCTCGGTGAGAGCGCGCGGAACGTACCGATTGATCGGTGCGCGAATCGCGGAAGGCGCGACACAATTTCTGTCGAACGCGTATCTTCCAGCGTGAAAAAGCTGGGCGCAGACGATTCCTTTTCCTTTCAAAATGGAGTTCATCTTTTGCAATTCGGACGCGTGTTCCTCGTTCTGAATATTGAAAAAGTGTTTGGATCCTCTCGCTTCTTCGTTCACTCCGATTCCGCCCGTTACGATCAATCCGACTCCGCCTTCGAAACGTTTTCCGTAAAAAGCGGCCATTCTTTCCGCAGTTCCGGTTTTACCTTCCAGTCCGAGATGCATGGAACCCATGATGAACCGATTTGGAATGGTGGATTTTCCTATTTGAACCGACTGAAACGCTTTTTCCATGATCCGAACTCCGTAGATCTATTATTAATTACCACTGGTAATATAATTGAAATCGAAATCAAGAATTAAATTACCACTGGTAATTATAGTCTTGCAGAAAAATAATTCCCCTCGTAGATAGTAGATATGCCGGCAAAGAAAAAAAGACCGCGCGGTCAGCACTTAGGAGTAGGCAGGCCGTTCAAAAAGGACGGAATTACGGTTCGAGAAGATTTGATCCTGGCGGCGGCGGAACTTTTGAAAACAACCCCGCTCGAAGAAATCTCACTTCGAAAAGTGGCCGCGCTTGCGGGTGTGAGTCACGTCGCTTCGTATCATCATTTTGAAAACAAGAACGCGCTGCTCGCAGCCGTGGCCGAGAAAGGATTTCAGAAATATTTTTCCTCTTATCAGAAAGAACTCAAAAAAACGGATAACGATTTTAACGGACGTATGCGCGCTCTCGGTTGGACTTACATTCAGTTCATTCTTAACAATCAACAATTTGCAAGAATCATGTTCGGCGGAGTGGATCTGCATCCCGCTCTGTCGTCCGTTTCGAGAAGGACTTACAGACAATTGCACGAGATCATTCGGATGGGACAACGTTTGGGAGCGATTCGTCCCGGGAATACTCGGGAAAAAACCATCGCAGCGTGGTCGATGATTCACGGGATCGCAATGCTCTTTTTAGAAGGAAGAATCAAGCCGAAAAAAACCGATAAAGAAATGAAAGAATTTATCGAGTCCGTCACCGAATACGCTTACGTCGGAATGACAATGCCTCATCCTTCTTCTTCTCCGAATTGAATCACAACGAAAGGAATGAACTCCGTATTTTTCCGCTTGAACGATCGATCGTTTAGAATCTTTATAAATCGTCGATTCCTTCGGTTTTTAACGGTTTTCACATTCAATTCTCATTCTCTCCGATCTGAAATTAGATAAAAAATTATTTACAAACATCGGATTCCCCGGAAACTCTCCAGGCCTCTTGGAATTCCTATCTTTCTATAAGTCGAAACGGTTCGGCTTAATATGAGAATAAGATAAGAATCGGATTTGAGCAAGTTGTAATTCAGAAAGGAGAAAGTTCAATGGCGTTTGAAAGCCCGGACGGAATGTCCTCAACGGAAAGTGTAGGTTTCCTATCACAGATGGGAAATTCTTTTAAGAGTATTCTCACAGGAGTCGTGTTGCTGCCGGTTTCGTTTATCATCATCTACAACGTAGAAACCTGCGAACAAGCGAGCGCGGCCCTCAAGAACGCGGCGCCGGTCGGGGTCGCAAAAGAAGGTCAACCTTCTTATATCACCGGAACCTTAAAAGCGGACCCTCTCAGCGGAAGTTTTGTAAAGAGCGGACCTTACATTTCTTATTCGGTAAGCTCCGAAGTTTATGCTTGGGACGAGGAAACAAAAACCGAAGGATCCGGAAGTAATAAGAAAGAAGTCCGCAATTGTGTTCTCGAATGGACTTCATCTCCGGAAAACCCGTCCAATTTCAAACTCTCCGGCTGCCGTTCCAAAGCATTTCATAGAAAGTCCGTAAAAGACGAATCCGAATCCGCGTCCGGAGGAACGGTTCTTGCCGACGGTAAATCGTATTCCGTAAATCTTTCCGATGTGGATTTCACTTCTCAAGTGTCTTCCAGAGACGCGAACGAAGATGAAATCAAACCGAACGGGTTTGTACTGGGAGAAGGTTATCTTTTTAGTTCCAAGTCCTGTTCGGAAGCCGAGAAGGAAGGATGTGAAAGAGTTAAGGTTTCCGTGACTCCGATTCCGGAAGGAGACATGACTTTTATCGGAGATATCAAAGGTTCTAAGGTCGGAAAGTTTCTGTCAGCGGAAGGAAATAAATTCTTGAATGCGAGCATCGGAGGTTTTGCCGAAACGATGAAAGACATCCAGTCGGACGATAACACGATGAAATGGGTGGGAAGATTTATAGGATTCATCGCGATGTTCAGCAGTTTTACTCTGATGGCCGGACCTCTTACTTCTCTTTTGAGTTTTATTCCTTTTTTGGGAGAATTGGGAAGCGGCTTGATCAAGGTCGTACTCGGCGTGATCGCGTTTGTTTTGACCGCGATTACGATTCTTCTCGTGAAGTTCTGGTATATCTGGCTGGTTCTTCTGTTGGGAGCCATCGGTTACGCGATTTACAAGAAGAAGTTCGCTCCGGCGACTTCCGGACCGTAATCTCAGAACTCCGTTTCTAAGCAAAAAAGGACCGGTTTCTCGAAACGAGAGCCGGTTCTTTTTTTATGTCCACCGCTCGTTCGCACATAAAATAACAAATGTTATCTTAAATGTGAGTGATTTATCATCTCGTGTAGCGGTCGATATAAAATTTGAACGATTGATATAAAAAACATTTGCATATATTTATAAAATAATTAGAATCTAGTATATATATAAAGCCCCGTAACGATCGCTACAGGGGCCGCCTCCAGGGAAACCGACGAAGAGGATTTTAGGGATGAATTTGAAAAAAGAAACGAAACGAAAATCGAGCTGTGCCGTGTTGCTTTCTATAAGTAGAATTCTATTTTATAGAATTCTAATGGTGTTCGCTTGCCTCTTTTTCTTTTCCCTGGGATGCAAACCTCAATCTACTAAATACGATTCTAAGATTTTTTATGATAACATTGATTCTTACGATGGGATCACTCTTTTTACGATTCTAAACGGTTTTCCGGTCCTAAAAAGTTTTTTCGTAAGTCTTGAACCGGTCGATTTCAACAAAGCGCTCGGAGACAATCTTGCAAAAGCGACGAGGGACGACAATTTAGGAACTCTTCGAGCGACTCAATCGGCGCTTCTTGTCAGCAGGCCGAGCATCCAAGCCCTCAGCACCGATTCGGCCTCTTTGATTGAAAAGCTGGAAACCACGAACCCGAGCGCCTACAACGCGGTTCAGCCGCTTTTTGAAAAGATCCGTTATTATCCGAAACCGGTCGTCAGAAACTTGGTTCCTATTTCGGCTAACGTGCTTCGTCAGGAATATCTTTCCAAAAATAAGGATCAGGTGACTCAATCGATCCACGATTTTTCAAAGGATCTGAAAAGCCAGAGCACGCGCGATCTTCTTGTGGAAATCGAAGACGTCGCTTACAAAGGTCTCATTGCGAACGCGAATGCGAGAGCCGGCGTGGAAAGTCTTCTCAACGGTTTTTTTGATCCGGTCTTGGTCGCGGATCGTTCTCTCAAGGACGGTTTTATTTCCATCATCTACGATTTGGGCGAGATGATGTTTAAGAGAGCGGGTTTTTCGGATTTTAAAACTCCGAACACCGCGATGAAGGAACTCGTATTCAATCTGGATAAGTATTTTACCGCCGGAGGCGCACAATACAACGCCGATTATAGCGACCCGGCTCATCCCGCGGAACTCAAAGCGTTTATGATGGAGAGTTTTCAAAACGTTCGTACACTTTTGGATACGGGCACGATCACCGCGACTCCGGTTAATCTTTTGCAAAAAACCGCGGAGAATTTAAGTCTTTTGGATTTCGGCGCTCAACCTTCCAATGTGGACGGTTCTCTCAAAGAACTCGTTCGGATCGACGTGGACGGTAAGGACCGCGCTTACGACGGAACCAGTCGTTCGATGTCCGCTTTGGAAACTCTTTTTGTAGTCCTTACGATCGCCAATAATTACGGATTTCATTGGGATACTGCGAATACCGCGAACGATTGGATCGACGGTTCCACGGGAGGAGAATTGACGGTCGGAGACGCGATTCATTCCCTCAAGTCCGTGATCGGTTCTTCCAGTCCATTCAATTTTAAGAATATTACAAATCTTAGTAAGACCAGCGGAAAGGTCTATAAGGACGGCGCAGTTCACTCGTTCGACATGAACAGCCGGGTCCTTTCCTTACTCGAAGACAACGCGAGAGGAATCACGGCTCCGATTACCGATCCGACTGCGGGAAATTTTGATCGAGTCTACAACAAAACTCTTCCTTGGGCCCTGAACTGGATCAAACGAGTGACCTACGGCGGTTACGGTCCTTACTACAATAAGAATCGTAGGGACGGAGCGGGAAATTTTCTTTCTCCGGACGGAACGATCACCCGCAATTCCGATCTTTCCGAAACCCTTTTTCAACCCACTTGGAATACTCATAAATACGAAATCCAATTGAATCTTCCCGCGCCTAACAACACGAAATACGTGGGCCTGAGAGGAAATTTTCAAAACGGCGCGAACGTTCCGAATACGTTTTATACGATCGCAGAAATTCCGAAAACGGACGCACAACGCGCCGTAGACAGCGACGAAGAAGCGTTTTATAAGAATCTTCAGTGGCTTTTGTACGAAAAACGTTTCGTCGCGGTTTTACCCGTGCGTGCAAAGTTAGCCGCAACCGTTGCATTTGAAGAGGCCTTGTTTATCACCGCGATCGGAAACGGTCTTGTGGGAATGCTCAATCTCAAACCGAATTGTCTTCCGAGCGCCTGCGCGACGGACAACGGCCGTTGGACCATCGACAACGGAAACTATGTAAAGGCGTATAACGCGGCTGGTTCCGATCTCACGTATCTTTCCAATATCCCCGGAGATTCTGTGATGCTTTTGGAGGGTTGGGGGTTCGGCGCGGACGGACAACAGGCGTTTCAAGTCACTTTCGTATATCCGGCTCTTTGGTCTTTGATCGTTCCTAATCCGGATCTAATCTACGGAATGCTTCCTCCCGTCATTTCGCTGAATGTTCCCGTTTTGGAAAGACTTGGTTTTACCACCGCAGGAAAGGTGGTTCCGGATCAAGTCAACGCTAACTGGGCTCAGAGAAACACGCTGACTCCATTTGTTGTCGCATTAGCAAAATCGTTAG
The DNA here is from genome assembly GCF_002811985.1 of Leptospira adleri. GTDB lineage: Bacteria > Spirochaetota > Leptospiria > Leptospirales > Leptospiraceae > Leptospira > Leptospira adleri. The sequence goes on from NZ_NPDU01000068.1 coordinate 23,424, forward strand.
ACGACCAGGTTTCCGGTCAACAGACCGCAGGTTTCAAAAATCCTTATACGATTCTTACCAATCTCGCCGAGATTCTTTCCCGCCCTCTTGTTTTTTTCGGACCCGATACTACCGCGACGCTGCCGACCAATCCGGCGCCTCCGAGTTTTACTCAGGTTCGAACCGTAGGAATGGCCGACGGTTTTAGAAATCCGATCGCTTCCACTATGGAATACTTTCCACTTACAAATTCGGGCGCGCAAGAATACAGAACGATCATCAGCATTCTTTCCGAGAACACGAGACGATTTCAAGACGGAGCTTTGAATCTGATCGGCAAAACGCAACTTCTTACCGGGCTCGTCAAGTTTATAGGCCAACTGGGACAACCGGCTAACGTTAACGTTAAGGTAAAAGTTTTCAACGGGCTCAAACTCGTCATGGGAGAAATCAAACTCAACGCGGAGACTCCCACGGCGACGCAGTTTAACATCGAGACTAAGTTTACCGAATGGAGAGATAAGGTCGCAAACTATCCGACCGTTAACGGAACGAATATCTTCGATCCTCTTTGGGTCGGAGTGGACGACGTAGTAAATCTTTTCAAAGACTATCTATCCAGAAGTTCCGGTTGGTCGATCGTCGCGAG
>NZ_NPDU01000069.1 GCF_002811985.1 Leptospira adleri
GGAACGAGCGTTCCTTCGTTTCCGGGAGGTCTGACTTCCGCAAACGTTGGAACTCAAGCGCCCACTTTTTCCACCTCGTTTTCTTTTTTGGAAGACATCCGTTCCTTCGTTCCGCAGAAACAAGATCTTCGGCTCGAAGACCCGTTCCGTCTTCAACCGAACTCAATTCCAAACGTCGATCTTTCCTCCGGGTCCTTCGATATATCCTCTCTAAAAAAGGATTTCCCGATTCTTAATGAAAGAGTAAACGGAAGAGATCTCGTCTGGCTCGACAACGCGGCTACGACTCACAAACCCCGGATCGTGATCGATAGAATCAGCGCTTTTTACGAACACGAAAATTCCAATATTCACAGAGGAGCTCACACGTTAGCCGCAAGAGCAACTGACGCTTACGAAGCCGCGAGGGAAAAGTCCGCCAAATTCTTAAACGCTTCCTCCGCAAAGGAAATCGTCTTCGTTCGAGGAGCTACGGAGGCGATCAATCTCGTAGCCCAAACTTGGGGAGTTAAGAATATCAAAAAGGACGACGAGATCATCATCACTTGGCTCGAACACCACGCAAACATCGTTCCTTGGCAGATGCTCTGCGCTCAAAAAGGCGCAAGACTCAAAGTGGTTCCGGTCGACGAAACGGGACAAGTGATTTTGACCGAATACGAAAGACTTCTAAGTCCAAGAACAAAGCTAGTTTCCCTCACCCAAGTCTCCAACGCGTTAGGCACCGTTACGCCTGCCGCGCAGATGATAGAACAGGCGCATCGATTCGGAGCGAAGGTTCTTGTAGACGGAGCGCAAGCGGTGTCCCACATGCCGATCGATGTACAGACTCTCGACTGCGACTTCTATGTATTTTCGGGACACAAGGTCTTTGCGCCGACGGGTATCGGAGTTCTATTCGGCAAATCGGAAGTTCTCGATTCCATGCCTCCCTGGCAAGGAGGAGGAAACATGATCGAAGACGTTACGTTTGAAAAGACCGTATATCAACCGGCTCCTTTTCGTTTCGAGGCCGGGACCGGAAACATCGCCGACGCGGTCGGCCTCGGGGCCGCGATCGATTATTTGAATCAGATCGGAATGCGGAACGTCGCCGACTACGAACATTCCCTTTTGGATTACGGAATCTCTCAACTGCAAAGAGTTCCCGGCTTACGTCTGATCGGAACGGCAAAGGAAAAAGCGGGAGTCCTTTCATTCGTCATGGACGGATTTAAAACGGAGGACGTAGGACGTTTTTTGAATCGCGAAGGAATCGCCGTAAGATCCGGACATCATTGCGCACAACCGATCCTTCGCCGTTTCGGTTTGGAAAGTACGGTAAGACCTTCTTTGGCTCTTTATAATACCTGCGAGGATATTGACGCGTTGATCAACGCGCTCTTCGATCTGCGGGGAGGAAGAACGGCGGGTCCACTTTAAGAAAATCGAATATACAAATCGTTCCGATCGACAGATCGGAACGATCGTTATTTTACAAAATTCTAAATCGTAAAATCGATCACCTCGTCCAATTCTTTCGAAGTTCGTACTCTGACTTCGTTCTTTTGATTTACGATAGAATACGGAGGGACGCTCTGAGTCAGCCAAGCGTTTCCGCCGATGATGCTGTTTCTGCCAATAACGGTATCGCCGCCCAAAATCGTAGCTCCGGCGTAGATGATCACGTTCTGTTCGATCGTCGGATGTCTTTTGAGAAGCGCCATATCCTTGCTTACGGATAACGCGCCCAAGGTGACCCCCTGGTAAATTTTGACGTTATCGTAAATGACGGAAGTTCCTCCGATCACGATTCCGGTTCCGTGATCCATAAAAAAAGATCTTCCGATGGACGCCCCCGGATGTATATCGATCCCTGTCTTTTCGTGCGCGTATTCGCTTAACATTCTGGGAAAAATCGGAACTCCGATCTTATGAAGAAGGTGAGCCACCCTATGTACGGCGATCGCGTAAAAACCCGAATAGGCTAAGATCACTTCCTTAACGCTCTCCGCAGCGGGATCTCCTTCAAAAGCTGCGATCGCGTCGTGCCAGATCATTTCGTAAAGCGCCGGAAGCTCGTCTTTGAACTTTTCCAAAACTCCGTCGATCGTGAAATGTTCCGAAAAGGAGGATTCCCGACTGGATAGATACGGATAAAGTTTGCTTTTTGTTTGAAGAAAAAAAACCGAAAGATTGTCTTCTACGTGCGCGATGTCGCGGAAAACAAGATCGGAAAAATATCCCGCGAAGACGATGTTGAAAAGTTCGCTGATAAAGTTACGGGCGACTTTGCGGCCCCCGTAACGATGCGGATCTTCGTTTTGTTTCTGATAGATCGATTCAACGAATTTTTTGTAACGAGCCTCTTTCGGAGAAATTCCAAAATGAGAAGGACTAAACTGATTTTCACTCATCGGAACGATTCCTTTTTTAGTAAACTCTTGCCGACAGAGAATCATCGAGGAGTTTTTCCGTGAAATCTCATTTATTAAGAATGGAAAAGATATTCTACATTCTCGGAAAATATTTTACGGTTTTTGAATGTTTTTATCGACCTAAGACCGGTTCTTTCTGAATCCTGAGGACGAACCGACTCCGACGGAATTTTCATTTTTTTTTCCTGATTTTACTCTTTGCTTTTTATCCAAGAAAAGAAGACTAACGTCTTTGGATTTGAGCGTTCTTCCGTCCCGGGATTTGATTTCGATTCTTCTCACCGGCTTTTGATGAAGTTCATCCACAAGAATCTGATCCGATCCTTCAGAACCGAAAAGATACGTTTCGCCCCATTGCCTGAGAGCGACAAGAATCGGGAAAAGATCCTTTCCCTTTTGTGTAAGAACGTATTCTTGATAAGCGCTTCCATCCGATGCGGGAACGATTTCCAAAATCCCATGAGATACCAATTTTTGAAGACGGGAAGTGAGAATATTCTTTGCAAGTCCCAGACTCTTTTCGAATTCTCCGAACCTTCTTTTCCCTAAGAAGGCGTCTCTTAAGATCAAAAGAGACCACCATTCTCCGATCGCGGAAAGGGAGCGTGCGATCGGGCATTCGTCTTCCTCTAAATTTTTGCGCTTCACAAAATCCCCCTTCCTGTTCGAGTTTAATATAGTTCCGATGGATTCGGCTTACTTGGCAAGATAAATTGGAGCGCCGGCAGGCAGACTACTGGAACCGCCGTCTACGATAATCTCCGCTCCTTGCACATAAGAAGAATCTTCCGATGAGAGAAACAAAACCGTTCTCGCTATCTCCTCCGCGTCCGCGATTCTTTGAAGCGGAATCGAGGCGCTGATCCTATCAAGCCTTTGTTTCGCCGCCTCCGTCGTTCCCCAGATGGAAGTTCTGGTCGCGCCGGGCACCACCGTGTTAATGCGAATTCCCCTCGGGCTCAATTCCGAAGCGAGAACTCTCGCCATTGAACGTACGCCCGCCTTACTCGCGGCATACGCCGAAGTGCCGGGAACTCCGACCGTACTGATGATCGAACCGTTTAGAACGATCGCGGATCCTTTTTTGAGAAGAGGCAGCGCCGCTTGGATCGTCATAAAAACTCCGGTTACGTTTACGCGAAGAACCTCGTCGAAGGTTTCCTCCTGTGTGTTTTCAGCGGGCGTAGGTTTCATGATTCCTGCGTTCGCAAAGACGATGTCTAACGTTCCGAATTCTTCCCCGATTCCTTTAAAAAGTCTTTTCCGTTCCTCTCCGTTTAAAACGTCGGCCTTATACGCGCGCGCGTTTTTTCCCAAAACTTTCAAACTCGCATCAAGTGAGGTTTGATCTCTACCGGTGACGATCACCCTCGCACCTTCCTCAACGAATAGCTTTGCCGTCGCAAATCCGATTCCGCCGTTTCCACCCGTAATCAAAACCACTTTATCCTTAAATTTCATAAGCCGAACCTCGTAAATTCTAGTTTAATTAAAAAACTACATTTGTTGGACCTATAGTGGTTTAATTATGCAACTACTTTTATGAAAATTTTAAGGAAAAATTCAAAAAAAAAGCGAGGAACGAAGGCTCTGATTCGAAACAGAAGCCTCTTCCTCGCAAAAACGGTTCGGATATTACCGAGGATCTATTATATTTTCGAGATTTCGCTAATACCGAGTCCGACCTTTTCACCGAGTTTTGTCCCGTATTCGGGATCGCAGCGATAGAAGTGTTTAACGTTCGCCAGAACAAGACCTTTCGGAAGTCCTTTCATAGTCGAGGCGATTGCGGACGTTAGACGATCTCTCTCTTCCGGTTTTAACATCCGGTAAAAATCGCCCGCTTGCGTATAATCGTCGTTCTCCGAATGGGCGTCGTATCGATCCGTATCTCCTGAAATTTTCAGAGGAGGTTCCGCAAAAGAAGAATCTTGCGACGGACCTTCGAATCCGTTCGGCTCGTAGTTATCAAAGCTGCCGTCGGATTGAAATTTTACGCTACCGTCTCTGTGATAGACGTTGACTTGATTCTTAGGTCGATTGACCGGAAGTTGTTGATACTGAACTCCCAGACGATATCTCTGAGCGTCCGGATAGGCGAACAATCTTCCCTGTAGCATTTTATCCGGAGAAGCTCCGATACCCGGAGGCATATTTGCCGGCGAGAATGCGGCCTGCTCCACTTCTTCGAAATAATTTTTGGGATTCGAATTCAATTCCAAAACGCCGACTTCGATCAGAGGATAATCCTTATGCGACCAGACCTTTGTAAGATCGAAAGGATTAAACTTATAAGTTTCGGCCTCTCTTTCAGGCATGATCTGAACGCAAAATTTCCACTTCGGAAATTCCTTTCTTTCAATCGCTTCGAAAAGATCCCTTGTCGCATAATCAGGATCGGTTCCGGCTAACGCAGACGCTTTTTCACCGCTGAGATTTTTGATTCCTTGCAAAGACTTAAAGTGAAACTTGACCCAGAACCTTTCTCCTTTCGTATTCCAAAGCCCGAAGGTGTGACTTCCGTAACCGTTCATAAAACGATATCCGTCCGGTATTCCGCGATCTCCGAAAAGGATCGTTATTTGATGTAAGGCTTCGGGTGATTTCGCCCAATAATCCCACATACGAAACGGATTCTTATAACCCGTAACTGGATCTCTTTTTTGAGAATGGATAAAGTCGGGGAACTTCAGCGGATCTCTTTCAAAAAATACGGGAGTATTGTTTCCTACTAGATCCCAGATTCCTTCCTCGGTATAAAACTTGATCGCAAACCCTCTCGGATCTCTTTCCGTATCGGCCGAACCTCTTTCGCCTGCGACCGTTGAGAATCTTAAAAAGAGAGGAGTTTGTTTTCCGACTTTCGAGAAAACGGAAGCTCTGGAATATTTGGAAAGATCTTGCGTGATCGTAAGAATTCCGTAGGCGCCCGCGCCTTTTGCATGGACGACTCTTTCCGGAATTCTTTCCCGATTGAAGTGCGCCAACTTCTCGATCAGATATGTGTCTTGAATCAGAACCGGACCTCTTGCCCCGGCGGTAAGAGAGTGTTGGTTTTGAGATACCGGATGACCTCCGGACGTTGTGAGAATTTTCTTACTCATTGTCTGCCTCCTTTCCAAGCGGTTTGAGTGAAATATCGAATCCAAGAATTGATAAACGAAGCGGCTCTGTAAGACCAGTTTCGTTTTTTGTCCGATAGAAGTTCGCTGACTCGTTTGCGTCCGAACATTTCCGAAAATAAAAACGCGTTCTGTCCTTTCGAATTTTTATAATTCTTATTTGCGCCGGAGTTCAAAAGAACCTCCACGATCTTATCAAAACCTTTAAAGGCGGCTCCCATAAGAATCGAATTCCCGGAATAATCTGTGGAGTTGACGTCAGCGCCGTGTGAAAGGAGAAAACGAACTACCTCTTCCCGACCGTTATAAGCGGCTAACATGAGTAAGGTGTAACCTCGTTGGTTCTTACGTTCCAGATCGCCGAACTTAGAAAGACGATCGGAAAGTCCTTCGAGATCTCCCCTTCTCGCGAGATCGAAACAAAAATCTTCCGAACTCATGCTCCTCTGAAAATCTTTCCATGCCTGAGAATGGGATTGGGAAGAATTCGGTAGATACTTTGAAATCTGATTTGATGGAGCAGAAGAATCCATTTTGCCTCCTATAAATTTCCCTTCAAAAACCAATTACGTGCGAATTTGCAAATTTTAGATTTAAAATAAATTTAGACTGAGTATAGAATAATAAAAAATTAGGACAAGTCTTTTTTTAGAATTAGTCTAAATTAGTGACAAAAAAAGGGAAATCTGGGAAGTTGATCTTATGAAGGATTCTTACGAAAAGAACAAAAAGATTCTGGAAGATGCAGGGATCAACGTAACGGTTCAGAGGCTGCAGATGGCGAATCTTCTACTTTCAAAGCCTCAGCATCTGACGGCGGATCAAGTCTTTCAATTGATAAATGAACACTTTCCGAATGCGTCTCGCGCGACGATCTTCAATAATCTTAAACTTTTTGCCGAGAAAGGGATTGTAAATCTTCTCGAACTCAAATCAGGGATCACTCTTTATGATTCGAACGTGAAAAATCATCACCATGCGGTCGACGAAGAGACCGGTGAGATCTTCGATATCGAATTGGATTCGAAACTTCAGGAGAAGATCCTTTCAGAACTCAAAAAAGACTTTTCCGAAAAGACGGGAAGTTCCTTGGAAAACTGCAATCTTTCGATCACGCTCAAAGGCAGAAAAAAATAAGAGCCCGACCGCAAATTTCGAAAGTTAGCCGAAATTTTGTGTGAGTTCCTACACTTTACGTCTCATCAGTTTTTTGAGAAGAATCAGAATCTTTCCCGAACATTCAAATTCGTGTGAGTTCCCACAATTTAGATTTTTAGGAAAAAGTTCCTAACCGAAAATATCATACAATATCCTACTCTCACTCGAAATATGTATCTTTAAGAATATTCTAATTTTCGAATTTATAACGCGTATAATATCTATATTCTCCCGTTTCCGTTCCTTATAATTAGAAGAACAGTTTTATAATTCAGAAGACTCCTATCAAAATTCTTTTTAGAAGCAATATTTCTTAAGGATCGATCCATTCCATCATCTTTGATCGATTGCCGAAACTCAAAACGGGAACCAATTTTTCAAAAAAATACTAAAAAATTGAAATAAGGGAAAAAGCGGATATCAGGTAAAGAAGTGATCGAACCTTTTCTCATTCTCTTCCCCTCCAGTCTCGCATTGGACCACCTCAACTCCGGTGGAAAATTTCTTAAACCTTCGATCACAATCCAGGTCGATATCCCGAAGAAAGCCGGTAAAATTCTTTTGGAGCCTTTCTAACTCGCGAAACGGGGAGAAATCCGCCGGATCTTGAGAGAAAATCAGAGTGGAGGCTTCATACTTTTCTTATTTATGTCCTCAAAAACCTAATGAGAATTTCGAAATCCACCGATCCTTAGAACATAGAGGAGAGAAAAAATGCTCAGAGGAATGTATACAGGCGCAAACGGGATGATCATCCAACAGACAAGAATGGATGTAATTTCGAATAACCTTGCGAATGTGGATAAGACGGCCTTCAAAAGAGATACGACCGTATTTAAAACATTCCCGGAACTTCTTCTCCATCGTTTTGACGAGGATGGGGTTGGCAAGGTTCCCATGGGCTCCTTTGATACGGCTCCCGTAGTCGGCAAACTCGGGTTAGGCGGTGAAGTAAACGAAGTTTACACCCGCTTCGAACAAGGTGCCGTAAAAAAAACGGAAAATCCGTTCGACATCATGCTCCAAGATAAACCCGGAAACGAACATCCCGCGTTCTTTAGCGTTATGACAAATCGTGGAGAAAGACTTTCCCGGAGCGGCGCATTCGTAATGGATACCAACGGTTATCTCGTCACGCCGCAAGGTTTTCCTCTGATGGGAGAAAACGGTCCGATCCGTGTCGCAAGAGGAAATTTTCTCATCAAAGAAAACGGCGAAGTCTGGATCAACGGAGAAATCGGGAACGATCCAGTCAATGGAACTTCTTTAGAAAAGAATCGTTTTGAAACTCCTGTTCTATTAGATAAACTTAAAATTAGGACCGTAGAAAATCCTCGTCATCTGGATAAGGAAGGAGATTCCTTCTATGCGGATACCCCCGAATCCGGCGAACCCGTTCCTTTTGAACTCAAAGACGAACCTTCCGTTCTCCAAGGCTACCTCGAAGCGTCTAACGTGAGCGTGGTTACCGAAATGGTGGAGATGATAGAGGTCAACCGTTCCTATGAAGCCAATCAAAAGACGGTTCAAACTCAAGATAGCTTGCTCGGTAAGTTGATCAACGAGGTTCTTAGATAAATATCCCTTCCTTCCGATCCCAACTGCCGGACCTAATGGCCCTCTGGGATCGGAACCAAAGGATACTTTACCCACCCCTCTTCCCTCATCAACTTCACCAGCAAGCACAGCTTCATTCTCACAAATCACATCCAACCCAAACACATGAGCATTCTTGAGAAAGGAGAACTCATTTAGGTAACGAGTAGAGTTCTCAGGGCGGATGTAACAGTAAGAAGCGAATGCTGTCTTCAGCAGTCTGTGATTGCCCTCAGCTACTTGGTTGTGAACTCCATTCTTACTCCATCTGTTTCTTGCCCATTTGTAACGAGAGTCTTTAGAGTGTGCTGAGTGATTTACTTGGCGATGATTTTTGTAAATACCCCAAAGCCAAGGATAGCCTTCATCAGTCATTAAGGGAGTTTGTAAAGGAATATGATTCTAAATAAGTGGACCTAACGTTCCCATCCTCTGATTTGGAACGCTGTGAAAAAATACGGGACCATCCTTTACAGCAATCGTATGCACTAACGTCCCTACTTGTCTGCCTCCTAATTTGTCTGAAAGGTAAATGGATGATGTACTACCTGTATGGCGATATCTCTTTCGTCCCTGGTTAGCCCTCTGACTTGCTGAATACAAAACTACTGTATCAGCGCAGACGTATGGACGGATTTCCATGATTTCAGTAATATCAGTATCTTCATCAGGTGGTAAGGAGAAGTCTTTAAACTCTCTGTCGAGTACATCAAAGGTTAGCTTCTGATATTTAGGAAGTTGCTGAGAGGCAAACACTTGAAATCTCTTCTTCAGCATTGAAGCACCTTTGTATGAAATCCTCAGCCTCTTACTAATCTCAGTTGAAGTCAGGACTTTCGGATGCTGAATCATACTTTCGTAGAAGACATACCCAAACATCCATAAGGGTAATTTAAAATGATGCAAAGGCGTGTAACTCAAACGTGAAGTTAGATACCTACATCCTTCACAGCGGATCAATTCAGGTTGAGTTGATATTTCCTTAGTCAGCAATTTGCCCGGACAGTTAGGACAATATTTCGGGTAGAAGTCATTCAGGATCTTCTTAGTCAAGCCAGTGAAGAAGTCGATGTTGATGGCTGGGTTCTTGCGTCTTTCAGGAATGGTGGGTGGCTTAGGTTCTGAGACTACGGTGAGTTTGGGATCACGGTTGGGATGAGAACCCAGGGATAGATAAATATCCCTTCCTTCCGATCCCAACTGCCGGACCTAATGGCCCTCTGGGATCGGAACCAAAGGATACTTTACCCACCCCTCTTCCCTCATCAACTTCACCAGCAAGCACAGCTTCATTCTCACAAATCACATCCAACCCAAACACATGAGCATTCTTGAGAAAGGAAAACTCATTTAGGTAACGAGTAGAGTTCTCAGGGCGGATGTAACAGTAAGAAGCGAATGCTGTCTTCAGCAGTCTGTGATTGCCCTCAGCTACTTGGTTGTGAACTCCATTCTTACTCCATCTGTTTCTTGCCCATTTGTAACGAGAGTCTTTAGAGTGTGCTGAGTGATTTACTTGGCGATGATTTTTGTAAATACCCCAAAGCCAAGGATAGCCTTGGTCCGTAAACACAGGGGTTTGTAGAGGTAGATGATCCTTGATAAGGGGTCCAAGAGTGTTTGCCTTTTGATTTGGAACAGAATGAAAAAATACAGGACCCTGCTTCACAGCAATCGTATGCACTAACGTTCCAACTTGTCTTCCTCCAAGCTTGTCCGAGAGATAGATGGAAGCAGTAGAGCCACTGTGACGATAGCGCTTCCTACCCTGATTGGCTCTCTCACTGGCAGAATACAAAACAACAGTGTCTGCACAGACGTAGGGTTTGTTCTCCATCTTCTTAGTTACGTCTGCTTCCTCATCAGCAGGCAGGGAGAAATTCTTGAACTCATGATTCAAAGCATCAAAGGTCAACTTCTGATATTTAGGAAGTTGCTGAGAGGCAAACACTTGGAAGCGTTTCTTTAAACTTGCTCCGCCCTTGTAGGAAATCCTCAGTCTCTTGCTAATCTCAGTTGAGGTAACTACCTTAGGATGCTGAATCATACTTTCGTAGAACACAACCCCAAACATATATAAGGGTAATTTAAAATGATGTAAAGGCGTGTAACTCAAACGTGAAGTTAGATACCTACATCCTTCACAGCGGATCAATTCAGGTTGAGTTGAGATTTCCTTAGTTAGCAGTTTGCCTGGACAGTTGGGACAATATTTCGGGTAGAAGTCATTCAGGATCTTCTTAGTGAGGTTCGTAAAGAAGTCGATGTTGATGGCTGGGTTCTTGCGTCTTTCAGGAATGCTGGGTGGCTTAGGTTCTGAGACTACAGTGAGTTTGGGATCACGGTTGGGATGAGAACCGAGGGATAGATAAATAATTACTCGAACTTTTCCCCAACAGACCTTGATTCTCTGATATAATATCAAGACCGAGGACTCTGACGTTTTTGAGAAACGAGAATTCGTTTAGATAGAGCGTCGAGTGTTTCGGCGAGAGATAGCAATAAGTACCGAACGAAGTTTTCAGAAGTCTCTGATTACCTTCCGCTACTTGTGAGTGAACTCCATTCTTGCTCCAACGATTTCCTGCCCAACAGTAAAGTCCTGACTTCTTCCATCTTTATCAAAGGTCCTGTTGAAACTTACGTCATACGGCTTATTTCAGGATTTATGCTAGAATTTCACAAAAGAGTCGCGGTTATAAAAATCCGAATTCGTCAAGTAAAATGAATCAAAAGAAATGTACGACATTGAAATCGGAATAAAAACAAAGGATCAAAATGAAAATTCATCTCGGTCCGAATTACTCAGACCGGAGAAATTTATCATCTGATAAATCCATTCATTTTTTAAAAGGATTTTTGCAAAGCCTTCCTTTATGATTGGTTAGCCTATTTAAGAATCTAAAGTAAGGAATCAAATTTTCTTCTCCAAAGAGAACTTCCTCCGACTAGAAAGAAAATTATATTAAGTATGAGTCATAGAACGAGAAACACGATCACCATCAGCATCATCAGCTTCTTTTGTATCTCTTGCATTTTAGGCGGGAGTTATCTCATCTACAGACAAAAAACCGGAACCGTATCGACTGCAAGTGTGACTGCCTGCAAAAAAATTCGCCGCGCTGAAATCTGCAACGGGTTTTGGACCTACGACAGCAAAATCCAATTCGGAGAAGTGGAAAACGCTAATTCGGACGACCTTGGCGCAAAAGTTCAGGTCTTAGTGACGCAAAACGGCGCCGTAAAACCTTCCCTTTCTCTTCCGATTGCGCTCTTTCTCATCGCTTTCGGAATCGCGTTTATGGGAATTCGCTGGTGGCAGACCGAAGCCTATCGGGAATAAACGCGCCTTTTCTCCGGTTGTATTTTATATATTTATAATACTGTCTCGGCCCTTGGGATCTCAAAGAACAAATTCCTTTTTGTGATCCCGATCTTCAGATTTTCCTTTCAATCCGCTATTGGAAACACAGAAAGACTTTCTAGTTTTCCGTAATCCCGACTTCCAATTCATCAAACCAATCCAAAAATTTTTGTACTTCTTCTTTTTGAAAGAGCGCTCCGTGCTGCGGAACCATCATATCCACTTTGAGCTTCCGAATTTCTTGAACCCATTTTTTTTTCGCCTCGTTGGAGCCCATCCATCTTTGATGAAACTTCTTCATGTATTGAGTGTGTTTATCGAAGTCGGAGACAAAAAGATCGTTAAAATCAGAGGGCAAAAGGGACGCTCCTATGTCTCCGCTGAACAAGATCCTCGAAGTGGGATCATAAAGATTAAAATTTCCGGAAGAATGCAAATAGTGCGCCGGTATTGCGCGTAACGTATGATTTCCGATGTTCACGTCGAGACCTTGGTCCGGGATCTGGATAAAAGTGTCTTTTGTTCCTCCAAAATGAGGAACAAAGCTGGACCATAACCAACTCAGATAACATTTAATATCCGGATTCACTTCCAACCAGAGAGAAAGAGAAGAAATGATATCGGGATCTTGATGACTCGAAAAAATTTTAGCGATCTGAGTCGGATCGAATTTCTCGCAGATCGCGGAGAAAACTTCCGGAAAAATTTCGCTTCCACCGGGATCTGTAAGCAAACCTTGACCGGAAGAGACGATAAGATATTCGTTCGTATCGATGATGTATCCGGGTTTATCCGGATCTCTCGCGATTACAGACCAGCTATAATCTTGACTGGAAAATATCGTTTCCATTCTTTTCATTTTTCCATCCGTCCAAAACTTTTTTTGCTAAATTCTCGATCGAGTCGATCGCAGCCGAAAACTTTTCGGCGACGTCTCCAGCCTTCGCCTTATTTACGCCTATGTATTCACTTTCGATCTTTGCCTGAAGACTGATCACCTTGCCGTCAAGACATTGACGAATCAGATTTTTTGTTCTGTGAACCATGGCGTTCTGAATAGAAAGAGTCGCCTTTTCAAAATTACGTTCTTTTGATTCAAAGGATTCGATCATCTGCAGAAGAGCTTTCGATTTGTTTCCATAGTTTTCGATCTTCTTCGCTTTTTCAAAAGCGATTCGATTTTTAACTTGAAAGCTGGCTTCACGACTCAAGGAATACATCACCTTTGTGAGTTCTTCCGTTGTTTTCGAAGTGGCTTTGCTGAAAACGATGATCTCTTGTGCGACGACTCCGAATCCCCTCGCCGCAATCCCGGCGTGAACGGACAAGATTATGGAATTCAATGCCTTTACTCGGATCCCAAATGCAAGCGAAGAAATGGTTTTCACATCCTCGTTGATTGAGGCGGTCTTTCTGAGTAATTCTTTTTCCATCTTCATTTCTTAAGTATTGGGATTATTCTAATTTTAAAATATTCAAAAAAAAGAATCATACTGACGATCAGACGTTTTTAAAACGAAAGATCAACTTCCAAAGCCCCGAGTTGAATCCGGTGAATCCAAAAATCAAAAACTCGGATCAAGAAAAAATTCCGTAACCCCTTCCTTTATCGAAACGCACGATCTATAAATTCAAAAAGAAGAATCTGGACTTCTTCTTAAAACGTCCGTCTTTTTGAAAAGCCGAGACCGACTGAATGGCCCGAAAATAAATTCAAGGAAGAAGAATCTTTTGTCTTACCCCAATCGCAGACTTACACGACGAAACCGATCCACGATCCAAGACAGAAAAATTAGAATATTCATAATATAGAATTCTTTTCAAATAAAAAACGATTTTTACGAAAGTTCGTCGATCTTTTCTTGGATTCCCTTCTTTTCGGTTTCGGTCTTTGCCAGAAAATATGCCTTTTGTAAATGAATTTTCGCCATTTGAGGATCTTGATTCTTCAAAAGTTCGCTTAAGAGAAGATAATAAAAATGATTTTTTTCAAATCTCGTGTTCTCGGCTTCACGCAAAGCCGACTCCGGTCCTTTGGACTTATACAGAGCGAAAATCCGATTGAGAGCCGCGCCCGGGGAATAATTAATTTCCAAAAGCTGATCGTAACAGCCTAAAATTTCGTTCCATTTTTCGGCGCTGTCCTCTTTGATACAATGCCAGTAAGCGATTCTTGCCTCCAGATGATAGGAACTGAGTTCCATTCCGAAAGCGGATCGATTTAAGAATTCGATTCCTTTGTGTATCAATGCCTTGTCCCAAAGGTTCTCGTCCTGATTTTCATAAAGAATAAAAGACTCACCGCCAAAATCTCTCGCGGAAAATCGAGACGAATGAAAACACATAAGGGCCAATAGAGCGTTGACTTTCGGTAGATCCGTCTTTTTATATTCGACGATCATCACCGCCAGGCGCATCGCCTCCAAACAAAGATCTTTTCTTAAAATTCGATTTTGCGTTTTGGAATAGTAACCTTCGTTGAACAATAAATAGACGATGCGAAGAACATTCTCGAGTCGCTTTTCGATCTCTTCGTCCGAAGGAAGTTCCATCTTGATTCTTTCGTTTCTTAATTTTTCTTTGGCTCGAAACAAACGTTTGTGAATCGTTTCCTTATTGGTGAAAAAAGCCTCGGCGATTTCGTCGATTCCGAATCCGCATAAGATTCGAAGCGCAAGTCCGATCTGCGCCTCGCCCGCTATCGCGGGGTTGCAGATCGCAAAAAGCATTTGCAGTTGTTGGTCTTTTATGTTCTCCGGAGAAAAATTCAACTCGTCCGCGTTCGGACTCTTATCTTGTCTCGAAGTCAACTCCGGTATAATTTTATTCTTTAGAATTTTATCTCTTCTGAAATGATGAATTGCCTTTTGTTTCGCTACTACATAAAGCCAAGCCGTCGGGTTTTTCGGAGTCCCCTTGATTCCCCAAGTTTCCGCAGCAAGTAGGAACGTTTCACTCACGATATCTTCCGCGATTTCAATATGCTGCAATCCGTAGAGACCGCTAATCACCGCGATCATTTTGGAAAACTCGCGTTGAAATAATTGTTTGAGTGATTCTTGTTCTGAGCTCATAAAAAATCCAAAACTTCCTCGTTTTAAAAGACGAGGAAGTTTGAATCTAAGTTATCCGATGACTTGTCTGATTTCGACGCTTCCGCCGGCATCCAAAGCCGGGCAACCGTGCGCTAATGTGGTTGCCTCTTCCAGACTTTCAGCTCGAACGACGATAAAACTTCCCAAACGTTCCCGAATTTCTACAAAGGGACCGTCCGTAATCACTCCGCCGGATTTTAATACCTTACCTTCGGTGGCGAGCCTCGGGCCGTTGCTGACTAGTTTTTCTTGTGCTACGATGTTCCCCACCCACTCCTTCCATTTTTTTCCGAGCGCCTGCATCTCGTTTGGCGATACTTGGCCGTAGTCGTAGCTAGGTTGCCTAAATAAAAGTAAAAACTCGTTCATCATTCTTTCTCCATTCTTTTTTTTGAATATGATTTCGAGATAGATCGCCTTTGCTCGAAAAGACGACGCTCCCGTTATAAAATCGATCCCGTTTCACATCCACCCCGTTTTCCATTGGCGGTAAGAAATCTGAACTGCGCAAAGAATCAGAATCGGAGTGATTATATCTCCCAGGCCGTTTCCGGCGAAAAAGTGAGAAGAAGAAGCTCCGATCAGATTAAACGTATAACCTGCATAAGCCCATTCTTTTAGAGTTTGGAATCGATTTTGAAGGATTGTGATTCCACCCAAAATTTTAGCGACCCCTAAAATTTTCATCACATAGAGAGGATATCCGAGTTTCGCGATTCCTTCCGCAGGCGTAGACGCCTCCATAAGATATGCAACTCCCGCAATGACCATCGTCACCGTAAAAAAGAGCGTCAACGTCCAATAGATCCATTTTGCCGCTCCAATCCACTTCGCCTTCTTGGACGCGTCGTGATCTTTGGTTCCTTTATCCTCTTTTATCAAAACTGCCATTTTGATTCTCCTTTGTATCGAAATTGAATCCTTGGATTCTATTTCAATGAGGATCGAGAATTAGAAAACGGGACATCGACCCGTCTTTTTTTAGAGAAATTTTACTTTTTTATGACGGGAAAATGACAGGTCCGAAGTTTATTTTAAAAGGCCGAGCATTTAAGAATCCGAGACTTGAAAAGAATTACGCTTCACTTTGAAGGCGTTCGATCGAAAGACCAACCCGAGAAAATTCTATATATCTTCATTCAATCGTCTCCGAATTCGCCTCGGAAATGTTGGCAATCTATCAAGGATATGTTACGTTATGGAAGCTCCAAAAGACAATCGGAACATAGACGCAATCGAAAGAAAATTTAAGGAATTGGCGAAGAGCGTGGAGATCAATAAATAATTTCGAACTTAAGTCAAGGCTCGAGTTCTTCCGTTCATCGAATTCTTCTTTTTCATTGATTCCTAAAAATCAGTCGTTGGTTCTTAAACCGCCGATATCGGAGCCCATTCCTTGTTTTCCGCTCATCTTACCTTCCGAATGTTTGTTCTTAGGGTATATATCGTTATAACCCGTTCTTATTTATTTTTATTAGATAAGAACGGATTATAAAAGAAGATTTATCCCGTGAATACAGAAGTCATATCGTTCCGGCAACAGGTTTTAAAAAGAATTGAATCTCTCAAAGGAAATCGTTTTCGGTTTCTCGGAAGATTCGTTTTTTTGTTTTCGATCTTGATTCTTTTTGCGGATTGTGTGAAACGACCGCAAAAGTCCGGAGCGATCGAACTCTTTCCGTTAGAACGCGGAATCGAACAACTCAATACTCCCGTAAAAGTTTCGGTCCAAGTATCCGGTCTCAACTCGGGAACCCTTATCGTAAACAACGACTTGGGAGAATCCCTAACGTTTACACAAGATTCCACTCAGACATTTCCTTCAACGGTCCGTATCGGTTCTTCTTATTCGGTAAGTTCGAACGGGCCGAACACAACTCCAGCGCAGACTTGCAGGATACAGAATCCGAACGGTCCGATCATTCGTCCTCAGACGACGATCTTCGTCACATGCGGTATTTCGTTTTACGACGTCTCGGTTCGAGTTCTCGGCTTGGATCCTGCAACGGCGGCCACGTCTCCCTTGATCGTTCAAAATATGACCGACCAGCTTTCGTTTACAAGCGACACAACTCAGACGTTCGCAAATAAAGTCGGAGATACGGCTTCTTATTCGATCGGTTTTATTTCAGTTCCTCCGAAACACACTTGTATTTTTGTACCCTCCCTTTCCGGAAACGGTAACTTATCCGGAGGCCCCGTGACAATTCTGATCGATTGTATCAGTCCTTTGCAATATTCTCCGTCTTCAAAGGTTTTATTTCCGAGCGAAAGAATAACGATTCAATTTTCTTTTCACGGAATCGATCCGGGAAGCTGCGGTTATAACACTTCCGCTATAGTATTAGGAAAAACGAATGTTGCAAACACAACTTCGCCCAGACCTTCGATTACGTATCCTTCGGCGCCGAACGACAATACAGTGGTCCTTGTCGCAAGCGGTCCGGATTTTTGGGGCCCGTTAGGAGACTCCTTTGTCCAGCTCGGAGGATGTACGGCGGGCGGCGGACTTCCGATCCAAGGAGGCAACGACATATTTTTCGATTTTACAAATCAATCCGCTCTGAACAATCGAATGGTCGACGTCCTAGCCGGAAACGACCTCGCCGGATGCGGAACAGGTGGTCCGCCTTCGGCCTATTGCCGTAGCATAGAATTCGGAGTTTCGGAATGCGATCTCGTGGGATCCGCCTGTTCGGTGTTAGTCGCTACCGGAACCTACGTTCCTACGAGAAGAATTTCTCTTCTTAGCCGGACTTCCCTGATCGGAGGTTTTCCCTCCGGTTTTGGAAATCTCAACCCCGACCCGATCAACAATCCTACGATCATCCAAGATCCCGGCATAGGAGGTCCTACGTTTTGCGACGCCATTTTCTGCAGCGTGATAGACGTTGCGACGGTTGCTCTGACTTCGACGAACGACAATCTGATCGTGAGCGGATTTCAAATCCAGGCAAACCCGAATAACGTTTCGAATACAGGAATTACGATTCAGAACTCAAGATTCAACGCGGGACAAATTCGTATTTTGGACAACGACATTTTCGGAAATGAAATTTCCACTTCGCATCTGGGAGGAACCAAAAGCGGGATCTCCATCCTCAATTCGGACAACGTGATCGTCAGCGGAAACCGTTTGCGCGGAGGAACGGGCATGACCGCCTCCACGGGAATTACGGTCGATTCATCCGGAACTCCGCAACCGATCGTAATCAAACAAAATCTTATCGACGGCGTTCAAAAAAGCGGGGGCTTGACCGCCGCCATGATTCTTTCCGGCGCCACGGCGCTCGTCATAGACAACAAGATCAACGCCTATCAGTTTATGGATTCAAGTCTGGTTCCTAATATTTCGCTGGGAATTTTGATCGACGACGCATCGGGAATTCCTGGTTTTCTTTCGATCGTAAACAACGATATCTACGTTGGAAATTCGCCGGCGTTCACGATGGGAGACGCGACCGGAATCTCCCTTGGATTCGCAGCCCCCGGAAAAACTTATACGATCGTTAACAATCAGATCTTTTCGAAGTCTTCCGTAAGCAATCGAGTCGGAATCCTTTATGCGGACGCTTATCCTTCGGCTACGTCCGTGATACGTGGAAATAATTTCTTTCTAGACGTTCCGGTCTGGGACGTTTTCGGGGGCAATGCAGAATACAAATTCTGCGGAGCCGTTCTCGCACAGGGTTGTATCTTGGGTTTTCCGATCGGATCCATATCCGGATTGGGAATCGGAGATTATACGAACAACTACGGAAAAAATCCGCAATTCAAAACCGCGGCTTCGATCTCGCAAGTTTGGAAATATAACATTCCCGTCGGAATTCCGAATTCTCTGAATTCACCTTGCAGCTCTTTGTATGGAGGAATCGATTTAAGAATCGGCCCTCTTCTTCCGCCGATTCTTTTTCCATTCTTTGCAACGGACTTTAATCAAAATGCAAGAACAAACACCGCGAGCCCCTTCGCTCCGTCGGGAGCGGATTCCATTTCGATCGGAGTTTTTGAGACGGACGGAAATTGTTTTTGAAATACGATCCTTCCGCTTCGTTTAATTTTGTATGACCGAAACTTCAACGCGTTCTTATTTTAAAAGCGGATAGATTCAAAGGGAAAGAAGAATCACAGAAACCTTCAAAGGACATTCGAATTATCTAAAACATTTTTTTATTATATTTTCTCTTAAAAACAGAGAAGCCATTTTTGAATTCGACAGAAAGAACGTTTTGGACTGGAGAAAAATACAAATTGAAAAACGAAACGGTTCTCAATTTCACAATATCAGATACAAAGAAACCAAACAGAATCAGAATGGAAGTGATCCAAACCGGCTCCCGGACGTATGAAACGAACGGGAGCTAAAGGACTTACTCCATTCTGATTTTGTTATATTCAAAAAATTGAAATCAATTTGAACCGGAAGGCCAGAGAAAATGATCGAACGCGTAGAATCGAACCCTCTGACGGTTGTTTTTATCCGTGCACGCACAGTTATTTCCCCCTACGAGCGCACAACCTTGGCAATATCTGCGGTTTGTGTCCGGAGCGGGAGTCGTGACGATCCATTTTTTTCCGTTCGGATCGGTATAAAATGAAAATCCACCCGAATGTCCGGGTTGATACGTCATCGTATATGTCGTCAGAGAATTATCCGGTCCCAACTTCGTCTGATTTCCCTTCCAAACTCGGATTCGGTTCGGGCTAGCGGAAAACAAAATACAAGCCTTATACCATCCTCCATTTTTATAATATACGTCGCAGTCCTGAACTCCGTCCTTTCCCGCGCTGTTGATGTTATTTCCGGTGGTTACATTGCTGTAACTTCCGCAAGTTCCGTCCGTATAATTACACTGTCTTTCATAGTATTGATCATAAGAATAGTATCTCGTCTTTGCGCTCAGTATCTGGTTGTTCGGAGAAGGAATCGATTGTCCCACGAAGCCCACCGAATGATCAAAAAATCCCTGATTCTGAACGGTACCTGCTCCGTTAAATCTGTACAACTGTGATTTCATATCGATTCCGTTGCTCGTAAAACCTACGTAGGCCCAGCCTCCGTAATATAAGATTCCGCTCGGATGATCGTAAGAGGAACCGGCGTTGAATTTTTTTACAAGTCTTCCGTATTTATCGTGTACGAATAGATAAGCCGTATCGTTTCCGTTCGTATCCATACAGGACGTGTAAAAGAAATTTCCGTCGAATTTGATTCCCTGAGAATGACATCCGTTCTGATCGGAACCTATGGTAGCAGTTCCAACATCCTGTAAAAAGTAGTCCACGTTCTCCACCGGATAATCCGCGGAGCTGACCAGACTTTGTAAATCGATTCCTTCCGCGGTCGGGTTGGATACGATCCAAAACAAAGACGTGACCGCTATAGTTCTAATCAGCGAATTCATCGAAAACAGTCGCATAACTTTTGATTCTCCCTTCACTTTCTCTTTTTTTTATTTGAGTTGATCGAAAACGGTTTTCTTTTTTCGTTTGGTCGATCTCAAATTTTCGGCGTAGTATGTTCTAAAAATAATTTATTTCAATCTATTTTTAAGGAAAGACCGTTTGTGCAGGAACTTACTTATAAAGTAGTGTCTCAAAGATAGGAAAGTTTAGCGTATGGTTTTACCTTAGCTAATAAATAAACTTAGAATTTTATCTTCAGACCCAAAGTTCGTCGAAAGAATCGATCCGCTTCTTTCGACTTAGGATTTGTTTTGTATTTCGCGTGAGCGGTCCGAAAGGCGCGAAGCGTCCTCGCAAGAGGACGAGGGCGAATGCCCGAGCCTGGAGGGACGCGACCGTTTCGCATTCGATTTTTCTAAAACGTTTTCACAATCGGAAAAGATAGCGAATGAGAAACGGGCACGCCCGAAATAAATATTCAATCAGCGCGTGAAAATATAAACCGCCCCCGCTCTCGTTTTCGAATTATCCGCCGCCGGCGCCAGCGGTGAAGAAACGGTGGTTCCCCCTTTTTCTTCTGCCGCGCCTAACGCGATCGTATCGCCGTAAATGGAAAGACTTCCGTATTCTCCCGCAGGGCCGCTCGTAGCATTGGAAACTCGGTCGCTTGGATCCGCATTCGTGGTTTTGATAAACGACCTATAGATCCAGTTGTTATTCTCTTTCTGAAATACGTAGACCGCTCCCGAATTCAAACATCCGTTGTCGGTAAGATTGGGAAGAGTTCCTCGATTGAGAATTGTCTTTATGGAATCGGATTCGTTCGGCGCCGCGATCGCCACGGTGTCCCCGTAGATCGAGACCGCTTTTCCGAATTGATCGTTCACCTCTGCGTTAGGCGCCGTTAAGATCGTTTCTTCTGTCCAGCCGGAACCGTTATTCTGAAAGATATAAGCCGCGCCGTTTTGCCCGGCTGCTCCTACTATGATTTTATCTACAGAGATTCCCACCGAAACGCCGAACAACGAATTCGCGATCGGCGCGGATGCTTTTAGATAAGAATCCCTCGACCAGATATTTCCGCTTCTCTTGAATACGTGAACCGCGCCGGAATTGCTAGCAGTCGTATCGTCTTGACTCACTCCGACGACTAGGGTATCTCCCGTAATTCCGATTTCGGATCCGAATTGATCGTTGGCGGCAGGGATATGCGATTTCAGATAAGCCTCCTGCGCCCAAGTCGTTCCCGTTCTTTTGAAAACATAAACAGCGCCGATGGACACGCCCGTATTATCGGAACTCGCGTCGTTTCCGAAACGGAGCGTAGGATCCAAACTCTGTTCTTTAGGAGAGCCCACGACGATCGTATCGCCGTCGATCGCTACAAAGCGCCCGAAACTATCGCCGCCATTCAGATTGGTGGGTTTGAGATAAGCCTCCAAATTCCAAACGGTTCCGCTTCTGCGATATACGTAAGCGGCTCCCGAATTAGCAAGAGTCAATGTAGAAGTCGGAGTCGCGCTGATCGATTGCTGATTCCCGTCCTCCATAGGCGCTCCGATCACGATTGTATCGTTCGAAATAGCCACACTGATTCCGAAAACATCGGAGTTGGTCCGGACAGGAGCCGTTATGCGCGCTTCCTCGCTCCAGGCCGAGCCGCTTCTTTTAAATACATAGGCGGCGCCGGCATAACTTGTGTCCCCGTAAGCCCCGGCGACTAACGTGTCTCCGTATAAAGAGACGCTCACTCCGAGGGCGTGGTTTGCAAGTAGATTCGAACCTTTTAAAAAATACTGATTCCCCCAATCCAAGGCCTTTACTTCTAAAGAAATTTGTTTCTGTGAAGAATTCCCTTCCAGATCGAACGCGCTGACTTGAAATTGGGTCGTCGCAAATGCGTTCACGGGAGTTCCCGAAATCTCTCCGTTATGCGCGTTGAAGGTCAGTCCGGCAGGAAGCGAAGGCGAAATAGAATAATAATCCACGCCCTCCACGCCTGTTGGAGCGACACTCGAGATGAGTTCGTTTTTTATGAAAGTATAAGAAGAAGCGGGAAAACTAAATTGAATTTCTTTCGGTTTTCGATCCTTTGAATCTTCGATCCTCGCATTTCCAAGCGGGATGATAAAATCGTTTCCTTCCCGATTATCCGTAAGACAATTAACCGAGTAGAAAGCAAAAAGAATGAGGAAAGAAAAGCGCTGAAAGATTCTTTTTATCCGCACCCGCCTTCCTCCGATTACGACTTCCCGAATATGGACTGAGAATTCTTTCCAAGGATAAAGAATTTCAAACGAAGTCATAAAGAGAAGATACGAGAAAGAAAGACGATTTTCTTCCTCGTTTATAAGAGGCGAAACGCCACTTATATTTAAGTCCGTCCCGATGCGTCGTGGACTCAAACAACCATTTTAAAAAATTTATTTCTTTGTATGAGTTCCTACAAATCCGACGCTCAGGTTTTCTAAAAAATTTTGAACCGTTTCGTAAGATTCCAAGAACGTATGAGTTCCTACATTCCTCGATTTCCGGATCGACAATGAATTTAATCCCCTCGTTCGAGGAGGATGAAAATCGATTCTTTGCTGTAAAAGAACCTCCGGATGTACAAGGAATCGCCGAACGAGAATAACAACCGCGTTTACATCCTATTTGCAACCGAACAAAGAAAGGCAAAAGCGCTATTTTTAAAATGTGAAACGCAGAGATTTTATTAAAAAAAGAATTCTCCTCCCCAGACAAGAGTTGTGAGACGCAAACTCCCCTTGAGTAACGTTTCAATTTTTAAAAATCGAACGAATACAACTTGAAAGTATTCGATTTTTCGTTTTCAATAGAATGTATCCGAACGTAAATTTGACCGCAAGATGGATAAGGAAACGATATGCCACATTGTATTCTATGGATTGATCAGTCGGTTGCGAAGAAGTTTGTTCTGAGTAAGGACGCTGTGGAGACTCAGGTCATCCGCCACAAAGGAAAAACGGAACATCACGATCATCATCCCGATCGTTTCAATCTGATCCAAAACGAGGAACTAAAACATTTTTTTGAAGATGTGGCGAAAAATCTTTCGCCTAACGAAGATTTGTTGATTTCCGGACCGGGTCTGGCCAAAACCCATTTCCTCGCTTATTTAGAAAAGCATCATCCTCCTCTCGCAAAGACGGTTCTTGCGGAAATCGTAATGGATCAGAGCAGCGATTCCGAAATCGTCAACGCCGCGAAAAAATATTACGAAAAACGCCATATAAAACTCTAATCCATACCGATCCGGAATACGCGGCCTTTGCGGATCGCAGAATTCACATGGTCGACGGCGCAATCGAGACGGACCGTTCTCA
>NZ_NPDU01000007.1 GCF_002811985.1 Leptospira adleri
TAAGCGATACTCCGAGCGGTTCCTTGTATCATCATTTTCCCAATGGAAAGGAAGAATTGACCGCCGCCGCGATTTCAAGCGCGGGCGAACGGCTGGAAAAACAAATCGCGGCGGCGGTCACTCATCACACCGATCTTTTCGGAGTTCTTCAAGAATTTACCGATCATCTCGGGCAGGAATTGGAAGAATCCGGATTTCAAAAAGGATGCCCAATTGCGACGGTCGTCCTCGAGGTCGCCGCTGAAAACGACCGAATTCAAAAGGTATGTTCCGAGACATATTTCCGGTGGCAGAATCTTCTCCAAGCGCTTCTCCTCAAGTC
Source organism: Leptospira adleri (assembly GCF_002811985.1). Lineage (GTDB taxonomy): Bacteria > Spirochaetota > Leptospiria > Leptospirales > Leptospiraceae > Leptospira > Leptospira adleri. Next base: position 323 of record NZ_NPDU01000007.1, read on the forward strand.
CGGAATGCAAGAATCTCGAGTGGAATCCATTGCGATCCTGGTATTAGCTACCGTAGAAGGCGCTTTGGTGCTTTGCAGAGCCCACCGAAGCATCGAGCCCTTAAAGACTGTTAGAAAGCAACTGGAAGGCGTTTTAAATACATTGATTCCTATTTGATAAATTTCCTTGACCGATTCTATCATTCCAATTGATTTAGTAGAACGATCTATCTAGTCATTTCCAAAGGAGAAAAGGAGAAAAAATGAATCTATTTATCACCGGCGCTTCCGGTTTTGTAGGTGGGGCAGCCACTCGCATTCTATCTAAAAATCATTCCGTAAAGGCGATGTCTCGTTCTGAAAAAACGGACGTCGTGATCCGAAAAGCCGGCGGAGAACCGGTCCGCTCGGAGTTGAACTCAGTCAATCCGGATTCGTTAAGGGGTATTGATGTCGTAGTCCATAGCGCAGCTTATGTGGAACAATGGGGACCTTTTGAGGATTTTTGGAAAATCAATGTGGAAGGAACGGCCCAGCTTTTGGACGCCGCGCGTAAAGCCGGAGTGAAAAGATTTATCTTTATCGGAACGGAAGCCGCTCTTTTTTATGGTCAAGCGATGGTCGATATCGATGAATCTTATCCGTACCCGAAGAAAAATTCTCCCTTTCCTTATTCTCGCACCAAGGCTGAAGCGGAAAAACTGGTTCTGAAAGCGAATTCCTCCGAAATGCAAACTCTTTCCCTCCGTCCTCGTCTGATCTGGGGTCCGGGAGATAAGACGGTTCTTCCCGTTCTTTTGAAGATGATCGCTGACGGAAGTTTTTCTTGGATCGATCAGGGAAACGCTCTCACCAATACGACTCATATCTACAATTTGGTCCATGCGATCGAACTTTCTCTTTCAAAAGGCCAAGGCGGAAAGGCGTATTTTGTCACCGACGATGAAACATTCAAATTTCGTAATTTTCTTAGTTCCCTCCTTTTGACTCAGAAGGTGACGGCGCCGAACCGTTCGATCCCTGGTTGGCTGGCTCGTTTTCTCGCAAGAATCATAGAAGGAGTTTGGAAATTTTTTAGAATTCAAAACGAACCTCCTATTACGCGGTTTAGCGCGAGCATTATGTCGAGAGATTGTACGATCAAAATCGACAACGCAAAAAAAGACCTCGATTACAAACCGATTCTTACCGTTCGTCAAGGTTTGGCGGAAATGCCTCTTCTCGAAGTTTGAATTTTTACTCTGCCGGAAAAAAGTTCTTTTCCAAATCTTTTTTCGACAAAGGGTTTTTCTGAATTATTTCTTGCCGAGGACTTGAAGTCCTCCTTTGGATATCATAGGGGACTTTTTTGAATTCGGAGTTCCGTCCAAAAAACTCGCAGAGAAAAATTCCTGAAAGGATCGCGAACTCCGATCTCATTTGAGCGCACCTCGATTCCTAAAGAGCCGATTCGATTACTCTTGAGAATTTCTCAAAAAACGATTTCGGCTCTAAAAAAAAATCCAGGGATTTCCCGTTTCAAACGACTTCGATTTCGAGGAATCAAGAAAAACTTTGGCTTCATTGGAACAATTCTACCGCAGGGAAAGAAGAAAGATTCTCGCTTGGATCCGGTATCGCGTTGCGGATCCGGAAGAGGCCGAGGATTTGCTTCAAGAATCTTTCGTGTCCGCTCTCGGTGAAATGAACGCCGCCGGCGAGATCGAAAACATGATCGCTTACACTTACGCGGTCTTGCGAAACAAGGTCAAGGATTGGTATCGAAAACGAAAATCCGGACAATATCGTATATCTGCGTTAGGTGAAGAATTCTCCTTGGATTCTTTTCTTCCGGACACGGCCCCCAATCCTGAAAAAGAATTTTATCGGACTCTTCTTCTGGAAGAACTTTCGATCGCGATCGACGAGCTTCCCGCGGATCAGAAATTCGCATTCGTTAAAAATTCTTTCGAGGGGAAAACGTTTCAAGAACTCTCTTTAGAAACCGGAATTCCGGAAGGAACTCTTTCGGCTCGAAAGACGTATGCAAAAGAATTCTTAAATCGAAGACTCAAAGATTTAAAATCCTTATTCCTCGAAAACTTTTAAAGGATGGAATTTAACATGGAATCGGAAATGAAACATCATCGATGCAGAAGGGGATTCTTTTTAGGAAGACTTCTTTTTATACCGATCATCGTTTTCGGAATCGGAGCTCTTGTTTGGCAACTCTGGAATTGGTTGATGCCGGCTATTTTCGGTCTGACCACGATCGACTACTGGCAGGCTTGCGGACTTCTCGTGTTGTCTCACCTTCTGATCAAACCCGGATTCGGATGGCATAGGGGAGGTCACGGAAGAGGAAGACGCTGGAAACAAAGAGTTCGTCGCCGTATGGAAGAAAGAGGATCGAAAGAAGGAAGATAAGATGCTTAAGTTGCAATACTTGGATCATATCGGTATCTCTTCGGAAAACCCGGAAAAGAGCGTCGCTTTTTACAGGACGCTTTTCGGAACTTTCCGACGACTTACAAGGATCTCTATGAAACGAAAAAGTCAGCTAACCGTATTCTTTTTCCATTCCGGATAACGTGCTCCTTTTGCGATTCCTTTCGGAGCGATCGAGTCGATTTCTTTTAGATCGTTTTCGGTCAGATTTATCTTCAAGGCTCCGAAGTTTTCCTCCAGATAAGGAATTCTTTTTGTTCCGGGAATCGGAACAATATTCTCCCCTTGCGCCAAAACCCAGGCCAAAGCCAACTGAGAAGGTTTGCATTCTTTTTGTTTTGCGAGACTTTCGATTTTTTGAACGAGCTCCAGATTTTTCGCAAAGTTCTCGCCTTGAAAACGAGGAGACATTCTGCGGTAATCGTTCGGATCGAAGTCCTCGAACTTTTTGATTTGTCCGGTTAAAAACCCTCTTCCCAAAGGACTGTAAGCCACAAAACCGACTCCGAGTTTTTTACACGCTTCCAGAATATCGTCTTCCGGTTCTCTGCTCCAAAGGGAATATTCGTTTTGAACTGCGGAGATCGGATGAACTGCATTCGCTCTTTTTAATATATCCGAATTGATTTCGGAAAGGCCGACGTATCGAATCTTACCTTGTTCCACCAAGCGGCTCATTGCGCCTACGGTTTCTTCGATCGGAGTGTTCGGATCGAGACGGTGCATATAATAGAGATCGATCGTTTCGATCTTCAGTCTTTTCAAACTCGCTTCGCAGGAAGACTGCACATACTTCGGAGTTCCGTTGTATCCGCGCACGGAAGGATCGGCCGGATCTCTTACGATTCCGAACTTCGTCGCAACCGTAATCTCCGAACGAATACCGTTGAGAGCGAGACTCAGTAATTCTTCGTTGATATAAGGGCCGTACATATCTGCCGTATCCCAAAAAGTAATTCCTAGTTCATACGCTCTTCTCAGAGTTTTTAAAGATTCGGAATCGTCTCTTGCTCCGTAGAATTCGCTCATGCCCATACAACCTAAGCCGAGCCTGGATGTTTTCAAACCTTGTGTTCCTAATAACGTCATCTTTGTTAGACATTCCTTGCGTAAATTTTCATGTTGAGAAATCTAAATTGTAACTTTTATATTTTTAAGGTAAGAATAGAATCTTGTTGTAAAACTGAATTCGGTTCTTATACTGATTTGAAATTCCAAAACCGTCAAGGAATAGTTTCATGAATCGAAAATGGATTTGTATGTTTCTCTTATTGTCGCTGTTAGGCGTATCCGCATTGAACGCGCAGGTTGCCGCTCCGCAGGAAATGAAAACTTCCAAAACGGAAACACCCACAAAACAAGATCTTATAAAAAGAAGAAATATGCTGGAATGGCATCAGATTTCGGGCTTTATTACTTTAGGTCTGTGGTTGGCGACAAACCTGGAAGGAGAAAAGGCAAAGGATAGTCTCTATCGAAAATCGGACGAGTTCGCGCAGGTTTTGCTTCTCACGCATCCGGAATACGCGGCGAACGATCCTCTTTACGCGGTGGCTGCGTTTCAAGGTTTGAATCAAAACAGCATCGCCGCCGATTATTTTTTACTCAAGGATCCCGCCAACAATCTTCCGCTTTACTTGGCTCTCAAATCTCAGGAAGAATGGGAAGCGAAGAATTCGGGTTCCTTTCATAAACAATTAGCGTATGCAACATTTGGAATGTACACTCTCACCGCCGGCCTTGCCTACTTCGCTCCCAAAAGAATCGTAGATTCCGAGGACTCGGACGTGAACATCTATAGTCCGATCTTCGCGCACAAGGCATTGATTCCGATTCACTTGGCCGCAATGTTGCTCCTGCCGTCCTTAGGTCAAAGAATAGAAAAACACGGACCGGAAGCCGCGAGAGATATGCAACAGGTAGGATGGGCCGGCTTCGGAGCTCTTTCTTTGTCATTGCTCGTGATCACATTTTAAGGAAATTCAATCAAAATGAAACATCTCACTCGTATCGCCTTTGCGACTCTGATCTTGTTTTCGCTTCCGAGTTTTGCATCCGATGTCTTAAAAAAGGAAATCACTTTTTTTGCGATTCATCCCATGAAAGAAGTGCACGGAGTTTGTAAGGAAGTTCAAATCGATTCTCCGAAAATTTTAGCCGCGGGAAGCGGATACAAACTCGGTTCGCCTTTTCAAATCAAAGTTCCCGTGTTAAAACTTCATACCGGCGATGAAAGTCGGGATTCGCATATTTTGGAAATTCTGGGTTATCCGGATACTCCCGAAATTCTTGTGCTTATCGAATCCGTTACTCAATCGGGAGAATCTTATTCGATCAAAGGGAAGCTAACGATCCACGGAGTTACTCAATCTTTCGATTCTCCCGCAAAAGTGGAACCGAAAGACGCGGGACAAATCCGAGTTTCGGGAAAGCTCGATATCAAGTTTTCCGATTTTAAATTGGAAAGACCTTCTTTACTTTTCGTAAAGGCCAAGGAAGAGATCGAAATCGGATACGATTTTTTGATCAAGATTTAACGATACGAAACGCCGTTTTGATTTCGGGAAAAACGGCGGAGTCCGCTTCTGTTCGGCTTCTAAAAATTCCGAAGAAAAGAATTAGGAATTATTTCTTGACACCCGGATCTTTTAGGAGCCAATTCAGTTCGCCTCTTTTATTTTCAAAACGGAGTTAATCAATCATGTCCTCACTGATCGTTACGCTCGTATTATTTTATTTTCTCGGAATGTATTTGATCAACTACGTGGTTACGAAAAAAGAAATATGATTTTAGGCCACTACGCTTCCGCGCTTATCCCTTATAGCAGATTAAAAAAATATCCTTTCTGGATTCTTCTGCTTTGTGCGAATATACCCGAGTTTCTTTGGTTGTTTTTGGCGTTTGTAGGAATCGAACCCGCGATTCCATCTTCATTGCTGGACGCGACGTTTCAAAACCTGCAAGTGCAGATGACGTATAGCCACAATTTAATTCCGGCTTTTTTTCAGGGAGGAATCGTTTCCGCAGTCGTCTATGCGATCTATAAGAACGGAACATTCTCTTTTTGGTGCGGATTTTTAACCGTCTTTCACGTGTTATGCGATTTGATCGTGGGATTCGAACACCAGCTTTTGTCTCCGGACTCGATGGTAGTTTCCTTAAATTCGTATTTGAATTTTCCACACATCGCCATTTTGATCGAATTTGTTTTCAGTCTGATTTGTATCTTCTGGTATGTCCGAACCGAAAAGAAAAGCGGATCTCCCGTTTCTGGAAAAAAACTGATTTGGCTGATCTTGATCTTCGGTGTGGGAATCCTGATGTGGCTGCCCAACGCTACGATTCCGTTGAGAGCTTTGTTGCCGTTCTGATTCGTTGATAAATTATTTTTTATTTTAGTTTGGTTTGACTAAAAAGGATCAACCGGGAGGATTCCTCCCGGAGCATTCGTTTGGAACCATTCTTCCTATTCGTATTATTATTATTCGGACTTTATACGTTCTTTCAATCGAAAGGTTTAAAAAGACAGGTTGAAGAATTAGAATCCAGAATCCGCATTTTAGAATTAACTCTTAAAAAAGAAAAACAACCCGAAACAAAGGCGGCTTTTTCGGAAGAACAAACTCCGAAAACAAAAGCCGTCGTCGAGCCCAAGAGGATTCCGCCCGCGGAAGTTCCTCCGGAAAAAATCGAAATCAAGACCGAAGCGAAAGTTCCTACGCCCGCTAAGACGGTTCCTGCCGAGACAAAGTCCACGTCTTCGATTTCAAAACCGGAACCGATTGCGCCAACGACCCCGCGGGAGCCGGGCTTTCTCGTTCAGTTCTGGAAAAAAATAGAAAAGCCGCTTTCGGAAAATTGGACCGGAATTTTGGGAGCGGTGATTCTAGTCGCGGGAATCAGCTTTTTAGGAATCTACGCGTTATTCATCCTTTCCGCGTTCTTTCGTTGTCTTCTTGTTCTCGGTTTTGCAGCGCTCCTTTTCGGTTTATCATTTTGGCTCGGGAAAAAATCGGAGTTTGCAACGATCTCGCTCGCTCTCAGAAGCAGTGCGGCTGCGGTTTTTCTATTCGTTTCCTTAGGAAGCGGATACATAGAAACTTTGAAATGGCTGGAGAATTCTTATTTCGCTTTGTCCGTTTTGACTTTAGGAATTCTCGTCAATCTTTTTACGGGATATCGATCTAAGAATGAAACATTCGCTTCTTTGCATACGATTCTCGGGTTGGTTTCGGTTTCGATTCCTCAGGCATCCGGATTTACGTTAGGCGTTACAGCTTTGATTTGTCTGCCCGGCGTTATCTGGAACTATTCCGGACGAAGACAATTACATCTGCTCGTAGTGAGCACCGGATTTTTCGCGGCTCATTTGTTTTGGAATCATCAAATCTATTCCGCCTCAAAGCCCGTAGGACTGGAAGTAGTCTTCCCGATTTTTTGTATTCTTCCCGTTTTCTGCGGCGCGTTACTCGTTCATTACAGGGAAACTCTCTACGGAAAAAAGGAATTCGAATTGTTTCCTTTGGTCAGTCATCTTCTCAACTGGTCTTATTTGGGAATCAGCTTGATTCGCTATTCTCAGAACTCGAAATACAGTACGATCCTATTGTTTTTGGCCGCAGGCTTAGTTTGGTTTCTTTCCGCCAATGCGAAACGAAAATCGATCTCTTGGCTGTTCTTAACCGATCGGTTGGTTTCTCAGTCCTTGATCGTTCTCGCAATATTTTCGTTTCATCTCTGGAACATGGGAAATCTTTCCATCGTCGCGATCTTGGCCCTGGAAATTCTTATCTTTTCTTGGATTTGTTTTAAGGAAGACAATCGATTTTTGGAGAGAGTATCTCTTTCGCTTACGACTCTCGTTTTTGGAATTTTGATTTTCTTTTCCTACAAAGAATTTTTCCAATCACCGGATCCCGGACTGATCGTTCAGGAAGCTCATGCGACTCGGATCGGCTACGGTTTATTGATCCTCGCTCTGATCGGCTTTATAGGAATTTTGGAAAAAAAGTTTCCGATCGTTCGTGAAGAATTGTCTCTGACTTCCTTATTGACGACCGCCATGGCGTTGTTAGCCGGGGGCGGATTATTTTCCCTTTATCTTTTTTTCTACAAGGAAACATACGGAATTTGGATTCCTTCGATTTTGTTAAGCGTCATTCTCGTTTTAAGAGAAAGACTTTCTTCCGGAAGACTTTTGTTCACGATTTGGATTCTTATCCCTCTCGTCACGTTGACTCTTTGGAAAACGATCGTTTCCTCGACGGATGAAAACGCGGAGAAAATTCTGATCGTATCTCTTCCATGGCTTCTTCCGTTTCTCGTCTATCTAAAGAATTGCAGAATAGGAGAGGGAAAAACTTCCGTTTTTTGGCCTGGGCTTTTCGGCTTTACGGGACATCTCGTATTTACTTTTTATTTTTATCTCGATCAGAAAAGTTCGCTTCTATTCGGACCGTTTGCGATTCTTCTTTCACTTCTTTATCTCGAGTTTGGAAAATGGTCTCATAAGAATGAAAAAGAAAAACCCGTCGAACAGCAGAGACTATTCCATTCCTTTTATATTCTCGCGTTCGTATTAGCAGGATTATTTTTATTCCGACATTTTGCCGTGGAGTTTCAAACGTCTTCGATTCTTTTCGGAATTCCGGCCCGTTTTTGGATCGAGATTCTGGCTGCTTCCCTATTTCTCTATTGGGTTTTGTTTCCGGAAGAAGAATTTTCGACACTGTCGTGGCTCGGATCAGCGCAACCGCTTTTCTGGGAACTATTGATTGCGATGGTTATGATCGGAATTTATACGGAAACACCGGGACGAATTCTTTCTTTTGCGATGGCGCTCGCCACTTTGATTTTATTCTTTCTGTCGAGGATCAAATCGCTTAAGACCGAAAGATTCGCGCTGTATGTTTATTTTTTCTTTATATGGACCAACGTGGAAATCTTTCTCGGAGGAGAATCCACCGTCTTCGCCACTCGAAACGAATTCCCATGGCAGCAGCGCGGATTTCAGATCGTTTCCGTCTTTGTTCAGCTCGGCACGATCTTTTTTATTTTTCCGAAATTGAGTCTGGAAGGATTGGAATCCCGCTTTATAGGATGGACTCGGATTTGGATAACGCCGCTCCGCTTCTTTCAAAAATTCTATAATTTATTGCCGGGTTATTTGGGAATTTTCGGAGTTGTGTTCAGCGTTTATATCTACGCAAAAGATATTCTTTCGCCGATTTCCAACCTCGTCGTAGGGCCGGCCTGGGCGCTTTTATCGGTTTCCTTTTTGGAATTGGGTCGGTTCTTCACGAGAAAAACCGATTCGTTATCCGTCGGAATTCTCTCGGACTTTCTCAAACGAGCCTCTTGGTTCGGTTTGATAGCGTTCACGGGTCATTATATTTATGTGGATTTACAATCTTCGTATCTGTTTATCGGTTTTCTTTCCGCCGCGCACTGGGTGGGTTTGCTCGGATTTATCGTCTGGATCTATTGGGCGACTTCGAATATTAAGGAAACGGAATCCGTTTCTTTTTGGAAAATCGTAGTTCCACTGTTAGCCGAAGGCTGCCTCTTCTTCGTTGGATTGATTTCTTATTCGACGATAAACGAATCTTGGGTGAGCGTGGCGTTTGCGATCGCGGCTCTTTTTGTTTTAGAGATAGGAATAAGAAAATCGGAATCACTTTCGCGATTTCGCTGGTACGGAATTCTGTTTCATCTAGTAGCGTGTTTTTATCTTACCTTCATCGTTTCCACCGAGGACAATCCGGTGGCGCAATGGTTTCAGGCGAAGTGGATCCCAGGGTTGTTGACGATTCTTCTTTTGTTCCTGTTCGTTTACAGAGCCTATCGAGGTTATGGAAAGGAAGAAATTTCGTTTCCGCAGGGACTCGGTTTTTTAAAGGGAATTTCGGAAAAGACGGGATCTTATTTAAACGGAATCGTATATTATCCTTTCTTTATAGGAATTTTTCTTTTCTTGTATTGGTCTTTTTCGAGCGCCGTTCTCACTCTTCTTTGGTCGACGCTCGCCTTTCTGATCTTTCTCTTAGGATTGTTTTTAAAAGAATCCTGGTTTCGATATCTCTCCCTCGGCCTGCTTTTGTTTTGTGTAGGAAGATTGGTGTTCCACGATTTGTCCTCCGCGGGCACGATCCTCAAGGCGGTTGTCTTTTTGGGAGTTGGAAGTATATTGCTTTTAATGAATACGATTTATAATAAATACCGGGATCGGTTTTGAATGAAACGATTGATTTTTTTTATAGGAATTTTGGTTTTCGGCGGAGTTCTTATGGTTTTGTTGTATAGGGAACAGATCCGAACGGAAAGAACTTCCACGTTAGCTCCTTTTTATCAGATTCTCGGGAAACCGATTCGAACCATGAATCGGGCCTTGACCAAGGTGTTGTCGATTGATTCTTTAGATGAAAAAGAATACGGAGATGCGATTCGAGAGCGCTTTTCCGAACTCAGGAACGAAGGTGATAAAGATTACGATTATCTAAATCAGTTGATAACGTCTCTTACGACGTACAAACAAAAGCCTTTTGATTATACGGTTTATATCATGGAAGAAGAATCTCCGAACGCATTCGCTCTTCCAGGCGGAGTTATTTTTGTTACGAGAGGACTGCTGACGACTCTCAAGTCGGAGCACGAACTGATTTCCGTCCTTTCGCATGAAATCGGACATATTGAAAAATCACATTGTATGGACGGCATTCGATTCGAGTTATTGTCGAAAAAAATCGGAACCGATACGTTAGGCAAACTTGCTGACTTCGCGTTTCAAGTGATGACGAGACACGCTTATAATAAAACGCAAGAGGACGAAGCGGACGAGTACGCTTATGATTTGATTCTCAACACCACTTACGACCCGAACGGAGTCGGCCTCGCATTTTTGAGATTGGAAAAATACGATCCGGAAACCGGATCCAAAAAAGCGAAATTGTTCAGCGAATACTTTCAATCTCATCCGCACATGGATTTGAGAAGGGAAAAATTTTCCGAAAAGGCGAACCTCTGGTGGGAGAATCATCCGGAAGAACGCCGTTACAAGGGAGTTCGGAATTTAAAATCCAGAATTACGTTTGAAAAAAAAGATTACGAAGAAGAATGGGTTGAAGGCAGAAAATCCTGATAACGGTTCTCGGTTTTTCATTCGTTCTCCTTTTTGATTCTTAATCTTTTTATTGTATTGAACTCGGCGCCGCTTTGATCGGTTGCGTTCGAGCGTCGATCCTTATGCGAATCAAAATCCGTAAAAACGAAAAGCCGAAACGGCTTAGGAAAAAATAAATGACCGAAAAGCAATCTTCATCTTTGAATCCCGGACTCTCTCCCAAAAAGAGTCTCATCCATTTTTATATCAATACCGCGATCACTCTTCTTGCAGGGAATATGTTTAACTATACGCTGATCATATATTCGCTTGATTTGACCCGGTCTCAAACTTTCGCAGGTTCCATTTTTTTTGCGAACGTATCTCCTACGATTTTGTTTAGTTTTTTTGTAGGCGCGATTTTGGATCGATATTCTCGATTGAAAATACTATATCTTTTTCAGACGAATTTTATTATTTCAGGAATCGTATTGGGAATTCTCATCCTATCCGGAAAAATGAATTATGAGTTAAGATATGTTTTGATTCTTCTTTCGGCTTATAACGGTTTGGCGCTTACGTTTATTATTCCCGGCAGACTGACTTTGCTCGGGAATTTGGTCGATGCAAAAGACACCGCAAAGGCGACGATGATGCTAAATATTCTTATCATTATCGGCTTTGGATTGGCGCCCATGTTTGTGGGATTGATCAAACAAAAATACGAATGGTTTCTGCTGTTCTTTTTTATTTCGGGGTTATATTTTATTGGATATCTCTTTCTCCTTTTCGTAAAGATAAAAGAGACGATTCACGTTGAAAAAGAAACGATCTGGTTCGGATTAAAACGGGGATTCGTTTTCTTACGATCCGAATCTTTGTCGATCGAGCTTTTGATTCTTACCGTATTCGCAATTTTTATGGTAGGACCGATGCAGGTGGTATTGCCGCAATTTGCGAAAAACATACTATTGTTAAGCGAACGAGGCAGGGGATTATACATGGGAATGCTCGGTCTAGGATTACTGATCGGAGGAATCGGCGCTAGGCTCTTACACGATCGTTTTCATCGGGGACATACGATGTTGGTCGCTACCTTTCTTTCCGGACTTACCGTCTTTGCGGTCGCAAACTTTCCGGTTACGATCGTTTCCTCTTTTCTTTTACTTTTTGTCGGAGTTCTCGGGGGATTGTTGAGCGCTCTTATTCCGTCGACTCTGCAGATCATAACGCCGGATAACGTTAGAGGAAGAGTTATGAGTTTTTACAGTCTTGTTTTTCAGGCGACGCCGGCGATATCCGGACTGATTACGGGGAAACTCGCCGACATCTATGATCAACCCTGGTCCATCGGATTTTCGGGAGGATTTATCGTAGTCTGCTCGATATTCTGTGCGTTTTCATTCGCGAAACTTCGCGCCTTTCGTTAGGCAAAAAGCGCAACTTCGCATTAATTTTCGATCAAGGAAGAATGGTATCCTTCCGGAGTTTCGTATCCCATGATATCAAGGATCGTAGCAGCTACGTTAGCCAAACCGGGATCTTTGATTTTCGAATTCAAGTTGAGTTTGTTTTCGGGGTCTAAGACCGAAAAAGGAACCGAATTTAAGGTATGACTCGTTTTAGGAACCGGATGACCGCTTGCGTCCCTTTCCACGTGTCCTTTTTTATCGAGCTGATACATTTCGTCCGCGTTTCCGTGATCGGCCGTGATCATCAAAACGATATTCTGTTTTTCGCATGTTTTCCAAAGCCTTTCCACACAACCGTCCAAAAATTCCATCGCCTTTACGGTGGCAGGATAGTTTCCGGTATGTCCTACCATGTCTCCGTTGGCGTAATTGACCCTGTAAAAATCCTGCTTATTTTCTGTGAGGGCTTTTTCCAAAGCCTCGGTGATCAAAAGCGCTTTCATTTCCGGACTCTGGTCAAAAGGAATCACGTCGGATTGGATTTCCTTATATTCTTCGGACTTCTGATCGAAATAACCGCTTTTGTTTCCGTTCCAGAAATAAGTCACGTGTCCGTATTTCTGTGTTTCGGATAACGCGTATTGTGCGACTCCGGAGTTGGCCATATATTCTCCGAGGGTTCGATCGATCGCCGGAGGAGCGACTAAAAATTTTTCCGGAAGTTTTAAGTCTCCGTCGTATTGCATAATTCCCGCGTAGACGATATCAGGCAGATGACCCCGGTTAAACTTAGTGAATTCTTTTTGAGTGAACGCGAGCGAGATTTCGATAGCCCTGTCTCCTCTGAAATTGGTGAATACGACCGAGTCCCCGTTCGAAATTTGTCCGACCGGATTTCCGTTTTCCGCGATCACAAAAGAAGGAAGATATTGATCGATCACTTTCGGATCTTCCGTACGAAAAGTTTCGATCGCCTCTTTTGCGGAGGAGAACTTTCTGCCGTCACCTTTCACGTGAACCGCCCAGCCTCTTTCTACCATCGACCAATCCGCTTCGTAACGATCCATGGTAATCGTCATACGACCTCCGCCGGACGCGATTTTGACGTCGGTTCCGTTTTTTCTAAAAGAGTTCAACCATTCCTCAAAAGGATTCAAATAATCTAATGCGGATTTTTCGGGAACGTCTCTTCCATCCAAAAGGATATGAAGACGAATTTTGGAAACCTTTTCCGCGACCGCTTGTTTAATCAAAGCCTTTGTATGATCGATGTGCGAATGTACGTTTCCGTCGGAAAAAAGACCTAATAAGTGTAAGGTGGAATTATTTTTGTTCACGTTCCCTATGACTTCTTTCCAAGCATGACCTTGAAAGATGGAACCGGTTGCGATCGAGTTGGAAACGAGCTTTGCACCTTGATCGAAAATTCTTCCGGAGCCGAGAACGTTGTGTCCTACCTCGGAATTTCCCATGTCTTCGTCGGACGGCATCCCCACGGCCTTTCCGTGCGCTTGAATGTGAATCGTGGGGAATTGATTCCAGACACGATTTAGAAAAGGAAGATGAGCGCCTGCGATCGCGTTTCCGAATTCGGCGCCTCGTGGGGAATAACCGACCCCGTCTAAAATAACGAGTAGCGCCTTTCTAGACCGAAAGGTATATTTCTTGGTGAGCTTCATGTTAGATTCATGGAACCAGCCGCCTATCAATGAAGTCAAGAGAATCAAATACGAAAAAAACTTGGAAATTTGCTTCCCTTTCCCCGATCGAAAGAAAAAATGAAGTTGAACAATCGAAAAGCCTTCCGAAAATTCTCAAACTCATTTCAATAGTCTAACACTGGAGAGGCGATGTCGAAACCGGTTTTAAATCAAGCGTTGGCTGGCCCAAACTCGACGCAGTTAACTTTTTTAAAAGTTAAAAAAATCAACGAAGTGGTCAGTTATTATCTCAATGACCGATTGACTCATTCCGTCTACAAAGCTGTTGTTTCTCAGACTAGTTATAAGAACGCAAGAACTCAAAACCTCTTTCAAGTAGATTCAAAAGTTCCGGAAGCCTCCGAGCTCACCTCCGCGGAGGTAGTATTTCATATCAAAAGATTATTGGAAGACGGAGTGGCGCTTCAGTTTGCGTATTTTTGCATCGATCCCGCGACTTCCGAATTAAGATTAAAACCTTGTTACGTTGCTTATCCCGATGCTGAGCTCGGGGATCTAACTCGTCTTTATCTTTCTCTCATCGATCTTTCCATCAACTCGATTCTGACGTATTTGGAAACAAAGCCTCCGTTGAGTAAGGAGATTCTTTGGGAAGATTTGGAAGCCGATTCGAAAGGCGAGAATGTTCAAAAACTAAAACTCTTTTTTAATCCGGAGATTTATTTCAAACCGCCGTATTTAAACATTCCTCTCAATCCGGAATATGCAAAGGATATGATTTCCGAAATCACCGATGGATTGATCAAAAAGGGAAGAATCCGTGAAATTCCCGATTACGGATATTTGATCGTAAAGGTCAAAGAACTTCAAAGTTTATTCGAGCTTGTGGACGAATATCATCAGAAGAAGATTTTTCCGAAATACAAATGGGCGATCGCCGACGAGTTTACTACGATCGCACACGAAGAAAGAGTTCATAAAAACGATCCGTCTTTAGCTCCTACTTCTTCTTTTGGAAAGAGAAGGGCGGAAGTGATCGAAAGGGCTTTGAGATCCGATTCCGAAAAACAAAAACAAAACTTTATGGGCGTGGCTTTGATCCAAGGTTTGAACGAAGAAATCGAATCTTCTTTGAATCATTCTTATCACGATCAGATTCGAACTCGTTTTCACGAGATGAGCGATCATCTTTCCAAACACGGAGGAAGATGGGATAAGCTCGTTCTATTCATCACCGACGAAGAATTTCGATCCTTCCCCGGTGAACTCAAAAGGCTACTGACGGAGGACATTCACATCGCTTATTCTTCTTGGGAAACGAAGGGAATTACGATGCATTCCTTTTTAAGAAGAGAACCGGAGACGGTCAAAGCGATTATCAAAAGTCTGGCGCTCGTTCCTTCGGTCGAGGCTTGGAAGATTCTTAGCATTCGAAATCTTATCGAACAGAACGAAGATTCGATCCGGATCATATTCAAAGACGAAGAATTCGTCAAGAGTTACGGAAAGGTTCTTCGAAAAGGATACGTTGAATACTTTCCCTGGTATTTTCCGATTTTAGATCTCTTCGGAATCGCAAAGTTGTTTCAGGATTTGTTTTTTCAAACTGCGAAAGATAAGATTCGTTCCGAGCAATCTTTACTCCGTACAAAAAATCGGGAAACGGCGATGAAGGCGGAACAGGCGAAGATTCAGGAAAAATTAAAAGAGGAAGAAAGAATCAGATTATTGGAACAGAGATCGAAACTTTCGGAGGCGCTCAATCGATTCTACTTTGAAAAACACGTTCCTCCCGTTTTAAAAGACGTCTTGTATGAAATTCAAGGATATACGCCTGAAATGATCCAGCAAATCGTCGATCGGGAGAAATTCGTTCTGATTCCGGATCCGGCCGGAGACAAAACGGATTCTATTCTTATCTATCCCGCGGACGAATCCTTCCGTTCACGCGCGAGAGAAATACATAAGATTCTTGCCGAAAGAAAAAAACTTTTAGAACATAAAGTGAGAAGCAAGGAAGAAGAATTGCTTCATGAAAAAATTTCGAAAGTCGTTAAATATGTGGATTCCTGGTTTGCGTCCAAACCGGATCAGCCGAGTTCCTCCACGAAAAGTTTAAAAGTGGCGGCTTCGGACGAAACCGACGATCCGTATGAAACCTTTCGTAAAGAAATAACAAAAGCGAAAGGGAAAGAAAAAATCTCCGCGTAAAAAATTATTTTTATAAGATTGGTTTATTCTTTATAAAACGGATTCCAGAATTCTAATGTTTTGAAGTCTTTGTAAAAAATTTTTTTCTAATCCGGATTCTCTCCGTTTCAAAGGTCTGTATATAAATTTCTTCCGAAGTCGAGATGGTGAATTATGCGTAGTTCGCTCGGATTTTGTTTTATTGGAATTTTCTTATTTTTGTTTTCTTGTAACAACGCGGAAAGGATAGAGATGGATATGTTCAAGGGTGGAATCGGAATGTTTGCGAATATTCTTCCTGTGATATTTCCCGTTTCCGAAAATCCATTCGACCTTACGGTTTTACCTCAAAGTCTGAACGCAGGTCAATCGACTTCGATCACTCTTACTTTAAAAACCCGTAAAGAAAACAACGAGACGTATCAATTTGCTTGGGCCGATAAGGCTGGAAGCCAGACGGTCTCGCCTACGAGTTTACTTACTCCGACGGGAATTCGACCAACCTCATCGTAAATCCGATCGGAGCTTCTTACAATTGTTCCTCCTATGCGGATGGAAGCGGCGGTTACGGATATTACGGTTTAAGAGCTACTACGACTTCCGTTTCCGGTTATTACTTTTCTTGTGCCAGCCAGGCTCGTTTGATCTGTGAGAGAAAATAACGAAAAAAATCTTTTTCGGCCTTTGCAATGGAGAAGAAAAAGAATCTTCTATCGATTTCTCGATTTATAAATCTTTTCAATTTGATCTTTTTATGATAAAGTGATCCGAATCTTTCTCTAACAAAGAGAAGACGGGAGATTTATAAATGAGGTCTTGGCTTTCCATTCTATTCTTGCACGTTCTTTTATTCGATTGTAATCAAGCGGAAAGAATCAGCTTTGACGCAAGTAAGGGAAGCGGATTGGCGATCAACATTCTGCCCGCCATTTTGAACACGAACGCAACTCCGTTTAATTCTACTTTGATTCCGACTTCTTTGAATGAGGGAGTTCCTACTTCCGTTTCTTTCACTTTGACAAATCCTTCCAATGATTCGACGAGTTATCAATTCGTTTGGGAGGATACGACCGGAGCCGGTCCGACTGCGACCCCTTCTTCCTTTACATTTTCAGGTTCGAATTCGGCGGTTTCGATCGCTTTGCTTCCGATCGATAATAACTGTTTAGAGGATAACATGGTTTTGAAGGTGATTCGCGGGAACGATAACCAAGTCTTTCGATTTACATTTTCTGTGATCGAAGCGGACAAATGCACGTTTGTGACTAGCGCTGCTTATACGGGCGATTTTAACGGATTTCAGAATGCGGACGCACACTGCGCGGCCGAAAAACCCGCAAGTCTTCCTGGAACCGGAACCGACTACAAGGCCATGATCTCCGGAAGTACGACCGTTTCCTCTGTCGTTTATCAAAGACAAGCGACTCTCGTTTCCAACTGTAACATGTCGACCACGCCGGGATGCACGAGCACTACGAATTGGGTTTTGAAGTCGAAGACGAGATACTATCGAGCGGACACGACAACTTTGATTTTTACAACGCACGCGAGCGCGCCGGCGTTTAACTTTATTTCTCAGTCCTTGACCAATTCGATCGGAGGAACGACGGGCAAAATTTGGACCGGACTTTCTTCGGATTGGACTTCTTCGGGAACCTCTTGTTTGGCGACGTTCGGTTCTTGGACTTATTTTTCGGGGAATTCGTCTTACGGCGATTTGGCGTCCACTACCGGGACTGCGATTTCGGGTGGAAGTTTACCTTGTTCCACCCCTTCCGCATTTTTCTGCATAAGGCAATGAGTAGAATTTTAGAATTTAACCGTATATGCGGCTGTAGGCGTGATTTCGGTCACTCCCGTGACCGGACTTTTTACGAAAGAAGCGCTAAACTTCCATCCTTCCGGATTCGGATCGGAGAACAAAGCCTGCATCTTTTCAAAGTCTTTTGCGAATAAGTATGTATGAATCAATTGCAACCCATAGACCGCTCCTAAGAGCCATTGAGCTTGATTGTATTGGTTGGTCGCTTGATTATAGGTGCTGAAGTAAGGATTGGTGGCCGTGGCGGTAACCAATACTCTTGTTATGAGCGCAGTGGTTCGAACGGCTTCATCCGAGGTGACAGGATTTAGAGTCGGATCTAAAAATGCCGCAGCAGTAATCGCAACAGAATTCGATTTATAATTTGCTTCTTCCGCTGCGGCGTGTTGTCTGCAATTATTTGCGTAGATAGCCGCGCCGGCGAACAATGCAAAGCTGATCACGGCCCATTTTTTTTGTCCGGTTCTCCATAGTCCCCATCCTGGAAGTATCGCCGACCTTGCAGTAATCGTCCATTTATTGTCTTTCCATGTGGACGGAGTTTGAATTTCTTCCGTTTTAGTCTCCGGAGATTTCGTCGTTGTAACTTTTTTTATATCTTCTTTCTTAGGATCTTTCAGATTGATTTCAGAAATTTCAGCCTTAGAAATCGTTTGTATTTTTCCGTTTACTTCTATTTGAACTTCAGTTCGAGTTTGATTTACTATTTTCCCCTGAATCGTTTTTCCATTCTTGAGTATGACTGTACTTGCTGAAATTGGTAAAGAAATTGTAAATATGATAAATACAGCAAAGATTAGTATCTTTTTGAATGTTCGAGACATATAGTTATAATTCCGGTTCTTATCCATCAATTTTTAGTCATCATCTTTTCTACAAGAAATTATCTTTTTGCTTGAAAAAACAAGTAGTTATCGGGGATCTTATATAACTGTGGCACATACATCCGAGTTAGAAAAACTCTACAACCACAACAAAGATGATTTATTTCATTATATAAAAAAATCGTTTTACGACGAAAATTCTGCGCAAGATATTTTGCACGATTCGTTCCTAAACTTTTTCCGATACTATGAAAATAAAGACATTCCCGATCCAACGTCCTGCCGGATGATCTTATTCCGTATCGCAAGGAACTTGATCATCAATCACGCAAAGTCTTACTATCAAAGAAATGTATCCTTAGTAGGCGAAGATACGGGCAACAATTTCGCTTCAAAATCTCCAAGTCCGGAATTTTCAGTAATGGAGAAAATCGATCAATCGGATGTCAAAAATACGATGGATTCTCTCCTCGAAGCCATTTCTCCGGAATACAAAGAGGCATTGCTTCTCAGATATCAGCAAGATTTAAAATTGGATGAGATCTCGAAAATCCTCGGAATGAGTATTTCCGGAGTTTCTAGGCTTATTGAAAGAGCGGAAAAAGCCCTCGCCCAAGAAGGGAAAAAAAGGGGTTTTCAAGCTGGAAACTATATATAGTATATAGAAATCCTACCGTCTTATAGTTTGAAATAATTAGAATTCTTTTCAGCGGTGTAAAAAAAATTCGGAAATGAAAAAAATAGCTCAAATAGCCCGTCTTAGTTTGTTTAACAAACAGGAAGCGGGACAGAATTGAATCGTAGACCTGGGCAGAATGAATATGGAAAATAAGACTAATACTCCCGAATTTGAAGGATACGCGCGACTCCTTAGAGAAAAGGACTCCGTATCATCTCAACTCCCAGCTTTTGATCCCAATTGGATTGGAAAGAGTCCTCGCTTTATCGTGGAGGACAAAATAATGAGTGTTTCGACTGAAACGAAAATTCTTCAATTTCCAAAAACAGCCTGGCTCGCCGCTGCAGCAGTATTATTATTAACTGTCGGAGGCGCTTGGTTTAGCTTGCGAACTCCAAAAATTGAAACCGAAGTAATCGTACAAGGAACTCCTTTGAAAGCCGCTGTGGTTTTCGTAAAAGGAGATGCATCCGTAATCAGAGATGTGGAAATCAAATTACACCAAGGCGATCTATTAAACGAATCCGATATTATTCTTACAAAAACCGGTGGGGCTGTGGATATCGGTTTAACCGATTCCAGCGTGATCCGCGTAAAAGAAAAGAGCAAGTTGATTCTTAAAGAATTGAGAGACAACAACGGATCACAGATTCGTATGAATTTGGCGTCCGGTAGATTGTTAAACGTAGTCGAGAAAGAGAAAAAAGGAAGTAACTATTACGTAGAAACTCCGTCCGCCGTTGCCGCGGTGAGAGGAACTTCTTTCGAAGTGAACGCTTCCGAAAATGAATCTATGGTTTTTGTTGCGGAAGGTTCTGTAGAAGTGACTTCTCTGAACGCTTCTAAAAAAGTTTACATCTTGGATGCGAGTAAACTCGTGACCGTAAATAAGGACGGAGAGGTGGAATCGATTGATCTTTCCAAATTGAATTCTACTCGTCCCGAATACAAAGACATGAAGAAGAATCTCGGAACCCTCGATAGAGAACTTCTTTCCGACGTTCAAAATCTGAAAACCGCTAAGACGGAAGAAGAATTGAGCAAAATGTATGATCTGAGTATCGAACATATCATTATGAAAGACGGAAGAGAGTTGAGAGGAGTTGTGGTTTCTCAAAAAAGAGGAAAGCTGGTCGTCCAGACTTTGAAAGGTTCTTACATCTTGGATGAAGAAGCGGTAGATAAGATTAAATACTAATCGAATTCTTAAAAGAGATTCTTTCTAAGAACCGGTCGAAGGGTTTCCTTCTTCCGGTTTTTTATTTTGGGCAGGCTAAAATTGAAAAGTGAAAGAGTATGATCGGAGATTGTTTTTGCGGAAGTTATTTTAGAATATTGAGATATTCTAAAATTCTTATTAAAATTCGAGATGGTCGGAGAGCCAAGAGTCGATAGACCATGAACCTCCTCCGAAAATAACCAAGGCGATTCCCATACAAACCGCAAGGATATGGTATTCGAAACCTTCTCCTCCTTGATTTCCGAACCAGTTCATAAAGAATCCGATTTCTCGATGAGTCCAACCCGCCACGGCCAAAGTGCAGGTAATTCCAAAGGCAGCCAGGCGAGTAAAAAGCCCGAGGACCAAGGCGATCGAGCCGAAAAATTCCGAGACGATCGCCAAGATAGCGATGAACGCAGGGAACTCGGCGGTGTTCACAAAAAAATCCATCGACGCTTCGAAGCCGACCCCGCCAAACCATCCGAGGAGTTTTTGCGCTCCGTGCGGGAAGATGCAAATCGCGAGTCCCATCCGGAGAAACAAAGGCGAGAAAGATTCTCGAGTTGAAAGAAATGGAAGCATCGTATTGGTCTCCGAATTCCGTCCTTTTTGAATCTTGGAACATAGAAAAGAAATCAAAAATTGAAGATCAAGACTAGTAGTCCGGAGTTCCGACCTGGGTTTGATTTTGGTCGATGGAAAATCCGCGTTTAGGATGGGATTTCCTACATTTTTTCTTAAAGGAAAACCAGATTCTTTTCAAAAGATCAGATTTTACAAAATGAAATCTTTTATGTCGATCTTTGGCTTTTCTCTTCCGGTCCGATTCTTTTTTGATTGGAATGCTGAGTAGAATTGCGAAAAACTATGTCTCCTATATTCATAAAGACTTTTCTGAATGTAGGAGTTCCTACATTCCTTT
Organism: Leptospira adleri; assembly: GCF_002811985.1. Lineage (GTDB taxonomy): Bacteria > Spirochaetota > Leptospiria > Leptospirales > Leptospiraceae > Leptospira > Leptospira adleri. Next base: position 21,560 of record NZ_NPDU01000007.1, read on the forward strand.
GGAACGGTGGATTTCTCTTCCTCCGGTTCCAAGTTTTAGAATCAAGTTTGGCTTCATTCAAAGAATATCGCTTCCGGAGTTCCGACATCCGGCTCTTTCAGTGAAATCCTTGAATTCTAATCTAAAATCGGTTGTCGAAACAGCCTATTGCGAAAAATCTGGCATAAGATTATTTGGCGGGAAACCTATGTCTGAAGAAACACAAGAAAAGAAAAACAAAAAGATCAATAAGATGACTGTAGCCGAGATCAACTCTGCAATCCAAACTTCCAAAGAGAAGATGAACGGAAATTCCAGCAAATACATCCTGCACTTGAATGCAAGACTGGAAGAACTCGCAGCAAAAGGTAAGAAATAATTTTATTCCTTTTTCCGGTCCGTCGAGGTTCGACGGATTCCGGCTCTGCTCTTTTTTTCTACCTTTCTAAATCTCTCGATCCTTGCTCCAATTCATCGACATAAAACACCAATACGCTTCCTCGGTTCTTTTCGAGGGATTCTCTTGGCATATCAAGCCGGGAGCGCGCGTATGTCTTGTCGGTCCGAACGGTTCCGGTAAATCCACGCTCTTTCGAATCGCAGAAGGGAAATTCGTTCCCGACGATGGGACCGTTTCCAAATCTAAGAATACAGAAATTTCGGTATTCCAGCAGCTTCCCGATTTCGATCCGGAAGCATCCGTGATCGATACTGCATTAGGAAAACATAAACACTATCGGGAATATTCCGAACGTCTCAAAGAGATCAATCATAAGTTCGAGATCATTTCTCATGATTCTCCCGAGTTTGCTTCTCTCTTGGACGAGCAGAGTTCTCTGGAGGAATACGCATTTACATACGGAGTTCACGAGTTGGAATCGAAAGCGCGCAAGGTTTTGGGCGGACTCGGTTTCTCGAACGAACAGATGGCGATGAAGGTGAAAGAATTTTCTCCAGGATATCAACACCGTCTGGGCCTTTCGATTACTCTTCTCAATCCGGGCAACTTACTCCTGTTAGACGAACCTACCAACCACTTGGACAACGAATCGAAAGAATGGCTCGCGGATTATCTCAATTCGACCGGACAATCTTTTGTCTTGGTGACTCACGATCCTGAATTCTTAAATTCCACTTGCGATACGATTGCGGAACTTTCTCCTTCCGGAGTCATCGAGTTCAGGGGAACATTAGAAGAATATTTCGAACACAAGAACGAGCTTCAGGAAAAACTTCAAACTCAGTTTGAAAAAGAGGAAGCCTATCTCAAAAAAAGAATGGAATGGATCGATCGTTTCCGAGCACAGGCTACAAAAGCGAGACAGGTTCAATCCGCGCTTAAAAAACTCGAAAAACGGGATCGTGTCGAAGCCCCTCAGGAATCTTTTTGGAATTCCAAATCCGACTACAAATTCAATTTTATTTCCTCCGGAAGAATCACCGCAAGAATCGAAGACGGAGCGTTTTCGTATTCCGGAAAACCTCCTTATATTTTCAGCGGAGCCAATCTTGAAATATCCGCGGGGGATAAGATTGCGGTCGTCGGACCGAACGGAGCGGGAAAGTCAACGTTCTTGCGATGTCTATTAGAAATTCATAAATTAACTTCCGGTAAAATCTATTACGGACCGAAAACGAAGATCGGATATTTCTCTCAAAATCATCACGAAGAATTGGATTCTTCCAAAAATCTTCTTCAAACCGTAATGGGAACTTATCCTGATCTTTCCGAACAACAAGCCCGCAGTTTACTCGGATACTTTTCTTTTTCGGAAGACAGCGTTTATAAACAAACAGGTCTTCTTTCCGGAGGAGAACAGAGTCGACTTCGTCTGGCGCTTCTCGTGCGACATCCCGCGAACTCGATCTTCTTGGACGAGCCGACCAATCACTTGGATTTGGTGGTCCGGGACAATCTCAGAAGAGCGCTTATGGCTTACGAGGGATCGCTTCTGATAATCTCTCACGATCCCGAATTCTTAAAGGATCTCTGCAATCGAACCATCTCCGTGGATAAGGGTCAGGTTCGCGATTTCAATTGCACTTTCTCGGATTATCTGAAATACAATCTGAAGGAAACCGCCGCCTCCAATTCTCAGAACGGAAATTCTTCCCTCAAAAAAGAAGAGCCTTCCCAAACTCGTTCTAAGAAGAATGCGGATAAGAATCGTGTCAAAAAAATTCAAAAAGATCTGGAACAGATCGAAGCAAAAATAGAACTTTTAGAAAAATCCAAAAAAAATTTGGAAGAAGTTTTGGCGGATCCCGGCTTTTTTAAGAATCGAAGTTATCAGTTGGAATTGGATAACTTGAACGAAACAAAAAATGAGATCTCACGCTTGACCCAAGACTGGGAATCTCTTCAATTAGAGTTGGAAGAACTTTCCGGATCGGTCTAATGAAAAACTTACAATTCATTTAGTAAGAAAGGATTTTGGAAAATCATTCATTATCGATTCTATTCTATTTTTATACGTTAAGGAACCATTTCAAATGACACCGAAAGAATTAAAATCAAGATTGGATCTCAGAAAAGAAGGGAAAGATTCTTTTTATCTTCTCGACGTAAGAAATCCGAACGAGGTGGAAATCAGCACGATTGAAGGAACCGATCTTTTGATTCCGGTGGGAGAACTTGCCGGCCGTCTTTCCGAAATCAAACCTTGGAAAGAATCGGATAAAGAAGTGATCGTATATTGTCGTTCCGGCGGACGCTCCGCGATGGCCTGCGGAATTCTAAAACAATCCGGGTTTGCAAAGGTGCATAACGTGGAAGGCGGAATTCTTCTTTATTCGGACGAGGTCGATTCCTCCCTCGCGAAATATTAAAGACCGGTTTTATTTTGAACGAGCCGTTGGAACTGCGATTCGGCTCTTTTTCGTATTCTGGAACTACTCGAAAAAAGTTTAGGGAAATGTTTTTTCAACTTTTAAAAAGGATTCGGATCCTTTTTTCCCGAAGATTCGGAATGGACGTTTCGGATAAAGTCAGGCGCAGATCTTTTTTCGCGGCGTTCTTTTTCTTTAATCCATGCTTTCGTTTTGAATATTTTCATTCGCTCCAAAAACATTTTGATCCGTAACTTTAGATTGAGAACTGATGAAGTCCGTCGGAGATTCGAAGTTTTCTAAAAAAATTCACTTTCATTGCAACGCGGAAGCGATTGACGCGGAGTCAATAAATTGGACTCCGGATGGATTTCTTTTCGAAGTGGAATTTACAATTTATTGACTGGAGCGGAAAGCGCGGTCCTGCATTTCCGCACCAGTCCTTTAAAAGCGAAACGTCTCCAGGATACGCCCAAACGATTTTTCCGATACGACGTTATTTGTATTTGAAACGGAACCGCTTGCGGAAAAGAATTTCGATCATTCTCCGAGAAGAATTTTTCGGAAGTAGAGAAAACCTTCCGCCAAAGGATCGTCTTTTCCGCCGCGTCTTCTCTTGAGCATATTCGTAAGATCTAATACCATCAGGCCGTACATCCAAGCCCACATCATTCTTGCAAGAGCCGGATATTCTTCCTTGGAAAGTTTAAATTCGTGACTGACACAACCGTTTCGAATCGTTTCCAAGAATACTCGATAACTGGTCGGCAAACTCGGAAACGCTTTCCTGTGCATGTGCCCGTGAACCGTGTTGAACATCACTTTGTGAAGTTCCTTGTTGTTTAAAGAAAAATCCCAATAGGCCCTCGCGATTCCGGCGAGTTTTTCGAACGAATTCTTTCCGTTTCTTTGAGCGTTTCTTAGAAGCTGAGTCAGCTCGGTCTCGCCTTTGGCGATCAGAACTTGGATGATTTCTTCCTGGCTTTTAAAATGTGAATAAGGGCTCGCAACGCTGCAGTCCAATTTTTCGGCGATCTTTCTCATCGAAAGACCGTCGATTCCTTCCTCCAAAAGAATTTCCATCGCCACTTGGACGATGTTTTCTCGGTTGAGGCTGTTTCTAGATCTTCTCTTGTGTCGAACTGCAGTTGTCATTTTGGTTCTTAACTCTATCAAGCCGCTTTGGAAACCGGAACCCTTCCCTGAGTCGTCCAAACGTCCCGTTTAATATTTATGATCCCAACTTTATGCAACCCCTTCATGATCTGAAAGCAAAAATCGACTTCCCACCATTTATATGCGAAGTTTGGAGAGGTTGGATGCCCGTGGTGGTTGTTCTGATACAATTCCCCCATCGTAAGAATGTCGATCGGAAGCATATTCTTAGACTCGTCTTGGGTTTTAAAATGATTCTTATATCCGTATTTATGTCCTCCCCAGTTTACGATCGCGCCGTGAATCGGACCCATGAGCCAATGGATCGGAAGAAGAAGATACCAACCCCATTGTCCTTCCGGAACAAAGGCCATATAGTAGAATGCGTAGAGAGAACCGAATCCGATCCGAAACCACCAGTTCTGACCGAGCATATCGATCGATTTCCAACGGGGAATAGAATCCCGAGTGAATTCCGGTTTAGGAGAGACTCGATCATAAGCAAAATCGTCGTAGATATGTTTTGTTTTGATCATCATCTCGAACGGATTTTTAGAATGATGAGGAGAATGCGGATCTTCTTCCGTATCGCTGTAAGAATGGTGCATTCGATGCAGAACGGCGTATCCGTATGGATTTAGATAAGAAGGACCTTGGAGAATCATGGTCAATAGATGAAAAACCTTTTCCCAAAAAGAATTCATCGTAAACATCGCGTGGGCCGCGTATCGATGCAGGAAGAAGGTTTGGACAAAAACCGAGCCGAACCAATGTGCAAAAAATAAAATTAAAATGGGGACCATGATGGGCCTCCTTGTTTTTTCTCTTCAATGAACGGTGTTCATTATTGTCAAAATAAGCGAACATTGTTAATTATGTAAAGAGAAAAATGAAAAGAATTCCTACTTTCCAAAAATGGGTTTTTTTGAGGAGTTGGATGAAAAAGATTAAATGGGTAAAATTCACCTGATTTCGGGGGCTTTTTCTATTTTTTAGGTGGCGGCGTCGTGGTAGCAAAGAAAGCAACTCAAAAGAAATCAGTAGGAACTCCTTCCTCTAAATCCGGAAAAAAAGGTGTTTCTGCTTCAAAGTCAGGAAAGACTTCTTCTCGTTCTAAACTCAATGATACGGTCCCTGAACTCAGCGGCTCGCTCTCTACGGATCGCTCGCCCGGTCGCGTAGGAAAACTCAATGAAACGCTCCCTGAACTCAGCGGCTCGCTCTCTATGGATCGCTCGCCCGGTCGCGTTTCAGGTCGGAACTCCGGATCTGTTTCTAAATCCAGGGGAACTTCCGGGTCGAATGGAAAGAAGAATTCTCCAATAGGGACCCGGAACACCGATTCTACGGTTTTTCCAAAGGGAAAACACTTTCCTGCGCCTTGGAATCTGAAAGGGGAAGGTTTCCTTTTTCCTCTTTGGGCAAAGAAAGACTACAACCGCGAAATGGGATTTTTCTCAGGAGAAGATTCCAAACAATATACGGGCGGATTGGGTTCCTTGATGCTTGTAAACTATGAAACGAGCGATGTAGGACCTTATTACGAACTTCTTTATATTCCGGGTAATTTCACTTACAAGGATGAATCTTATAAAAGGATCACGAGAATTTTTGTTTCGAGTCAAAAGTCGGTGGAAGAGGGAATTCTTAACTGGGCGATCCCCAAAGAAAAAGCTGATTTTACTTGGATCAGAGAAGAGAATCTCACGAAAATTTCCGCGTTCCGAAACGGAAAGGAATTTTTTCGTGTGACGATCGCAACCAAAGGATTCTCCTTTCCGGTTTCCACGAAAATTCTTCCTTATACACTTTTACAAAAAGCGACGGAAGGTTATCTGAGCACTCAGTTTGTCGGGAAAGGCAAAGGAAGAATCGCTACGATCCGTGAAATCTGGAGCGACGAGGCCGTTTTCCCCGACGCGCTCAAAGGTGGGATCTTTAAAACCGGAATTCATTCCGATCCTTTCGAATTGATCTTTCCGGTTGCGGATGTGATCGACTAAAAAACGATTGTGAGAATTGAGGAATGCGGCGGTTCGATTCCGTTACGGCGACCGAAGATTCCGGTTTGGAAGCGGATTTACGGCGGTATCGGTTTTATTAAAACAAAATTTAAAACATTCAATCTTTAGAATATTAGAGTTATTAGGAGTAATCATGGAAGAAGCAGTCATCCTGGACGGAATCAGAACCCCGTTCGGTAATTTTGGAGGAACTCTCAAGGACCTCAGTGCGGTGGATTTGGGCGTTTTGGCTTCGAAGGCAATTCTTGAAAAAACGGGAGTTTCTCCGGACGCGATCGGAGAATCCATTTTCGGAAACGTAATTCCGACCGGCAAAGAAGCGATTTATCTCGCGCGTCATATCGGTTTGAAAACGGGGCTCCCTTTAGGAGTTCCGGCTTTGACTTTGAATCGTCTCTGCGGTTCCGGTATGGAAGCGATTATCCAAGCAGCTAAGAAGATTTATCTCGGCGAAGCGGACGCGGTTCTTGCTGGCGGTGTGGAATCGATGAGCAACGCTCCATACGTTGTGCGAAACGCTCGTTGGGGAGTTCGTTACGGTTCCGCCGAATTCGAAGATACTCTCGAACAAGGTCTTACCGATCAGTACGTCGGTTTGATCATGGGGCAAACCGCGGAGAATCTTGCGGACCAATATAAGATTTCCAGACAAGAACAGGACGAGTGGGCTGCTATCTCTCAAACTCGCGCCGAGAAAGCGACCGCGGAAGGAAGATTGAAGGACGAAATTCTTCCGGTAACGGTTGGAGGTAAAAAACCGATCACATTAGAAAAAGATGAATTCATCAAAGGTGCGGCGGGCGCCGAGAAACTCGGAAGTTTAAAGGCGGTTTTCCGCGAAGGCGGAACCGTTACCGCCGGGAACGCCTCCGGCTTAAACGACGGCGGCGCGGCTACGATCGTAACTTCCGCTTCTTATGCGCAAAAGATCGGCAAAAAACCGCTCGCGATCATCCGAGGATACGGCCACGCCGGTTGCGATCCTGCGAAGATGGGAATCGGTCCCGCACTCGCGATTCCTGCCGCTCTGAAAAGAGCCGGTCTCAAACTTTCCGATATGAGTCTTGTAGAAGTGAACGAAGCCTTTGCCGCACAGTATCTCGCGGTTCAAAAAGAACTCGGCCTCGATCCTTCCATTACGAACGTAAACGGAGGAGCCGTTGCAATCGGACATCCGCTCGGAGCATCGGGTGCAAGAGTTACGATCACACTTGCTTACGAACTCAGAAGAAGAAAGGCGAAATACGGAGTCGCTTCTCTTTGTATCGGAGGCGGTCAGGGAATTGCTCTCGTTCTGGAAAATCCGGAAGCGTAATCAAACGCAAAACGTAACGTCAACGGAGAATTCTTTTTTCCTTTGTAAGTGAAAAAGCCCGGTGTCCCCGGGCTTTTTCTTTTTATCGATTCTTCGCCGATTAGAGGAAGATATATTAGAATACTTTGATTTTTGAAATCGGATTTTTTAAAAAGAAGTAGTCCCAAAGCAATTCCTTGGGTTCTTTGGGCGAAAGATGTGTAGGTGAGTTTATGGCAAAAGCAAAGAAGAGTATCGTAAAGAAAAAGGCGCAAGTGATCGAAGATTCTTCCCCTAAAGCAGAGGAAGGCACGATCTATGACGCGGAAAGAATGGTCGTTTATAGCGACGCGGTTTTTGCGATTGCTTTGACGTTGATGGCCTTGGAAATTAAAATTCCTCATCTTCATGATCTCGGATCCGGAAGTCTGCTTCAGGCGTTGCTCGCAAAATGGCCGGATTATCTGAGTTTTGTGATCAGCTTTTTGATCATCTCCGTAGTTTGGACCAATCACCATACGATCTTTAAATACGTTAAAAAGACGGATCACACTTTGATCATGCTTAACAGTCTTTTGATGCTCAATATTTCCTTCATTCCTTTTTGTTCCGCTCTTTTGGGGGAATACTCGGCGCAAGGCGGGGAGAACGCGACCCTTGCTTCTTTTATCTACGGGGCTTGGATCACTCTCGGGGGAATTCCCTTCAATTTAGTTTGGAGATACGGAGTCGGAAATCCAAGCCTTCGAGATCCAAATGCGGATCTCGAAGAGATCAAAGCCATCAGCGGTCATTACATCAAAGGTCCGATTTTTTATTCGATCGTAACCGCTTTAACTTTTATTAACGTTTGGTTGAGTTTGGCAGGTTTTCTATTCTTGATTCTTTTCTTTTTTATTCCCGCGACTTGGGTTCTTAAACTCAAGGGAAAGAAGATCGTTTCCAAAGATTGAGGAAGTCCTCCGGTGCTTTCCGGGGATTCTGTGATAGTTTAGTTTAGCCTCGTTGAAGGAGTTCCTACATTCTTAGATTTTTAAGGACTTCTGCGGGTTGAATGCCAGACTGAAATCAACTTTGTGGTAGTTCCTACTTTTTTGATCCAATGAAGTTAAGTCTCATTGAATCCGGTAAGAGTTCCTACATTTACCGTCAAAGACTTCTCGGTGAAAACCGGGTCGCGTAGGAGTTCCTACATTCTTTTTCCAAAAGGGAAACCGAAGTTGGAACCGAAGGAAGTCCTTGGTTCCGGCCTCCGGTAGGTTTTCCTCCTTCGTACCTTCTTGACGGTAAAGGATTCTCTTCGAATCCTGCATTACAGAGCTCCTAATTCCAGGTTCCAATACCGATTTCGAGGCCGTACCGGTTTTCCGGCTATCGGCGATTCAGGCGGGATGCCAGGAACCATCGGACGAGTTCAAATTCGACCAAGGTGTGCTATTAAAATGGAATTTGCCCTTTCCAGCGAACAGAAAGAATTACGCGATCTCGCGAGAAAATTCGCGAAAGAAGAAATGCGTCCTCGCGCGGAGCATCACGATCATACGGGAGAATATCCCATGGAAGTTCTCAAAAAAGCCTGGGAAATCGGCTTGATGAACATCCACATTGAACCGCAGTTCAACGGTTCCGGAATGGCGGAATTAGACGACGTTATCATTGGAGAAGAATTATTCTGGGGATGTTCCGCAATGGCCACCGCCATTCTCGCGAACAACCTCGCACTCGCCCCCGTTCTCCTCGGTGCGAGCGACAAAATCAAAAAAGAATTCGTTCAGCCTATGACGGAAGAATTCAAACTCGCAGCCTACGCGGTGACGGAACCCGGCGCGGGCTCGGACGTCGCGGCGATTCGCACTTCCGCAAAAAAGGTCGGAGACGAATACATCATCAACGGTTCTAAGATGTGGATCACAAATGCTGGTTACGCGGACTGGTTTTTTGTTCTTACCAAAACGGATCCGTCTGCGGGACACAAAGGAATCACCGGCTTTATCGTAGATGCAAAAACTCCCGGAATCATCATGGGAAAGAAAGAAATCAACATGGGTCAGAAATGTTCCGATACCCGTGGAATCACTTTCGAAGACGTAAAGGTTCCCGCTTGGCAGATGGTCGGCCGCGAAGGCGAAGGTTTTAAAATCGCGATGGGAGCGTTCGATCACACTCGCCCCGGAGTTGCGATCGGAGCCGTCGGTGTCGCACGCGCTGCTATGGAACACGCGATTCAATACGCAAACACCCGAAACACTTTCGGACGTCCTATCATGGACAACCAAGGAATTTCCTTTATGATCGCCGAAATGGCTCGTGATATCGAAGCGGGCCGTCTTCTTTGTTACCAAGCGGCTTGGATGATCGACAACAAATTTAGAAATACGTATCAGGCTTCGATCGCGAAGATGTTTTGCGCGGATATGTGTATGAGAGTTTGTACCGACGCGGTTCAGGTTCTCGGAGGGTACGGTTTTAATACGGAATATCCCGTCGAAAAACTTATGCGCGACGCAAAGATCTTTCAAATCTACGAAGGAACTTCTCAAATCCAAAGAATGATCGTTTCCCGTTTTCTCGCGGATGGAAAGGGAATCGAGGGACCGAACTTCTGAAAGAATTCTCTCTAACATTCGAGGAGTTTTCCAAACTCGCGGAACGGGGAAATCTGATCCCGGTCTTCAAACAGATCTTTCTGGATATGGAGACCCCGGTTTCCTTGTTTGCAAAATGGGGTTGTGAATCTTCCAAAAATTCCTTCCTCCTCGAATCGGTGGAGGGTGGAGAAAAGCTCGGGAGAAATTCCTTTTTAGGAAAATCTCCTTCCCGCCTTTTACAAGGGAAGAATGGACTCTTTTACGTTTCCATCGGCAACGAACCGGAAACCGAAATCATCACATACGATCCTCTGGTTCTTCTGGAGAATTTACTCGGAGACGACGTCTACGTCCAGGACTATCGTCTTCCTCCTTTTGCGGGCGGCGCCGTCGGATTCTTATCCTTTGCCGCGGTTCGTTATTACGAATCGATTCCGGATACGAAACCGGACGACGAGAACGCTCCCGATTGTTATTTTGCGATCTACGACGAACTTCTCGTAGTCGATCATATCGATCACGTTTTAAGAATCGTGGTCAATGCAAGAATCGGAGAACATCCCAATCTCAAAGAGTGTTACGAAGCCGTTCTGAAAAAAATCGACTCGATCGAGTACGAAATCAGAAACGGAATCGTTCCCGACGAAATCAAAAATCCGAAAACCGTCTCGGGAGCTCTTCAATTAAAACCGAATATTCCGGATGAAGAATATAAGAAAAATGTGGAACGCGCCAAGGAATACATCAAGGCCGGTGATATCTTTCAAGTCGTCCCTTCTAGAAAAGTCCAGTTCAAACCGGAAGTTTCCCCGTTTCAAATCTATCGCGGCCTAAGAACCGTAAACCCAAGTCCTTATATGTATTATCTCCGACTCGGAGAAATTACCATCGTGGGAAGTTCTCCCGAAATTATGGTTCGTTATGCAGGGAATCAGACCTTCCTCCGCCCAATCGCGGGAACTCGTCCAAGAGGCAAAAACGCGAGCGAAGATAAATTCTTGGAAGACAACCTTCTTTCCGATCCGAAAGAAATCGCGGAGCATATCATGCTCGTCGATTTAGGACGAAACGATCTGGGCCGCGTTTGTAAACCCGGCAGCGTTCGCGTCAGCGATTTTAAAGTGATAGAAAAGTATTCCCACGTTATGCACATTGTAAGTCAGTGTTCCGGCGAACTCGACGAGGAAAAAACCGTCTACGATCTGATCCGGGCGACGCTTCCGGCTGGAACCGTTTCCGGAGCTCCTAAGATCCGCGCTATGGAAATCATCGACGAACTGGAAACCACAAGACGCGCGATCTATTCGGGTGCGTTGGGTTATATTTCCTTTTCGGGTGAAAGCGATCTCGCGATCATCATTCGTACGATCGTGTTTTACGGGGACACCGCATTCTTACAAGCCGGCGGCGGTGTGGTTTACGATTCGGTCGCAGAATTGGAATTGGAAGAGACCAAAAATAAAATGGCCGCTCTTTTAAAAGCGGTCGAGTTTGCAAGAAACGGACTCAAAGGAGAATGGAAATAATGCTTCTCCTCATCGATAATTACGATTCTTTCACATACAATCTCTATCAGTATTTTTGTCAGATCGGAAACAACGTGGAAGTGTTTCGAAACGATAGAATTTCGTTAAACGAAATCAACGAACTCGCACCGAAGGGAATCATTCTTTCTCCCGGTCCCGGCCGTCCCGAAGATTCGAAAGTTTGTCTGGATGTCATCCGTGAACTCGGAGGAAAGGTTCCCATCTTCGGAGTTTGTCTCGGACATCAGGCGATCGGTCTTGTTCACGGAGGAAAGATCGTCTCCGCTCCTTCGATCATGCACGGAAAGGTTTCACTCATAGAACACGACGGAAGGGATATCTATAAGGGAATTCCTTCGCCGTTTGTCGCCACTCGTTATCATTCTCTCGTGATTCAACCGGAAAGTATGCCGGCCGAATTGGAAGTGGCTTCGAAAACTCCGGATGGAGTGATCATGGGAGTCCGCCACAAAACAAAAAAACATCTTTACGGAGTTCAATTTCATCCGGAATCCATTATGACCAGCGCGGGATTGGATCTGGTCAGAAATTTTTCCTCAATCGTTCAGGAGTTATGAAGCTTTTTTTCAGGCTTTTGTCTTACTCCGTACGCTACAAGTACAGATTCTCCTTGGGGATCGTATTTGCGCTTTTGACGGCGATCTTGAACGCGGTTTCTCTCACGGCATTCATTCCTCTTTTTGATTCCCTGGGCAACGACAAACAAACCAGATTCCAATTGCAGCTAACGTTGCCGGAACAAAGAATCCTTCTCAAAGAAAAGGTTTTCGGCGACGAATCTCTGGACGGACTTGAAAGAACCAAACTTCTTTTGATTGACATAAAGGAATGGATCAACGGAAGAACCAAAGGTCTCGAACCTAAGGAAGTCGTATGGGCGATTTGTATCATCGTGATGCCGCTTTATCTTCTAAAATTGATCACGTATCTTCTATCCGTGTTCTGCATCGCGACCGCCGGTTACAAAGCCGTGCGGGACATTCGTCAGGAATTGTTTGAAAAAAATCAACTCCTTCCTCTTACATACTTCTTCAAAGAAAAAACCGGAATGATGATGAGTAGAATCATCAACGACGTTGAAGTTGTCGCCGCGGTGATTTCGAGCAACTTCAGGGACGCTACGATCAACTTCTTTTACGTGATCACTCACTTGATGGTCTTATTGTATTTGAATACGGAGCTGCTCATAGTCGCTTGCCTCACCGTGCCCGTTATCATTCTTCCGGTGACCTTGTTTACAAGAAAGATCACGAAGTCCACTGTGCGTTCCCAGGAAAAGATGGCGGATCTCAACGCGAATATCCAAGAGATGATTTCCGGAATCAAGGTGATCCGCGTTTTTAACACGGAGAAGTTCGAGCAGGGAAAATTCGGAAAGATCAACCACAACGTCTATCGCCGAAATTTCAAAGGTCAGTTTTATCTTCAGATTGCGCCTTCTCTCGTGGAGTTGACTTCTTCGATCGTTGTTCTCGGTTTTTTTGCGGCGGGAGCGAGCCTCATCTACAACGGTCGGTTTACTCAGGGAGAATTTATGGCGTTTCTCCTAACGTTACTTTTTCTTCTAAGACCTTTGACCCAACTTTCCCAGATGGTCGGAAAGATCACGCAAGCGATCGCTTCCGGAAAGAGAATTTTCGAAATCATCGATCTGGAAACGGAAGATCACAGCGAAGAAAGTAAAATTTCCGCGCCGCCTCTTGAAAAAGGCATCGAATTCAAAAATCTATTCTTCTCTTATCCCGGAACGAACACTGCGGTTCTAAAGGATATCAATCTCAAGGTCAAAAAAGGAGAAACGATCGCGTTGATCGGAGCGAGCGGCTGCGGGAAATCGACCCTCATGGACTTACTTCCGAGATTTTTCGATCCAACTTCGGGGTCGATCGAATTTGACGGAACGAATATCTGCGATATCAGCCTTGGGGATCTTCGAAAAAAAATCGGGATCGTAACACAGGATATCTTTTTGTTTCACGGTTCCGTCGCGGACAATATCGCCTACGGAAAACCAGGAGCGACCCGCAAGGACGTAATCCGGGCCGCAAGGCTTGCGCACGCGCACGACTTTATCAAAAAGATGGACAACGGATACGATAGTATTCTCGGGGTTCGGGGCTTGAATCTTTCCGGCGGTCAAAGACAAAGACTCGTGATCGCGCGCGCGCTTTTGCGCGATCCGGAGATTATGATCTTGGACGAGGCGACTTCCGCGTTGGACGTGGAATCCGAACGTCTTGTAAGCGACGCGCTTCGACGTTTGTATGCGAATCGTACCACCTTCGTGATCGCTCATCGACTTTCCACGATCAAAGACATTCCGAGAATCATCGTAATGGACAACGGAAAGATCGTGGAAGAGGGAGATCACAATTCCCTATATGAGCAAAATGGAATCTATCGAAAACTTTCCGACAATCAATTTGCCGGCAATAACGGAGTATTACCATGAAAAGGATCGTTTTGATCGTAGACGATAACGACCGCTATGCGAACAACTTAAAAGTTTGGTTTGAGAAAAACGGATTTGAAACGGTGCGCGCGGTCGATGCGGCCCAAGGCTGGGAGATCTATTCCCGAGATAAGAATCGATTTCATACGATCGTGACCGACATCACGATGGAAACTCAGACTTCCGGTCTTTGGATGATTCGCAGGATTCACAAGGACGGATATCGCGGAAATAAAATCATCGCGACTACGGGTTTCGATTTTCCGGGAGTTATGTTTCTTTCCGGTTCCATTCTTCCGAGTTTTGCGGGAATCGGGTGGATGATCCCCAAAGTTCCTCTGAAGGAAGGAAAAGTGGTTTTCCTTCCAACGTCCTTAAAAAAGAAAATTCCTTACGAATCAGTTCTCTAAAGGAGGACCGTTTTCCGGCGACTGATCCGTGTTAGACGGATTCACCGGGTCGGTTTCTTCCATATCCGAAGCGGGAGTGAACGAAGCGGGTTTTCTTTTGTATCTCTTCCCTTTTTTCTCTTTTGGAGGAGCGAGAATGGTTCTGATTTTTAGATACGGACCGAACACCCAGGACTGAACCGTTTCGTAGTAACTTTCCGGATTTTTCGATTCCAAAAGAAGAAGGTAATAATGATCTTCCACGAACTTATCGCCGGTTTTTTGAATAAATCTTCGATCGCTTTTTTTCAGGATTTTTCCGACTTCGCCTAACGTAAGAGAACGAAGTTTGCGAGAAGTCGGATACGGATTTTCCTGAGCGTAACCGCCTTCCACTTGAACCGTTCCGAATTGATAGAACGCCTTACGAAGATAGAGTTGGGCCAAAATTCTTTGATTCAATTCTTCCGAAGTGGAACTTTCCAAAATTCGAATAAAGGAAAACGTTCCATAGAGGCTTGTGTTTTGTCCGATCGCCTCCACTATATTTTTTACCAATTCGGGTTTTGTTTCCAATGTTTGTTCCAAAATTCTCAAAGAAGCTCTGGTCTTATGAATTCCCAAGGCTTCGATCGCGGTTTTTTGCAACTCCGGATCTTCCGAGTCCAAATACGTTTTGAATAATTTCAGATCGTCGTTTACTTGAAAAGCGGCAAGACCCAAAAGAGAAGCCTTCACGATTTCGGTTCTTGTGGAACGGATTCCTTGGCGGATGAGTGCGTCTCTCGCGGAGGGATCCTTGGTTTTTCCCATTCCCCTCCAGGAAGAGAATTGGATATCCGGATCGTTGGATTTGATCCCTCTAAAAAAATAATCCAGAGAAGAAGGGGAGCCGATATCGGCTAACGCCTTGTAGGCGGCCTGTCGAACCGCTTCACCGTCCCTTTCGATTACGTGGTGCAAGGTTTTTACGCCGCCTCGTCCCATTCTTCCTAACGCTAAAACCGCAGCCGCCCGTACTCTCGGGATCGGGTGCGTGAGAGCCATACGATCCAAAGTCTTATAACGTTTTTCGGTTTCCGCGCGAAATATGATAAGAATCCCTTTTTTCAAAGAAAGGTCGTAGTCGATTTCCTGTCTTTCCTTCGGAGTCAGGTCCTTCCTTTTTCTCCGTTCGTAAGAAGAAACACCGTCGGATTCTTCCGTAAGATTTCTCGGATCGTCTACGTTGATTCCGTTGGGATTATTTCCTTCGGAAGCATCGCCGGGCTGAGTCGCCGAATCGTCGGGCGCGTCGACCGTTTGAGGAAGTTTAAATTCTTCCCGAATACGACCTCCGGATTCCGCGTTCGCTACGGAACTCAAAACGCCGAACACTAAAAGACTGAAAAAATACTTTTGAAGTTTAGAATATAAGGACATCGGGTACCTTTGAATGGTAAAATTTTTGCTAAGATGCTATTTATAAGTTCGTCCGATTTTTCAGCTTTTTTCTATTTTTTTCCATGACAAGCATGATTTCCGAGGACCGGAATGCTTGACGGAAGACGAGGAACCTGTTAAGTTTTAGCTATTGGGAGAATTTCTTTATTAGCAAGCTCAGCGGTAACCTCAACGGCCTCAAATCCAACCAAATCCAAAGACTGAAAAAAATTTCCGAGAAAAGAATCCGGGAAGACGTAATCGTTAGTCAAGAAATTTCACGCACTCTCTGCGAATTATCCTTAGAAATCGGCAAACAAATCGGAATTCTCATCGATCGCTCCGGTTACGTTACACACGTGTTAGTCGGATCCGATACATCCATCGAAATTCCTTTCTTGGATCGGCTTCGGACGTCCGAAGCGAGGTTGCGCGGTCTTCGTTTGGTTCACACACATTTGAAGGGAGAATCGCTCAACCAAGAGGATTTGACCGACTTGGCGCTTTTGCGTTTGGATTATATTACTGCGGTAACGATGGATTCTTCCGGAAATCCGAACGGATATTTCTCCGCCCATTTTAATCCGGAATCGGAGGACGAACTCTGGACCGTTCTTCCGAAACAATATCCCGGACAACTCAAGGAAGGAATTCACGAAGAAATTTTAGAAATAGAATCCCAACTTTCCCGTTTTAGAAAAAATCTCAAAGACGCACAAAAGGAAAACCGCGCCTTTTTGGTCGGCGTTTATCCCGAAAGAAATATAGGAAGACATCCTTCTCTTTCAATGGAAGAATTGAAGGAACTCTGTCGAACCGCGGAAGTGCACGTGGTCGATACCTTTGTTCAGAAAAAAAATCGTCTGGATCCTTCCACGGTTTTAGGAAAAGGAAAGCTGGAAGAGATCATTCTAAAGGCGATTCAGAAACACGTGGAACTTCTCGTCTTCGATCTCGAACTCACTCCTTCTCAGGCGAAAAAAATTTCCGATATCGCCGATATCAAGGTGATCGATCGAACCCAACTCATTCTTGATATCTTCGCGAGAAACGCGAAGAGCAGAGACGGTAAATTACAAGTAGAACTCGCTCAGTTGAAATATCTGAAGGGAAGACTTACGGAACTAGACGACAACATGTCGAGGCTGACCGGTGGAATCGGAGGAAGAGGACCGGGGGAAACCAAACTTGAAATCGGAAAACGAAGAGTCGAAGAAAGAATCACAAGACTCGAAGTCGAACTCAAATCCCTCAAAAAAAGAAGGGAGATCAATCGACGTCAGAGAAAGAAAAACGAACTTCCGGTGGTCGGTATCGTAGGTTATACGAACGCCGGAAAATCCACGTTGCTCAACGCGCTTACCAACAGCGAGGTTCTTTCCGAGAACAAGTTGTTCGCGACTCTCGATCCGACTACGAGAAGAATCCGGTTTCCGGAAGAAAGAGAAATCATCATTTCGGATACGGTGGGATTTATCCACGATCTTCCGCCCGAGTTATCCAACGCCTTCAAAGCGACTCTGGAAGAATTGGGCGATTCCGATCTTCTCGTGCACGTAGTCGACATCTCCAATCCGGATTACAAACTCCAGATGGAAGCGGTTGAAAAGATTTTGGAAGAATTAGAACTTTCTCATATACCGATGATTCAGGTTTTTAACAAGATCGATCAGTTGGAAAAGTTTAAAACTCTCGCGTTGAAGGAAGGTTACGGCAGCGAATTCAAAAAAACGGCTAAGAATTCCCTGAATCATGGACCCGGCTTGGAAGCGATCGCGGACTTAAAGGAAGATTTAGGAATCGATTCTCACGCGGACACGGTTCTAGTATCCGCGTATCAGGGTTGGGGTTTAAAAACCCTTTTGGATCTTTTGGAAGAAAGAATCTACGAAAAGGCTTTTTTGGCTTCTTCTACGGAGTTGTAAATTTCTACTTTTTTCGGAAGTTCCATCAATCGGATTACGTTTTCGAGGAAATGATTGAGTCCACCGATTACGATCTTTCCGGAATGTTGGTCCACCGTTTTGATTAAAGTAAGAATCGTCGCGACTCCCACGCTGTTGATGTATTCCAGACCGGAAAGGTCTAGAATGATATTATAGACTTCCTCTTCGAAGATAAAGTGTATCTTACGGGAAATCTCAAAAGAATTGGAGTTCGTCACCTTACCGTTGAATACAACGAGAAGGACTTCCTTATTCGGAAGACTGGATTTGGTCGTCTCAATATACAATGAATCGAATTCTACTCTCGCCATGAAAATTCCTATTTTATCGCTCCGGATAAAGTTTCCCTTCTCTATATTTCAGTCGGACTTTCTCGCTTGTTTGAAGCTCATCGACTCGATACTTCCCTCTTAACACAATTTCGATTCTTCCTCTTTGGGGAATCGAACCTTCGTATTTCAGATACGCCCTTCTATGAGAACGTTTTTTTTCAAATTCTACAACGTGACCCTTTAGAAAATCATCCAAATTCTCCTGGGAAGAACCGTACGTCAAAAGTTCTTGTTCTTCGCCCGAATCCAGGAATAAGTCCAGATGTTCCCCATTCTCCTCAAAATGCAAAGACAAAGTAAAGTCTTTCCAATTCATCCGGAGAATTTTTAGAGTTTATCCTCTAATCGAATCGCGACCGAAGCGTGGCGGATCAAAGAAAGCCCGTCTATGATCTTCAATGATTTCTTTATATTCTCTTCGGTAGCCGGATGCGTAATCACGACAACTTCGACCGGTTCCTTTTCCGTTTCGTTCTGTCTTACTGAAGAGATGGAAACTCCGTGATCTCCCAAAACCTTAGAGATTTCGGAAAGAACTCCCGGAAGATCTACGGTCGTAAACCGGAGATAGTATCGCACCAAGGAACCGTTCGCTTCGGAGACGCTTGCCGGAGGAAATAAGTTTTTCTCCGGAGCCAAACCTTTGTTTTTTCTCGCTCCGTAATAGAGAATATCCGAAACAACCGAGGAAGCGGTCGGTAAAGAACCGGCGCCCTTTCCTACGAACATTCCAGGACCTGCATATGCGGTTTGATAGTAGATCGCGTTCATCTCGTTCATGATATTAGCGAACGGATGTTTCACCGGAATCATCACGGGTTGAACTCTTGCTTCCAATTGATCCGAAATTTTTCGAACCAAGCCGAGAAGTTTGATTCTATAACCGAGCTCGCCTGCAAATTGAATGTCCAACCTGCTAATCTTTGTTATACCTTCGATTTGGACGCTCTGTAAAGGAATTTTTTGCGAGAACGCTAAACTTCCTAATATACTAATTTTATGAGCCGTATCGATTCCTTCGACATCGAAGGTCGGATCTTTTTCAGCAAAACCTAATTCCTGCGCGATTCGAAGCGCTTCCGAATAATCGAGGTGTTCCAATTCCATTTTGGAAAGAATAAAATTCGTTGTGCCGTTTAAGATTCCGTAAAGGGAAAGAAAAGAATCCGAGCCGAGTCCGGTTTTGATGGAACGGATCACCGGGATCGCTCCTGCGACGGAGGCTTCCATTCCGATTTCCAAACCCTTTTCCCGTGCAAGGGAGAAAAGTTCTTCTCCTCTTTGAGATAGGAGCGCCTTGTTTGCTGTGATAACGGTTTTTCCGTTTTTCAAAGATTCGCTTACGATCGTATAAGCGACGTCGGTTCCGCCAACGAGTTCCAAAACCATATCGATCTCAGGATCGGAAATGATTTTATGAAAGTCGGATTCTAATTTGCAATTTGGGAAGTTGAGTAATTCTTTTTTGATTTTATCGGGAGTTCTGGTGGAGACCGAGGAAAGAATCAGATCCAGACCGTATTTCTCGCGATACGCGGCGCTTTCTTTTTTGAGAATTTCGAGAACCCCGGACCCGACGGTTCCGGCACCAATCAATCCGATTCGAATGCGTTCCATGGATTACCATCTTCGAAATTTGCGGGGAAGATTCACTCAATTTTCATTCGAAAAGGGATCGTTCCGGGAAGGATTGAAATTTTAATTTACAACATTTCATTTCTCTGGTACGAATCAAAGATAAGTTTTTAAATCCAAAAACACAGGTCCAAATGGCAAACAAAAGAAGGCCTCCCAGAAAGAAACATAATTCAAATCAAAAAGGTTCGGGAGGGAATGAGAAGAATCGGGAAAACGCAGATTCCAACCGAGGCGGCAATGAGTCCAGAGAAGGGAATCGAAGACATTCTCATCAACAACGCCAGCAACAAGGGAAGAATTTTCAGAGAAATCAAGAGTTCCATCGTAAAAGCCAGGAATTGGCGATGGAAAAAAATCCTCCGAAAGTAAGAACTCCGAAAGAAGGAGGACGATACTTAGCGGGTGCGATTCTAAGCGGAAGTATTGTACTTTTAGGAATCTTCAGTTATTTCATTTGCGAAAACTATCACACAAAAACTCCCGTTTATGGAAAACGAGGCTGGGACGATACGTTTCAGAAATCGGTCACTTGGGCGGAAGCGAAAGAAATCTGCGATGAAAGATCCAAACGTCTTCCTGGAAAGGATCAGCTCAAGAATTTCAGCAAGAGGGCGGATGCTAAATTGAGAAACGCAGGAGTCTTCTGGTCGTCCAGTCCGGAAGGGGATTCCGGTTATTACTATTCCGTAAATTTCAAAGATGGAACGGAAACGAGTAGCCTAGGAACAATGAAGTATAACGTGATCTGCGTAAAATAAGCTCCTCGGTCGAAATCCGAAAGGGGCAGATCATCTCTTTCGGAAAACTTTTTTCCGTATTCCATGCCACTTTTCAAACTTCGATAAAATTCTTCCTCTTCAAAGAAACAATTTAAAAAGAATCCAGAACGATAGGACTTCCTCATGATAAAAAAAATTTCCGGTAGAATCGTAACACACGAACAAGATTTTCATGGGACGGTCGAATGGGATTCTTCCAGCGGATTGATCCGTTCCGTTCTTGTGGGATTGGACGTAGACAAAGAGGAAACAAAGGAAGAAGTTTGGTATGATCCGAACGAAACCGTGATTTTTCCCGGTTTCGGCGATATTCATATTCACGCAAGGGAAGACGAGAGCGGAAAACATACTTATAAAGAGGATTTTCTTTCCGCGAGCGCGGCCGCCATCAACGGAGGAGTGATTCATGTCGCCGATATGCCGAACAATCCGGTTCCTCCGGTCGACGAGGAAAGTTATTTAAAAAAAAGAAAACTCGCGGACAAATCTCCGATTCACATAACGTTGTACGCCGGAATCGGGCCGAACACGAAGCCGTTAAAACGGTCCGTTCCTTATAAGGTTTTTATGGGTCCGAGCATCGGAGAACTTTTCTTTCATAACAACCAAGCCTTGGAAGAAACGATCCGCAATTATGAAGGCGAGAATATCAGCTTTCATTGTGAGGATCCTGAAATTTTGGAAAAACATCAGGACGAAATTTTACACGAAGATCGTCGTCCGGCGGAAGCCGAAACCATGGCGACCGACTTTGCCTTGTATCTGATCGAAAAATACAAACTCAGAGGAAAACTCTGTCATTATTCGACTGGAGACGGTTTGGAAAAAATCAAAGCCGCAAAGAAGAAGGGATTGAAGCTCACGTGCGAAGTGACCCCGACTCATTTATTCTTCGACAAATCGATGTTAACCGAAGAGAATCGGAATTGGTTCCAGATGAATCCTCCTCTTAGAGGAAAAGAAGATCGTGAGAGAATGTTGGAAGGCGTTAAAGAAGGTTGGATCGACTATTTGGCGACCGATCACGCGCCCCACAGTATCGAGGAAAAACAAAAGGGAACGAGCGGGATTTCCCAATTGGATACATATTCACTTTTTGTAACATGGTTGATTCTAAAAGCGGGAGTCGATTTAAAAACGATCGCCAAGATCTGCGCCAAGAATCCGGGAGATTTTGTAAACGAATATCTCCCGGAAAAATACGGAAAAGGATTCGGAAAAATCGAAACCGGTTATGCCGCCAATTTTACCGTTCTGAATTTGAAAAAGCCGAAGACCTTTGAGAAAAAAGAAATCAAAAGTAAATCGGGATGGTCTCCGTTTGAAAACTTTACGTTTCCCGGTTCGATTGAAGCGGTTTATTTTATGGGAAGTTCCATTCGATAAATCAAAAATTGTTTTTCCGTCGGAATTCCGACAAAATGCGAGAAGAAGAATTTTTCTTGGCAGAATGCAATTTCTGTGATAGAGACAAATCTCTCAATTCGTTCCCGCGGACCCGCCTCCACCACCCTAACTCGGGCGGGGCGCGCGACTTTTACGGAGGACTGTCGTAGTTACGACGGGTTTTGTCCAGTTCTCTTTTTTAAAGTTTCCTTTCCTTTTTTTCTTAAAAACTTCCGCTGAATCAGCTCCAATGACGAAGAAGCATCGCTTTTTGAAAGCCGAGTTTTTCGTAGATCCCTTTTCCCATTTCCGTTGCATGTAAAATTATAATTCCGGAAAATTCTTTTCTAAGTTCTTCCAAGATACTTTGAACCAAAATGGACGCGTAACCGAATCCTCTCTGCGCCGATTCTGTCGTGATCGAATAAAGTCCGAAGGATTTTCCGTTGAAGAACGTCATTCCCGTTGTAACCATCGTTTGATCTATAAAACCTCCGAAGATACGAAAGGAATCCCGATTCAGCAATTTTAGATATAAATTTTCGCGATCGTCCGATCCAAAGGAAACGTTTACGATTTTAAGCCAGGTTCTTAATTCTTCATCGCTTTCTATTTTTCTAATATTATAATTATCAACTATAGAATTTTTGGAGGAAAAAAACGGATCTCCCGATAAATACATCCCCCATTGTTTGTTGCAGTCCTCGTATCCGAGTTCCTCAAGAACGGTTTCATGATCGCGGGAATCCAAGAAATCGAGCACAGCCGATCGATAACCTTCTTCTCTCAGCGTTTGAATTTCCTCTTTTAAAGAAGCGGAAGAAAGAGTCTCTTTTAAAACGATTCTTGTAAACCAATCCGAATCCGCGTTGGAATAAAAAACAAAATTTTTACGATCCAAAATCGGGGACCCGATCAGATCGGAAAGAACACGGTGTAAATCCGTATAATTTTTCGTAATTTCGAAAAGGTCCGAATTCATAATTACGCGGGTGATAGAATTTTTTTCTTCCAGTGATGAGCGTTCTTTCTTCCTTCTTCCAGCGCTTCCTTTCCGTGTTTGAGTTGGTTCGCGTCGATGTAAGGAGTTACGGTTTCGATTCTAAGAATCTGTTTTTTATACTGCTTGGCCAGCATTTCCTTTAGTTCTCTGGTTTCGTTCTCAATGATTTGAACTGAAGAATGAAACGCGCGGATCATCGCTCTTTCCGAATGTCCTTTTTTTGTGCGAACGCTATGTACGACGATTTTACGGATCGATTTATCTAGGATCAATTCTTTGATCGGTTCCTGATCGGCGACTCCTCCGTCTATGAATTCTTCTTCGCCTAACTTTTGTATTTCGAACAAAAAAGGAAACGTCATCGAAGCGAGAATTTGATCGATCAGATCTCCTTTGGTTTTGAGTTCCCGAATCTGCTTCGTGATGTTTGAAACCGAAACTCCCATCGGAATCGGAAGGTCTTCGATCTTCTTGTGACCTAAATGCGGTTTTAATAATTCTTTGATTTTTTTTCCGGAAAGAATTCCAGAATAATTTTTAAGACCTTTTCGAATGGGCTTTACAAAATTTGTGATCAGATTCCCTTCCCAGAAATCTTTTTTCTTTAAGTTTAGAATCAAGTTCGTCATTTCCTCGGAGGGAACGCCCGCGGCGACTAACGAACCGATCAAGGCCCCAGAGCTGCAACCGGTGATCTTTGAAGGATGAAATCCTATTTCGGACAAACCCTTTGCAAAACCTGCGTGGGCGTAAAAACCGAAAAAAGCGGAGTTAAAGGTGAGGGCGGTAAATTTTTGTTTAACGTGTATCTGAATCATATTATTTTTATTTAATGTATTTTATTCCGGAATGATTTCTCCGAACATCCAGTTGAAATAATCCTTATTTCCTTCCAATAAGGGAAGGCTAACCACGCAGGGGACCGAGTAACTGTGAAGAGATTTGACTCTCAGAGTCAGTTCGGTCATCAGTTCGCTTTTGGTCTTTACGATTAGGACTGCTTCGTTGTCTACGACCAACTTTTTTTCCCAGTGATAAATTGACTTCATCTTTGGAAGAATGTTCGCACAGGCAGCCAGTCTTTCTTCCACAAGAGTTTTCCCTATCTTCAGGGCTTCTTTTTCATTCTTCGCGGTAATATATACGAGCCTTGGTTCCATAGAATTCTAATTTTATTTTTCGTCAGAATCGCCGTTTTTTTCCGAGAGTTTTTTGGTCTTTTCTCATGTTTTAGAGAATTCTTACGAAACTAAAAGTATGAAGGAAATTTTTAAAACTATGAATACTGAAATCTTCGGCAAAAATTTCCTTCGTAAACCGCAATACTTCATTCTTCTTTTTATGTTCTTTGTGCTCGGGCCTCTTACGTCCGAAGAGCCTGAGAAAGTTCTCTTTCGTTGGAAGTTGACTCCGGGCGAAACCGTGGAGTTAAACGAATATCACAGGGTTCAGTTGGTAAGTCAGGGAAGAAAAATCAAAAGAGAGGATAAGAATCGAATTCTATTGGAAACCTTATCCTGCGAAAAACAATCCTGTCTTCTGGACGGATTCTTCGATACTTACAGTCGTTTTCCCGAAGTCGATCCTGCTTTTCGAAAAGACAAAACTTATAAGAGCCAATTTCAAATCACGGAGATAGGTCAATATAAGGTTCCTCAAGAATACAGTATGCCTAATCTTCGTTCGCTGCCGAGCTTTTCAGAAAGACCGGTTGCGATCGGAGAAGAATGGACGCAACCCGCAACGGAAAGTTTTCAATTTCCCGGCGGAAGAGTTATGATCACGGTCTTAGCAAAGTATAAGTATCACGGACAAGATCAATGGCAGTTTCAAAAACTCTCCGGTGTTGCCGACCGTATAGAATACAATTATACTCTTTACTATGATTCTCAAATGGGTCAAGAAGGAGTTCCTCTTAAAATTTACGGATTCGCAAGAGGAATGGTTTACTTTGATCGAAACTTGGGACTTCCACAGTATAAAAGAGTGCAACTGGCTTACACCTTCGTTTATCAAAACGGAATAGCGCAAGAGATGTCTTTCGATATCCACGGAGTTTATCGCAAAGACGTGAAGTTGACGGATAACGATAAGGATAAGTTTGCGGAAGAGATCAGAAAAATTCTCGGAGGAGAACTTCCAACCGGAATCGAACACGGAAAAGATTCGGTTAAGAATTCGAAACGACCGCCCGGTCGTGAAAGTCTGAATTGGCCCGAAGAGGAAGACAATCATACGCGTCCGCAGAATGAAAAACCGTCCGGACCTCCCGTAGAAATTCGAAGGACGGAAGAAGGAATCGCTATTTCTTTGAACTCGGTTCTTTTTGATTACAACAGTTCCGAACTCAAAGACGAAGCGAAACAAGAATTGGAAAAGATCGCTTCCGTTCTAAAAAAATACGGCGATCGAGAAATTAGAATCAGCGGCCATACCGATAACTCAGGCGGAGAAGAATACAACCGCAAACTTTCCAGAGAAAGGGCGCTTTCCGTCTTAAAAGAACTTCGGGACAAACAAGGTCTGGAAGAAAAGAGGTTGTCTTACGAAGGTTATGGAAAGAGTAAGCCTATCGCCGATAATACGACGATCCAGGGAAGACAAAAGAATCGTCGCGTGGACATTACTATCGTCATGGAATGAAGTTCGTAATTTAGATTCGAATTGAAAGACGCCGAAGAACAAAGGTTCAAAAGTGATGATCTACGTTCTTCTCGGCTAACAAAATCAATGCGACCTCCGATTTTTGTAAATTATTTATCGATTTGATTCGAATTTGAACGGTTTGAATTTCTTATACTCCGGGTCTATTAATTCTTGCAAATTCTGAATTCAAAATTATCTAAGACGCTTCGGTGGAAGCAAAGGTGAATAACGGTATTACAAAAAAGACTACTTCCTTTCGGTATCGACTTCTCTTATCAATTTTGTTATTCGTATCCGTCGAGCTTTTTGCCTTTCCTACGGTTCTTACTAAGGATTGGAAACTTTCAGTCGGTAAAAACGTAAGTCTTTTCGAGGACGATCCGAGTTGGAAAAAAATTGACTCGCTTCCGATTTCCAAAGAGTTGCTTCGAAGTTTTTCTTTCCCGGAGGATTCTCCGCATACCGTAACGCTCCTGAAAAAAATAGAAATTTCCAAATCCGAAATCGAAGAATTGAACGCAGACGGTCTTTCCGTACACTTTCCGTTATTCACAAACGTTTACGAAGTTTTCTTTAACGGTCATAAGGTGGGCGAGGGGGGACTGGTTTCCGGGGGAAGGATTTTAAAAAACGGATTTAGAAGACACATAATTATTAGTATTCCCGAAGATAAGGTTCGAATCGGTAAAAATGAAATCAGAGCGGTGCTTTCTGCGGATCCCGGCGAGGAACTGGATGCTTACGCGAGTTTTGATTCCACTCCTCCGCTTTTAGATCTTCAATCTCGAAACGCATCTATTCTTTCGGAACGTTCTACGTTGATGCTTTTGTTTTTATATCTTTTCGTCGGCTTTTATCATTCTCTTTTTTACTTTAAACGTCCTCAAGAGAAGTATAATCTTTTCTTCGGACTCTTCTCTATTCTTCTTTCTGCATATATTTATCTGCGAAGCAATTCCGTGTACGAGTTAAATCTGGATCCTTTTCTCCAGATGAAAATAGAATACATGGTAGTTTTCAACATACCGACTTTCTTTTTGTTGTTCTTGGATACGTTTTTCGAATCGAAGATCAGCTCTATTTCCCGCTTTTATCAGTTTTTCGCCGTCGCTCTCGCCTCGTTGATTCCGTTTTCAAGTAGAATTATTTGTACAACTCTTCTCCAGATATGGCAGTTTTCGATTTTTGTGTTCGTACTATATTCTTTATTCATTATGTTTCGCGCGCTTATCAGAAGGAATCAGGATTCTGTTCGTCTTTTTGCGGGGTTTATCATTTTGATCGCATCCGCGGTAGCCGATTTGATCGGTTCCATGCAGTTATTTCCGTGGTTCGAAAATTATGGACTTCTAAAATACGGATTTTTTACGTTCGAGCTCGGGATCGTATTTATTCTCGCGAATCGTTTTCTGAGAGTTCACAACGAAGTGGAAGAATTGAATCTGGATCTTGATCAAAAAGTAAAAGAAAGAACGGGTCAATTGCAGGACACTCTCAGCCAGATTCAAGAATTAAAGATTCAACAGGACGGAGATTATTTTTTGACGTCACTTCTGCTGGATCCGTTAATCCGACATCATCTTCAAAACGATTTTATCACTTTGGAAGGTTTCAGCCGTCAGAAAAAACATTTCGAATTCAAGCAGTGGAAAAAGGAAATCGGCGGAGATATCATCATCGCGGACGAATTGACTTTAAAAAATCGAAGGTATCTCGTTTTTGTAAACGGCGACGCTATGGGGAAATCCATTCAGGGCGCCGGAGGGGCCTTGGTCTTAGGGGTTGTATTCCGTTCCTTCCTCTCTAGGACGAAAACGGTTTCCTCTTATAAATCAAAACCTCCCGAGGTCTGGCTCAAAGACTGTTTTTCCGAACTCCAAAATATATTCGAGTCTTTCGACGGTTCCATGTTGATTTCAGTCGTGCTCGGTTTGGTCGATTTAGAATCCGGAATCCTCTACTTCTTAAACGCGGAACATCCGTGGACGGTTCTCTACAGGGACGGAGTCGCTTCGTTTATCGAAGATAAATTAGAACTTCGTAAAATAGGAATCACCGGTTTGGAAAGTAAGATGAAGGTGAAAACTTTCTTTTTGGAAAAAGGCGATTCCATATTTATCGGATCGGACGGAAGGGACGACCTTTTATTGGGAATCGATTCGGACGGAATCAGATTGATAAACGAAGACGAATCTCAATTCTTAAAACGGATCGAAGAATCCAGAGGGGATTTGGGACTTGTAGTTCAGTCGCTCCGGAATTTCGGAGAACTCACGGACGATTTGAGTATCGTCAAACTTTCTTATCTAAAAGAGCCGGTTCGTTTTCATCCTTTCGAAAAACTAAATTCGGAAACGTTTCCTGATACGTCTTATCTCAAATATTTGGAATCCGAGAATTGGGAAGGGGCCGCTTCCTATCTGGAGGATTTGCAAATAAAAAACAAAAACGTTCTCATTCCAGCGGCGTTTAAAAAGGAGCTCGCTAGAGTATATTATAAAATTGAAAAGTATGAAGAGGCCCTATCGATTTTCGAGAAACTCATTTCCGATTTTCCGGAAGACGTGGAGAATATGTTCATAGCTTCTCTGATTTACAAAAAATTCAATCGTTATCGTCAGGCCGTGGAATTGGGTGAACGTGTGATGCTGCGCGAACCTGAATTCTTAAATAACGTTGCTCACCTCGCCGAATCCTATCTTTTTATTCACAAACGGGAAACGACGATACAACTTCTCGAAAAAGTGGATCAACTCGATCCGACGAACTCTCACGCAAAAAGAATAAGAATTCGGCTTAATCAACCCGTTCCCGATCACAGGAACGGTTAAAATAGATTGTCGCTTAACAATTTGCTTACGTCGATACGATTGCTGATGTGCTCGATCGTATTCGAGGTTGCGACGAGTTCGACGCCCGAATTGATCAGTTCTTGATACGCGTCTTCCGCAAAAATTCCGTGAACACAAATACAGATCGCGGGCTTCATCCCTATTGCATGCAGATGTCTGATCGTTTCGATCAGCGTTTTTCCCGTCGATACGATGTCGTCGATTAAAACCGGCGTAGAGTCTTTGTATTTTTCCAAGTGCGGAATGCTGACTTCAACGTCTCGATCTCCTCTTCTTATCTTTTCTAAAACCGTAAAGGGAGATTCGGAAAGTTCGGCGACTTCCTTTACCCATTGATCGCTTTCCGCATCCGGTCCTATTAAAACCGGGTTTTGAATTTCCTTCCGAACGTATTCGGCGATAAGCGAAGTTGCGTGAACCGATTTTGCCGGAATCTTATAGATTTCGTTTAAGTTCTTGATTCTGTGAAGATGAGGATCGATCGTTAATAAGGAATCCACGTGGTTTGATAAAAAAGTCGCGAAATACTTCGCCGTTATTCCTTCCCCCTTTTGGAATACTTTGTCCTGCCTCATGTAACAAAGATAAGGCGATATGAGATGGACTTTGGAAGCCCCCAAGGATTTGGCGGTTTCGCAGAAAAAAATCAAAGGAAGAATTTTAGAATCGGGTTGATTTAAAGAACACAGAAGATAGACTTCGGATCCCTTTACGTCTTCGAGAATTTTACAGTGGGATTCTCCATCGGGATAATGTCCGAAGTCCGCTTCTCCTATGACGATTCCGGAAAGAAGAGAAACGGATTTTGCCAAAGAATCGTTTTCGGGAAAAGAGAATAATATTTTTTTCATATAGTTATTTAAAGAATCGTTACGATGTCTTTTTGAGTTCTTAAATAGTCGGAGGCGTATTCCAATTCTCCGATGGATTCGGCATGAACCGTGTAAAGTATTTCATCCTTTTCCACCATCTTCCCAACGGGAGATAAGAATAAAACTCCCGCAGAGGGTGAACTAGGAGCGCCAGCGAGTCGCGCTATTTTCGCGATCCTTCGATTGTCGATTTCGCTTACCGTCCCCGACTTTTCCGAAAGAACGTTGAGATGAAATCCCGCGACCGTGGGTTGTTTCATCCCGCCCTGAGCGGTACAAATCGCTTGGAATTTATTCCAAGCCTTTCCGGATTCTAAAATCTCTTTCGCTAGTTGGATTCCATTCTGTCGTTTAAATAAATCAGAAAATTCTAATATACTTCCCGCCATAAAAAGGGCTCTTTCCCTTAGGTCTTGGGGAGCGTCGGGTTCGTTTTTTAAAACTGAAATACAATCTTGAATTTCTAAAGAAGGGCCGATTCCGCGTCCGATTGGCTGGGATCCGTCCGATATGATCACTTTTACCTTCAGACCGACCGATTTTCCCACCACCGTGAAATAGTATTTTAGCTTTTCTGCATCTTCTTCGGTTCTTATTTTCGCCGTCTTTCCGACGGGAATATCTATGACGACGTGAGTCGAACCTGCGGCGGCCTTTTTTGAAAGAACTGACGCTATCATTTGACCCAGGCTATCGACTTCCAATGCGCGTTCGACTCGAATCAGAATATCATCCGCCGGGCTTAGGCCGATCGATCCTCCCCAAGCGATACAACCGCCTTCCTGTTCCACGACCGATTTCATTTTGTTTAGATTAAGATTCACTGTGGTTACCGTTTCCATCGTGTCCGCGGTGCCGGCGGGCGAAGTGATCGCCCTCGAAGAAGTTTTAGGAATCGTAAGTCCGGCAGCCGCGACGATCGAAACTACGATAGGCGTCGTTCTGTTTCCGGGAAGACCGCCTACGCAGTGTTTGTCGACTACTACTTTGCTGTTCCACTTTAGGACGGATCCTGCGTTGATCATCGCTTTGGTGAGGGATTTGATTTCTTCCAGATTGAGATGATCCCCCGAACATGCGGTGATAAACGAAGCGATTTCTATATTAGAATATTTTTCATCCTTAATATCCTGAATGATCCGATGAAACGCAGCTTCGTTTAGTCGATTCTCGTACATTTTGGAACGAACGTCGTGCATCGATTGAACCGGCTGCAAGTGCGCGAGTTGAACTAAGTCGCCTTCTTTCGCTTTGACGGCGTTCCAGGCGCTTTCAGAAAGCCCGGCTTCGCCTCTCTGGAGAATTTTATTTTCGATGATATTCAAAGAGGCGATGATCGTTTTATTTCCGACGGTCACTTCGATTCGATTGAGCGCGACAAAACCTTCCGATTTACAAACGGGGCAATCCCTTCTTAAAAAGACGACGTATTCCTGATTGGTGTCGATTCCTAAATTTTTGAGATAAAGAGTTTCGGTCCTTTGTTGCATTCTATAATTCCAATTCTATGATATCGAATAAGTTCGGTACGGTGCATTTCCAGTTGAAACGATCGGAGAGTTTGACGCGAAGTGCGTCCGAGGCTCCTTTTTCACCGTGAACGATAAAAGTTTCGGTCGGTTTGTTTTCCAATTCTTTCAGCCAGTCGATGATTTCGTCCTGATCCGCGTGAGAGGAAAGGCCTTCGATCAACCGAACCTGCGCCTTAACTTTATAAAATTTGCCGTAGATTTTGATTTCGTGATTTCCTTCCTGCAGTTGTCTTCCTCTCGTTCCCGCCGCTTGAAACCCGCATAAAAGAACGGTGGAATTCGGATCTTCCAAATAATTTTGAAGATATGTGAGAACTCTTCCTCCGGTCGCCATTCCGCTTCCGGCGACTACGATCTTAGGGGAATGGTTTTCTGCGAATTGAAGAGTCTCCTTCATCGATTCCGTCTTTTGAAACGAATCCCAAATTTGAGAACACTCGATCGGCGAAAGTTTATGCCACTTCGTGTGAGTCTGAAAAACTTCGAAAACGTTTCGGCCCATCGGACTATCCATTATCATCGGGACATCGGGAATCTTCGATTCCGACTTTAGTTTCCAGAGGAGATACATCAGACTTTGCGCCCTTTCCACCGCGAAACTCGGAAGGATAACGGTTCCTTTTCTTTCCAGGGTTTCGTTTAATATTTTTGTCAATTGCTCTTCCGGATTCTTAGGATGAATTCTATTGCCGTAAGTACTTTCGATAAAAAGATAATCGGCCTTTTTGGGTTTGTGAGGAGAATAAAGAAGAAAGTCCTCGGGTCTTCCGATATCGCCCGAAAAGACGAATAACTTACCGAAAATTTCCATCTCGATGAACGTGGCGCCGAGAATATGTCCGTTGTATTGAAATCTTGCTCGAACTCCCTCACCCAAATCTTTCCAATGATCCAATTCGGAGGAATAGAGATACGTAAGGGAAGCCGTCGCTTCTTTGAGATCGTAAAGAGGAACTGCGGGTTTGTGTTTCGAATATCCGCCTCTATTGGCCCGGTCGGCTTCTTCTTCCTGAATTTTACCGGAATCTTTTAATATGATCTCGGCGATTTCAAGAGTGGGAGCGCTTCCTAAAATTCTACCGCGAAATCCTTGTTTGACGAGTCTCGGAATGTAACCCGTATGATCCAAGTGGCCGTGGGTAAGCAATACCCAATCGATTTCGGAAGCGTTGACCGGAAGAGTGCTCCAGTTCAAAAGTCTGAGTTCTTTGAGACCTTGAAAAAGTCCGCAGTCAACGAGTATCTTTGTTTTGCCTGTATCGATTAAATATTTGGAACCCGTGACGGTTCCGGAAGCGCCTAAGAAATGAATTTGAACGGTTGAACTCATTTCTTAAGGGACGCTTTTGAAATGGGAAAAAACAATCAGAATATTTTCACACGAACTTGATATAAATCATCGAGCGGTTAAGAATTTTCCCAATCCCTTTTTCTTCCCGACGTCCTTCAATACGTTTCCGTTTTGTACGCAGAGACTTCCGTTCACAAAGACCGCGTCCACGGCTTTATCGTTTCTTCTGACCAGACGAACGATTCCGCCCAATTCTTCCAGAGGAGCTTCGTGAATCTCTTCTACGGAGTTGTCCAAACCTTCCGGATTTAAGATCACGATATCGGCGCGGGAACCGTTTTGAAGACGTCCCGCGTCGATTCCAAACCAATCCGCGATTTCACCCGTCAATCTCCAGATCGCTTTTTCCAAAGTTAAGAATGGTTTACCTTCTCGGATTCCGTCGTTGACAAGCCTTAGCATTCGAAGAGGAAAATTGTAATGAGCCATTCCTCGAAGATGCGCCCCGGCGTCGGAAAATCCGATCAGGACATCCGGATGACTGATGATGAATTTCAAAGGCCCCGGTCGATCGTTCGCTATCACCGTGTACCAGCGGAT
The DNA here is from genome assembly GCF_002811985.1 of Leptospira adleri. GTDB lineage: Bacteria > Spirochaetota > Leptospiria > Leptospirales > Leptospiraceae > Leptospira > Leptospira adleri. The sequence goes on from NZ_NPDU01000007.1 coordinate 54,116, forward strand.
ATCGTTTCCGTATTCCGCACAAAGATCGAGAAACGTATCTACGACGTTTTCCTTTCTTTGTTTCGAGATTTGATAAAACGTCTTACCGATCAAAGAAGAATCCGGACATTCCACAACGGTGGCTTGATTGAAGTCGCGGTGAAAAACCCTCGGAAGAAAAAAGTTGGTCCATTGTTTTCTAAACCACTTTCGATAACCTTTATCCAGAAGAAGTTTTTTTCTTTCCACAAGATCCGCGAGGTGGATCGCCGCGGTGCCGGCGCCGAATTCCTCGAATACTACTACGTCGACTCCGTCCGCATAAAGATCGAAAATTTCGGGTAACGCTTGAAAGCGGAAATCCGCTCCGAAGAATCGATTGATAAGACGCGCGATACTTGCGACAAGTAGATAAAGAGTTCGATTGGATCTCGGGTCCATCAAAGAGATGATCGTCGTTTTTAATTTTTTGCGGAACACTCCTATACTTTCCCAGAAAAATAACAGGACGTTCACTTTGGTGGAAACGTTAGGCACTCCTTGAAAGATTTTCCCATTCTTCCTTAGAATCCTGTTGAAACTTCTATACTCGGACCACGAAGCGAACGTAGACGGAAGCGGTTTGCTTCGAAATCGGGTTCCGTCCATTTTATCCCAGCGGAGCGTATTGATGGAAAGTCCGAGGTAACCCGCGTCGATTCCTTCTTGAAGGAGCGCTTCCATACGAGTCATTTCTTCCTGAGTCGGTTTTACGTCCTTGTTCAAAGACCTTTCTAATCCCATAACGTAAGCCCGGATGGAAGAATGGCCGACGAAGGAAGTCACGTTGGGTCCGAGGGGCAATTGATTCAAGTGATCCGTATATTCTTTGAGAGTGTTCCAGGTCTTTTTCTTTTGTAAGAGCGGAAGCACTTGGTCCCTGGGAATCGCTTCCACTCTGGAAAACATGTCCGCCAAATCCTCGGGAGAGCCCAGCGCCAGACTCAAAGAACAGCTTCCGAGCGTGACGGTCGTAACTCCGTGACGGAGGGATTCGGAAAGAGAAGGCGCTGCTTCGATCTCGGCGTCGTAGTGTGTGTGGAAATCGATAAAACCCGGTGTGATCCAACGTCCTTGAGCGTCCCAAACTTTTTCCGCGGAATTTTCGTTCAAGGGAGAATCGCTGATTTCTATCAATTTTCCTGCGCTGATTCCCAGGTGACGGATCGAAGGAGGCGCCCCGGTTCCGTCAAAAAATAGTCCGTTTTTAATAATCCAATCATAGGTCTTCATTCTTGAAAATAAACTCCCGAAAGTGTACGTTACACGTGCTTTTCCAGTGGATCGGAAGCGTTCCTGAATTTTAGTCAAACATTTTAATTTTGTGAAATTCTATAGTTAAGTATAAAACACAAATAATATATCGTTTGTTATGTATAAAATGGTCTAAATCGGCGATTCTGGATAATTTAGGCCATCACCTAAAGGGTGTGAAAATTATAAAACGACCTAAATGTCTAAAAAATAATGAACTAATGTTCATTATTTAAAAAACATCTTTTTTATACGAATCCTCTTGACAGAGATTTACATAGGTTTATTCTCCTACTTCGGTGTATCAAACACTACAAGCGAAGAAGACCAAAGCGAAAACCAATCAAAAGAAAAACAATAGTGAAGAGAATTGAGGTAATTGAAATGCGCAAATTAAGCTTATTGATCCTGATGAGTTTCCTTTTAACGGGTTCTTTAATGGCATCCGGCGGCGGGTCTTCTTCTAAACCGCTAACCGGTTCGTATCCAATCGTACTTTCTCACGGATTATTCGGTTGGGGAACTGATTCCAGCGGAGTCATCAATATCGTAAATTATTGGGGTGGAATGGACACTTACTTGAGAAATCAAGGCGCGAGTGTTTACGCTCCAACAAAAACAGCGGCTCAGTCCAACGAGACAAGAGGCGCGGAATTAAGAGACAAGATCAACGTTTATATGGCCGCTAACGGCTTTACAAAGGTTCACGTCCTCGGTCACTCTCAAGGTGGTTTGGATAGCCGTTATATGATTTCCAATTTGGGAATGTCCGGCAAAATTTCCACCCTGACTACGCTTAACTCTCCGCACAGAGGAAGCCCGATCGCTGATATCGTGAGCGCTGTAATCCCAAGCTGGGCAAAACCTTTCGTTTCTGCGGTTCTTGGAGTCGTGGTTCAACTGGTTTACGGCGGCGGACAACAGGACGCGATCAAGGCACTGAACTCCTTGACTACCAGCGGAATGGCTACTTTCAACGGTTATACTCCTGATAAATCAGGCGTTAAATACTATTCTTACGGTTCTACCATTACCATTCCGGATCTGATCCAACATCCGCTGATGGGAATTCTTTATCCTGCTTGTTGGGCGGGAGGAGTTTTCAACGGACAAGGCGGCGATAACGACGGTCTGGTTCCTGCGACTTCTCAAAAATGGGGAACTTGGAAGGGTGGTCCTTCTTACGGAATCCTCACTACCGGGATCGATCATCTCGAAGCATCCAACACTCTGCTTTCCGGTCAAACCTGGTATGACGTAGAAGGATATTATCTCGCAATGGCCTCTAACGCCAAAGCGAATCAATAGTTTCCTAAAATTCCAGTAACAGTGCAAGATAGGATTCCGCGTTTCGGCGCGGGGTCCTTTTTTTTATTTTTTCTATGATTTTTACCGACTAACTGTCAATAGTTGTAGAATAAAAATCCTGGTTTCGATTCAATACCATTCCCTATGAAACCTTCGTTCGCAATTTTAGGTTCCGGAAGCATCGGAACTTATCTCGGTTGTAAATTGCTAGCCGCGGGCAATTCAGTCACTCTCTATGGCCGAGAAAGAATTCAGAATGAATTGAAAACTTTCGGCGCAAAGATCACCGATTTTACCGGCAATGAAATCGTGCTTTCTCCCGGTTCGATTCCTTATACAACTTCTCTTCAGGGCGTCGTAGGCGCGGATGTTTTCCTCGTCACGGTAAAGTCGAAGGACACGAAGGAACTTGCGCAAGAGCTCGGTGGAATTCTTGAAAAAAGACAAAAGATGCATTCCGTTTCCGGCGCTCTGCCGATCGTAATCAGCTTTCAGAATGGAGTTAGAAACGCCGAAGTTTTGAGAGAAGGTCTGAAAAATCTTCCGGTCGAAGTCTTGGCGGGAATGGTTCCCTTTAACGTCGTCTCCAAAGGAAACGGTCATTTTCACAAAGGAACGAGCGGAAATCTCGTCGTGGAAGATTCTCGTTCGGGAAGATCCGTTGTTTCCATTCTAAATCGCGCCGGTCTTCCGGCGAACACCCACAAAAATATCGGAGGGGTCCTTTGGGGAAAGCTGATCTTTAACTTGAATAATTCTTTGAATGCCCTTTCCGGGCTGACTCTAAAAAATGAAATTTCGAAACCGGGTTATCGCAAGATTCTTTCCAAACTCATGAGGGAATCTCTGGAAATTTTAAGGCTGGCTGAAATTCAACCGGTTCGTTCTGGAAAGATGATTCCGGGTTTGGCGCCGTTTATCTTGAATCTTCCCGATTTTCTTTTTTTTAGAATCGCATCTGGAATGGTTAAGATCGATCCACAGGCGCGTTCGTCCATGTGGGAGGATTTGATGCAAAAGAGACCCACCGAAATCGATTCTCTGAACGGAGAAGTGATCAAACTTGCCGACGTGATGGGACATTCCGCGCCCCTCAATCGCGAGGTCGTTCGTCTGATCAAAGAGGCAGAAACCAATCCGACCGTTTTGAATTTAAGCGCCGAAGAGCTTGCAAAAAAAATGAAGATAAAAATAGATTAGTCTTTTAGAATATTCCAAATCGATTTAGCTTTATCTGCGTCTTTACGGATGTATTTTTCTTCCCATTCCTTCAAGGTCAGGCCTTCTTTTTCTGCTTGTTTTTCACGGAATCCGTTCAAGAGAGATTTTGTGATCGGATAACCCGCGAACGCGGAGGGAATTCCTATCAAAAATCCCCCCAGAAACATAGGAGCGCCCATGTCGTTTATCAAAAACGAACTCCAGTATTTCAGGCCTTCGTACAATTCCAATGAACTGGAATGATTGATCACTTCCAAAATGCGATCGAAGCTCATCAAAGCCATATTCCATCCTAGAATGTTGTAAGCGAACGCTCCGGTGACGTAGAAGATATAATAGAAAAAGGGGAGCGTTACCGGATTTGTAATCCAGATCATCGCGATTGCGATCGGCATATAAAAACGGATTCCAATGATTCGAAGAAGGACCCAAGTGATCAAACCGAGATACATTTGAATTCCGATCAAAGGGGTGAGGGACCAAAAAAGTCCGATCGAAGTTCCTAAGCAGACCTCTTTTACCGGAGCGTGCGATTGTTGAAAGGGAAGGATGATTTGCTGATGAATAAGTCTATAAACCGCTTTTATCATGATTGGAATCAAAGATTGGATTTGATTCTTTCCTTTGTATAAGTTTGTAAAGCATTCAGATATTCTTTGTGAAGTGGGAAGATTTCGATCGCCTTTTTGACTTCTTCCTCCGCTTTGACCGGATCTTTTCTCTTTTCAAAATAAAATTTAGATAACAAAAAATGGGATTCAGATTTTAGAGCTTTGCCTCGGAACACTTTGGTGACTCCTTTTTCCAAAGAAGAGATTGCGCCTTCCGAATTCCCTTCCATGATTAGGCAAAGGCTGAATCCGTAATAAGCGTCCCCTTTATCGGAAAGGGAAATCGAGTTTTGAAATTCGCTCAGACTTTGTTTTCTCAAATTTTGACGTAAATAAAGGCTTCCTAAATTCTCATGAAGAATGGCTTCCGAATCGGGGCCTTTTTCCTTAGCAATCAAAAGCGCTTCCTGAAAGATTTTTTCTGCTTCCTTGTAATTTTTATCGGATTCGTAGACGAGTCCCAAACCGCGTTTGCAATCCAGAGATTTCGGATCCAAGGAGAGACATTTCGTAAAATCTTTTTCCGCGGCGTTCTGGTTTTTTTGGAGATAACGAATCCAACCGCGAACATACAAAAGCTCCGGAGTGTCGCCTTTTTGTTTTAAGGTTTCTTCCGCTTTTTGAAGTGCTTCAACCAAATTGTCTTTTTCGGTAAGGTCTCGAATTTCTAAAATAGAAATGGAGTCCTTTTTGTTGCAGTTTCCAAGGATGAAGAATAATGAAATTGTAATAAACGAAAGAGCGATTAGAATTCTAAAATTCGGATTTGTTTTTTTCATACGTTTGTCTGAATCCTCTTTGAGAGAGTCTGAAATCCTTACCCGAAAATCCGAGTTCATTCTTAAAAAAAAACGTCGTAACAACGACAAGTCTTACCGTGAAAGGCGCGCCCCACCCTGATCTTGGGTGGAGGGGTGGGAGGTGGAAAACATGGAGCGACTTTTCCCTATCAGAAAATCAGAATTTTGCAAGTAAAATGTCTCCTTGTCGGAACTCCCACAAATCAACCGACTGCGAATGTGTAGATTCCAAATCGCGTTCAACTTGAGAGAAAAGTCCTGCAATTGGATCCGCATCCTTTTCTAAACTTCTCAAAAAAATCGATCTTTCTTTCGTTACACAGAAAGATTCCAAGATCGTTCGATAAACGCAATCCGGAAAGAGAAACAACATATCTTTTTTCAAGGAATCTTCGTAACATTCTTAGATGAAAAAAGAATTCAGAGCTGGTTTTCCAAAAAACTTGCGACCAGTTCGGCGGACTTTCTTCCTTCTTCGATACATTCCTTTGCTCTGTGGAATTCCATGAGACCTATGTTTCTGAGCCTTGGTGCGATGATTAGATCCGGCGGATCACCGGCCATTCTGCTTCGTGTGATTCTAATCTGCATAACGTTGATGCTCTTGGACATTACTTCGATCATTCCCGGTTTTTCATCCTTTTCTTTTTGAAGATTCTCATCCAAATCCTTTCCCCAAAAACGCGACATGAAGGATTTCCGGTTGTTATCCTTCTCATTTACTTCTTCAGAAGAATCCTTTCGATCCAGAAGATCTTGATTTAGATCGACTGCGATTACGAACTCGGCGCCCATCGCCTTACAGAGAGAAACGGGAACCGGATTGACGAGCCCGCCGTCTACGAGCCAACGTTGTTCCCGATTTACGGGAGAAAAAATTCCGGGAAGCGATATGGACGCGCGGACGGCTTCCGGAACGGAACCTTCTCTCAACCAAACTTCGGCGCCGTTGTCTATATCCGTCGCGATGGCTCCGAATTTTTTTTCGAGATGTTCGAAGTTGAGATCTTTAAATTCTTTTTCGAAAAAATCGAATAGTTTCTTCCCGCTGATCAAACCTCCGCCGAAAGAAATATCCATAAATCCCAAAATATCTTTCCATTCCAAGGTTTGGACCCATTCTTCCAAACGATCGAGCTTGCCGGCGGCGTAAAAAGCTCCTACGATCGATCCTATGGAGGTTCCACAGATGATATCGGGTTTCCAACCGTAGGATTCCAAGACTCGTATAACGCCGATATGCGACCATCCCCGGGCCGAACCGCTCCCCAAAGCCAAGCCTACGATTCTTTTTTTGTCCTTTTTCAACGGGTTTCCCTCTTTTTTTATATAAGATTCTTTGAAAAAATGAAAAAGATCCAGTCAGATGGAAATTTTTTACCTTTAATAATCCGTCAGTTGTTATATGCAATTGACGACCATCAATTGAATTTCAACTTTAATTCGGAACGGATCAAAATTCGAGATGCAATTTTCAAAAATATTTTTTTTCCTAATTGGTCCGTTCGCTTTAATTATCCTGGTAATGATCTCCTCGCCTTGGCAAGCCGGCGACGGGCTCAGAGCTTACCAAGGCAAGATCGATCTGAGAGGAATCCAGGATCCCAATTTCGGAATGACCAAACTCAACGGAGAATGGGAATTCAATTGGCTTCAGGAACCGGACGATAAGATCGAAAATCGTTCCATCGGGTATATCAGCGTTCCCGGGTCCTGGACAAACGAAACGAAAAGTCACCAGGCCTTCCCTAAATTCGGTTATGCGACCTATCGGCTCAAGGTGTTTCTTCCCGAAATCTGGAAGAATAAAATTCTTTCGGTTTCTTTGGGCAGCGTATCTTCCGCATATCGCGTTAAGATAAACGGCGAACTCATCGGAGAAGGGGGAACTCCCGGATTGACCGCCGAAACAACCGTTCCTAGAATCGAACCGAGGGATTTTTTATTTGCCGCGGACGAAGGCGAAGCCCAGATCGAAATTTTTATCTCCAATTTTACTTCGACAATTCCGGGCATTTTGCTTCCGGTTTCGATCGGACCCGCGGACTCCGCGAGCGTTTCAAGGGCGCTCACGCTTTTTTTCGATATCTTCTCTTTCAGCAGTCTTTTGATCATGGGGATCTATCATATCTTTCAATATCTTTATTTAAGAAGCAGCGTTTCCCCTTTGTATTTCGGAATGTACAGCTTGGTCATCTGTCTTCGAACTTCTTTGATCAATTCAAAAATTATAATGCTTTTTTTTCCCGAGGTTCCCTGGTCCTGGATCAATAAGATCAATCACTTGACGTTATCCGTAAGCGTTCCGTTTTTTCTTCTTTTTTTCAGCTCCGTCTTTGCGCCGTATGTAAATCGAAAGTTTATCAATGCGGGCGTGATTTTTTCGATCCTGTTTTCGATCGTAACTTTGTTCGGAGATATGCAATTCAATAATCAGAATATTTCCATTTATCACTACTTTATTCTAATCGTCATATCATATCTTTTTTATACGATTTTGAAGATCGATTTTGAAAAGGAAAGAAATTACACCTATATTCTTTACGGTTCCGGAATTCTGTTTATCGCGGTTTTAGTGGATTTGTTTTACGCGCGGGTTTTGAAAACGGGAAGTATTCAGACTTCGCACTATGCGCTCGTGTTTTTCGTCTTTCTTCAATCGCTTTTGCTGGCCTCGGAAAGATCCCGCAAGTTCGCGGAAACAAGAGAATTGGCTCTCAATCTAAGAACTTCCAACTTGGAATTGTTCGAGATGAAGGAACAACTCGTCCAAAAGATCGAAGACCGAACGAGAGTTCTCAACGATAACATCATTCAGATCAATCGGGAATTGGAAATCGCGCAGAACGTCCAGAGAAAGATACTGACCCCGTTGGATCGGTCTATCTCGGGCATTCGGTTCTTTTACGAATATATGCCTTTGGAAAAAGTGGGCGGCGATTTTTTGGACGTGTCCGAAATTCTTCCAGGAAAGATTCGAGTGATGATCGCGGATGCGGTGGGTCACGGCGTACAAGCGTCTTTGATGACGATGGCCTTAAAGACCGAATACGAAGAACTCAAGAACTTGGAGAATCCGGCCCAGATTCTGAAGGAATTGAATTTTCGATTTTTGAAAAAGTTCGATTCTTTGGAGAGTATCTTTCCGTGTTTGATCGGAGACATTGATATCGAAAAAGAAGAATTCACCTATGCTTCCGCCGGTCATCCGGATCAAATTCTGCACATGCCGAACGAATTTCCTTCTTTGATCCATAAGACCGGGCCGATTTTGGGTTTATTCGAATCTCTTGAAATCGCTTCAAAAACGATTCCGTTTCCGACCGGATCCAGACTCTTGTTGTTCTCCGACGGACTCATCGAAAATCGTATGAAGGATTCCTTAAATACGAAACAATACAATATGGAATTGATTACGAAATGTCTTCACGAAGGAAGAGAGAATAGTCTGAATACTTTGATTCAAGAGATCATCAAGATCGAAGAGTTGACGAGGGGAGACAATCCACGCTACGACGACATCACCGTCATAGCCGTGGAATCGTATTCTACAAAAAAAGGTTAAGCGACAACTACCATTTCACCGGAGCATTTGACTTCTCCGGAATCGTCTGCTGCTTCTATGGAAACCGTGATCAGTTTTTCGCCGTTTTCTTCCTTCTTCCGTTTTACCTTTCCCGTGCAAGTGAGTTTTTGTCCGGGTTTGGTCATATTCTTAAAAGTAACTCCGAATTCGCGGATTTGTTTTTGATCGGCCCAAGAAGTGCAGAGTCTTCCGAGTTGAGCCATCACATACATTCCGTGCGCGATCGTTCCGTCCAGTCCCGTCTTTCTTGCGAAATCCGGATCGTTGTGGATCGGATTAAAATCCCCGGAAGCTCCCGCATAACGTACGAGATTCGCGTGTGTGATCGCGCCCGTTTTGAGAGGTGGAAGTTCATATCCGACTTCAATTTTATCAAAATCAATCTTACTCATATCAAGCCTCCGGTTTTCTGATGAAAATAGACATTTCCGCTTCTACGAGCGATTCGCCTTTTGCGTTTCGAATCGTAGTTTTGAAAGTCATCGTATCCATCTTTCCGACGGTAACGTTCGTGCATTCGCCTTGAGACGAAACTCGTCCTGGAAGAATGGGTTTGAGATAGGTATATTTTTCTTTGAGGTGAAGAATCCGGGACGTGTCCACTCCCATGTTCTCCATGTCCTGCCAAATTTTGGGATAACCCCAAAATTGGATTACGGTTGCAAACGTGGGCGGCGCGGGGATGTCTTCGTATCCGGCCTTCTTAGCGGCTTCTAAATCAAAATGGATCGGGTTGGTTTCCCCGATTGCCTGACAGAACTCGCGGATCTTTCCTTTTTCTACGTCGAATTCGTAGCGATCCAGTTTGGTTCCGATCAGGTCTTTGGATATTCCTTTTACTGACATATAAAGTTCCTGAGAATTGTTTTTAAAAAGGGCTTTCGACCGGATTCAATGTTACCAGAGAAGAAGAATCCGGTCGATGATTTTTTTAGGAAAAAACAGAACAAACGTTCTGTCTGTCAATTATTGTGAGACTCGAACCAATTTTTGAGATCGGAAAGAACCTTGGTTCTATCTTCTAAACGCTCGTTCATAGTTTCGTGATAAAGACCGTCGTAGATTTTCAAAGTCTTATCGGAAGAACCTACCACTTCGAAGAAGGCTTCGCTTCCGGTATAAATGGCGATCGCATCCTCTTTGCCGTGAAAGATATAAATCGGTACTTTGATTTTTCCCGCGTTTCCCAGAATCGGAGCTTCCGAATTGAGAAGCATATTCCCGAGATAGCTCGAGGCCATGCCGTGAACCAAAGGGTCTTTCTTATAGGCTTCCACAACGGCTCGGTCGCGGCTGAGCGCGTTCACGTCTAAGCCGGTAGGCAAAGTAAGGTTCGGCAGAATTTCGGAAATGAAAGGCGCGATTCCCTTTTTGATTTTTAAGCTGATATCCATTTTTGCACGAATCGGAAGCGCGGAAACGATCAGTGCGTTGAGATTTCCTTGGTTGGTTCCTTCCTCCGCGTAAAGAGTTACGATCGCGGCTCCCATGGAATGTCCCAAAAGAGTGACCTTGGAAACCTTTTCTTTTTCCTTAGCGATCGCGATGAGCTTGTCTAAGTCGGAAAGAAAATCCGAAAAAGAATCGATCGCGCCTCTCTTTCCGTCGGATCGTCCGTGTCCGCGGGAATCGAGCAGATAAAGAACGGTGCCCGTTCCGGCGAGCGCTTCGACTAAGAATTCGTAACGACCGCTGTGTTCTCCGATTCCGTGTTGAACCACGAGAACCCGATTCCCCTTTCTCCCTTCCTTGGGCTGATAGGTACGGTAAAAAATTTTCGATCCCCCGCTTCCCGCGAAAGTATCGTCCTGTAGATTGTAAGAATTACTCCATGACATAGCGAAACGTGTTATAAAGGGAAACGGTCCTTTGGAAAGAGAAAAAAATTTCATTTGTTAAAAATTCACGATTCCAACCGGGTTCTTTTCAGTTGTCGATAGGAAGGAAACGATTTTCCTGGATTCATGTTCTCATACCGAACGTTCTTCGATAGCAAAGCGGGCTGGAATCGTTCGATTCTTCTGCTCGCGTTTCTATTGAATTGTAATCCGATTCAAGAAACCGAAAAGAACGTAGTCAAAGAAGATCTTACTAGACTTTTAAAAAGCGCCGACATCGATTGTTCAGGGGATACGAATCGCGAAATAGAAAAATTCCGTTTCCATTGGAAGAAGAATCCAGGAAGATATTCCGGTCTAAAACCGAAAGATCGCTGGAAGAACGTTCAGCTGACCCTTTACGTAGACGAAGCTCTTTTTATCAACGAATCCCAGGATTCTTTGTTTATCCCTTCCGGAGAAGAATGTTCTCTGACGAACAAAGGTTTCTCCGATTCGAGCGAACCTCTGTTTCAATTCTACGCAACGATCTTATCGAAAGCGCCGGGAGAAGCCGGTTCGGGAGAATTGCGGATCACCTCGGAAGAGAACGAAATTTATTCTCATGATTTTAAGAATCAAGGAGAAGAATGGAAAAAGTTTTCCATTCCCTTGGGATCGAAAAATTTAAACCGACATTCTAATTTTAGAATCAAGTGGGATTCTAAAAACGGTTCGGCTTTGTTTTTGGGCTCTCCCGTCGTTTTGGAAAAGAAGAGAACCGAGAAAAAAAACGTGATCTTGATCGTGATAGACGCGCTGCGTCAGGATGCTTTGTCATCCGGCGGGTCTCCGTTTCCGACGACCCCCGTTTTGGATTCTTTATCAAAGGATTCCATCGTGTTTAAAAATACGATCTCCAACGGGAATTGGACAAAACCCTCGATGCTTTCCTTTTTTACTTCCGAAGTGGCGTCTAACTTAGGTTTGGGGAACGCCTGGTTTTATACTTCGAGTCAACAGAGAAAAATTTTCTATTCCAAAAAACCGATCACCCTTCCGAACGCGTTTCGGGAAAAGGGGTACTTCACCGAAAGTATAATGAATAACGTTTTTCTAATGGACTACACTTCTGTCGGAGTCGACTTAGGATTTCATAAAATACAACAAGTCGGAAAAGATACTTTGGATACGGAGGAGTTGGTTTCCAGGACGGAGACTTTTTTTCGGGATCATAAAAACGATCTTTTCTTTTTACATTTGAATCTGAACACTCCGCACTGGGGATACCGGCCTCCTGCGCGCTTCTTTCAAGAATTAAAGGGTCAATCCGATCCCGTCTTATGGAAAGGACTCGACGAATATCAGCAAAAGTATTTGGGAGAAGTCCGTTATACGGACGCGCTCCTCGGAAGAATTTTTAACGAATTAAAAAAACAGGGATTGTTTGAAAATTCCTGGATCGTCGTCACGAGCGATCACGGCGAAATGCTGGAGAAATCGCATTATTATCATCACCATTTTATCACCGAAACGGTTTACGCTCACGGAGAAACCCATTACGAAAAGGAGATTCGAGTTCCTTGGATCATTCATCCACCTAAGGATTTTCGGAATCAAATTCGAAAGAAAGAATTTTCCAAGCAAGTTTCTCTTCTATCCTTGATGCCAACCTTACTCGGGCTGAACGGAATCGAGTACGAAAAAGAAAGACTCAAAGGGAACGACTACTCGAATTCGATTTTCGGAAAAGACGGGCCGGAGTCGGAACCGGTCATTTATACGGAAGGACGGTATTCGGAATCGATTCAGACTCCGAACTTCAAATATCTTCGAAGATATCCCGGTTACGATACGGTTCGAAGAACCAGAGAGGGGATCCCGCATAAAATGCCGGAGGAACTGTACGATATAAAATCGGATCCGAAAGAACTCAGCAACATCGCGGAGACGAATCTTCCTTTGTTAAACGAAGCGCGTAGAATTTTAAAGGAGAATCAACTCGACAAAAACGTTTTCAGTCTTCGGCTTCCCAAATGCGAAAAAGATTGTGAACGTGAAATCCGTTTTTTTTCAAAGGGCGGAATTTACCGGTTCGATTTCACCGGAGCTTTCAAAACGATAAACGAAGATTCTAAAAATTTGAATCTTTTACTTCCGAAAGAATCCAATCGTTTTGAACAGACCCTTTCGATTCGAACCGTAGACGTTTCTCCGATCTTTCGGCTTCAGATCGTGAAGGACGGGAAGGTCGAACAATATCGAGTCGGAAAATGGGGGATTCGATCCGACGTCGCGGATGCGATTCTTGTCGCGGATCCGGACAACGTCTCTTTGGGAAAAGTTCCCTATCGTTATTCTTCTTCCACGATACCTTTTTTATATTATCATACCGGGTTTTCCGGTGGAAGAGAATCAGCGGAAGAAGCGGCGATGGGGCAAGAAGTCCGTAAAATTTTGGAAAGCTGGGGTTATATCCATCAGTGATAGCGGAGAAGTGCTTCTGAAAATTTTCCGTTCTGATAAGAACAATGTGACGGATGGAATATTAGAATATAGTTATGTTTTTATCTCGACGTTTTCGAATCAGGATTAAGTGCGCTCATCTCTTATAAATCCGTTTTCGTTCGTTTTTGATTTCAGGTTTTTCGGCGGATTTGTCTAAATCCATTCCAAAGATTTTTAAAATGTAGGAACTCCCATAGGAATCGAACAGCGGCAAGTCCGATTGAAAGTCTGCAAATTCTTATAAGACATAGCTTGTGGGAACTCCTGCGTTTTTATTACGAAGGCCTTCAATGTTTTTTTGGGGTTCTTTTAAGATTCGAGGCGTGATTTATACAAAACACAGGACTGTTTTAATAATTTGATTTGACTAATCAAATTAAATGCATCTTTTTGGGTTTTATGCCGTCGGATTTGGTAAGTCAGATTCTGGAATTCTATCCTCGGATTTTTTTCGCCTGTCATACGAGGCACGTCGAGGACCCGAAGACAAAGCAGATTCTAACCGCTAATCAGGCGAGTATTTTGGATCATCTGGACGGAGACGAGCCGGTTAGTTTATTCGACCTGGCCCTCCACATGGGCGTAACTCCTTCCACGATGTCGATCACGGTTTCCCGTCTGGAGATTATGGGTTATATCGTAAAAGAGAAAAATCCGAAAGACGGAAGAGGGACGCTCATTCGTTTAACAAAATCCGGAGAGAAGATCAAAAGCAAAAAGTCCGTATTGGATCCTGGTCTGGTCAAAAATCTGCTCAAAAGACTGAGCAAGGAAGAGCAGGAGGCGGCCGTAAAAGGATTGGGACTGCTCGCTTTTGCCGCCGAATTGGAAATGAAAAACAAAAGTCTTTCTCGATCTTGGTCCAAAAGAAAGTGAAAGATTAAAATAAAAATAGAATATATCGTTATTTGAATGTTTGGGAGAATAAAATTATGATTTATACGATTCTTATATACTTTTTAGGTTTTTTGGTTCTTTTGATCGTAGGCGTCTACGGAATCGGGGCGAGTTTACCGGTTGAACATTCATCTTCTCTGGAGCGGGTGTTCGCGACCTCTCCGGATCGTATCTATTCGCTCATCCGCAATTATAAGGACTATCCTTCTTGGAGACCGAATCTGAAAAAAATCGAGGAGATTGCTTCGTCATCCTGGAAAGAAACGGATTCTCACAACGACGTGATGACGTACTCTTTTATCCAGGATCGAAGGAACGAACTCGTCGAATCTAAAATCATGGACGAAGACAAACCTTTCGGCGGTTCCTGGACTTTCGAATTAAGTTCCGTTTCAAACGGAACCAAACTTAAAATCACCGAAAACGGAAAGGTCTTTTCTCCGGTCTTTCGATTCTTTTCGAAATACGTTTTCGGCCACACCGCGACCATTCAATCCTATCTGGAATTTATGGAGAAGGAAATTCAGAGGAAGAGTAAATAATCATGGCAGGATATTCGGGGAAGCAGTTAGGAGATAAGCTGGGTTTAAAACCGGGTATGAAGGTTTATTTCAAGGACCTTCCCGAGGACGTAAGATCGGATCTTGATAGTTACTTATCCGAAGTGGACATTTCAAATTCACTCAAAGGTTTTTTAGATTATCTGCACGTATTTACGAAAGAGTCCAAGGAGCTTCAAAAGCACTTCCCAAAACTCGTGGATCATCTCGCCGACAAGGGAATGATTTGGATTTCGTGGCCGAAAGGCTCTTCGAAAGTTCCTACGGATTTAAATGAAAACGTAGTTCGAGAATTGGGTTTAAAATTAGGAATCGTCGACGTCAAAGTCTGCGCCGTTTCCGACATCTGGTCCGGCCTTAAATTCTATAAAAGGAAAGTTTAATATTTTTTAAAGAGCGTTCGTCTGTGGTCCTCTGCTATTCAGAATTTCGTTCCCTACGGGTCACTCAATTGGTCGGAGCGGTCACTCACGAAGTTCGTTGAACTAAAGCACCACTCCTCCCTGAACTCAGAATTTCGTTCCCTACGGGTCACTCAATTGGTCGGAGCGGTCACTCACGAAGTTCGTTGAACTCAGCACCACTCCTCCCTATGGGTCGGAGCGGTAGGGATGTGGAGGACGCGAGCGTCCCGCGTTTTCGGGAGTTTTGATTTTGAGGGTAATATTTCGCGGGATGAGTCGCTTGCGACGAATCCGGAACGAGCCCGGTCCCGCGCGTCAGCGCGGGAACCGCCAGAAAAAATGTTCTCGTCTATTGATAGTTTGTTTCGTGAGTCAGAACGGGCCTTCTTCTCTCTTTGTTGGCTTTCATCGCTTCCATGAGATTTTTTACCATGCTAGGTTGTTCTTTGAAAAGATTCGCGAGTTGTTTCGGAGCGGCCTTCGCTGCTTCGTATGCCTCCCGGTTGAGAGACTTTTTGGTTTCTTGAGTCGCCGAGGCAGGAACTCGATTGAGAACGTTTATTTTGCTCAGGGATTTTTTTCTCAGTTCTTCCAAGGAAGCACCAATGTCGGTTAACAATCCGTTCTGCACGGCTTCCGCCGGTTTGTAGAGGGCTCCTTCCAAAGCCGCCTCTGCCGCCGCGGAAGGCAACATAGTTTGTCTCATTCGGATCACCAGAGAGGAGGAAAGCGGAAGTCCGACCAGCGGTTCTGCGAATCCGATTCTTCCTTTTCCGTCCACCATATAACGATAGTCGCATGTATAAGCGATGATCGCGCCGCCTCCTACCGCGTTTCCTCCGACTTCGGAAATCAACGGTTTTGGAAAGCTGATCAAGGAAGCGAACATCTCGAACACTCCCGCCATTATCTTTCCGATCTCATCCGGATTGGAGTTTAGAATTGCGTCCGGATCCAGGCCCACGCAAAAATCGCCGTCCGGTCCGGCGATAATTCCGGCCCTGATATCCTGATCCAATGTGAATTCTCTTAAGATCGAATCCAACTCCTGCATGAGAGCAAGGGTGAGAGTCATCGGACCATCGGGGACTAATTTCAAAACTCCAATCTTAGAATCTTTCGCAGTAATGATTTCCTTCGCTAATTTCATAAGAGACCTCTTTGGTTCATTCTAAACTTTTTTATAATTCTATCTCATTCCAAAATTCGGTTTTGATAGTTTTGGATCAAACTTTATTTTCGAGAATGGTGAATTAATTGATTTGGAATCAGAACCATTAACTTCGAGGCGGCTTCTTTGTCGATCGGATCTTTTCGCTCTTCGGATTGAGAGGGAGTTCTATGACGAATTTTGTTCCGACTCCTTCCTTACTCTCCATTCCGATCTTTCCCTTATGCAGTTCCACGATCACCTTTGCGATCGACATTCCCAAGCCGGTGGTTTCTTCCCCTTTGAGTCCTTGCCTTTTGGCTCTCGTAAACTGTTCAAAGATCATCGGTTGTAAACCTTCCGGAATTCCGATTCCCGAATCTTCCACTTCGATGATCGCTTTTTTTCTTTTTGCAGAGGAACGTATCGTAATCTCTCCGCCTTCCTCCGTGAACTTTAAGGAATTTGAAATTAGATTCTCCAATACTCTTTGAAATTTAAGAGATTCTACCTGAACGTGAATAGGATTTGTCCCGAGGTTTGCATACAATTTGATTTTGTTTTTTTCGGCTTCGGTCGTGTTTTGTCTGATCAGAGTTTCTATGAGATGATTGAGATTTATAGTTTCTAATTTCAGCCGGTAGTTTTCGCTTTCCATTTCCGCTATCTGCAGAAGCTCTTGTATGATATTCAGAGATTTGCTTCCTGCGCGAAGCATCATATTCAATAATTCGATATTGTTCTGATCGGTAGCCTGATCTTTCATCATTTCGGTTAGGTTCAGAATTCCACTGATAGGATTTTTTAGGTCGTGAGCCGCCGCAGCTAACAGTCGGTCTTTACTTTTGATACGATTGATCGTTTTTTGTTCATGGATTTTTCTTTCGGTGATGTCTCTTATATAAACAGTGGCTCCGAAAACCGTTTCTTTCTCGAACGGAAGTTCTTCGTTTAAAAACTCCGCCGTTCGCGGGGTTTCGTTCTTTGAAATTCTGCGATTTGAAAAAGCCGCGTTGCTTAGAATTGGATACGTTAGAATTTCATAATGGTTGGAAACTCCGTTCGGCCAGTTTACTTCCAGTTCTTTGAGTACGGAATTGCCCGAAAATGTTTCATCATAGATTTGTTTCCAATAGTCGTGCACTTCGACGCCGAATTGTTCTATGATATTCTCTCCCGCTTTTAGATCGAGATCGTATCTATTTTTTATAGAATCATAGAATGTCTGATTCATCACTAGAATTCTGTAATTTCTATCTACGGAAAGGATGGAATCTTTCGTATTCTCGATCAAAATTCTTAGATTGGCTTCCGATCGCGAAAGCATTTCCGCCATCGCCATTCTTTCCGTTATGTCTTTGCAGAATACGGCGACTCCTGTGATTTCGTCCTCCTTAACGATCGGGTTGAAGGATAATTCCAAAATTCTTCCTTCGATATCCTGATCGTGGACGAAACGTTCGTTCTTGAACGCCCTTTCGAATAATTTTGTGAATAGTTTTTTGAGTTCCGGGTTGGGCGCGATTTCTTCCAGACTCATTCCCGTTTGAATTTCGAGTCCCGAAAGTTTTTCATAACGTCTTCGCATCGCATCGTTAAAATAAGTGAGTCGATAGTTTTTATCCAAAGACCAGATCGGATCGTTCGTATTTTCGATGATCGAATGGATCGTGGAGCGGATTTTGTCCATTTCAGCTTGCAGCTCTTTTTCGCGGGTGATGTCCCTCGTGATCCCCTCGAATCGTTCCGGTTTTCCTTCTTCGTCGGAAACGACCCAAGAACGATCGCAGATATGTATGATTTCTCCGTCCTTTTTGATTACTCGATATTCCACTTCCACGAACGGATTTCCGGAGTTTAACTCCTGAAGTTTGCGCTGGATTATATGTTGATCTTCCGGATGAGCCATTTTTGCCCAGAGCTCGTGATCTTTTGAAAATTCTTGCGGATCAACTCCGTAGATTTTTCGAGCGGCTTCACTTACGAAAAGAGGAACGTTTTTTTGGGCGTCCGCGGACCAAATCAAATCATCGATGGTTCCTAATACTTTTTTTAAAAGATCCTCTTTTTCCCTTATGCTCGATTCGGCGCTTACTTCTTTCGTCTTATCGGTTCCAACTCCGAGAAATCCCTGAAATTGATTATGAATATCGATGACCGGATAAATCTTCCATTCGACGTTTAAGAAGATTCCGTCCGCATTTTTTATTTTATAAGAATGAGATTCGGGTTCTAAGGTGTTTTTTACGTTTTTTAGAATTTCATAAATTTTATTTCTGATCGGTTCCGGAAGAAAGTGAATCCATTGCACCGCATAGAGTTGTTGTTTCGTTTTTCCAAAAACGTCACAACAGGTTTGATTGATATAAGTCAGAGTCGTATCGGGAAGAAACTTACAGATCAATAACGGAAGATGATCTAATATCTCCGATGATTCGGGAGAATATGCGTTCCCTACGATACCTGGATGTTTCGGACTCAATTTTTTAAATCCCTTACCTTTCGAAAGTGCTCTTTCATTGGACGAAGAAGTTTTGCTCTGTCTAATGGATTTATATTCTAACACGAAAATGTGATTTCTAAAAATAACATATATATCGACGTCTTTGTCATACTTGACATCTTGTTTTTGAGATCGTGATCCTTATGTTCTAGATCGGATCGTTGCATCGTATCTTTCATTTTGAAGTTCGAAATTCTTTCCTTGGATTTTATAAGGTTTTAAATTTGATCCGTAAATCCTTTCGTGCGATCGACGTATTCCGATCGCGGGAAGAAGTTATATCTTTCAGTTTATATTCTCGGACATCGTGTAGTTTCACCGGATAAATCGGTGAAGACATTTCAGACGGTTGTTTTGATTTTAACGCGTGCGGATTCGATCCAGACTCAAATTCTCTAGGAAGTTGCTTAAAAAATACGCGTAAAAGATCAAAGGAACACGATTCCTCGTCGATTTTGCCTCTTAAATCACGGGAATTCTTTAAAATCCAATTGACCGAATTCTTTTTCTAAATCGATTTTGTATGCAATCGATTCGAACTTGAGGACGTTTTCGGCTCCATTCGATTGAATTTTTTATAAAGCGTATTGAACCGTTATGTGGAAAAATAAAATTTATTGGATTCTCATTATATTCTTATTTTTGAATATTTCCCTGTTTGCGGATATTATCTATTTCAAAGACGGCCGAGTCATTTTTGTGAAAGTGCTCAATCAGGATATGGATAAGGTCACTGTTTCAAACGAGAAAGAAACTTGGGAAATAGAAAAGAAAAAGGTTTCTCGAATTTCGTTTAACGAAGACGAGGAAATTTATGTTCGGAATCAACTGAGAGAAAAAGACAGAATGATCGGCGAGATCGATTTTCTGAAAAAATCCCTTTCTGAAAAAGAAACTCAGGAATCCTTAAAAAAAGAAGAATCTCAAAAAAATCACGAACTCGCAAAATCTTCTCTTTGGAGAAGCGCGGTTCTTCCGGGCTGGGGACAATTTCATAGACAGGATTTGGAAAGGGGATATTTTTTCTCGATCTCCGCGGGACTTACTTTTCTCTATTGGTTTCAAGCGGACTCGAAGTATAAAAAGGAAACGAAGGAATTGAACGACGCGAACCAACTTTCCGCGTTATCCGGTATCAGCGGAGATTCCGGATTGATCGCGGGGGCTTTTTTAAACGCGAACGAGATTCGAAACCGAAGGTTTCAAGCGGGGATGCAGGCTTCTTCCGCTTTCGTGCTTTTTTTGACGATCTACACGTTCAATCTAATCGACGCTTGGTTGTTTGGAAGACCTTGGAATTTTTTTGCAAAGGTTCCGGAAGAAAAAAAAGAATCGATCGAAATCAACGTGACGCCGGATTCTTCTCAATCTCCTACGACCCCGGCCGCTCCGGACGTTCCGGAAAGAAACAACGTTCCCATGCTGCCGCAGTCGGCCATTCCCGGTAACGGTTTGAGCCGCTGGGAACTGAGATGGAGAATCCGTTTTTGAGCGGATTCTCCATTCTATTTTTTGAATGTTATTTTTTCGGTTTTTTAGAAACGGCCTTCTTTGCAAAAGATTCTTCCTGCGCGAGGAGTAATTCTTTTTCATAAGCCATCTGACCGTTGGAAGGATGCGACGCCGGATGAACCAAGGACGCGTTCATGTCGTAGTCGGGACGGAATTTGGATTCGATCCATTCTCTGAAACGATCGATAAATCCGAAAATCGAAGGCACGACTACGAGAGTTACCACCGTCGAAAGAATCAATCCTCCGATGATCGCGATTCCCATAGCGGTTCTCGATTTTGCCGCTTCTCCAAAACCCAACGCGATCGGAACGGTTCCCATAATCATCGCGAGAGAAGTCATCAAGATCGGCCTGAGTCGGACAAGTCCGGCTTGGTAAATCGCTTCGTTTCTGGACAATCCTTCGTCTCTCATCGCCTGCATCGCATAGTCCACGAGAAGGATCGAGTTTTTCGCAACAAGACCCATGAGGAGAATCAATCCGATCATCGAGAAAAGGTTGAGCATTTCGTTCGTAAGAGCAAGCGCGAAGAACGCTCCCGAAATCGCCGGCGGAATCGCGAAAAGAATCGTCACCGGTGTGATGAAAGATTCGTACAAGGACGCAAGTACGAGATAAATAAATACCAGCGCCAATCCGAAGGCCAAAACGATATTCGCCAATAACTCCTTAAAGTCTTCGGACTGTCCTTGGAAGTTGTATCGAATTCCGGGAGGCGGAGGTAGTTCTTTTTTAAGAATTTCATCCGCCATCCGAGTTGCATCCTGCACGGCTCCTCCCGGAGCGAGGTTTGCGTTGACTACGATCGTTCTTGCGCGGTCGATACGATTGATACGAGACGGACCTGCGGTTTCCTTTCCGGAACTGATCGCCGCGAGAGGAATCAACTTGTTGGCAATGTTCGGAACTTTCGTTTGTCCGTAGGCCATTCTCAAGTTTCTCTGATTCGGCTGTAGCCTCATCTTGACTTCGTATTCGATCCCTTTGTCGTAGTATTTGCTGACTTCGTCTCCTGCGATTTGATAACGAAGTTCGGATCCGGCGACGCCCGGAAGAACCCCGACCAACTGCATTCTCATGTTATCCAAATGAATCTGATATTCCGGTTTACCGGCTCTATAATCGGTATCCAAGTCGGCAAGATCGGAAATCGATTTCAATCTCGCGACGACCTTTTTGGAATAAACCTCCATCTCCGCCAGGTTCTCGCCCTTGATCACAAGCTGGAACGGATATTGAATTCCGCCTCCGACCGCGCTGTAATCGGAAACGGCCGGTCTCGCGTAAGTAAAGGTTTTGAGAATTTCCCGAATATCGTCTTTGACTTGAGTCGTGGTGCGTTTTCGTTTTTTAGAATTTACCAATGCAACCGCGAGAGTCGCCGCGTTCGGTTCTCCTCCGTCCGGTTTTCCGATCGTAACCGCGATCATATCCATTTCGGGAATTTTTTTGAGCACGTCGAGAACCTGATCCGCGACTTGTTTGGTTCCTTGAAGACTGGTTCCGGGCGGGAGATCCAAGGTAACTAAGAATTCGCCCTGATCGTTCGCAGGTAAGAACGTACTCTTAACGAACTTCAAAGAGAAAATGGAAAGAATGAAAATTCCGAGTGCGCCCAAAAGAACAAGGCCCGGTCTTTTCAGGGCGACTCGCATGATTCTTCCGTATTGTTTTTCCAACCAGGTTTGAAACTTGTCGAAGGCTTCTACGGCTTTGTTTTTCTTTGCGTCGTGATCGATCTTTCCAGCGAAATATGCGGAAAGCATCGGAGCCACGGCGAGACCGTCAAACAGAGAGATCAACATCGCGAATACGACGGTCAATCCGAACTGTTTGAAAAATTGTCCTACGATTCCGGAAAGAAACCCGACGGGTAAGAATACGGCGATCACGGTGAGAGAAGTTCCGATTACGGCTAACGTAACTTCGGTGGTTCCCGTTTCAGCCGCTTCTAAAACTCCCTTTCCTTCTTCCAGCTTTCGGAAGATGTTTTCACGAACTACGATCGCATCGTCGACGAGCAATCCCACCGCCAGGGATAAGGCCAAGAGTGTCATAACGTTGATCGTAAAACCCATGACCCACATAAGAACAAAAGCGCCGAGCATCGAGTTCGGAAGTGCGAGCCCCGTGATCACAGTGGAGCGGAAGTTTCCTAAGAAAAAGTAAACCGTAATCACGGCGAGAAGCATACCGATAACGATCGCTTCGGTCACGTCTTCCACGTTGTAACGAATCCACTTGGAACCGTCGCGGATCAGCCGAATCTTCGGCTTTCCTTCCATGTCCTTGATTCCGTCGTTGAGTTTCCCGATTCTTTTGAGAACTTCGTCGGCGACCGCAACCGTGTTACCGCCGGATTGTTTGTAGACGTCGATGAAAAGCGCCGGTTTCGTCTCTTTCGGAATTTCAGCGACTTCTTTTTTTCCTTTGAATAAGTTGCCGATCTTCGCGAAGAAGGAAACTTTTTCTCCGCTTTCATCCTCTTTGGAAGCCCAGAGATAACCGATGGTTTCTTCGTCTTCGGTTCCGTCGCGAACGGTTCCCAATTGTTTGATCAGGACTGCGTTACCGACTTCCCCGCCGAAGGAAACGATCGTATTTTCGATTTGAGAAAGAGATTCGTATCTTCCTAAAGTTCGGTAGGAAGTTTCTTTGGAACCGGTTTCAAACTTTCCGACGGGAACGTTCAATCCGGCGCTTTTGAGGCGGTTTGCGATGACCACCATCGGCATCTGATAAGAACTGAGTTTGTTCCGATCGAGTTCGATCTGAATTTCTCTTCTGGTCCCGCCAACGATCTTTACGGAACCAACGCCTTGTACTTGTTCCAATCTGGCTTTGATGGTTTCTTTTGCTAAGTCGTAGAGTTTCGCCTGATCCAGTTCCGCAAAAACCGCAAGACGAATGATCGGTTGATCCGCTGGATCGAAACGAACCACTTTGGGTTCTTTGATTCCAGTAGGAAGT
This sequence comes from Leptospira adleri, assembly GCF_002811985.1. Taxonomy (GTDB): domain Bacteria; phylum Spirochaetota; class Leptospiria; order Leptospirales; family Leptospiraceae; genus Leptospira; species Leptospira adleri. The sequence goes on from NZ_NPDU01000007.1 coordinate 77,237, forward strand.
TTCGGTTTTACGAGGCCGACTTTATCGCGGAATTGTTGTTCGGCGTATTTGATATCCGTATCAAGAGTGAATTCTCCGAAAACGACGGAGACGCCTTCTTGATTTCGTGAGGAGATTTTTTTAAGACCGGAAATGGAGGAGAGTTCTTCTTCCATCGGTTTAGAAACGAGCTCTTCGATTTCTTCCGGGCCGGCTCCCGGATAAATGGTAGTCACGGAGACTACGGGAATGTTTACATCGGGAAAGAGATCGACCCCCATTCTTCCCAAAGCCACCCAGCCCGTGAGGAGCATAAGAAGAACGATACTCGAAATAAAAATAGGTCGTTTGATCGAAAGCTGGGCGATATTCATGGATTACCTCAGTGTATCTGCCAGAGAGCGACTTGCTTCCAAAAAAGGAAATCACTATCAAATATCCGTGAAGAAATTTTAGAATCTAAGTCGAAAATAGGTCTTAATAGTTTGAAAAGAAAAACAATTCATAAAGAATGTTTTCAGAAGATTCTACAACAAAAAGGGAATTTGGAACAATCAAAAATAGGAGTTCCTACTTTTTTCAAAGGAAGGATCTCCTTTTTTTGGTTTTTTGGGAACCTATAAGGATTAGTAGATTCTGCGAATCGCTTGGGAAATTCTTTGAATATTATCCTTCGTGAGGTTTGGATAAACCGGAATACAATGTCCTCTTTGAAAAAGTCTTTCTCCGTTCGGGAAATCCGAGTTGGAAAGTTCGAGGATATGGTGGATCGGTTCTTCGGAGGCTCTTTGGGTTCCGATTTGAAGAGAACGAAAGTAACGTTCCACTTGTTCGTAGGCGCCGGGTGCGATGATGATAAAACGGTTGAACGTATCCAGGTTCGGATCTCCGTACCAGGTGTTGACGGAAGTTCCGGAAATCGATTGGAGATAAACCTGAGCGATCTTTCTCTTTCTTTCTAAGATGATTCCGATTTTGGAAAGTTGTTCGATTCCCAAAGCCGCTTGGTAATCGATTAAGTTATAATCTAATTTCGGTTGTCCTTCTTTTCTTTGATAAGGCTCTTTTCCTGCTTTCATCGCGCGCATTTTCTTTGCGAGAGATTCTTGATCGGTGATGATCATCGCTCCGTTTCCGGTGGTAATCATTTGATCGACGGAAAGTCCGCAGACGGCGAGGCTTCCTTGTTTTCCAGGAGTGAAGGTTTCACTCTGTGCGCCTAAAACTTCCGAGATATCTTCGATTACAGGAACTTCTTTGAAGTCATAACGTTTTGCGTCTACAACGGCGCCGAAAGCGTGGTCCAAGATGACCGCTTTGACCGAAGAATTTTCGAGCGCCGATTTCAAACCGTCCGCGCTTATATGAAAAGAATTCTTATCCAAATCCACTACGAGAGGAACCGCTTTGAGGAGAAAGATCGCATCGAGTGCGGAGACGGGTGCTAAAGTGGAAAGGACGACTTTGTCTCCCGCTTGAACATCCAGCGCCAGAAGAGCCAGGTGATATGCTGAAGTAAGATTGCTGCTGGAGACGACTTGTTTGAAACGAAAGGTGGAAGCGAAGACCTTTTCAAATCTTGTCGTAACGTTCCCCGTGGTGAGATGGTCTTCGACGAGGCATTCCAGGACCGTTTTCAGATCCTCTCTTGAAAGAGTGGGTTTGTGAAATTCAATCTCCGTTTTTTTCTTTGGATTCTTCTCGAGAATTTCAGTTTCGGTGCTACTCATATCCAACTCAAGCTCATATAATTATATTATGTCGCATTCTGCTGCAAAGAAGAATCTCGTAAATTCCTTTTTAGCGGTCCGCAAACGGAGAATCGTAGATACGCGAAAAAGTACAAGAAAAATCTTGCCTTTTCTGGGTTTTTTGTAGGAACTCCTATCATTCGAAGCGAATTGTCGGTTTTCGCCGTAAAAACCTCTTGGGGAATTCTTCTTTAAACTCGTTTCCCCTCTCAAAAAAAAGTAGGAACTCCTATAAAACCGACTGCAAATGGATCTTCCTTTTAAAGAATCAAAAAGGCCCTAAGAAATCTTTCGATTCACAAGGGCCTGAAATGAAGACCGGTCTTGGAAAAGAGTTCTCTTATCGATTACAAACAATCCACGGTCGTAAGATTTACCGGAGCAAGCGCTGGTCCGTTTGCTTGCTGATAAAACGACCGGCGAGGAAGAACAAGCGTTCGATGCACCGAAAGAAGCCTTCACCGAATAAGTTCCCACATCGGGAAGAAGAAATGTTTTCGAAGAAGTTACGTTGTTTTCGGAAAAAAGCGCAGTTCCTGAACATGTGCTTCCCGTATAAACGTTCAGGTTTGAGACCCCTTGGCTATTTAAGGAATTCGCATTTACCTGAACTGAGACTCGTAAGCTTGGATCAAGAGCTACAAGCAGTAACGATTATTAGCATTTGCTCATTTAAGTTGTCCACGTCATTTTGCGAAACGCAACCCGAAGTGGAAAGCGCCGCGAGAGTAATTCCCAAGAAAAAGATCTTCAGTGTTTTCATACGTAAGTTATCTCCTATCCTTCAAAGAGGCTTGCAGCCTGAAAGCGGTCAATGGATTCTAAAGGAGAGGGTAACGCGTATTATAGATCAATAAAAACGATTTCTTCGATTAAGGTGGAGTATCTTGAAATAGTTTTTTAATCCAAAATTGATAAAGAATTGTTTGGTAATTAATCTTATTTGATTTTCGATAAGTCTTCTGAAAAGAATATTCAAAATCGTTTATATTGTTGAAAGAAGTTGGATCAATGCGACCGTTTTCGACTTGCGACTAACCTGAACGAGATTGGTAAGATCGAAACGAAGAGTTTTCTCTTTGGATAAAAAAGGGGGTTGGGGGATCGCATTTCGAAAAATGCAAAAATCCGAATCAAAAAAAACCGGAATTTCTTCCGGCTTCTTCAACGTTTCAGTCTTTCTTAAAAAGATTTCTCGTTCCGATCCAGATTTCCGGAAGATAGGCGCCGATGAGAATCAAGATTAAACCGCCGACGGTCCACTTCGAAATCAGAACGTTTTCGGTAAAACGAGTCAAGCCGACGTTTAAAATACTTACGTACCATCCGATCGCGATGAGAATGATTCCGACAGTGTGAGGAATGACGTAATGGAGAATCGTATTCATTTTGGTTCCTTTTCAAAAACTAAGAATGAGGAGATTTTGCAAAGAAAGCGGTGGGATTCAAGTGGTTTTCGGGTTGCTTAGAATCCGGATTCTCGGAAAGTCTCAGCTATGTCTCAAAATGAAAATTGGAACGACGAGGAAGAGGATTTTCCGATTCCAGTCAAAGAAGCCGGAAGGACGGAATCCAGGCTTTCTGCGCTTTTATTCAATCTTCTCAATCATCATTCTCCCCTGAGTTTTACGAAAATCCGTTCCTTACTTCCGGATCATTATCAAAATTTGGAGAATCCGGATTCCGATCGGAAAAAACTTTCCAGAGACGTGGAAGAATTGGGAGAACTCGGTTTTTTCGTTCGTTCCACGCAGGACGGTTACGTCCTGGACCGAAACGTTTCCAATCGGGAATTAAAACTCGAAAAGGAAGAATTGCAGGTTTTGGCGGAAACGATTCTTAGATTTTATCAGAAATCTCCTTCGTTAGAACTCTATTCCCTTTCTCAAAAACTTTTCGAAGGAAAGTTGGACGTTTATCCGGAATTGGAGATGGATTTAAAAACCCAAAAAAATCTGAGCCAAAACGAAAGCAGCGCTTCGGAAGAGATCTTAAAAAAACTTCTCGAGTCCTTAAAAACAAAATCGCCGATTCAATTCTTATATTACAAAACGTTTCCGGAAGAAACGTATCGGGTGGAAGCGGATCCGATTCGGCTGATTCGAAAGAACTCGGAAGACTATTATCTTTTGGCGTATGATCGCAAGAAAAAGGAAAGAAGAAGATTTATCATTCCTAAAATTTCGAAATTGGAATCGATCGCGGAAAATTCTCTCTATCAACCGCAAGGACTCAAAAAAGAAGTTTCCCAGGATTGGGTGCTTCATCCCGCGCTCTTTCAGGTTCACGATCCGATCGAAGTGGAATTGATCTGCGATCCCGAATTCTCCTATAAAGTAAGAAATGCTATATCAGAAATTCCTTATGAAGAATTCAAACGGGATTCTTTTCGTTTGAAGATAACCAATCAGGAAGGATTGTTTCCCTTTTTGATCGAAGCGAGGGATACGATTCAAAAAATTCTTCCGGAAACCTTGGCGCAGGCGTTCCGGAAGAACGTCGAACAAATGTCGTTCAATTATCAATCGTTTTCGGAGAACGTTTGAATCGAAATGATCGAAATCGGAGTTTTAATTTCTGAATTCCGAATTTTCTAAAACGATTGCGATTCCTTGTCCTCCGCCGATACAAAGCGAAGCGACTCCGATTCTTTTGTTTCTTCTTTTGAGTTCGTAAGCGAGAGCCAGAGTAACTCGGGTTCCGCTCGCTCCGAGAGGATGTCCGATCGCGATGGCTCCTCCGTTGACGTTTGTTTTTTCCGGATTCAGTTTGAGTTCTCGGATAACGGCTAACGTTTGAGAAGCGTAAGCCTCGTTGATTTCGAAAAGATCCACGTCTTCTATTTTGATTCCCGCGTTCGAAAGCGCCTTCGGAACCGCGAAAACCGGACCGAGACCCATCATCTTCGGATCACATCCGACGTTCGCATAACCTAGAATATGCGCCAAAGGTTTCAACTTCGCATTCTTAGCCCAAACCTCGGAGGAAAGAAGAACGGACGCGGCGCCGTCGTTGATGCCCGAGGCGTTTCCCGCGGTAACACTTCCGTCTTTTAAGAACGCGGTGGGAAGGTTTTTCAATTGATCCACACATTCGGCTCCTCGAATCTGTTCGTCCTTTTGAAGAAGAATCGACTTCTTTCCTTTGGTTTGAACGGGAATCATTTCATCGGAGAACGTTCCTTGGATCGTCGCCCTTTCGGCGCGGACTTGGGACATGCCCGCCCATTCGTCTTGTTCCGCTCTGGAAATTTGAAAATGTTTCGAGATATTTTCCGCGGTCATTCCCATCGTAAGATCCACAAAACAATCTGTGAGGCTTTGAGCTAACCGATCTTCGGCGATCGAGTTTCCGTATTTATTTCCCCACCTTGCGTTTTTTAATACGAAAGGCGCGTTGCTCATCGATTCCGTTCCTCCGGCGAGAATCAATTGATTCTCTTTGGAGAGAATTTTTCTCGCACCGATGATGATGCTTTCCAGTCCCGATCCGCAAAGACGATTGAGAGTCAAAGCGCTCGAACTTTCCGCCAAACCGGAACGAAGTCCGATATGTCTCGCGAGATACGCGGAATCTTGATCGTCTTGTATTACATTTCCGTAAATCGTTTCCTCGATCTCCAAGGGATCGATTCCGGTTTTGCGAATCGTTTCTGTTGCGGTGATCACTCCGAGTTCTGAAGAACTGAAGTCCTTGAGTCCGCCCCCGAATTTTCCGAAAGGCGTTCTTGTTCCGTCGATAATAACCGTCATTATTGTCTACTCCTTTTGTAGTGTATATACACTATTATGATTCTATCGATTAGACGCTGCGTCTAAACTATTTCTCCGATTCCGTTTTTAAGACGGGAAGTTTTCTTATTTCCGAAAGAATTTTGAGAGTGTCTTTGAACTTGGTCTTTCCGAGATCTTCGATAAGAGAATGCTGGGCTTGTTCCCAGAGTCCGATTCCTTCGGAGAGTTTGGATTCTCCTTTTTTTGTGAGATAAATGGAACGTACGTTTCCGGTTTCTTTTTTTTCAATTCGGATCAATCCGTCTCGATTCAGAATTTCTAAACTTCTCTGAAGAGTGGTTCTATCTATATCGGTGATTTTTGCGAGGTCCGTGATGCTCGGTTCTTTCTCGTAGGCAATGCTTGCAAGAACCGTGAATTGGGTGATTCTCATTCCGGAAGGTCTTAGGATGGAATCGTAAAACGAAGTTATCAATCGAGTGGTTCTTCTCAGATTGAGATTCAGACAAGAAAGGCCGACAACTTTTAAATCTTCTCTGGAAAACTTCACGGTCAAATACCTCTTTGAAACCAAAGTAAAACGTTCCAATCAAAAGACAATCCGATCCCGAACGGGATGGTGTCGAAATTCTATAAAAGAATTTTTTCGGTTCAATTTTTACGTTTTAAGTTCCTTTCTCTTCGAAAAAGAATCCTTGTTTAAACTAACGCCGTTTCCCGATTTTCCGAATTGAATTTAAACTCTCCCATTTTTTCCAAAACTTCCGTGGGTAAGAATGCGGGTTTTTTCGTTTCAAAGTTGATCCACATTCCGTACGATCGGACCTTGCTAACGATCTTTCCGTCGGATTCCCTTTCCAACTGCTGATGAAAAATCGCGCGCGTTCTTTTGATAAATTCAACCCTGGTTTTCACAATGACCGTATCGGGATATTTTAGGTCGGAAAGATATTCATATTCGGCCTTGTAGACGATCGGGCCGATCCCGCTTTGTTTGGTTTTTTCCATATCGATTCCGGAGCTGATAAAAGCCTTCATCTTGGCTTCGTCGCAGTAGGAATTGTAATTCTGATTGTTTACGTGTCCGTTTACGTCCGTATCGCTGAAACGAACGGGAATCTTGGATTCAAAACGAAATGTCTCTTCCATCTTGGTTTTTTCTCCTCTCTAAGAATTTATAGTGTATATACACTATAAAAGTCAAATCAAATTTGAAAGAATTCTTGGCCCCGGATTTTCTTTGGTAATTTCTCGGCTTCTATATTTTCAAAAAAGAAGAAGGGGCTGGGTCGTTTCAGAGAATTTATTTTTCGTCGAACGCTTTTTATTTTGTGATCGGTTTTGGAGAAAGAAAATCGAGGTCGGGATTGAATTGAAGTGCGCGATGGAAAGAAGGAGATGATATTGGTTCATCATTTCCTTCTTTTTTTATTCGCCGAAAAATTGAATTCTTACCATTCTCCCGTGTTCGGCATAGAAAGCCATGGTTCTTCCGGAGGAAGAGAATGTCCTTTCTGAAGGAGTTCTACCGAAATGAGATCCGGAGAACGAATGAATGCCATTCTTCCGTCGCGAGGAGGGCGGTTGATCGTGATTCCTCTTGCCGAAATCCTGGCACACGTTTCATAGATGTTATCTACTTCGAAGGCGAGATGTCCGAAGTTTCTCCCGCTCGTGTAAGGATCTTTTTGGCCCCAGTTGTAGGTCAGTTCGATTTCCGGCGCGTCCGGTTCTCCCGTGGATAAAAAGACGAGAGTGTATTTTCCTTCCGGATGTTCTTTTTTGCGAGAGACGACAAGTCCGAGAGTCATACAAAAAAAATCGAGAGCCTTTTCTAAATCCTGAACTCGAATCATTGTGTGAAGGTATTTCATAGTTTCTCCAGTTGCCAGAGTCGGATGTTGGGTAGATTCTACAATTCGTAAAAAAAGGAAATTTCTTTCCAAGGTTGATTCGGGTTTGGTTTTGAATTTTGCCTTTTCGGTCCGTGTCGGTCGTCGACTGACGGCCGACACGGAAATTTCGGTCTTCGATTTACTACTTTAGAAGAGGGTTGCCTGTAAATTTGGGGGAATTTCCGGTTTTTTTTAAAAAAAAGAATGCCTCCTTTTTGAGCTTAGAAAGTAGGAACTCCTATGTTTTTTTAGGGAATCGGGCGTTGTTTGAAGAAGGCTGGAGTTTTCTTATAGTAATTATGTCTCATATATTGAATTGAAATTTGAATCGGGCGGAATGCTCAGGTTGGATTTCTTTGGGCTTTAGATATTTGATGAGTACAAGTGACATAATTTTAGATTTTTTCGAGTGAAATTTGCTGATTTCTGAATCCGTTCGCTTGTTTTTACAAAGAGAATCCTACTTTTTGATCTTTCTTGTTGATTTAAAAGGCAAAAATAGTAAAAAATAAATGCTCAATGTGTGAGCAAAGTAGTTCGGTCGGGCAATTATTTGGATTTCTCTTAAAAAAAAACCTCTTATTATGATTCTGAATACAATTTCTTCAAGAGAGGCTACTCTTTGATGAAGAATTGTTTATAAAATCAATGTGAGTGCGCTCAAACACAACAATCGCATCTCCATTAAGCATCGTTGTATCCTCTGCGTTTATAACAATCAAACCTATCATGAAAACTGCAAATACTAAGCTCTTCGATTCGCATTTGTTTTCTTTGCGGCCAGTGTCTCGAATCAATGCTTAAATAAAATAGAATATTCGTAAAATTGAATATTGTCGCAGTGGTGTTTAACGATTTTTACCGCAAAAGAAGCTTAAAAATATTTTTTTGATTTATTTCTCAAAGAGACTTTGTCTAATTGGTAATGAAGATTCGTTCTTCAAAAAATAAAAACTCATTTGAGGTTTCAATCATGACAACAAACAAACTGATTTCTGTGGTTTCCCTTCTTGGCCTTTTGGCATCTACTTCCGCCTTTGCAGTTTCCGATGAAGTTGAAGATCAACTCCTGGAAAAAGCGATCGTAGAAAGCGCAGTGACTAAAGAACAGAAAACTGCGGTAGGAAACTATCTGAAAGCCGTTGCGCAACAAAAAGCGACAAGAGCTGAAGAACTTCGTGAACTCGCAAGAAGATCTACCGGCGGAAAATTTCTCGCAAGCAACGCTCAGTCTCAAAAGTATTTAAAACAAGCGCAAGCATTGGAAAGAGAAGCTCAAAGATATCAATCCGTTCTTGGAAGTCTTTAATCTTTAAAGCCTGTTTTCTTAGGCTGAATAAAAAAGGCGCCGCGGATGCGGCGCCTTTTTTATTGTACTTCGAAGGTTCTGCTTTTTATTGGAAATTTTATCGGTCCCAAATAATGAAAAAGACAAAGAGAATTTTAATTTCTAATGAGTCGGGTTCAATCGAAGTTCTTTTTAATTGGTTTTAGGTTTTATCGTCGCAGATTCCCTGTTGGGATTGGCAAAGCAGCTCAAAGAAAGTCCTTCGACAAGATAACAGATCGCTTCCGGTGAAATACATTTGTGCCCGTCGTCATACGTTTGTCCGTTAATGATCAGTTCTATCTTTTGACAGACCATTTTTTCTTTTACAGTTTGACTTGTTTCTTGGGCCCAAATTCCGGCCGAAGGAATGGAAAGGAGCAAAAGGGAAATGAATTTCTTGAATAGATTTTTGTGTGGATTCCGTTTCATAGCAGTTCTTCTTTTGTTGGGGTTGCAATTGGAATAGTCGTTCTCATTTGTTCTCTCTGTCAATCAAAGGTTTGAGACCATTCTTACCATATTTTTTGTTCCGAATTTGAAAGACGGTAAAAGTAAGAATGGGCGAAAGAAAGATCACGATCCAGAGTAGATTGATCGGATTCTTCCAAGAATTTTCGAGATCCGTCCAAGAAGGAAGGTAAATTAGGATCGATTCAGGAAAGAATCCAGCTCTTTTTTCCGGGGTCGGTTGCATTACGTGATACAAGGATGCAGTGTGATCGAACCAGTATTTTCCAATCCAGATCTGATACGAGACCGCAAGAATCAAAACAATCTGAGAGATGGTTTTCGAAAGACTCTTCAGGAGGATCCATCCTCCTAAGAAAGGAAAAAACCAGAGCGCTGCCGATCCCCATTGGAATCGTCCTGGCAGTGCGAGACATCCGTAAGAACACGGATGTCCGGCGTTCAGCGCCCACTGAATTCCTAAAGTAATTAAAAGCAGCATTGTGAACTTTCTTAGATTCGAATTTTGGAATAGATAAAACCAACCTATACAACCTGGAATCCAGATCAGAGGATTTTGGAAGAAAAGTCCTTGGTTGCGGTCCATAAAAAGTCCGAAACCCACCGTTATCCAATGTTCGATTCTGGAATCGAGCCTTGGCGGAGCATTCTTTGCTGCGAAAAAAGAACCTCGAATCGAGTCATACCAGAGTTCGTTCCAATAAAAAAGATTTAGAATCAGCAGGGTTCCGATTCCTAATGAGAGAAGTTTGGATTTGAGTTCCCATTCTTTTTTGAAAAGGAACCAGAGCCAAAGTGGAATCATCGCAGGCATATTCTTTACGTGGAGCCAAGCGAGAATTCCAAACCCGATTCCACATGCAAAAAGTAGAATATTTTGAAATTCCGTTTTTCTCTGATTCGTTTCCAAGTGCAGGAGAATTGTGAAAATGAAAACGAAGATGATCCCGGATGGGAGATCCGGAAATATTTGTCCGGCGGCCATCGGAAAGGGAAGGCTGATCGAATAGAGAAGGCTCAGCCAGGCGGATTCGCCTCGAGCTAAATGGAACATTCTTCCGATTCTATAGAATGCGAAGGGAAGTAGACCGGTCAATAATGCCAGAAGAATTCTCGCTCCGCCGATTCCCGACAAAGAATATCCGAACAAAACGAGCCAAGACGTTCCTATGGGGTGAACGCTGTATAAGTTTCCATTTTTTGGAATCGTATGATTCTCTACGTCGGTCGGCCCAAGAATCTTTTTCGTGATCGAGTCTTCTTCATAATTATTTTTGAGATTCACGTCTCTGTCTCGAAGAATACTCTCCGCGATGATGAGATAATGGGGTTCGTCCCCCGTGATCGGAAGTTTTTTCTTTTTTTCCCAGCTCAGTAAAGTTCCTACATAATAGAGTCCGGGAAGAACTAAGAGAAGAATCCAAACATACTTTCGCATCCTTTTAAGAATTTATGAAAATGTGGATTTGTCAATCAGGATGTTGAGGCAGGCCGTTTTCGAGTCAGGAAGAGGCCCGTTGTTTCGAGCGGGAGGAAATTTTTGATTCTGTAAAAAATTCGGGTGAAGGGTTTTGATTTTTTTTTTCGGATCGTTTTTTTGGGGTCATTTCGATCCGTTGAAAAACTTTTAGGAACTGTTTAGAGTAATGGAATCTATATTTTTAAGCTCTGACGAAAAGATCGAATCTCCGCTCGCTGAAAGGAAGGAAAAAGTCGTTACTCTTCTCATTCCTGAAAATTACTTCCATAGTCTTACTTTGGATGAACAAAGAAAACTTTCGAAAAAACTTCCGTATCTTTTGAGAAGATACGCCAAGTTGCTGACTTCGAGAAGTCGTTTGAATTCGAAGGCGGATTCTACTCTTTATCAGAATCCTGGGAAAATGAAAAAAATGAATTTTAGGGCAAATACCGGTCATTGGTCTTTGCTGGGCGCTTTGGCACAAGCGCACGGTGTTTCTCGGTGTTTTCTTTTTAATTTTCTTTTGTCCTTGGAAGAAGCCGAGGTTGGAGATTCTATTGTTGATATTTTAAATGCGGGAGTTCCTACCTTTCATGACGTTTACAGATATGTCTGGCAACTAGATCTTATCGAAAACACGATCACAAGATCCCTAGACTTCTTTCCCAATCCAATCAGCCCCTTTTTCGACATGAGTTTTCCATGGGCCGCCTCGCTGATTATCCGATAAAGTTTTCAAATTAAAATCTGAAATATAAAAAGCCCCTGATTTCTTTCGGGGAAGGGACTTTCACATCCGCACAACCCAACGCAAAGAAAACGAACTTTCCCGAGCATCGAACCGAAACAAGAATCAACGAAAATTTTGAGTTCCGATCTCGCGTTTTCTATTGACATTATCAAATAAGAATTCCGATTCAAATCGGATCCAGTTCTTAAGAATTTCAAATCTCTCCGTTCTCCTTCGACGGATAAGAATTTTCTCATTTCCTGTTTACAAGAAAGCGCGTCATTTTTAGTCTTGAGGACATTCTATGAATCCAAGTACGGTCCGTCTTAACTTTAAGCTGAATCTCATTCGTCATCTCCGAGACGGAAAGCGTATGACCCTGGAAGAATTATCGAGCGTGACCGGGGTCACCAATCAGAAAGATCTCAAAGAACAACTCGGCGAATTGTTTTTTTTAGGAGCAACTCCGCATGTCGCAGACTTAATTCAAGTCGATTACGATTCAGAAACCGATACGTTCGGATTGATTCTTCCTTTTCGTTTTGATTCCAGCTTAAGGTTAAGTATTCGCGAATGGCTTGCTCTTCGAAAAATCTTAGAGGAAACTTCCGAATCGAATATCGATTCTAATACGAGCTCAGTCGCCAAAAAAATTCTGCAAAAAATCATATCTATCCTCCCGATCACCGGACAAGACGCTCTGACTTCTTATAAGAATACGATTCAAGAAGCGATTCGAAACGGAAAAGCCCTGATCTTAGAATATCAATCCCGAAGCGATGAAAAGCCCATTCGAAGAAAGGTTGACCCCTGGTTTCTCTTCCATTCTCTCGAAGACTATCTCTTGGGATATTGCCATGAACGAAAAGCGCCTCGCAATTTTCGTTTGGATCATATTCTTTCCCTAACAATCGGCGGGGATCCGATTTCTCAACCCGCAGGACAAACCAAGTCGAAATATATCCAAGAATTTGAAGAGTTCCGAAAGAATCAGGAAAACGCTTCCGGAATCGCCGAAATCTGGCATACGAAGGAAGTATTTTACAACTTAAACCGAAAGCTCGGCCTTGAAAGAACCGCTCAAACGAAAACCATCAACGATGTCGTTTATCATTTATCCAAAGCAAAGATTCGGGAAGAGTCCTGGTTTTTAGAAACCATCCTTCCCTTCGGAAAAAGTGTGATCCTCAAAAGCCCTTCTTTCCTCGTAAAAAGAGCGATCGGCGAGATCGAGTCGATGCTGCGTTAGGAAGAATCGGTTTGCTTTCTCCTGCTAAGATCAATCTCGGTTTGGAAATTCCTTACAAACGTCCTGACGGATTTCACGAAATTCGGAGCGTCTTTTTAAGAATCTCCTGGGGCGACGATATCGAAATCGAACCGGCAAACAACGGCGTTTTCGAACTTATATCGAAAAATGAAATCATATTAGAAAAACGTAAACTTTATGATCAAGTCTCCGAACTGGGAGATTATAAAAAAAATATCCTCTACAAAACCTTTCAAAAAGCGAGGTCTCTTTTTCCGGAACTTCCCGGAGTGAAAATTCGCATCACAAAAAGAATTTCACCGGCGGGAGGACTCGGCGGAGGAAGCACGAACGCCGCTTCTCTTCTTACATTCTTCTTTTCTTGGCGTTCTTTTTTTACGACCGACGAAATGAGAACACTTGCCGCCGAAATCGGATCCGACGTGCCTTTCTTTTTAGAAGAAGGACACGCTTATGTTACGGGAAGAGGTGAGAATTCTCAACAAATTGAAGTAGCGCCCGGTCAAGGAATTCTTGCCTTAACTCCACAGGTGATGAATACGGCGGAAATGTACTCCTTATTGAAAAAACCTTTACAAGAGGGGCCCTCCCAGAAAAATGGGAATACGCTGTCGGAAAATCTAATTTCTGTTCTAAAAAACGGAGATTGGAGCGCTCTGCAGGGTAGGCTCTTGAATGATTTTGAGCCGGTTGCCTTCCAACTTCATCCGGAATTGGGAGTTCTTAAGGACAGATTCCTGGAATTTGGATCCAGTTATTGTTCTCTGACCGGTTCGGGTTCGAGTATGTACGGGCTGGTCCAGGGCCTTGAGATCCAGGAAGAACTGTTGCACAGGCTGAGACAGGAATTCCCAAATCTCACATTCGTACGATTCAATTTTTAGAAACTGGGCTGTCGCCAAGTGGTAAGGCAGCGGTTTTTGGTATCGCCATTTCCTAGGTTCGAATCCTAGCAGCCCAGCCAAATTGTATTACTGACATTTATTAACGATGAAACCTACTCAGGATAAGGTCGCTGTGGTATTAGCCGCAGGGAAGGGCACCCGTATGAAGACGGATCAGCCCAAGGTAGCGGTAGAGCTGAATGGCAAGCCGCTACTTCTACATGTACTCGACCACCTAAGAGCCTCAGGCGTAGAACGAATCGTCGTTGTCGTAGGCTACAAAAAAGAATTAGTTCAAAATCTTTGCGCCGGAATTCCCGGCATCACTTTCGCGGAACAGACGGAACAACTCGGAACCGCGCACGCGCTTCTTTGCGCAGAGTCCGAGCTCAAAGGCTTTCAAGGTTCCGTAATCGTCGCCTGCGGCGACGTTCCGATGATCACTGCGGAAACGTTTGGAAACATAGTTAAAGAGCATAAAGAAAACGAATTCTCCGCAACGATTCTTTCCGCTGTCGTCGAAAAGCCGACGGGTTACGGAAGAATTATCCGCAATTCTTCCGGAGACGTTACGGCTATTGTGGAAGAAAAAGATTCCAACGCGGAAGAAAAACTCATCAACGAAATCAATACGGGAACTTACGTTTTTGACGGAGACGGTCTTTTTGATTCTCTCAGACAGATCGGAAATTCCAACGCTCAGGGAGAATACTATCTTCCCGATCTCGTGAAATTATATAGAAATTCAGGAAAGAAACTCGGTGCGATGAAGTTAAAGAATCATCTTGAAAGTCATGGGGTGAATTCTCCCGAAGACCTGCAGATGCTTTCCGCCATGATCAAAGGGGAGGCCGTCCATCCATGAATGGAGATATCGCCGTATTTGCGGGAAGTTCTAATAAACAAATCGCCGAAGAAATCTGCACGCATCTAAAGATTCAACCGGGGAAGATCAATCTCAAGAAATTCTCGGATGGAGAAATTTCCGTAAAGATCGAAGACAACGTACGAGGAAGAGAAGTTTTCGTAGTTCAATCCACGTCTGCACCGGCTAACGATCATTTGATGGAACTGATTCTTATCATGGACGCTCTTCGCAGGGCTTCCGTTTCCAGCATCAGCGTCGTGATTCCCTATTATGGATACGGCCGTCAGGATCGCAAAGTGGAACCTCGAGTTCCGATTTCAGCGAGGGTCGTCGCTGATCTTCTCGAAGTTGTCGGACCGAATCGGATTCTTACCATGGATCTTCACGCGGATCAGATTCAGGGATTTTTTAGAGTTCCCGTGGACAATCTTCATTTTGCTCCTGTTTTGGCGGAATACGTCAATACAAAGAAAATCGAAGATTTGGTCATCGTATCTCCGGACTCGGGCGGAGCGGAACGCGCTCGCGCTTTTGGTAAGAAGGTAAACGGTTCCCTCGCAATCATCGACAAGAGAAGACCGAAAGCAAACGAATCCGAAGTGATGAACGTAATCGGCGAAATCGAAGGCAAGAATTGTATTCTTCTGGACGACATGATCGACACCGCCGGAACGATCTGCAAGGCCGCGGAAGCCCTTCTCAAACACGGA
Source organism: Leptospira adleri (assembly GCF_002811985.1). GTDB lineage: Bacteria > Spirochaetota > Leptospiria > Leptospirales > Leptospiraceae > Leptospira > Leptospira adleri. The sequence goes on from NZ_NPDU01000007.1 coordinate 92,318, forward strand.
GCGAAGTCGGTTTATTGCGCGGCAACTCACGGAGTTCTTTCCGGAGAAGCGGTCAATCGGATCAACGCAACGAATTTCACCGAAGTCGTTCTCGCGAATACGATCGCGATTCCCGAATCCAAAAAGATCAACAAATTGAAATCATTGTCCGTAGCTCCTTTGCTCGCAAACGCGATTCAAAGGATTCACACAAATCAGTCAGTCAGCACTTTATTCGATTAAGGTTAGGTAAGAAGAATGAGCCAGAACACTATTCACAAGATCGCAGTCAAAAAAAGAACGGAAACCGGTAAGAACGAAAACAATCGTCTTCGTGCGTCGGGACTTGTTCCCATCAATATTATCGGCGCTGGAACCGCGACTTCCGGCGCAGTAAACGAGAAAGAACTTGAAAAGATGGTTCACTCCGGAATCCGTCAGTCCACTCTGATCGAGTTGGACGTGGAAGGACAAGGAACTCACAAAGTATTCGTAAAAGAAATCCAAAGATTTCCCGAGATCGATAAAATTCGTCACGTCGACTTTTACAAAGTTGTTCCCGGTCAAAAGATCGTTACGAAAATCGGTATCGAAACTACCGGTGTCGCGAAAGGTTCCAAGACCGGCGGACAGTTCGAACATATCATCCATGAACTTCGCGTAAAAACGATTCCTGAAGATCTTTTGGAAAACCTCACCATCGACGTAACGGATCTCGATGTGGGCGATGCGATTAAGATCAGCCAACTCAAAGTTCCGGCAAGCTGGGAAATTTTGATCAACGGAGATCCGATCGTTACTTCCGTTAACAAAACCAAAGCTCTTCTTGCTGCGGAAAGAGCGGAAGCTCAAGGCGCGAAGGACGACGCTAAAGGCAAGAAAGGCAAAAAATAATACGGAACTGATTCGGGTCTAACCTGAAAGAGACAGATAGGTATTCATGAAGCTGATCGTCGGACTCGGGAATCCAGGAGACAGATACAACAATAACCGCTCAAACATCGGTTTCAAAATTTTGGATGTTATCGCGAATAACATCAATGTTGAAATCAAGACCAAAAAGAAGAAATCTCTGATTGGTCGCGGTGATTTTGAGGGGGAAGAAGTTGTACTCTTAAAGCCGCAGACTTTCAGCGATCTTTCGGGAGAATCCGTTCTCTACATCGCATCCTTTCTAAAAATACAAGTCGGAGAAATTCTTGTCATTCAAGAAGACTGGAGTCTCCCTCTTGGAAGAATCGTAGTCGATAAAGGAACTCAAGAAACGGATCACCCCGGAGTTAAGTCCATCATCCAATCTCTTCGTTCTCCTAATTTCATCCGAATTCGAATCGGAATTTGGAACGACGGATTCGATCTCAAAGTAAGAGATTCCTTTTTAAAGGAAGATTTCGAACCGATGGAAAACTTGAGTTTGATTCAGATCATCAACGACGCGGAAGCGGCGATTCGTTCGATTTCTCTCGGAGATATCGACGACGTGATCGAAAAATATCATCTTTGATCTCAGAATCTGTCCTCAGAACAGAATGTTGCCGTTTGATTTTTTCGGTAATGGAATTCGAATTTTTTAAGACGTTGTAAAAAATTTCCCGCGAATTTCATTCCCAGCGTTTTCCTTTTGGCGGTTTCTCTCAATTCTTCCTTGCCTTTTTGAAGAAACGTGAAATCCTAACGGAAGGAACCTCTTGCCTGTTTAATGTATCTCACAGGCGTCTAAGTTACAGGAGAACTCCATGAACAAGAACGTAAAAAATGTATTCTTTGTCCTAATCATTATGATGGTCGTTTTGATCATCGCTTATAATTATGAGAACAACGCCGGCGCCACCAAGGATATCTCCTATTCCGACTTTTTGAATATGTTGGAACCGGTGGAGGGGAAAAAACCCCTCGGCAAACTCTATAAGGGAACCGTTGATAAATACAATAAGATCCAAATCGAAAAAGACGTAATCGAAGGATTTTACATTCCCGCCGAATATTCCGAATCGAAGACCGCAAAGCCGGTGAAATTCAGAACGACAGTCGCTCCGCTCGACAAGGACTTGATCGCTTCTTTAAGAAGAGCGAATGTTTCTTTTGACGCTCGTTCTGCGGAAGAAGGAAAGTTCTGGAGCGTCATCGGAAGCAACATTCTTCTCATCGTTATACTGATCGGTCTTTTCTGGTTCATCATGATGAGACAGATTCAATCCACCGGAAACAAAGCGTTCTCCTTTGGAAAATCCAAAGCGAAGATGACCGTGGATCCGAAAGTAAAAATCACTTTTGAAGACGTCGCGGGCTGCGAAGAGGCAAAAGAAGAATTAGTAGAAATCATAGAATTCTTAAAAGATCCGAAAAAATTTCACGCGATCGGCGCGAGAATTCCCACCGGCGTTCTGTTAGTCGGTCCTCCGGGAACCGGTAAAACCTTGCTCGCAAGAGCGGTCGCCGGCGAAGCCGGAGTTCCATTCTTCTCCATCTCCGGATCGGACTTCGTGGAAATGTTCGTCGGGGTGGGAGCTTCCCGCGTTAGAGATTTGTTCGATCAGGGAAAGAAGAATTCTCCATGTATCATCTTCATCGACGAGATCGACGCGGTCGGTCGTCTGAGAGGAGCCGGTCTCGGCGGTGGTCACGATGAAAGAGAACAAACTCTCAATCAGATGCTCGTAGAAATGGACGGTTTTGAAAAGAACGAAGGAGTGATCGTAATGGCGGCCACAAACCGCGCCGACGTTCTCGATCCTGCTCTTCTTCGTCCGGGTCGTTTTGACCGTCAGGTGATGGTGGATCTTCCGGATATCAAAGGACGAGAAGAAATTCTCAAAGTGCATTCCCGCAAAGTTCCGATGACCAGCGATATTTCTCTGCATTCGATCGCGAGAGGAACCCCCGGTTTTACGGGAGCGGATCTTGCCAATTTAATCAACGAAGGCGCGTTACTCGCCGCTCGTAAGAATAAAAAGCGAGTCACTCAAGAAGAACTCGAAGAAGCCCGCGACAAAGTGATGATGGGCCCGGAAAGAAAATCATTCTTCATTTCCGAAAAGGAAAAAGAAGTAATCGCTTATCACGAAGCGGGTCACGCGATTTTGGGAACTCTTCTTCCTTATACGGAACCGGTTCACAAGGTTACGATCATTCCAAGAGGACGCGCGCTCGGACTTACACAATCGCTTCCGAAGGAAGACAAACACATTCTTCCTAAAACTTATTGGCTCGATCAAATCGTAGTGGCGATGGGCGGATTTATCGCGGAAGAATTTAAGTTCGGAGTTACTTCCACCGGTTCCAGCAACGACATTCAACAAGCGTCGAATATCGCCCGCAAAATGGTCTGCGAATGGGGAATGTCCGAAAAACTCGGAACCGTAAATTACAGCGGCGATCAAGCGAACGTTTTTATCGGAAGAGACATGGGTCACAGTAGCAAATATTATTCAGAAGAATTTGCGGCTATGATCGATAAGGAAGTTCGTGAAATCATTCAAACCTGCCTCAACAAAGGACGAGATCTGGTTCGTAAAAACGCTTCCAAGTTCGAAGGACTGGCGAAAGCCCTTCTTGCAAAAGAAACGATTTCTCACGAGGAACTGATGGTGATCGTTCATCCTGCGAGCGAAGAAGGCACAAAAAAAAAGCCGGAAAAAACGGTTAAATCGAAAAAACAAAACGGAATCAAGACAAACCCTGCGTACAACGCCGGAATGGAATGAATCACTGGTTATTTAAAACAGAACCCGACGTTTTTTCGATCGATGACCTGTACAATTCTCCTTCCCATATCGCTCCTTGGGAAGGGGTAAGAAATTATCAGGCGCGCAATTTCTTGCGTGACAGTATTAAAAAAGGGGATCTCATTCTCTTTTACCATAGCCGGGCCAACCCCCTTTCCATTGTTGGGATTGCCGAAGTTGTAAAACAAGGTTATCCGGATCATTTCGCTTTTGATCCTTCTCACAAATATTTCGATCCGAAAAGTAAAGCTGAGAATCCGACATGGTACATGGTAGATGTAAAATTTAAAAAAAGATTCCCTGAACCTGTCACGATGGAAGAAATGAAAAAGCACAAACAACTTAAAAACATGGTGCTTCTACAGAAAGGCTCCCGCCTTTCTATTCAGCCCGTTTCTCCCGCGGAGTTTCAGTTCATTCTGGGACTTGCGGGTGTGAAACTTTGAAACTGAAAGTTCAAGCGCTCCTCTTCCTATTTTTATTCGAATCCGCACCGTTATCCGCGGATCCGATTTTAATAGCGCAAAATCAGAATTCATCGCAACAATCCGCATTCTCCCTTTCCGAAAATATGAAAGGAGAATTTTTAGGAAAGACGCTTCAAGTATTAGAAGATCCTAATGGAAAAATTAGAATTGAAGACTTTTCCAATCCTAATTTTCATCCGGATTGGAAGGAGTTCGGAAAAGACAGTCTATCAAAAGGATATACTCAGTCCACGTTCTGGATCCGCTCCAAAATTCATTTCGAAAAAATCGGTCACGGGTTTCAACCTTGGTTTTTGGAATTGGCGAACCCGGCCTCCGAAGAATTCGTTCTTTATAAAAAACTTTCACAGTTTCCGATCCGTTATCGCGAGATCAAACAGGATCAGAGCATAGAATACTTTCATCCGGTGTTTCGTTTGGTCACTCAATACGGAAACACGGAAGAATATTTGATCAAGGTTTCCACGAGAAGATCTTTGATCCTCAATTTAAAGGCTTGGACCGCGAACGAGTTTATCACGAACGTTCAAATTCAGAATATTCTATTCGGATTATTTTTCGGAGCATTGCTCGTGATGCTCGTCTACAACGGCTTTGTTCTTTCCACGGTAAAAGAGGCAGGTTATCTTTTTTACGTCCTTTATCTTTTGTTTTTCGGTTTGTGGCAATTGTCCGTGACTGGAGTCGGCAATCGTTATCTCTACGTGTCCGCCTTAAAAACCTGGAACGATCTTCTGGTTCCTTTCGCATATCTTGCGATCGTCTTTTCGATCCAGTTTACGAGATCCTTTCTTCATACCGGAAGAACGATGAAGATTACGGATATCATCTTGATCTTATTTATGATTCCGGGGATTGCGGGAATTCTTCTTTCCTTTTTCCCCATGTTTTACTTTTGGAATATGCAGGCTCTGACCTTGTTTCCGATTTTCACTTCCGTCATCGTGATCTATGCGGGAATCGACCGTTATCGTCAAGGATATCGACCCGCCAGATTTTTCCTTCTTGCCTGGTCGGTTTTGGTGGTTTTCATTTTGATCACGGTCCTTCGAAACTTATCCGTATTACCGAGTAATTTATTCACCAACTGGGGTTCTTTGATCGGCTCGCTTTTGGAGATGACTCTTCTTTCATTCGCTCTCGCGGACCGTTTCAAATCCCTCCAAGCCGAAAGTCTTCAAACGAGCATCGATGCGTATGAGAATCAGATTAAACTTTCCGAAATCGAACAAGAACTGAAAATCGCGAGAGAACTTCAGGAATCGATTCTTCCGGATAAACTTCCAAAGGTGGAAGGAATCGAACTTGCAGTTAGAATGGAATGTGCGAGTTCCGTCGGCGGAGACTTTTACGATTTTCACGACTACGGCGACGGTCGACTCGGCGTTTTTATCAGCGACGTTTCCGGTCATGGAATTCCCGCTGCAATCATCGCTTCCATGGTGAAACTCGCCTTTTCGATCGAGGTCAGGAAAGCCGCTGAACCGGCTGAACTTTTAAAGAACGTTAACCGCGCTTTGATGGGCAAATACGGAAAACATTTTATTACGGCCGCTTATCTGATCATCGATATTCACAAAGGAATCGTAACGTATTCGAACGCGGGACATCCTCCGATCGCGATCCTCAATCATTCCAAGGGTGAGTTTAGGGAGATTTTTCTTCCGGGTTGGATTATGGGAATCGACGGAAATTTGAAAAACGGTCAACTCATCATTCCGATCAAAAAAGAGGACCGTATCATTATGTTTACCGACGGAGTTACGGAAGCGCGCAATCAATACGGACAAATGTTCGGTTATCAGAAATTCTACGATTTCCTAAAAACGAATTCCGGTATGCAAGGGAAGAATCTGAATCAATTGGTGTTCGATACGGTGAAGTCCTGGTCCGGGCGAGGAGATCAGTTCGAAGATGATATCACTCTGATGATTTTGGATTTGAACGGAAAGTTCGAAAAGGAAGAAGACGCGGCCGCTCCCCTCTATCGGGAGATTTCCAGAACAGGCTCCTGATCCGTTAACGGAATTTCCGGCGCCGAATTTATATAAGAATTCGTTCCGGAAATTTTTTCGAAAGTAGGATCGATTACTTTTTGAGTTCTTTCAGATAGTTGATCAGCTCGGGAGATACTTGAATCGGTCTTTTACGATAGGTTTTCTTGTATTCCTTCTTAAATTCTTTGTGACAAGATTTGCAGGACTGTTCGTAGTCTTTTGTCTTGAGCGCTTCCTGAGAAATTTCCGTCCACTTTGCTTTTTGTTCCTCCAAAGCGAAGTTCGGGATTTCGGTTAAAATTTTCTCGATATATTCCGGTTTTCCTTTTTTAGCGGCTTTTACCGCGAGTTTCGGATAGTCCTCCATAAAATCGTGAACCGTGGTTTCGATTTTGCGTTCCGGTTGCGCGTTCAGAGAAAATGTAATAAGCGCGACTAACGCAAGTGCGGGCAGGGAAAAAAGCGCGATTTTTTGTTTCATTATAGAATCCTTAAGTATTGTCCTACGTCGCGGATCTTTTCGTTTAAGACACCGTGCAGAGGTAGGACAGATTTTTGAGTTTCAGGTTCCCCCTTTTTCGAAATTCTGTCAATCCTAGTAGCGAAAGGCGGACTCGATTCTTTTTTGCATCGTTTGGCGGACATTCCAGAACGAGATTCATTGAAAAAGCGGCCGTCCTTTGATTCCATTTGTTGTTGTCTGAAATCATTGCTTCGGGGGAATCTTATCTGAAGTTGAGAAATTTCGGACGCGCTTTTCTCCGCATTTTCCGAAATTTCTTCGAACCGAAAAAAGCTCAGGAGCCGCCTATGTTCACTTCATTCCTTTGGAGTAAGAAAAAATGAAAGAATAAGGAATATATCAATGAAATTTATCCCCATAAAATCCGATTCGAGCGAACTGCTCACATTCGAAAAGAATCCCATCGTTCAAGACGTCGTGACTAACGTATTACAAATGTACAATGTAACCAATCATTTGCCTATTGAGCCTTGGATCGGTTATCTTTATGTACGAGGAAACGAAGCGCTCGGTACCTGCGCCTTCAAATCACCTCCGCAAAACGGTCAAGTGGAGATAGCCTATTTTGTCTTTCCGGAATACGAAGGAAAAGGGTTAGGAACTTTTTTTGCGGCCTTTTTGGTTGCACAAGCGCGCTTAACGTCTCCCCGAGTTATCGTTACGGCCCAAACTCTGCCGGAAAACAACGCCTCTACGCGAATACTGGAACGTTTGAATTTCGAAAATATCGGCGAGATTATTCACCCTGAAGACGGCAAGGTCTGGCAGTGGCAACGGAGATGATCCGTTTCCGATTCTGACTTCGGTTTCTCGCTTCGATCTCGACTCACGGTCCCTGCGGCAGAGATCGAAGCGGGGTCAAGAAATTGATACATTCGTAAAATATGATATTTAAAAGATGGATTCAATTTCTTGACCGGAGCCGAGAGCTCGGTCCTGCAATTCGTCCAGCGCGCCTTTGGCTCTTCCGTCGCGCTTTGCAGGAGCCGCCCGAAAATCGTTAGGCTCGAGTCTTTAGTCTAAGATTCGATTCCATTCCCTATCGTAATATCTTACGAGGGCTTGGTTGTCCAGTCGATTGATTTCGACGGGGACCTTTGACATATCCGACGGAAAGATCTGAATCGATTTGAGTTCTTCCGAGTTTAAGAACCGAAGAGGTTCCGGAAATTCTTCCCGCAATCGGATCGGCCTTTGTCCCGCGAGAACGAAACCCCATTCTCCAAAAGAAGGAACATAGACGTGGAGGGGAAGCGTCCGAAATCCCAAGGACTCGATCGTTTTTTCGATACACCAATAAGAGGATCGCGCGAACAAAGGCGACGTCGATTGGATTTCCAATACGGACGTTGCGTTCATTCTCCTTTTGAGTACGTGAAAGAATGCGGTCGTATAAAGTTTTCCAAGAGAGAAATTGCTCGGATCCGGAAAGTCTATGATGACGACGTCGAAGGTTTGATCCGATTCCTCCAACCAGACGAACGCGTCCGTATTGATCACGGTTACTTTAGGATTTCTTAAACTTCCTTCGTTGAGTTCTTTTAATACGTTGTGATCCG
>NZ_NPDU01000070.1 GCF_002811985.1 Leptospira adleri
ATGTGATCTTTCGTGAAACGGGACCGAATTCTTCTCTCATCCGTTACATGAGAGAGGTAAAGAAAAACACTGCGGGTCCGACTACAATCGTACAGGATTTAAACGAAGATTTACCCGGAACCACGATCATGGTGATGGGAGATTTTAATTCTAAGTCGGCGAGTGACGATACAAGAACTCTCGTCTTGACGGAACTTTTGGGATATACGAAAACGCTTTTTCCTTACGGAGCTGGTGGAGCTTTACGTTCCCGTTTAGGAATCGTTGAAAACTATAGCGTTCTTCAAATTCTCGCGGAAGACAAGTTCCGTGTCTTTACGAATGTTCCAGTAAGACTCTAAAGTCACCCCGAAAAACGTTTAGAAACATTCAAAGGGGTAGAGTTTTCTACCCCTTTTTTGTATGAACTACGAACAACTCTTTGAACAAGGAAAATTTCCAAAAACCAGATTCGTTCTAAATCGAATCGCAAAAGCGACTCAAGAGGCGTGGACGAACAATACACTCGCCGCAAAACCTAGCTGGTGGGGAAGAATGGCAATGTCCAATCGTCCCGGAGGAGGGGGAGGAATTTTAATACGTCCTATTCCGGGAGGATTTCAAGTATATCATCCGAATAAGGGAAAGTATAATTACATGGCGGTCATCGAACGAGGTAGAGGACGTTACGATATGCGTCCCTCACTTCTTGGTGGAAGTCGAGCGAGAATGGGTGAGAACGGTCCTTATGTAATCGTTCCGATAACTAAAAATGAAAATGGAACTCGTGTTAGTCCAAAAAACAATTCAATCAATTCTGTGATCATTAAAACCGGAACTTTCAAAGAGGAGAATGCTCACGGACAAATGGTAACAAGAAACCGTTACAAATACAGGCAAGATCCTGGCATGACTGGTAAAGGAAACGTATTTGCAAGAGAACAAAAGTACAAAAATGGAACCGTTCAAAGATCCTTCGTAAAATTCGTCGTTGTTACCGAAAAAAGTCGCGACTTCTTTCAACCGGCGATTCCAGCTCAAAAAATTCTAGCAGGAATCAAAGAGGATGTGAAATCAGCGTTAAAATCTAAAACTCTAAAGCAAGCAGTCGCTTTAGATGCCAAAAATCTGATTTTAGACTTACTCAGTAAAAAAAAGAACCGATAATCCGTTTCCGTTTAAGATCCGGATGAATGGATATAAGTCTTCGGGAAGAAGAAGCTAGACAACAAGACGGACGCGATCGGGGGGCTATCCTAATCACGTATCCAGCTCCTCCGGAAGATACGGTTGTAGAATATTTTCGTAATTCCTTACCACTCACAGGCCTTGCACTACGAAACATTGATGTTCCTATCGAACACGGTCATCCGCTCTATCAAGAAGGAGTTTCGACGACTGGACCGAATACAAAATTTCCAAAGATTGGAATCGAATGCACAACGGATCGAAATACTCAATTTTTAGGATTAAACGAACATCACTTTAAGAATTCAGAATCTTTCCGAAAATATTTAACTAAGATTTCAGAACTACCTGAAAGCCAACGCCTTCCGACAAAGGCTTTCTTAGATGAATTTAGTCGAAAGAAAAATTTCCAACAACTTCAATACACCGTTGAATCAGAGGTAGTCATTTGCGGGTTCGCGACAGGTAACGCCGGTCGAAACACAAATAAATGGATCTATGACGCCGCTCTTGCCGTGACAATGCTCATGGCTAATGATCTTCCCGTCCTTTATCCAGGACTAACTGTTTTTCTTCCCGAAGACACAGAACCTAATTTAAGCACCGCCGATTTCTCTGAACCTTTCTGGGGGTTTGAAATCAGAGTAAAACTCATTCAAACAAAATCAATTTTTCGAACCAAACCTTCATTCCTTTTTCCCGATATTAGCTCCTTCGATGTATTTTTATCGGGAAGCAAAACCCGACTGGAAGGCAACTTCGGGTTAGAGGATAATCCTTAATGGAAGAAGACGTAAATTTGCAAAGGGGAAAAGTTGATTCAAAAGTTTTAACTAAACCCAAAACAAATCAAACACCCCAAGAGTTTCTTCTCTTTAAAGAAAGAGAACTTGGAAGAACGATTACTCCCCGTTTCCGTGAATACTTTTTTCGTGAATTAAAAGCAAAGGGTAACAACTCCTTCGAGGAAATTTGGAGGGCTGTGAATCATGGGAACTAGGGATGTAGAATTCTTAGGTCGCGGATACATCCAGCCAGGAGCGCGCGGAGCTTTCCGAGTTAAAGCTCAAAGTACAGGCATTTCTCCAGATCTAAATACTCTCGTACTAATTGGATCCGCAGACAACGGCTACGACGCAGGGGACACAAGTCTCGAAATATCGAAACGAGTTTTAGAATTTAGCGGTGCCGACGAAGCGAAGTCGGTATTTTTTTCCGGCGATTTAGCAGACGCAGTTTCAAACGCATTCTCTCCTTCCAAAGATTCTCGTTTTACAGCTGGTCCCCAGCTTATCAAAGCTCTGAACATAAACCCAAACGTTTCTGCAAGTGCTACCGCCTCATCGATCGTTGCAACGGTTACGAATACCGTAAAAGCAATCGTTCCCGGTCCGAGAGGAAATCAAATTCGGTTTCGGGTAACGAACGGGGGAACGATTATTCAAATCGGAGATAGTGACGGAATCGGAACTTCTTCTCCCTTAGAATCAAACGAATTACAAATTCAATATGTAGGCGACGGACAAAACGCAATCCTATCTTTCGACGGGACTATACTCCGAGTAACCCTTTCGGGAACTGCTCCAACGGATGGGTCCGGAAACCTAACCGTTCCAATCAAAGACTATTCAACACTTGGAGAACTCGTCGGATATGTTTCGAGTCGTGTCGGTTATCAGATTATTCTTCTTTCGCAACCCGACCGGAAAACTGCAAACCTAGACTATCTTTCCCTTGCCGATGCTGTGGATGTAAAAACCGTTCCGGTCACGATGAAGTCGCTTCTTTTCCAGCAAGAGAGATTCTTCTTAGGAAACGGGCTTGCTCAAATTGTCGCAACTCCGGAAAGAAAACCACTCGCAGACATGGCGTCTTTTACCTATCTAAACGGTGGTTCAACGGGGATTGCAACCGCACAGGACTATATCGACGCAATCGATTTTGTTTTTGATACGGAAGTTTCCAAAGGTTTTTACGTCAACGTCTGCACTTCGATCCAATCAGTCGTGCTCTATCTTGCTGATAAACTAGCATTCGGAAATTCACCCGACGGAGCCGATGAAAGATTTGGTGGGGCAGGACTCGACTTAACGAAATCAGTCGATGCAAGAATCGAAGACATCAAGTCTGCCAATTCCGAATACATGGTTTTGGGGTTTTCTCCAATCACTCGTTACGCGGCGGACAAGATAACTTTAAAAACGTACCCCGGCTGGATGCTTGCGGTTTTGCATAACGCAATCAAAGCATCCGGTAACGTAAGAGAAACCGCGACCTACAAAGACCTAAATATCGTAGACGCACCCGAAAAATTATCTAAGAACCAAATCAAAAAAATACTAAGAGCGGGTGGACTTGTCGTTACGAGAAAGCCAAATAACGGTGCGTTCAAGATCGAAATGAGTCTGACCTCATATCAGGCTCAAAACCTGATTAAAAATCAAGCCTCGACCGTTTGCACAGCTCTTGCTCTCGTAAAGGACTTTAGAGAGTGGCTCGACGTAACCTTTATCGGCGAAGTACCTACAGATCCCGACGCACTTGGAACAAATCTTACTGACGCGGACATTCGGACCGCAGTAACACAACGTTTTCGTAATGTGTACATTACACAATACGGCTGGCTTACAAGAAACATCTACACAGGGGAACCCGCATTCGACGAGAAGTTCGATATTCGTCGTGATGGTGACGCCGTGTATTTCGTATTCCCTGACGGCAAGATAGTAAGTCCGATCAACTACATGTTCTTTCTAGTCAATTTGGACGTTATTCGCGGAACGAATAACGGAGGTTAAAAATGGCTAAGAGCGCACGGCCGAATCCGGCTGTTCTCACGGGTAACGACGCAATCGTTAAAATTAACGGTCAAGCAGTCGGTTTTATGAAATCGTTACGAGTGAACGTAAACAATAACGTTGAAAGAATTCAAGCACTCGGATACAGAAAACCAAGAGGTTTAAAGTCTCTTGCATGGCAAGGAACAGCATCGGGTGAGTTTCATATTCTGAGAACTCCTGTTGAAGGAGTCGTCGTAATTGATACGAATAGCGATGAACACGCCGACGATCTCTATGATATTTTAGTCATAGACAAAACTACCGGAAAACGTGTTGGTCTTCTCACAGGAGCCGTGAATACCGACGGTTTCGGATTAAATAATAACGAATTCTCCGGAAGAGAGATCGAATTCGAGTTAATGGATTGGGAGCCTATGGAAGCATTCAATTGAAAGAATTTTAAATGGTTCCCATAGTCTGCGATAATATGCTTCAGAGATGACAAATCCCGAACAGGAAACAGAGCAATATCCAATCCAAATCAGAAATTGGACCCGGTTCAACCCTACCTGTGTTCTCACCACCATTATCAGTTGGAGGAGGTGGCGGCGGCGTTACTGGTGGATTTTTTGGAAGGTGCCAACCTAAGCTTTTGATTTTTGATGAAACGTGATAACCCCAAACAGTTAATCCAATCGCATTTGGATGAACAAGATCTCCCATCAGTGCGTCATTTGCGACCCATGGTTCTAATGTAGAAGGGTTTACAAAAGCTTCCCAAAGACGAAGGTATTCCAATGTTAATCCTTGAGCTTGAAAATAAGGATTTCTACGAGCTTGAATTTCGGAATATGCACCTTCCTGAATACCCATTAGAAACGAAGGCAATGTGCCTGCGGCGGCTTGATTTGCCGCAATCCAACAAAAATAGGCGGGAATTTGTCCATTGGCTGGAATTTTTGATCCAAAGCATGTGCCGCTTTGTTCTGGATTTAAAAGATAACCCGCCCCTGCTAAAGCGGCACCAGACATCATATCGGAAAGTGCAACAACCCCTCCATAGGCAATCAACGCATTACTAAGAATCGGTTTCATTTCTGTTAGGGAATTTTTAAATTCTTGCTGACTTGATATTGAAAATCCTTGAAGGATTGCTTGATATTTATAATTTACGCCGTCAAAAGCGTATCCATTTTTTCCTGGCAAACCTCTTTGAGCTGACCATCCAACAGCCGGGTAATTACCAATGATTAAAACATTTTTCCTAACTTGATATAGCTTGGTAATTGCCTTTTCAATATTATTCAATGCTCGATTTATGTATTCTTGTGAATGCCATGGCATCATAACTAACATTAGAAAATTTTGAAGATAATCATTACCACCAATTTCAAAAGCTACGTTAGGAGCTATTTTGTAATTTGGTTTGTTGGTTAGGCATGTCGTGATTTGACTTAGCATAGCCTCGGAATTATCACCACCGTGTCCAAAGTTTTGGATGTCCCAAGAGGAGTCTGTTCCTAAGTAAAAATCCAAACTCGAAACTCCATAGAAAAGTCCTGGTGAAAATGATTTACCTGGATAATCGTTATTATGCATGATCGGTGCATAAAAAGCGGCCGCATTGATATCTTTAGGTACCGCATTGGCAAAGTCAATTCGACTGTCGCCATAGAAGGTGACCGTTGTTTTCGAATAATAAAGCGGGTTCGAAGGATCTGGTGTTGTTTGAATCGGATCATCAAATTTCCCCACTGTATTACAATCAGGTACGTCTGGAATACCAAAAAAAGGTTGAGCCATTAAAGAAGAAGATATTAAGAACGTAAATATGGAAATCGCGTTTAGTAATTTCATGGAAGAGCCTCAAAAGTAATCGTCGCACAGGAAATATTCGGATACTGATCTGAATTCGGTTCTATTAGAATTAATACCTGTTGATTTGCAAAAGAAGGAATTGTGCAAGTTTGAGTTCCGCCTGAAACGTAATTCGAATATGTACCTTGGTTGCAAGAAACTAATGAATCAGTAGCACGAATATTTGGCCTTAGACAGTTTTTAATTATCAAATTAACTCCACAGGCAGGATAATCTGCTGACAAAGTAAAAGAATACTTCAGTCCATTCGGACCGGTCGTCATACGATATCTTTTACTATTTCCAGTGATTGAGACAGGTGCGCTGAGTGGTAGAATAGATGATTCGCTTGGATTTTGGCAGGCGGAATCATACGGCCCAGAGGAACCTAGAATTGTTTCAGACCAAATTACTAGTAAGCCCTCATTAATCCCTCCCTTATTTTCTTCCTGACAGGAGACAAATCCGAAAATAAGAATTGAAATACAAAAACTGATAATAATTTTTTTGAACTTTTTCATTTTTAAAGACCCCTTTTCGCCATTTCGTCGATCGCCGCTTTTCTAAGAGAAACTAGCCAAGCCAAATTCTTTTCTAAGATTTGTTTTTCCTGGTCCGGAAGCTCTGTTATATAATCTTGAAGATAAGAATAGGCAAAGATTCCTATAAAAGAATTTGATCTTAAATTAGTGAGTTGTAAAGTCGAAAGCTTTGGGACTTCTGTTAAAGCACTTCCATAATAAGAATTCATTTGGTTCAGTTTGGATTCATATCTTGCTTGTTGTTCTTCCGGCGTAAGAGTTTTAGGAGGAAGGGGAGTCCCATTTTTCCAAGCCTGAGCCTCTGCATCGATCTCGCCTGGAGAAAGTACAACGTATTGATTCAGTGAAGAAAAATCGGATGTTGTCTTTTGAAGAGCTTCCGGCGTTAAAAGTTCTTGAGATTCTAAATTCTTTTCCAATTCCAATGTAGAATGAATTTCTTCATCACTTGGGAGATATTTTGCATTTGGATCGTAAGAATTTGAGTTAGAGGGAGAATTCTGATTTGAAGAATCTGGATTTCGGATCCCTAAGAGAAGAGGAGTTATTTTTTGAGTGAGTTGTTTTTTACGCAAACGGGGGTCTGGTGCAGTAAAGTCACCGCAATTCATTTGAAAGAGAAATAACGTTAAAAGAAAACTAGCTGACTTAGTAGAAATGCGCATTCTGTCCCTATATTTCAAAAATATATCCCAAAGTCGGGCTTTGTGCGCTTTATGTCAAATTAATTGTCTTTAAAAAGTAGCCATATTTTTTTTGTTTCAAATACGAAAAAATAATCACTGACCTATCTATCGATTTCTCAGCGAATTTGATAGGGCCTATTTCATATTGCTTTATAATTTGATTGGCTCTTGTTTAGATTTTATTTTTGTTTAAGCAATATGAACTCATAATTCTAATCCGTTCACTTTTTGCGGATCAAAGTAATCTTCTCCGATATCGAACTAACTTAGATGATTGATGAATGAGAATTCTGGAACCTAATAAGAGAGTTACTTTAAATGCAAAATACGAAAGCGACTCTTACAAATTCGAAGCGGAAATTGCTGACCCTAGTACGGAACTTGACATTGAAATTGCGGTTGCAAAAAGACTAAACGGCGCATCGCTTGAATCGATTCCAAATACGACCTACGGATATATCTACGCAATCGCTACTTTAAATCACGTCATCAAAGAAATCCCTGAAGATTTTCCGATTCCAGACATCCAGACCTTTGAACAGATAAGAGACAAAGAGTTTGTCATCAGACTCTTTAAAGAATATGAGAAAAAGGAAAACTGGTTTAAATCAGAGTTAAAAAAAAATCGGGACGCTCGACGCACTGAACGACGAAGAGAATCTTCTCGACCTCTTTCTAATGAACCAGATGAAAATACTTCCGAGAGGAGTCACGCATCTGGGAAATCTATTTCTCGAACAAAAGAGATTCATCCTCGAAGCAACAGCAAGACTGGACATTCCGAATCTTCTCATGAGAGCGAAACTGAAGTCTCAGAAACGCCAAGTAATGAAGATGAAATCGATGGAATTCCTAGAGAATATAAGCCCGACAATGGCCAGTATCCTGGAGGCAGAGGCCGGGTATTCACAAGACATGCTCATGAGTGAAGGAGAATTAAAGCGTAAAGAACTCTTAGAAAGAATCGATAACGAATTAAAATTCTATGGCTGAAGAATCTTTAAACATAAAAGTCAAGGCAACGCCCGATTTTAAATCAGTAGACAAAGAATACGACCGAATTGCTAAAAAGGGAAAGAAAGGGATTCCCGTTTCAGGTCGAGGGAAGGTTCCCGAGAAAAAAGGATCATCCAGTGGAAGCGGAGGAGGGAGTTCCGAAAAAAAGAAACTCGAGGCCGCGTCCAGGTATGCGGGTGGAAGTGCAATGGCTTCGAAAGTCGGAGCTGATGGATCGGATTTAGACGAGACTCAAAGCGGCGGATTTTTTAATACTCTTGATAAGAAATTTTCAGCCGCTCGCGATCTATTTCGAAAAAAGAAAAAGAAGAAAGACGGAGAGGAAGAAGAATCATCCGCAAGTTCAAGCGGAATTGGACTCACCTCTGCAAAACAGCTTCAACTTCAAAAAGCTGAAATCAAAATTCAACACGCAAATTTTGATAAAGGTGGTCTTTCCGGACTTCAGGGATCCGGAGGAGGGGGAGGATCGGGAGGCGACGGTGGATCCGTTAGAGGAAATAATTTTTCAATGATGGGAGCCGCGATTCCGATCGCTGGCGCCGCTTTCGCTATTGCTGGAGGAGTTTTAAAAACAATATCCGCAATCGGAGAACAATATCACGCGGCTATGCAAAGTCAGTCCGGAACGATTGGCGCGACCGGCGATTACGTTGGCGGTGGTAAAGGATATTTCGCAAACTCAGAACTCGCACAGGCAAACGTAGCGAAAGGTCGAGTAACGGGTGAAAACATATTTGGAAAAGGAAACCAGATAGATGAAACGACAATGCTCTTCGCCGCCTCTCAAGGAAAAGGAATCGCTGAGGTAGTTAAAGAGTTAGAAACGATTCGAAAAGATTCGAAAAATGCAGACGTTGGTTTTCTTCGTGGTGGAGCTTCCGCCTCTGGGTTTCAGGGTTTAAGACAATCCGAATATATCTCAAAACTCGCGACCATTTCTGAAAATTTAAGAGGGAAAGGATATTCAGGAGATATAAACGACTACGCGAAATTTTCAGCCGGTTTGCAAAGAACGGACGGGATCAATATGGATCCCTCAAGAAGAATGGCTCTTTCGGAACAGCTATCAGATCAAGGAAGAAACGGCGCATTTGGCGGAGGAGTATTTGGTTCTCTTTCTATGGCGGAAGCTTTAAAAGCGAACGGTGGAGACGTGATAAAAGCCATCAGAGAATCCGAATTAAATCCTGGGAAATATATGTCTTCGGCAATGGGGGGAATAGATGCAACAACACGCGGTCTTTTAAATAAAATGCAGGGAGGAAGTTTTTCGGAAATGGCTGGAATGAAGTTTGGATATAACGACATCAAGTCAGATAACTCAACAATTAACGCTGGCTATAACAAAGGACTAAACCTCGACAACGCAAAAAAAGAAACCTTTGCCACGGACGTAGGCGCTCAAGCCGCTCAAATTGGATATGACATGAATAAAGCTATGATTGATTTATTCAATGAAAACAAAGGAGCTATGAAAAGCCTTGCATCGACCGTTTCCAATATTGAAAAATCCGTAATTCCCGTTATTTCAGGACAGATTACCTCCCTCGTTGGAACGATAGAAAAACTTGCAAAGGGTGACTTTGGTGGCGCGCTCGGAGACATGATGGGTGGTCTCGGAAAACTTGCGACACTGGCAAACCCCGCCGGTCTTTTGGTTCGATCGAAATAACAATTCTAAATTCCGATTTTTCATTCCAATGCAAACTACCGGAATGGAAATACACCGTATTCTTTTTCAATTATTCAATCGAACCGGCGTTGCGATCGAAAGAGAGGTTGAAGAATTCGCTCAAGAGTTTCAAGTTCAACAACCTCAAAAACTTACCAAAGCCTTTAAACAATCAGACAATTTGGTAACCATCCCCATTCCAACTGGGATTCAGTTTAAATATGTTCTGATTCTTGGAACTTATCTCGCAGACGACACAGCAATTGGAGTTAAAAAAGACGACCCCGCACCGATTGTAGTCCGTATTAATGAATCTGCAACCGATCATCCTTTACCTCAAGGATTTATGGCATGGTCTGGAGGTCTTACTTCTTTGAGAGTTGCGACAACTTATGATACGAATCAAGTCTTAGTAGAAGTTTACTTGGGATAAATGAATCCTGTATTTGATTTCTTACTTAGAGGAATTGGATCACAAGTCCGAATCGGCAAGGGTGGTCCGCAAATCAAGGGATCATCTTCAGGTTTGGATATACGTCTTCCAGACGATTCTGATTTTGGAAGACTTCGAGTTGGCAATCCACAGTCAGGAAATGACGCAGTCAATCTAGATTGGATCAAAGAACAAGTTCTTTCAAATTGGAACGTTCCCGTTCAATCTTTATCCGACCTCAGAGCAATTCCGGCTTTTGATCGTAAAGATAAACAAATTCGAGAAGTTGAAAACGAACTAGCATTCTACCAATTCGATTCAGAATCAACTGCCACAGTTCCCGATCCACAGGATGTAACCAGATGCGTCGTTCCTAACGATATAGCTCTTCCAAATCCAGGAAGGTGGTTAAAAACTACGGCAAGGGTCCAACAACATTCACAACTCTTAGGTTTAGCGTCTTCAGACGATCACCCTCAGTATCAATTGAGGACTGAGAAAAATTCGGTAAATGGTTTTCCTGGTCTTTCCAATGATTCCGGAAATCCTGGAATTGAATTGATTTCAAATGGTTCGATCGTCAGTGTCATTCGATCCCTTGCAACCGCGGCAAAATCTTTCTTTCTACCTGATAAGAATGGAACGCTTGCTTTGGATGATCCATTCATCGGAGCAACGGATACGACTAACGGGATAAAGGGTCTTGTTCCTTTTCCTCTCATCCTTGACAGAGAGAAATTCTTGTCAGGAGACGGAACATGGAAAACTAATTTCGGATCTTTAAAAAACTCCCCTCTCCAAAATAGCGCATATACCGCTTCAAAATATGAACGAATTTTGTGTGACGTCTCCGGAGGAGGGATCTCAATCACACTTCCTCTAAATCCCGAAGACAATACAGTTGTCGGAATTTTAGATGTTTCGAATGTCGCAGGAACGAATCCAATTACGGTTTTAAGGAATGGTCAATTGATTGAAGATCAAACTGAAGATTGGCAATTGGATTTAGACGGAGGATATTGGGAGCTCGCATTTTCATCTCAAAGAGAAAGTTGGTATTTCCTTTCTCTTCCTGCCTACAATAACGTATCACCCTCCGCCGGTTTTATTTCGGATAATCCTCTCTTTACTGAAACCTCACTCGCGCCTTCTGCAAGAGCCGTAAAACAATACGCGGACACTCAAGACTTGACAGTTCTTCAAAATGTCGCGTTAGTCGGCACTTTTCAAGAAGGTTCGGGAAACGCAGTAGTGGGTACACTCATAAAAAACGCATGGTTTGAGGGAATTACGAATTCAACCGGTCTTTGTAGCGTTGCAACAGGATTAGGAAATAATATCCTTACCGTGATTGCTTTTATTAGCGACGGAAGTGGGAAATGGTTTTCGGCTTCGACTTCAGCAGGTTCAAACACTATTTACTATGACGATTCCGGCAATATATCGATTCAGTTTAGTGGGAATGTTCTTTTTCAAACGCGCTCTGTAAGATTCAAGGTAGAATACAAATGAAATCTTTTAAGAACGACTACTTAAAAGATAACGCTATCAGAGCCTACGCGGACAATCTAGTTTCTGCCGAAGCAAGTGCGAGAATCGATTCTTTCTCAAATTTACAAACATCGTTAAATTCGAAAATAAATACTTCTTCAAAGGCCATTCCAAACGGGATCGCGACTCTCGATACGGACGGCCTTTTAACAGGGAGTCAACGTCCGCCGGTCGTCGCAAGCGGAAACGTTTATATCTTTCGACCGGGTGAAACTTCACCAATCGGAAACGTATATAACGATTGGGCAACGATGATAGTCGCGACTCAAAGTAAGCAGGGTTTAAAATACATTCAATTTGATGATTCACTTCAAGGAATTGCAGTTCCCGTTGATAACGTAAACTTTTCAGAATTTATACTTCTTCCACGATACAAAAAAGCGAACTATATCGACGTGACTTTTACATCCGGTTTTTTACTCAGCACTTGGCCTATTGAGATAAGAGGATTAAATCTTAAATTCTCATCCCACTTTAACGATAATTCCGGAACAAACGCATTTACAATGATCGATGCAAGTATCCAGTACAGTGGAACCTCGTCAAACGGAGTCGATTTCATTACGGGTTCCCTAACGATCTTTATGCGAAATTCCCAAATTGTCGGACCTGGAAATTCTTTATTCTCTCTTGCAAATCGCACACTTCAAATTTTTGCCGTATCCGGCTTTTGCAACGTGGATCCAAACCTTATTAAAAGTAATTCTTTAGGAAATTTAAACGTTACAAATTACGGAGCTTCGAGTCCTTCGATTGGTAACGTTGTTCAATCACAACCCTCATTTTTAGGAACCCGATCAGATATCGACTTTGAACATACCTTAGAAAGAACGATTCTATCTAAAGGTCAATTGATTACAAAAAACGATTCGGGAAGCTTCGTTGCCTTTCCAGTTGGTGCCGACAACGAATTACTTGCTTTCGATTCAAGCACAGCAACAGGTCTAAAATCTATCCCTCAACCGGGAGCTTTGAATACTCCCGGAATGAAAACGATCACAGACTATGTAAGACAATCGTCTCCTGTAACATCTCTTCTTCCAGCTGGTAATAAAACGATCGATTGCGCAACGGCGAATCTCTTTAGAATTACAGGAGGAACCGCAACGATAACAATTTCTAATTTAACCGAAAACGAAGTTGTAAACGTAGTCTTTGAATCCACGGGTTCAGCATATACGATAACTTGGACGGGAGGAACGTTTTTGTGGCCAGGTGCGACCGTCCCAACGCCGTCTTCAACTGCTTCTCGAAAAGACATCTATACATTCATAAAAATCAACGGCGTTATTTTTGGATCCGCTGTTCTCAGTATGGGTTAAACGAATGTTTCTTCCATTTGGATTTTTTAAAAATCAAGTTCCAAAACCGACTTTAGATCCAGCTTATCCAACAGGAGGAGTTGGGAATTATATCAAAGCAATGGTTCAATCCGGGAATACGATCTTTGTAGGCGGACTCTTTACTTCGATCGGAGGACAAACTCGAAACCGTATAGCCGCAATCGATGCAACAACCGGAGCCGTTCTTTCTTGGTATCCGACAGGCGGCGCAAACTCTGACATCTATGGATTGGCATTAAGCGGTAACACTCTCTTTGTTGCAGGTAGTTTTACTAACATCGGCGGAACTACTCGTAACGGAATCGCCGCGTTAGACGCAACAACCGGAGCGGTCTTGCCTTGGTATCCGACGGGCGGGCTTGGTGGAACTACGTTTGGAAAATGTTTAGTTCTTTCAGGGTCCACTCTTTACATTGGTGGATCATTCTCCTCAATAGGAGGTGTTGCGCGTACAAATATCGGAGCCGTTGATGCAAATACCGGTGCAACACTTTCTTGGTATCCTTCGGGTGGAGTAAATTTTAACTTAAACGTTTTGTATCTAAATAGTGGGGTCCTATACTTAGGTGGAGGATTTACGTCCGTCGGAGGCCAATCTCGCACGCTTTTGGCCGCTGTGGATCCATCGACTGCGAGTGTACTTTCTTGGAATCCAACAAATGGGGGAGGGAACAACTACGTTGAAACTATAGTAAGAAATGGCAATATAGTATATATAGGAGGGTCGTTTTCTTCGTTAAACAGCACTCTTCGGTTTGGAATCGCCGCGATCGATGCGACAACTGGATCTTTACTTTCCTGGTTGCCTGATTTAAACGGAGGTCAGCTCACTGGGCTTGTATTGAACGGAACTTCCTTGTATCTAATAGGAAACTTTTCTACAGTAAACGGGACCGCAAGGAGCCGAATTGCATCTGTGAGTACCATAACCGCAGGAACCCTTTCTTGGTATCCTACGGGTGGAGTTGACGCGACAGTAGATACATCCTACGCTTTGGATGGGAATACTTTGTGGATTGCAGGCGGTTTCAGTAACGTAGGCGGACAGTCTCGCGTGAGAATTGCAAAGTTAAATCTTTCCTAAAGAAAGTATTTAATTAAAATACTAGATCCTTGTCCGGTTCAAATTCTTCTTCCTCGTCGAGACGAAATTTCGAATCTTCGGGATTATCGCCCTGTTCGCCGTTTTCTTCATATCCCATTTCAGAATAATCCT
The DNA here is from genome assembly GCF_002811985.1 of Leptospira adleri. Taxonomy (GTDB): domain Bacteria; phylum Spirochaetota; class Leptospiria; order Leptospirales; family Leptospiraceae; genus Leptospira; species Leptospira adleri. The sequence continues at coordinate 14,268 of NZ_NPDU01000070.1, forward strand.
GTCCTTGCATTGCACCCATTGCATTTTGTTGGATTTGCATCATATTTTGTTGAAAAATTGGATTTAAAATAAGAGCTCCGGCCATTTTGTAATCTTCGACTGGAACGCCGTAAAGGTCTGCGAGAGTTTCCCCGATTGTCGGGTTATCTTGTGCAATTCGAATTTCGTCCACAAGTTTCCAGTTTGAAACTTCATCTTTTTGTTTTTGAACTTTATCTTTTTCGTCTTCCGGATCTTTTCCACTAAATTCACAAACAATTCCGCCGAAATCATCCTCACGGAAGTTTTTGAGTTTTGTAAAAGCAGATTCGAAGTAGGTAAGTAAACTGAGTTTTGCGCGAGTCATACTATGTTTACTTTTTTCAGTTTGATTGGCTTCTGATAATGATTGAGAGCCGATGAGTCGAAGTCCCAACTCTGCTTGGTCCATTCCATGCCCCATAAGGACGAGTGAAACACACCACTGCATTAAATCTTTAAATACCATTTCATTTGGAATATTGAGTGGGGTCCATTTTACTTCTCCCGCAGAAGTTCCGAGGATCGGGATTCGATGAGAATCATCAAGACCAGAGATCATCTCTTGCCATTGAAGTTGAAGAGAATCTAACGCCTCTTGGCTAATATCACCTTGGAACGAAAGATAACCGTAAGGATGTTGTCTTGAAAATGTATCTCGATTAAATTTGAGTGAATTGATGACTCCGACAAGATCGAGCATACACGCTTCCAAAGGAGAGAATCCAAATCCCCTCATGGATACATCAGAAAGATGATTTTTGTGGAGCCAAAGGATTTCGTTTGCCCCGAACGTTTCGACTACATTGTCATCGATGATTTGGACAAATGCAACGGAATGGTCCCCCCTGTATCCTTTTGTGGGATCGACTGGAAATATGGATGCGGGATCCAAATATCTGATTTCTATTAACTTACCGAAGGAATTAAAAATTAAAAAGAATGCTATTGAATCGATGGTGAGAGTATCTCTCGTCATCATTTCAAAAACGGAACCTAAATGATCGCGGTTTGCCCAACCAGCTGTCAAATCACCCATTTTATCAAACCACTTTCCGCATCGTTTCATCCGCACGGTGATTTCATCCGTGACTTCTTCGTCCTCGTCTTCCATTCGAAACCAAAGACCGGTTTTGGAACTGATCCGCGCAAACTTACTCAAGTCTTCTACGCGAACCGTATGAATTGCCGAGATTAAAGATGTACCGTAGCTAGCACTTCGAAGATGGGGAATTGGAATTCTCCAAGTTGGTCGCAACTGGATCCCGTCCCTGATTTGTTGCATCTGATCGAAGCTATATACGGGATTTCGACCGGCGACTTCCGGAGTGTTTACTTGTCCAAACCAGGACTTTGCTAAGTGTAAAAGACGTTCATTGATTTTTTCAGTTTTAAGTCCGACCTCTTTGGAACGTTCTAGTCTTATTCTTTTTTCTAAATTCTTTTCGTAATCATTTCCACGCGGCCGGCCTTTCCCCTGTTTCACCATGCGGTTGAGATTATGAAAAAAAGGATTATCGGATTATTTTTTCCGATTTTTTCCGGCGGGAAAAATAGGTTTTGTCGCAAATCGCTATCGGCTAAGAGTACACATATCTTTTTCCGATATTGATTTTCTGATTAATATAAAGAGCATGAGTCGAAAATCAATCACCCTGCAAGACATAGGGCGTATTCAATACCAGAATCAATTCACCGTTCCAGGTTCAGAAGTCCTAAATGATCCCGGAAGACTTTACTACATTACCAACATACACGCGATAGGCGGCTGGACAATTTCCGCAAAAGGAAACAACGCTGATCAAAAACTTACGAACTATTCCCGGTCTGGAACAGGAGACTTTCAATTTTTTCTTCCGCTCTGCGTATCCGAAGCTTCCTTTTCAGGAGTGACCGAGGTTTCTGGTTTTTGGGTGAACGCGTCACCAATGTCTCATTGAAATGATTTCAAGTACGAACTTAGTAAAGAAAAAGGTTCTCGTACACGGTAAAGGAGGCGATTACATGGCCTTCCGAAATACGAAAACCGGAAATGATGTTTTAACTCCAAGAGAAAAGAAAGTTGAATTTGCAAAACATCAAAGAAGTAGAATTCAACATACTTCCGTCCATAGCGAAAAAGAACAAGCTCTCATAAAAGAAATGACCGCTCGCCACAAGGCTTTTGAAACCGAAGCGCGAGAACAAAGAAAAACGTATGGAGCCGGTCCTAAACTTCCAAAACCCGGTATGATAATGCGAGTTTACGCAAAAGGGAAAGCAAATGTCGGAGGGATGCTTGCGAAAGTGAAACAAGTGGCGGAGGACGGTAAAACTGTGATTTGCGAACTCACCTCCGGAAAAACGTATTCTCTCCCGATCGATCACCTTGAATTCGCAAAGTCGCAGATCTTCTCCGATTAATACAATCACTCCTATATTTGATGGGTGAATTTCAAATCAGTAAGCTACTCTAACATTTTAAGAAATCGCAATCGAGAGTTTCGATGAGTCACGGATACGATGGCGACTTAAACAAACAAGCCGAGGACTACGAATACCACGATCTGTCCGAGCGAATTTACCCTGAGTTTCATACAAGCGTTCAGTCTCTACCCAGTTGGGGAACATTGATCCATCCAGACGAGCTTCGCCGAATCATGTTTTTTGGTAACGAACCTCTGATGACAACTCGCGGAACTCAACTCGAAGATTTCCAATTAAAAAACTGGGTCGATCAAACGGTGCGCGCGTTTGCAAACGAAATAGATTGGGATATTTATCCAAGACTTTGGAGGAGCAGACCTCTTCCCGGACAAAATGGAAGATATGATTTAGAACCTCGTTTTGGTAAAATCGAAGATTTTGCAGAATGGGATGATGTTTATGATTATGATTCTTCCAAAGGAATGAATTTTTTTCTAAAACTAAGAAGGAAGAATCTTTGTCGTCTTCACAGGTGGGTTCTTACATACCCCTTTAACGGATCTACTTTTATTGATCTCACTCAAAAAGCTACGATCCAATACAAAACCGGAATTCTAAGGGCGGTATATACGAGAGCGCCTTGGGGAAATATGCCGATGCCAACGATGGGAATTCAAGCCTGGCGCGGAATTACGAGTTCCAATGGAACCTTACCGGGTGCATACCAAGTGGATTATTCATCTGGTTACGATCATGCTTCGCGAGTGCCAAGAGACTTAAAAGATCAAATTCTTAAATACTTTGCAATATGCCTTCTTTCTTCTTACGGAGAAGGAATCATCGGCGGTGTTGCCAACTATTCAACTTCGGTCGGCGTAATCAGTGAGAGTATTGGGACAACCATGTCGGCAGAAAACGCATTCTATGGAGCGAGAATCAAACAACTGAGTAATGAGCTAAAAGATTGGTGGAAAACAGGTAAACTCAGATACACCGGAATCAGTTTTGGTGCGCTCGGATAGTATGGGAGAATTTAATAAATTGTCGGAAGTAGAAGACAAGGATATGCAAAATTACTTGGGACTCATCGGAACGATTGCTATGATTTTAACTCAAATCCTAAGATGGGGACTAAAAAAATTCAAAGAAAAAAGAAAACTAAGAAGTTTAAAAAATCTCGAACCGTATCCCGTTACAAGTCCGTATTTTAGATCGATCAGGGAAGTAACGAGGCTCGATATTTATTTTGATCGAAACCTTACTACAAAGTCTTCGGACACGTTATGCCAAGATCTCATTTCTCTTTATACAAAAGCAAAAGAGAACCGTTTAGAATCTATCAAGATTGAATTTGCTCACTATGGCTCGATCAGTTCGGCCGGCAGTTCTGCTTTACAAAAATTCACAGATTACGTTTCCGAATTTAACGGAATTCGGTTGGTGATAAAGTTTCCGACGGATTCTCCGGACGCTGTAAAATTATATTTAGATTTGCAAAGGCACAGAGCAGGTTTCGATTCCGGACGAATCGAATTGTATTTGAACGATTATACAGAATACGTTAAGAATCACGAACTCTAAGATCTTCCCCGATATACATTTCTCGCAAATGATCGAGAAATGGAATACGAACATTTTATCCCCGCTCTAATCGAAGAAACTAAACACCGCTATCAGTTTTCTCAAGAAAGAAAGAACTGGCCGCAATTAGATTTCGAAAACAATCACGTATTAATTGGAGTTCGAGGGATTTCGATTGAAAACAACCAAGTTTTTTTGAACGACGATAGTTTCGATCGATTCAACGACGTTCTTTTCAATATCCTTCCCGGAGGGAAATCCTGGGGGAGTCGTGTAGTTACGATGGATCCCGGTAAGGTTTCCAAACAAACTCTTCTAAAATACGGAGTTACCGAAGGAGAAGCGAGAGTAGAGGAGGGTTTGTATTTGGTTAAGATCGGGCTTCATCACGGACATATTGCTTTTAATCAAGCCTCTCAATTTTCTTTCAGACGAGACGCAAACGGCGATCATGTTTGGAACAACTTAGATCCTCTCTTCAAAGGTTTTATCGGAATCAATATTCACGCGCAAGGTATGGAGAAGGATTACGTTGGCGTGAGTTCACTTGGATGTACCGTTACTCGTGCCTATTGGAATCACCCCGAATGGCTATCTCTTATTTCCGTCTTTCAAGGAGCAGAACTAAAAGCGCGTCAAACGGACCCGAAATTTCCAGGTTTTTGTTATGCACTATTTAATCAAGATTCAGCGAAGAAAATCTTAGATTCTAATATGTGAACTACCAGTTCCGATTTTTAGGATCATGCTACTTTTTATGAATGAATCAACCGCTAAATGCCAAAGAGGTTCTAAACATTCAACCGGACTCGCAAGAAGCTCGTGAATTAGAATCAAAACTCAAACATTCTATAATAGTAAACAAGAACGTGTTTAGAAGAAGTAACCAATCCTTTTGGCTTGGTCTATTTTTCGTTCTGGTTGGCCTTTATATTCTCTATACAACTCCGGAACAAAAAATATCCGAAGGTTATGGGGGGGTCAGTGTTCACGGACTTTTTCTTACTTCCGGAATTGTTCTCATGTCTTGGTTTAAGACCGGTGAAATTCTAAATGCCGTCGGTGAGTTTATCTCAAAAGCGAGGGGAGGGAATCCATGAAGTTGGCTTTTCTTTTAATCGCTCTCACCTTTTTCTATACAGGATGTTTCTCACCTCCGGTAGAACCGGCGTTTGATTTCAAAAAAGAAACTCAAAAAATGAAAGAGAATCAAACAAGTCGGAAAAAGACATCGGATCCATCGGAACTAGAACAGATTTGTAACGACAACGAATCCGGTCGAGCGCGAGCTCTCGACGCTTTTCTAAAGCAAAAAGAGGTTTCAGATTATTGGAAGAAGGTTGCGGAAGACAGAAAATCGGACGCCGAATTCGGGCGCTCAATTAAAAACTGGATTTCGGTTTTTTTGATCGGGGGAGCGATCTCTTTATTTACCGGAATTTTTTTGTATGTCTCCGGATTCGGATCTAAGGCAATCGGTGGAATTTCTAAAATCCTCTCTCTAATTCCCACTAAGAGTTCTCCTCCAGAGTAATCATTTCTTTCCTTTCCAACTTACTCGCTCTGACCCCGAAAGGGGTCTTTTTTTATTGACTATTTATCTTTGAATATACGTTATTCTTGAAATACCAGTTAGGCGAAATGTTGCAAGAAAATGAATAAGCAACCAAAAAGGCATCACTGGGTTCCTCAATTCTATTTAGAGTATTTTTCATTACCTGAAACTATAGGTACGAAAACTCCAGAAATTTGGTGTTTTCAGAAAGGCAATACCGATCAGATTGAATTTACCACCGGAATTCATAATGTCGCTGTAAAAAAGGATTTATACTCAATACTCTCAGAGGAAGGTAAGGATACTAAACTGGAGTCTGAATTCTCAGATATAGAAGGTTTAATGAGTCAAATATGGAAAACCTTAGCGTACGGGAATTCTGATTTCAGTAAATCCAGTTCTTACAAAAAAGGGTTTTCTCTATTTTTAGCATTGATGCTAACTCGCCATCCCAATCGATTATTGGAATGGGATTCAATTCACAAAAATATAATTAATTTAGTGGCGGATGCTCATAAAACTTCAAGTGAAGATAAATTAGAAATACGCAACATAGAATATGAATTTGATATCAAAGATTATGACTTATTTAAAAATCAAGATCAAAAGGACTTAAAGAATAGTTACCTAACACAAATAAAATCGCATACCATGGATCTTACTCAAGAATTGCTCAAAAAACGATGGTCAATACTTATTAGTGAGGCTCCATTGTTTGTTACAAGTGATAATCCGGTCCTTATCATTAACGATAGAAATATAGGTATAAATAGACCAGACACTCAGATTATTTTCCCTATTTCTCCAGCAAGAGCCTTTTTACTTGATAATCTAATCAGTGAACCTCACTGGCAATATTATCCTGTAACTGAAAACCAAGTTAAAGAACTCAATTACCTTCAATGGGTTTCAGATATTAAATTTCTATTATCTCCGCGTCCAATCATTGAAGTATTAAAAGAAATTCTAATTATTAGCAATAATAAACGTGAATAAGCAACACTGCGTCTAACTGCGTCTCCTCGCTTCGTTAGGCTCTATTACATACATATTAATTCATAATTTATGTTCTTGAAAATCAAGCTATTCAGTAAAAAGAAAAATTTCAACGGGTTTTTTAAATATTCGCGAAAGCTGTTTTGCCAAATCTTTTGGAATTGATCTCTTCCCAAGCTCCATAGCCGAGAGATTTTGTCTCGGGATTCCGCCCAACTTTATCCCGAGTTCAGAAAGACTTAATCCAGCTTTCTTTCTGTAGTATTTCATTTTAGAACCTGGCTGAAGAAATTCTTTATTTTCTTTGAAAAATTCAGTCTCCTTCCAAGAAATTGATTCCTCTGACTTTTCAATACGAAGCTTCTTACCAAATTCTTTTTTAAGAGCTTTCAAAAGAGAGGAGGAAATTTCACCTTTAATTGTAACTTCAGTAAGGGGCGTTTTCACCACTGCCTGCATAGAGTATACCTCGATTAATAATCAAATTCTTTTTATCTAAGTGATTCTTAATAACTTTTCGAACATTTCAAATGCTTCCTTTCCCAATGGACCTTCTTGAAAACACCATTCTTTGACCATTCTCATCTCAAAACGTTGGCTTCTTGCTACTAAAAGAGCCTGATCAAGACATTCTCGTGCATTGAAATGTATATAAGAAGACAGTCTATCCTTTATACAATCAGTCGGTGAAAATATTTTTAATATTTTACCTTCAATTTCTTTTTCATCTGGAATGATCTTATAATCATCACCAATTGAGACCGGAGCAGAAAGAAATTCAATAAAAAGATGATTGCATTTTGGGTGAACATAATGACGACTCCTTTTATAAAACCCTAATCCTTCCATTACAGATTTTATTTCTGTCGCTTTGGAAATAAGCGGTTCAACTAAATCTATATCTCCGGATCGATAAGCACCTCTTGAATAGATTGAAACGACAGCACCGCCGACTAAAACAGATTGAATTCCTTTATTAGCCAAATGCCATCCTACAAATTGCCAAAGTCCTTCCTCGTTTACATGAGTCCAGTCAGGTTCATCCATAGACAGGCTTTCCCTTTTGTCTTGGTCTTCTTCGAGTTGAAAAGATAGATTCTTTTTCTTCAAGAGATAAGGAATTGTAAAAAATAGCCAAAATATCTTTGATTGGTTTAACGAAAGGGGACTTTGGATTAAAAGCGAAAACTCGCGATCGGCCTACATTTTTTGCGACCAGTATTCCAGATCTCTCAAATCGCTCAAGCTGAAGTCGTATTGGTGTGACGGCAGTACCGTAGTCATTTGCGATCGCAGATGAGTGAATTTCGTTATAGTGGTAAACGTGTAATAGAACTCTTGAAGCCGTCCCATTCCCAAAAATTCCATCAAGGATCATTTTCAAAACTTAATACATTCTCTTTTTCTTATCAACTAAAATATAGTCCATATTTGCTAATTTTTAGTCAATGCAAAAAGAACCCTAAAGCGATGATTCTTTCAAGAATTAAGGCGGGTAAAAATAGGGTGGCCGGGAAAGTATTTTCATTTTTAAATACATCACAGATATTTGCTTAACTTCCGATAATACATAATTTCTTCTCATTCATTAAGAGACATAATTCTAACGGGACATAATAGATATTATCGGTAGTCATATAGTAAGCAAACATTTATTTAGCATTCTGACCCCGATCGCCCTTTCAAGCTGAATTATCGTTTTTCACTTTATTTAACTTTTTATAACCTTTCAGGTTTGACAAAGCAGGTGTAACATTATATTGTTACAGTGAAAATGAAGGAGACCTCAGAGTATCTCGTCTATAAAGGTCCGGCTTTTTCGATCGAGTGGTACTTTGATAAAAACTCAAAGTCCATATCTATGGAATTCTTTGAGAGCCTTACAATCGACGAGCAAGATGACTTTCTTGTACTCGTTAAGAAAATGGGAGATTCCGGAAAGATATTTAACGAACAAAAGTTCCGAAATGAAGGTGATAAGATTTTCGCCTTTAAGCCGAAACCGAATAGATTCCTTTGTTTTTTCGCTGTGGGTAAGAAGATAATAGTCACGAATGGATTTCCAAAGAGACAAGATAAATTACCCGCAAATGAGAAAGATAGAGCGAAAGCGTTACGGAAAGATTATTTAGAAAGGATTGATGCAGGAACATATTATGAAAAGTAAATCTACTTTCGACAGAATTATGCAAGACCCTCAAAGGCGAAAATCTTTTGAAAAGAAGTATAACGAGTTTTATCTTTCTGAAATGATAAGCGAACTAATGGAACAAGAGCATATTTCCGTTCGAGAACTTGCTGAAAAAACTAATCTTTCCCCGACCGTAATTCAAGACATTAAATCAGGAAAAAGAGACAACCCTACTTTCAATAGCTTGATAAGTGTAATTGAAGCGCTCGGGGCCGAAATAGTATTCAAGAAAGGCAATAAAGAACTCTACCATGTTCCGAAAGTTCATGCTTAGTTTCAACTTCCGTGAATGCACCTTATGTCTCATCTGAGCGGTCCGTACCTTGTATGTTCTGGCACATCGGTAACACTATAGACCGGAGACATGGGTTACACTTTATTCGTTGTAGTTGTACACAG
>NZ_NPDU01000071.1:5000-22419 GCF_002811985.1 Leptospira adleri
TGTCTTGAACGATTTGCTCGGAACTGACGCAAGTTTTCAGCCCAAGTTTTTGAAGAAGTTTTCCAATCTGCATTCGATCGTGAAAGATGCGGTGGGAAATTATCATAAGGAAGTAAAATCCGGAGAGTTTCCGGGGAAAGATCACAGTTTCTGATGAATTCTTGACGATAATGAGAGGAACAGAAGCTTGTATAACAAAGGGAGAGATCCCGTTCGGAGTGAAGTGTGGACATAGTTGAGTTAGAAAAAGGTCATCCAGAAACGGAGGCCATCATCAAAGAACTGGCAAAAGAATGCGGGAATCAAACCGAAATCATCCGCGGAGCCGCGGTATCGGATACGATTCATTTCATAGGAGATACCCGTAAAGTTTCCGAAAAAGAAGGCTATGTCAAAGAACTCCCCGGGGTCGCAAAAATCTGGAACGTGTCCATTCCGTATAAAAACATCGCAAAAACCGCGGCCGGTAAAAACGGAGAAGTGGTTCACAGAGAAACAAGAATCGTAGAAGTAAAAGGTCCGGACGGACTCGTTCGAAAGTTCGGGACCGGAAAACATATTTTTATCGTTGGACCGGATTCTCCGCAAACGTATGAACAAACTCTAACGATCGCAAAACAAGCCGTAGAACTCGGTAAAAAATACAATATCTTAGATAGAATCATCTTTCGAGGCGGAGCGTTCAAGCCCCGCACTCGTCCTACCGATTGGAGAGGACTTGGTTGGGAAGGAATTGCGATGATGGATAAGGTGAAGGCCGAAACCGGGCTTCCTTACGTGACCGAAGTGATGGATCATACGATGGCGGAAGAAGTCGCAAAACACGCCGATATGATTCAGATCGGAACGAGAAACGCACAGGACTTCGAACTTCTCGAAGCGGTGGGAAGAACCGGTAAACCGGTGATTCTCAAAAGAGGTTTTGGAAACGAAGCGGTAGAATGGTTTTCCGCCGCGGAATACATCGCTAATCAAGGAAATTTGAATATAGTTCTTTGTGAGAGAGGGGTGAAGACGCTTTTTATCAAGGAAGGATATTGCAGAAATACTCCGGACTTGAACGTGATCACTCACGTGAAGAATCAGACGATTCTTCCGGTGATATACGATCCTTCTCACGTAGCGGGAGACGATAAGATCGTGATCTCCAATCTTCTGGCTTCTCTTCCGTTCAATCCGGACGGATCGATCACCGAAACTCTTCACGTGGAAGAATTCAGAAAGGAACAGATGTGCGACGCTGCACAAGCACTCCTTATGAGCATCTATGAGAAAGCCGTTCAATCGATTTTGAAATACGAAGAGGCGATTCGTCCGATTACGGATGACGTGGATTCTTATTTCGTGAAACGGAAATCGGGAAAGTAAAAACTCGAACTAAAAACGCGGAAACAATTTTTTAAAACGAAGATCATTCAAGGTCTTAGGCTTTGGACGGTCTCGGTTTAAATCGCAAGGCGATCTTGGAATTTTCCAGGTCGCCTTTTTTATGGATCCAATGCGGACCTCGATCGTATTGAGAAGAACTCACTTGTTGATTTATTTTTGGGCGTGCCTCTTCGCTTTCGCTCGAGTCGCGTGTTTCCAGGCTCGCGGATTCCCGCTCGTCCTCTGCGAGGACGCTTACGCGCCTTCCAACCCGCTCACGCAAGGGCGGGTTGGTCGGAACTCCGCTTTGAAAACCCTTGTGCAAGAAAGTGCGTTTGTAGGAACTCCTTCGATTTTCCTATTTCTATCATTTGCTTTTAAAACAAACAAGTGTGGGAACTCCATCATTTTTTGACCGGAGAAAGGATCAGTGGATGTCGGAATTCTAACAAAGAGGATCTGTAAAATGAATTCCGCTTTTTTCAACGTCGGGTTTTGAAGAAAAGTGCCCGGACTTCCGACCACAAGTTAAATTTTCACGTTCATAATTAATTTAGAACTTAAAAAACGTAGGAACTCCTACAATTTCCGCGAACCGACTTCATTTTATTTTGAATTAATCGGAGGACGTTGAGCTTTCGAAAGAATTCTATTTTACTCAAAGGATTTTTAGGACACGTTTTGAATGAAAGCTGAATTTCAACTCAAGAGTGGTTTCCATTGTTACTACAAATTATCGCGCAAAAAAAACTTTTATAAAGTATCGAAGGCAGAGTGAATGATTCTTTAAAAAAATCTAATGTTATCGTGTGGGCTTAGACGATCTGAGTGGTTGTAAGAGGTTCCGAAAGACTGCCTCCTTTGAGTTGAGTTTCAACTAAGGAAGTTTCTAAATTCTTTCCAATAAAACCTAAGAGAATGAGCGGCGATTATTTTTTTGAAAAGAAATTCTAAACGTTCAGAACGTCTATTGAATCTCGAATTTCTTCTTTAATTCTTCCCTTGTGGATTCCCAAGTCGCTGGTGTTTTTAGACTTAATACAAAAGAAGCGTTGGAATCGCCGGATTTTAATTTTTGTTCCGCTTCCGTAACGAGCGCTCTCAGATCTTCCAATCCGAAGTTAGCGGAAACACCTTTTGTTTGATGGAGTTCGGCTTGAAGATCCGATTCTTTTTTTTCTTCCGTAAAGCGAACGATGTTCTTAATACGAACTTCCATGTTGGAAAGTAAGGATTCCACCATTTCTTTGAGCCAAGCGGCTTCTTCTTCGTCGTCTCCCTGTTTTAGGGAATCCAGTCTGTTCCAGTCCACAAGCATGGTTACAACCTCGTTCCAACTATCCGATTTTTTTTAGATTCGGCAAGCTACTTTTCAGTGAAAGACCTCTCAGTTCAAGGCATCTTTTAAAAGCTTGAACAAAAAAGCCGAGTCGATTTTTGTATTTTAGAACCTAAGTGAGGTCTAAATGAAAATTCATCCGACTGCGATTATCGACTCAAGAGCGGAATTACACGAATCCGTCGAGGTCGGTCCTTATTCCATTATAGAAGGTCACGTATCCATCCAAGAAGGAACCGTGATCGAAAATCACGTTAAAATTTGCGCGGGAAGTGAAATCGGAAAATTCAACCGTTTTCACCAAGGCGCTGTGATTGGGGTGATGCCCCAGGATTTGGGATTCAATCAACAGCTCTTGACTAAAACGATCATCGGCGATCATAATATTTTTAGAGAATATGCAAACATTCATAAGGGAACGAAAGAAGATTCTCCAACCGTGATCGGAAACAAAAACTATTTTATGGGGAACGCTCATGTCGGTCACGACTGCATTTTAGGGAACAATAATATCCTTACTCACGGTTGTGTTTTAGCTGGTCACGTTACTCTCGGAAGTTTTGCTTTTATTTCCGGACTCGCTGCCGTTCATCAATTTTGTTTTGTCGGAGATTACGCGATGGTTGCGGGTCTTGCAAAAGTGGTCCAAGACGTTCCGCCTTATTCCACGGTCGACGGAAATCCGAGCACGGTCGTAGGATTAAACAGCGTAGGTATGAAACGCGCAGGATTTTCCCCTGAAGTCAGAAACGCGATCAAGCACGCTTACAAGGTGATATACCATTCTAAACTGACCACAAAAAAAGCGCTGGAAGAATTGGAAGCCTCCGGCAATCTGATAGAGCCGGTTAAGTATATTATAAAATTCTTTAGAGACAGCGATAGGGGAGTGACGGATCACAGGTGAGAATTTTAATCACAGGCGGCGCCGGTTATATCGGAAGTCATGTCGTAGCTCTTCTCCTAGAAAAACAACACGACCTTTTGATCGTGGACAATTTAGAAAAGGGAAACAAAGCGAATTTGTTTCCCGGCGTGGAACTCATCCAGGGAAATATCCAGGACGAATCGATTCTGGAAAAAGCGTTTTCTAAACCCGTCGACGCCGTTTTTCATTTTGCTGCTTGGAAAGCTGCGGGTGAATCCATGACCGATCCTTCCAAATACGCTCTCAATAATATCAGCGGAACTATAAAACTTCTCACCTTTATGGAAAAGGCGGGGACAAAACGCTTTATCTTTTCTTCTTCCGCGGCGGTCTATGGAGCGCCGAAATATCTTCCTGTGGATGAAAAACATCCCCTTCATCCGGAAAATTATTACGGTTATACGAAGTTGGCGATCGAAGAAAATCTAAGATGGTTCGATTCTCTCAAAGGTTTTCGTTTTGCAGCATTACGTTATTTTAATGCGGCAGGCTACGATCCGAAAGGAAGAGTCAAAGGTTTGGAAAGAACTCCCGCAAATCTTCTTCCTATCATTATGGAAGCCGCTTCGGGAATGCGAAAGGATTTTGAAGTTTTCGGTACGGATTATGAAACTCCGGACGGAAGTTGTATTCGAGATTATATTCACGTTAGCGACCTTGCAAAAGCCCATGTTTTGAGTCTGGAGTATTTGGATTCTGAAAAAAAATCCCTCACGGTGAATTTAGGATCTGAAAAAGGATATTCCGTTTTGGAAATGATCCGTCTGGCGGAAGAGGTGGTCGGAAAACCGATCCCTCATCGGATTTCCGGAAGAAGAGCCGGTGATCCTGCCGAGTTGCTTGCTTCTTCGAGCGTCGCAAAACAGCTGTTAAAGTGGACTCCTGAATACAGCGATGCGAAAACTCTTCTCAAGACGATGTGGGATGTTTATCGGAATCCTGCCTGATTGATCAACGGATCGTTTTACACTCAGGGTTCACGGAAGTCACGTATTCCAGAGGGAGAGTTTCTAAAAATTCTCCTCCTGAAAATTTTCCTTTAAACTGAATTTTTCCTTCTTTGAAGAGGTGCACCCATTCTTCCTGCAATTTGTTCGCAACGGGAGCGTAAGACCAATGCCATTTTTCCTCGTTATAACCTTTGTTCCCTCTGGAATTTTTGGGCGAATAGGGTTGGCAGAAACCGAAACGTTTTGCGTTTTTTTGCATCCAGAGATAGAATTTTTCTCCTCTTCCCCCTTTTTCAAAATAAGAATTTTCTAATGCGTTGAGATCGACGTCCGTTCCCCAGTGATGTCTGGAAGTCCCAGGCGCGCTGGAGAATTCTAAAATTAAGGAAATAATTTCTTGCGGTGTTTTTCCTTGGACGGCCGCTCTCATTTTTCTTTTGCCCGTATATTTTTCCTCCCAGATTCCTTTTTGATCCTTAAAGGAGCGAAACGCGGATACGATAAACGGTTTTTGTTTTTCCTCCGGATTTTCCCTTTGATACGATTGAAAGAGTTCTGAGAGTTTTTCTAAAACGTCTTTTCTCAGATAATGAATTCGAGATTCCCCGGGATTGGAATAGGATATTAAGGCGGCTTCTTGCTTAAAATCTCCGAGGACATACGATTCGTTGGGAACGCCCGAAAGATTTACGTTTTGAGAAAAGAGAGGATTTTGTATAACTAAGATCGCAAAGATGGAGATTAGAATTTTCATAGATAGTTGTCAGAATGAAAAATTTGGGCCTCTCTGCAATGGGTTTTTGCGCGTGAAAAAATGGAAAATTGTCTTTGTGATGGGATTTTATCCGGAGTTCCGTCCAAATTTCGAACGGAAGAGTCCTCCTTCTTTAAAGGACTCTTGTTGTCTTTTGTAGGAACTCCTATGAATCGATACTTTACGGAGTTCGTTTGAGTTCCGTAAGAATCGCGAGCGGTAAAACTCGGGAGATTTATCCGGAGTTCCGTCCAAAAATTGATCAGCGAATCTTTGTTCTTTCCGTATTGTCGGTTGTTCATTCTGGAAAACGCTATGCTTATAACTTAGGATATGGTTTTTAGGAAAAAAAATTCAGGGAGATTCTTTCCAATGAAAAAGTGGTTCATCACTTCCTTGATTCCTTTTCTCTTGCTTACGAATTGTTACCTTTTTGATTCTATCGGATTTTCCATTCCGGATACGGTTTCCGGAACCGAAGCGAAGAATCAAATTCTAACGAGTGCATTGATAGGAGCCGTGGCTGTGCCCGATTCTTCCGCGGTGATTGCAGTCATCTCTCCGCAGTTGGCAAAGGTGGACGAAGATCGTTACTACAAAAAAGTGGACGTCGATAATTGTTCGAACTCGGCTCTTTTGATCAACGTTCTTACGGTCGATATCGGCGGGTTCAATTGTAACTTAGAACCGAGAGAATACGTTCTCTGGTATGTTTACTAAAAAGAATTTTCCAATGACAGACGATCTAAGGTCGTCTGTCGCTTTTCAGTTCGAGAATAACAATCTCCCTTCGCTGAATCTTCCTCGAATTTCTTCCTTTTCCAAATCTCCGGGATTTCCGAACAACGTAGCGTCTTCTCTCGTCAATTCGATCAGTTTAGAATCTTCTCTCAGGTCCGCGATTCTGAAATCAGGAAGACCGCTCTGACGAACTCCCAACAATTCTCCGGGGCCGCGGAGTTGAAGGTCGATTTCGGATAACGCGAATCCGTCCGATAAGTTCACCATCGCTTCAAGTCTCACTTTTGCATCGTCCGTAACCTTAGAATCCGTCATCAAAATACAAAAACTTTCCTGATCCCCCCGCCCAACTCGACCTCTGAGCTGATGAAGTTGCGAAATACCGAATCGATCGGCGTGTTCGATCATCATAACTGTAGAATTCGGAACGTCGATTCCCACTTCGATGACCGTCGTTGACACGAGGATCTGGATTCTATTTTTGGAAAATTCTTTCATGACCCGATCTTTTTCTTCGGTTTCCATTTTGCCGTGAACGAGTCCAACTTGAAAATCGGGAAAAATTTCGTGTTTGAGTTGTTCGTAAGCCTCGATACAGGATTTGAGATCGACCTTTTCCGATTCTTCCACCAAAGGATAGACGATATAACACTGTCTTCCCGCAGAAACGTATTTGCGGATGGATTTATAGATTCCGTCCCTTCTGTCTTCTTGAAACCATTTTGTTTGGATCGGCATTCTTCCTTTGGGTTTGGATTTGATGGTAAGTAAATCCAAATCCCCGTAGAGGGTAAGACAAAGAGTTCTAGGAATCGGAGTCGCCGTCATCGCGAGAATATCCGGATTCTTTCCCTTGGAACGAAGGGCCTCCCTTTGGTCCACGCCGAACTTGTGTTGCTCGTCGATGATTACAAGTCCTAGATCTAAGAATTCTACGTCTTCCTGAAACACGCTGTGCGTTCCAATGACGAATAACGTGTCTCCTTTTTTGATTCGATAAAGTTTTTCGTAGCGATTTTTTTTAGGTTCCTTTCCTACAAGAAGTTCTATTCCCAAAAAAGGCATATTCCCTAAAAATCCTAGAATCGTTTGGTAGTGTTGTCTCGCTAGAATTTCCGTGGGCGCGACCATACAGACTTGAATCTGATTGTCCAAATAACGAAGGGCGGTCAAAAGAGCGACTAACGTTTTCCCCGAACCGACGTCGCCTTGTAATAGAACGGCGGCGGGTTGTTCTCTCGCGGTCAATTCACCGATTTTTTGAATCGCGTTTTCCTGATCTTCGGTCAGTTGAAAGGGGAGATTTTTGCGAACCGTCAAAGCGGTTTTTGAATCCGGCAAAGGCCAAAGAATCCGTTTGATCTTTTCCCTTTCTTTCTTTTTGTGTTCGATAAGAAGATTGAAGTAGAACAATTCCTCGTATTTAAGTCTGTATCTCGCCTTTTCTAGAGCGTTTTCGTCGGTTGGAAAATGAATCTCACGATACGATTCTTCTCTTGCAACGAGTTCTCTTTTGACCATGATTTGTTTGGGAAGAATTTCGGGAATTTTACCCTTCAAGGTTTCCAAAGCGAGATAAAGAATTTTCCGGAATCCTCTCGAATCCAATCCTTCCGATTTCAGAGCCTCTCCCGAAGGATACAAGGGAATGATTCTTCCAGCGTGGATCATCTCCGGGAGTTCCGCGGGTTCTTCCTCCGCTTCTTTGACGCCTTCTTTTTTTTTGGAAGTCGAAGAGGTTACCGTGTAAGTAGGTTTGATCGCACTCGTAAGAATTTCATAGTCAGGATGAATGAGTTGAAAGCCTCGGAAGAATTCCAACTTTCCCGTTGCCACAACCGTTGTTCCCGGTTGAAAAATTCTTTGAAAAAAATTTACGCCGCGGAAAAAAACCAGGGAGATTCTTTCATTGTTTCTTGTCTTGGCGCCGACGACGAGCCTGGATTTTTTTCCGTGGGCGAGATATGCGTCCACGACTTCCAAGATCAGGGTCACGGTTTCTCCCGTTTTAAGGAGAACGTTGTCCGTTAGATTTCGATCCAGATATCTTCTCGGAAAAAAGTTAAGCAGATCCTGAAGAGTATGAATGCCGATGGACGCGAGCGCGCCCGCCTTCGAAGGTCCGATTCCTTTGATCACGGTAACCGGAGAGAGAAGCGCCGAGATTCCGTTCGTATTTTCAGATTTAGAGACCGAGTTCTTCATCCTTTACTTGTGTCGGAGTCCATTCCGGATCCTGACTTTGAGGATCGGCGTTTTGTTTTTCTGCCGCGGATTCTTCGCCTAAGCCGAGATAACAATATCTGCAGCCGTAGATTCTCGCGTGTCTTTTGATTCCGGGAGAAGAAGGTTCCGAAATGATGGCGTATAAATATTCCGTTTTTTGCAAGTATTTTCCGCAGACCGGACAAATCCTCGGTTTGGGAAGATTCGAATCCCAGTTTTTTCCGTAAACTTTTTTAGGATCTCCGTATTCTCTTGAAACTCCGTTTTCTAGATCCCTTTTTTTCTCAGCTTTGTCGATTCGTTTTGTGTCCACGGAATGAAGAAGGTGGAAAAAAATCGCGGCCACTCCCAAGCAGAGCATAACGGTAAAAAAACCGATCATTGTTTTAGATAATCCTTAATTTTCGCCGCCATACCCGGAGAAAGCCCGATTCCCTTATCCTGCAATCGGTGCGAATACTTATGAAAAGAATACGTATGCTGCGAAGTCTGAACGATCCCGTTAAAACAATTTTCGATGGATTCTGCGAGAGATTCGCTGAGAGGAATGTTTTCTCCGATTTCTTTTTCATACTTTCTAAGAAGTTTTCGATTCACTCCTCTACAAATGGAACGATAAAAACAAAATCGTATCACTAATTCCGAATCCGATTGTCCCGCTCGAATATCCGCTTCCAGCTGATTGAGATTGATACAATCCACGATTTCCAGTTTATACGCATCTCTGCTGTGTTCGTATGTGACAAGATTCATAAACAAATGTTTAAATAAAGCGATCTTATAACAGTCTTCCATTCCGCACTCGCCCATCTTTGTGTTTTCGCATCGAGTGTACATCACAATATCGGTATCGGATTCCGCGGTAGCTTGGCCGAAGTTGAGGGATCCTAAAATATCGAATGCGACGATGTCGCCGCCGTAATTGATCAATTTGGAGAATTTTTTAAAGTCTTCGATTCTTTCTCTGGAGATATGAGTTTCGTGAGAGCGGAAATACCTTTTGAGTCCGGTAAATTTTTGAATGGTAGGATTGTTTTTAAAAGTTGGGATCGTCATTTTAGATTCTCACAAAATCATCCGCCGACACCTCCGAATCCTGACTTACAAATTTAACCTCGGGAGAATTCCCTTTGCAATCTACTTCCATTAACAGGCGAATTTTGTGGTCCACCAGTCTATTCAATTTTACGGTTTCTACAAGCCCATTTTCTAAAAATATTTCCGAGAAAAAACCGCCCGGTTGAAAACCGAAGACGGAATCTACGGCCCCGAAGTTGGAAGGATTTAAGAATACGGTCTTTCCTTTTTTAACGATCCCTTGGTCTTCGTGAACGTGACCGGAAACGACCAGCGCGGGAGAATAGTCGTCTAAGAATCTTCGTATTCCCTGTGAGCCTACGTTTCCGTAATTCGGAATCTTATCCAAAAAACCGTAAGGAGGGTTGTGGATCACGACCACGTCCGGTTGTTCCTCTTTGAAAAAATCTTCCGGTTCGCTGTAGCTCTTTCCGTTTCGATTGTATTCGTGGAACTTCACCGCTAACTTTTCAGGAATTCCGGAAGTAAGAATCGGAGCTCCGCCGTAGCCTGCAAATTTATAACCGTCTTGTTCGAAGGTCTTTCTATGAATGTCCCTTTCATAAAGAGCGCTGTATTGCAGATCGATATCGTAGTTGCCCGGAAGAACTCTCACAGGAGCCGTCGCGTATTTTTGAATGATGATTTCGATGAGTTCGTATTTTTCCTTCATCGTCTTCGCAGCTTGATGAAAGAGAGTTCTGTATTCTTTGGATTTTTCTACGATGTCCGCGGGATATTTTTCGGGAAATCGAATCGCTCTTGTCGCATAATCATACGCGTTGATTTCCTCTTTTTGATCTTGGGAGATACGATACATCTCTTCTTGAATCGTACAAAATTCTATGATTCGATCCGTGCTAAAAAATGCTTTGTAGATGATGTCTCCGGAAAAGAGATATAGATCGGCGGTGGTTTGCTGAAGAATTTCCTTCAAGCCGCGAAGCCCGTCGTGGATATCTGTCAGGTAAATGATTTTCATTTCTATCGATCCAGAGATTGTACCGTCTCTTTTTCGCTACAGTCTCTTAACAAAAAGAGAACCCGGTACACTCAGTTTAGGAACGGGTTGTGAAATGTCCAACCTTTCTAATGATTAGTCTCTCCACAGGAGAAGAAGGGAATCCTCATTTTCGGAAATCGGTTCGATTCTTATATATTCAGGGCCAAAAAAATCCAAAAGCGGTTTAAGAATCGTTCCCGATTTTACAAACAAGAAGACGTTTCCTTTTTCAGGGATCACCTTTTGGATCGTAATTTTTCCCGCTAGGTCGGGAATCTCCGAAAGAAACGTGTCCATGTTGACGGTAATCACGTTGCGAATCCCGGTCAGCCTAAGAATCTCCGGAATCTCTTCCACGATTGTTTCTAAAATGAGTCTTCTATGAAACTGAAATATTTTTGAAAAGATACGAATCGGATCTATCTTTCTCGGCGTATGACTGAAAAGACGAAACGATTGAATTTGAAGACGAACTTGATTTTGAACTACGCGGACCGGTGTGAGAGTAACGTTGTAATCGACTGAATCCGTTTTTAAGAATTTCGACCAGAACAAACCTTTGATCGAAAAATGTCCGGTTAAAATGAGAACTCCGTTTCCGGAATCGAATTCGAGGGATTCGAGTTGGTCCTGCGATTCTAAAATTTTCTTTTTTAAAATTTTATTTAAAGAATGCAGTTTGAGAGTGATTTTATAATTGCTCTTTTGATTTTCTTTTTCCAAAGAAAATCCGGTAAAAAGATCGAGTGGGTTAAAGCCTATGAGTTTCCTCAAATTGAGCATGGGAGATCAAAAATAGTTTGCGGGTAAAGAAGAGTAAACTAAATTATTGATTCCAAGTCGGGATTGATTCTTGAGAACCTATCGGGGAAAGAATTTTTTTCGATTTGATATAGAGATTGAGGAGCTTTCATGAAAATCGGAGTCATCGGATCGGGAAGTTTTGGAACTGCCTTGGGAAGTTTACTGGCTGATAAGGGTTACGACGTTACTCTCTGGTGCAGAAGCGATTCTCAGGTCGAAAGCATCAACCGAGATCATATCAATAACAAACACCTTCCCACTTTTATTCTTCCTGAAAAACTGGTGGCGAGCAAGGATCTCAAAGCGGTCGTTCAGGGAAAAGACATGATCGTTTCCTCTCCTCCTTCCCATGCGCTTACGGAAATTTTGCGGGAAATCAAAGAGTATCTTCCCGAAAAAGTACCTATCGTTTCCGCGAGTAAGGGAATCGAAAACGGAACCTTACGTCTTGTTTCCGAAATTTTCGAATCGGAACTTCCCGGAAAATATCACGCCTATCTTTCTTATCTTTCAGGACCGTCTTTCGCTAAAGAAATCATTCAAAAGGTTCCTACGATCGTGAGCATCGCTTCGAAGAACGAAGCCACTGCGCGTAAGGTGCAGGAAATCTTTAGCTTCTTATATTTTAGAACGTATTGGACCCCGGACGTCGTCGGCGTTGAAGTCGGCGGTTCCTTGAAAAACGTGATCGCGCTTGCCGCAGGAGTGAGCGACGGTCTCGGCTTTGGACAAAATACTCGAGCCGCGTTGATTACAAGAGGATTGAACGAGATCACAAAGATAGGTTTGAAGTTGGGAGCGGATCCGATGACTTTCCTCGGACCTTCCGGAATGGGGGATTTGATTCTCACTTGTTGCGGAGAACAATCTCGAAATCGTACGGTGGGATTTCGTTTAGGCAAAGGAGAAACACTCGAACAAATTCTTTCCAGTATGAACGAAGTCGCCGAAGGTGTGAAGACGACTCAGAGCGCATACGAACTTTCTCAAAAGTTAGGCATTGAAATGGCGATCACAAACGAAGTCTATAAAATGCTTTACGAAGGTAAGAATCCGAAAGAAGTTGTGAAAGACCTTATGAAGCGCGATTTAAAAAGAGAAGGCGTTTCAGTCTGATTTACATTGAAGCTGCTTTCTTCTAAATTCTGTATTTGTTTTGTTTTGAGTTTTATCGCTTTTCATTCGATCGCGGCTCAGTCAAAACAAGAATTCGGATGGGCTAAGAGTTCGGACGGTTTTTCATTCAATCTCAACGGAAGAACCGTTTTTCAATCCAGCTCCGAGATTACTTCCTTCCCTGACACTCTAAGTCTATTAGAAAAAACTGATTTTCTTTTTTACGCCGGAGAATATTATATTCTCAACAAAGACGTTAGGCGTTATGAATCGATTTTAAAGCTCGCTACGAACGCGGAGCCGGAATTGGTTCTCGGTGGAATTTTATTAAGAATTCTAAAAGAATTAAATTTTAATTCTAAGGATTCTTCCCGGAATCTTCTCACACAATTTGCGAAGAACGAAAAAAATCCGTATCTGAAAGAACTTGCGGAAGGTTTCGATTCTTCCGTATTCGAGAAAAAGTCGCCCGATAATCTGAAATGTTCCCGTAAGAACGTATTCTATTCTCTTTGTAAAACTCTGCGTCTGAAAAAATATCTCGAGGATTTTAAGTCGGAGGCAAAGTCTCATGAAAGGGAATATCTGAATTTAAATCGAACTCTGGCCCCGTTTTTGGAAGATCCTGAGTTGAAATACATTCCTTTTCTAAGCAATTTTATCTTCAATATCGCGGATCAACTCGCGGAATTGGGTCTTTCGAAAGAAGCGGTTCATTTTCAAAAAATTCTCATCATCTCCGAAAATTTAAGCGGGAGAATCATCGGTTACTCCTATGAAAAATTGGCTTACTACTATTTGATCGGAGGAGATCTCGTTTCCGCCGAAAAGGTTTTGGATTATATTCTTAAATATCATCCCGACTTGAGAACTCCTTATAAAAACCATCTTTATTTAAAGTTAGGTACCATCGCATATCTCAATCAGGATTATAAGAAGTCTCTGGATTATTATCTCAATCTTGATTTTTTAGAATGGTCTTCGACGATCCTCAATCCGTTTTTGGGCGAGCCGATTTCCATCAACAGCGCGAGGGATTTGATTTCGATGGCGATATGGAGAACGAAGAGTTCTTTCAAAGCGGTCGACGCGCTCAAGTCCGTTTCCACTCCGAAGAATTTAACCGAAGACGATTTGTTTACCCGTTTGAGAATCATTCAGATTCTTATGAACGACGAACCGGAAGTTGCGGGAAAGATGGCGACTGAGATTACGTTTCTTGCGCAGAGCAAAGGATGGAAGAGAGTGGAATATTCTTCCACGCTTTTGAACGGTTTTATCCATTATAAGAAGAACGATCTTAGAAAAGCGATCATCGAATTTACGAAAGCATACGGAATTCTAAAATCGGCGGATCCGGTTTATACGGAAGAATGGATCCGATTGACGGGGCTTTTTTATTCCCATAAAGAATCGAGATCCCTGAAAACCGTAAAGAGCGCATTGGATCAAGCGATCGCGATTACGATTCAAAGAAGACCGGACGATATGCTTTTGCAGTTGAAAAACTATCTTCCGGCTGTTTACGGAGTAAGAGAGTTTACGGACGCCGCGATCAATTATTATATCACGCACGGTCACACGATCGAACTTCTCGGATTCTTATCAAGATTGGAACAAAAGGAAGTGATGGGGAACAACGCATATCCGAACACGTTAGTCTCCATCATCGATACAAGCAGAAGAATCTCCTCCTTCCGAGGATTTTATCCCGGTCCTAAAGAACATCTAACTTCGAGTAGATCCGAGATCCGAAGATCGGAAGTTGCGCGTCTATTGGAAGAGTTCGATCCGTTTCGAAATCAAGAAATCAAAAGATCCCATATTCCCGTTTTGAGCGTTTTTGTAAGGGATAAAAGGACATACATTTTTTGGAAGTCCGCAGATTCTCAGGAATTGGATCTGAAAGAAATTCCTTCCGAGTCCGCTTCTTCCTTCACCGTACAAACGGTGTTAAAATCTCTGGTGGAATCTTCTTCCAAAAACGACAGCATGCAGATTTATCTCAACGTCGCCGGGATGGAATCTTTCGATTATCTCAAGAAAGAATTTCCGGACATCGATTTTCGATTGTTTACCAAATTCAGCAAGAAGGAAGACAATCCGAAGATCGAAAGAGTATACGTCGGGGATTGTAGGAGCGGAGATTCTCCCGTTAAACCGAACTTCGAAAAGATCGGTTCCGCTTATTTCGAAGGGAATAAACTTTTAACCGGAAGTCATTCTATGATGGTGTGGAATTTAAAAGTGGACGGTAATTCTCCCGAAAGTTTGAACGAATACGCTTGGAACTGCGGAGAGGATCAGGTTCGTTTTTCGAGATTACACCGTCGTTACGATTTTAGAAATACGCCTCAGAGATTGATCTTTACGAGGGATTCTTTGAGCGGAAACGGTTGGAAGGGAAGATCCGAAGATTTTTTGGATTGGGTTTCTTTCTGGATCAATTCAGGCGTTCACCGTATGTATTATATCAAGTCCTTGGATTTGAATTCGGAATCGGACATAAACCTTTTGGAAAAACTTGCTCAAGAAACGAACGAACCGGAAGCGTCTTTTCGCGGAATTCGAATTCGCAAACATATCGAATAGACCGAGCGAAACTTATTTTATCTCTTTTTATAAACGTTGATTATAAAAAAATGTACGGTTTTTTTTCTTTTAAACGATCGACATTTTTCGCCAATCTAAGGACTCTATCCAGTAAACTCACATGGACCCCGAAGGTAGTCAGTTCTACATTCCAACGATATCGACTTTCCGTTCCTTTTCTTCCGAAACACGGCTCATTCTAAAATCAAATCATCTTAGATCCGCTCTAATCTCTATTCTCCAAACATGGAACTAATCGGCTTTTTCATCATCATTCTCTTAATATTTGCGAACGGATTTTTCGTATCCGCTGAATTTGCTTTGGTTTCGATTCGTCCTTCCCGTTTGGAAGAATTGATCAAGGAGAACCGCCCTCTCGCGCTGATTACAAAAAGGGCCGCACAAAAGCTCAACGATATGTTGTCCGTTTGTCAGGTCGGAATTACGGTCGCCAGTCTTCTGTTAGGTTGGGTCGGCGAGGGATATGTTTCGAGATGGCTGACCTTTATCTTGGAGATGTTCGGTTATTCCACGAATGAAGCAACGATTCACGGTTTGGCGATTACTGTTTCGTTCACGATTATCACTTTTTTGCATATTCTTTTGGGAGAACTTCTTCCGAAAACGATTGCGATTCAGAATACGGAAAAGATCGCGCTCTTTATCAGCATTCCTCTATTCTTCTTTTATTATACGTTTTATCCGATTACGTTTTTCTTAAACGCGCTGACTTCTTTTCTTCTCAAGCTGATGGGAATCCAAGAGAATAAAAGTAGAATGATGCATTCTCCCGAAGAATTGATGATCATCATCGAAGAACAGAATAAACAGGGAAAGATCGATCAGGAAGAATTTCAGATCATCCAGAATACGTTTCAGTTTTCCGAACATCAGGCAAAGGACGTGATGACCCACCGTCTGAGCATCATCGGAATCCCCCATGAAACTACGATGGATTCTTTGATTTCGATCATCGCGGAACATCATTTTTCAAGATATCCGATCTACGAAGGGAACACGGATAAGATCATCGGAATCATTCACGTTCAGACTTATCTTACTTGGCTTTCCAATTCCAAAAAAGGAAGAAAAGAAAAAGTCACAGCGATTATGCAACCTCCGATCTTCGTTCCGGAAGGTCTTTCGATCGAAAAAGTGATGCAGAAGTTGAGAGAAAACAAACAGCACATGGCGATCGTCATCGACGAATACGGCGGTGTTTCCGGTTTGTTGACTTTGGAGGATATCATCGAGGAAATTTTCGGACAGATCAGAGACGAAACCGACGATCATGAAACGGATCCGTTTCCGTCTCAGCATTCGGACAGTTTTGCGATCGACGGAGAGGCAGAATTGGACGATCTCAAGGAAATCCTGGTCGGAGTTCAAGACGAAGAAATCAGCGATATCCGAACGATCGCGGGTTTTATTCTCGGAAGATTGGAAGACATGCCTCAGGAAGGTTCTACAATTTCTCTTCAGTCCGGAACTCTTACCGTTGAAAAGATGGAAGGGAATAAAATTCTTTCGGTTCGTTTTACCAGAGGAAGCCTAAGTAATAAGGCTCAGTCTAAATCTAAGTAGAATACGGAAAATCAAAATGGCCAATCCTGGAAAAGAAATATTGATTGCGGTTTCAGGAAGTATTGCTGCTTACAAGACCTGTGAGCTCGTGAGAAACCTTACTAAGGAAGGTTTTCCCGTCACTGTGATTATGACTTCTCACGCGACGGAATTTATCGGTCCGATTACCTTTGAGGCTTTGACTGGTAAAAAGGTTAGGGTCGACGAATACGAAGAAGGTATGGCTCACATTGACGCTAAGAATTCCGCTTCGGTCATGGCGGTGGTTCCTGCGACAGCGAACATCATAGGTAAGATGGCAAACGGAATTGCGGACGATCTTGTAACCTCAACTTATTTAGCCGCGAATTGTCCTGTGATCGTCGCTCCCGCGATGAATCCTTTTATGTACGCTCATCCTTCCGTTCAGAGAAATTTAAGACGCCTTTCGGAAGACGGAGTTATTTTGGCGGATCCCGCCAACGGCGTCGTCGTTTGCGGTGATGAAGGATATGGAAAATTAGCCGAAATCTCGGTGATTCAAAAGATGATCGTTGATGAATATAAAAGAAATTCTTAGATAAAGAAAGAGAAGTCAAAGAATGAATTTTTCGAAAGCCGTCGTTACCTCGGGTCCCACGAGAGAATGGATCGACCCGGTTCGTTATATTTCGAACGCTTCTTCCGGAAAGATGGGATTTCATATTGCCGAGGCGATCGGGAATTGGGTCAAAAACGTGACTTATATTCACGGTCAGGTTATGGACGAATATAAGAATCCCAAAGGTTCCAAGAAGATTGGCGTTGAAACTACTTTAGAAATGAGAGATGCGGTGCTCTCTGAAATTTGTGAGGGTACGATTTTGATTATGGCTGCGGCTCCGGCGGACTTCCGACCGGCGGAGAGCAGGGAGATGAAGATCAAAAAAGAGGACGGGAGCGAAGTCCTCCTCTTGGA
>NZ_NPDU01000072.1 GCF_002811985.1 Leptospira adleri
GGCTCTCGGTGATATCCTCGACTCTCCGAACAGAAACTCCAGCGAGATACATCTCCATGAGAGCTTCTTCTACCGAACTCTCCCTTCGTTTGTATCGATCGATGATCGCCGACTCAAACGGAATTGTTCTAAGTTTCGGAACTTTTAACTTTACTTTTCCGGCTTTTGTTTCGAAGTTTCTATTATACGAACCCGCTCTTGTATCTACTCGATCCGGGTTTCTCTCATACCTTGAGGCTTTGCAGAGTTTATCCGCTTCCTCATCTAAGAGAGCGTTCAGCGTTTCTTCCACTGAGCCTCTTACGAGTTCGCTCAAGTCTTTCTTGAGCTGGGTCTCATCCACCTGGATTACTTTCAGGTGCGCTTTTTCTTCTTCTGCCCTCATTGGGGGGTTCTCCTTTTTTTGAATTTGATCGCTACAAACTCAATCGGCAAGGAGAGCCTTCTCATTCATTCTTAAATCTGCGAAAATTTTAGGACGTTATCGGTAAATTAACAGAAGCTCATATACCATTAAATCAATTTGATCTAAGCAAAATGCCTAAATTTTAAATTTTATGGATTTGATAAGCAAGAATATATATGACTTAATAATTGAAATATCTGATCTAGATATGCAGAGGAAATTATGGTTAAATGAAAATAATAATACAGACCTCGTATCTTCTTACAATGAAGTAATTTGCACTCTTTTTGATGATTACGGCTTTGATAGATTTATCGATCATCTTGCCTCTGAATCTGGAATTTCTTCGGATATAATTTTAGAACTCTCTAAGTTAAGAAATCGCTTAAATAGTTACGTGGAAAAAGAAACGGATAGAGAAATCTTAGATGATCCCGAATGGCAAAATATCTCTGAACAAGCTAAAGTTATTATCAGCAAATGGCATTGAAGTTGGCCTTGCAATGAAGAAACGAGTAATATATATAATGAAAGAAACCGCGAAAGCAGAGTTAGCCGAAAACGCTAAGAGATGCAAAATCAGTAAGGTATTAAAAATGGAACGAAGCATAGAAAATTAAAACCTACAATCTTGCAGTCCCCACTCCACTCGTTGAACTCAACGGATCTTTTATCTAACAAAAAAGCGATAAGGATCGAGGCTGGGTCAAGTTATCGAATGCAAAGAAAAACGAACCTCTTTTTGAAAAATATCCAATAACATTACAGAAGCGAAAGAGCCCGGTCCGAGCGGAAGCGAGGAACCGCCCGCTCCCCCCCAATTCCTTGACACCCCGACCAATCTCCTCTACACATTCCCTATCGTGAAAAAAATCCTCCCGTGTTTGCTCCTTGTCATCGTCTTCTACTTTGTTTTAAGAGAAGGCGCGTCTTATTTGTATCAGTCCAAAGAGGAAGCAAGGGTTTACAACACGGGGTTTTACTGGCTTTCGAAATCCGATCTTTCACCGAAGCATCAGTCCGATTCGTTTTTGTTTCCATATCTGTTATTCAAACTGAATGCAGATTTGACCCCGGCGCAGTTTGCCAGGCTTTGCAACGATATACAAATCGCGGCGACGCTTCTGCTGGTTTTTACTTTTGCCTTTGAGTTCGGTTGGCTTGCGGGCGCGTTTATCGGACTTTTTGTTTTACTTTCACCTCTCATTTTGATTCAGAAGGTTTGGATCGGATTTTCGGATCATCTTACCTATTTTTTTTCGGCTTCGACTTTGATCCTTCTGGATCGAGTGCCTAAGAATCGGCTCTGGTTCGGAGCCTTGTTCGTTGTTCTCTTGTTAGGCGCTTGGAATCATTTCTATCAGTTCAGCATCATCGTTTGTATGTTGGTTTTAATTCAGTGCATCTCGGAAAAAAAGATCGAAGTCCGCACCATCGGGTTAGTCCTCGGGACGTTGCTCTTCGCAAGGATTCTTTCTTTGCTCCTTTTTTCTCTCAAGGGAATTCCTTTTGAGGATTCCCGTTTTTCTACGATCAAAAACGAATCTTTTTCGAAATGGATCGAGATCAACACGACGGTTCCCCACCTGGCTCTTTTTTCTTTCTTCTTTGGAAATCTCGTCTTTTTTTTGGAGAGGTTGTATCGAAAGAAGCTTTTGATTTTGATTCCTTTCGGAATTTCTCTTCTTGTTACTTTTTTTACATACGATACAACGAGAGTATTCGTTCATCTCTTCTACCCTTCTTGGATCTTTCTCTGGCTTTTAATCTTTCGATCGGATGCCGAATCTTGGCGGAAGAATTTAAAGTATTACTTTGTTCTAATTTTGATTTCGCTTATCATTTTAGTCTCGGTCCCTCGTTTTTTTATCGAAGCCGGCGCCGTGAATTATCTTCTTCCTTGAAGGGAAAACCACAGTCTAAGAACCGATTCCCTTTTATAAAAAACAACCCCGGAGGAGGCACTTATGCCCTATGTCAACATTCGGATCACAAAGGAAGGAACGACCAAGGAACAAAAGGCGCAACTGATCGCGGGCGCGACCCAACTTTTGAAGGACGTCCTCGGCAAAAATCCTAAGACTACTTTCGTCATCATCGATGAGGTGGAGACGGACAACTGGGGAATCGGCTTTGATCAGGTGACGGAACTTAGAAAACAAGGAAATTGATTCCAGGATTTTCTTTTTTCGATTCGGAACGCGCAAACTCGGAAAAAAAAGTAAAAGTCTCCTCATAAATTGAGGATCTGCGAGTTCCCCGCAAACTTAGCGAGAAGCGAGATCGGGTTCTTTTCGTAAAATTTCGGACTTCTTCAGATTTTCTATGAATGTGTGAGTTCCTACATTTCCGGTTTTTGAACCAGCCTTTGGAATATAAAACCTGCTTCCATTTTAAAACGATCCGGATTGTATCGAAAATATTTTCCGGGTAAGAAAATTCGATTTTACGATTTTTTTCGAAGCAGAGACTTTTTCTTTCTCTAAAAGAATCCGCAATGTTCGAACGTTCGATTCAACTCTCATGGTTAATTAGAACCGTTCCGAAACCGGGACAGAACCTTGAAGCTTGATCTTCCCGAGAAAATAAAATAAGGCTTTGGAACACGCCGTAAGGATGAGTTTTATTTTTAGAAAATGAACGTTAGTCGAAATCGAAGTCGATCTTTTTTTGTCAACTGTTCGGGTTCGTCCGATCTTCTCGCGTTAGTGGATCGACACGGAGTCAAAAAATTGCTTTTCGGGTTTTCTCTTCTCTTAAAATTTCGCTTTTCAATTTTTTGACTGGAGTGGAGAGCCCGGTCCGAGCGCTTTTATCAAAATCGGATCGCGCGAGGAAACGCCAAAATTATTTTCTGCAATTCATCTGATTTCGGATGATGGAACATTCTCTTTTCTTTTTTCCCACGGTTAAAAAACCTTCGGCGCTTTCCCCGTCTTCGTAAAACCTTCCGCTAAAGACTGCGCCGCTCGCGAATTTATAGGTTCCGATTCCGGACTTCTTATCGTTTTGAAAATTTCCGCTGAACCTGTCCCCGTCCTTGTAGACGATGTTTCCGTTTCCATGTCGCTTATCATTTTTGAACGAACCGGAATATACTTCTCCGGATCCGTAGACGTAGATTCCGGTTCCGTTTTTGCAGTCCCCTTCTTTGCATCCCTGCGAAGATCCGAGATAGGACGAGGCCGATTTTTTTTCTTTTCTTTTGGGTTCGTATCGCTCGGGTTCTTCCGAACGTTCTTCGGGTTCCGAATATTTTTTGGGCTGACCGAGCGCGTCTTCCTGAAAGTATTTTCTTTCCTTCAGCTCCGGCTCTAATTCGAGTTCGTTTTTTTTGGACGAGGCCGTCTTGGAATTTTCTTTCTTCGGGGTTGCCTTGTTTTTCTTTCCGCAGTCGAAAACGGTAAAAAAAATCAGAAGAATCATTCCTATCGCGATCGTGATTCGATTGGTTCCGAAAAGGACCATCGTTTGTCCTCCATCCTAAGTCCTTTCTTAGTTTATCGGTTTTTCGATGGCCCCGGAAAAGGCGCTCTTAGAGAATCCTTTCCCGTCTTTTCTTTTTTTGGGAGTTCCTACATTTTAGAATCTTCTAAAAAACGGGCTTTTTTGCGGGAACTCCTCGTTTTTCTCGGGGAATCGTTTGTTCCGACAAACCGTCCCGACAAAAAACTTCTTGAAAACGGACTTCAAGTCCGCCCTCAGAGTAAGATCGAAGAAGTTCCTACTTTTTCGAGTTTTACGAAAGATCCTCATTCGAGTTGGAACCGAATTCTTAAGATTCTTTTCTCAATTGAATGACGCTGATTTCGGATGGAGCTCCCAAACGAAGAGGCGGTCCCCAATATCCGGTTCCGCGGCTTACATAAATCCAAGTGGATTCGTGTCTGTGAAGTCCCGCGACAAATTTCTGCGCGAGATAGATCAGAAGATTTCCGGGAAAATACTGACCTCCGTGCGTATGACCGGAGAGCTGTAGATCGAAACCCGCTTTCGTACTTTCAAAAATGCTGTTGGGTTGATGCGCCAGAAGAATTTTGTAATCCCCATTCTCCCCTCCCCTCATCGCCTTGTGAGGATCCGTCGTATGTTCCTCGATGATCGTTCCCGCTTTGAGATCGGTCACACCCGCAAGAGTCAGATTGGCGTTTCCGTGTTTCAGGATTTTGTGTTCGTTTAACAAAACTTGAATTCCGTGACCTTTCAATTCACGAATCCAGGAAAGCGCGCCGGAATAGTATTCATGATTTCCGGTCACAAAAAAAGTTCCGTGTTTGGATTTAAGATCGGCTAACGGAGTGATATGATGTCCGAGTTTGCTCACCGGTCCGTCCACGAGATCGCCCGTGATCGCGATGAGATCCGGTTCCAATTCGTTTACCGCTTTTACGACGGATTCCAAAAATTCCTTTTTGATCGTCGGCCCGATATGAATGTCGGAGATCTGCACGATCTTAAAACCTTCCAAGGAAGAATGAAGATTCTTCTCCAATACATCCACGGAAATCACCTTCAACTTTTTATGAGCCTGATAAAACCCGATCCCGGTCAACCCTCCCGCGAGTCCCAAAACCGAAAAACTTAGAATCTGATTCAAAAATTCCCTTCTCTGAATCAGTTCCGAAACTCCTTCGTTTCCATCTCCCGTCGCTTCGGGAAAAAAACTGCTAACACCGTGAAACGAAGCCGTGGTTATGTCCTTCAATACCACAAGACTGAAAAGGATCGTAAAAAAACCGAGCCCCGTGAAGGCGAGATAAGAAAAAGCCGTCTGAATTCTTTCCTCGTTGGATGTAAGGCTTATATAGTAACTCACGGGAATACTCAAGGTGAAGAGAAGAATCAGACCCCACGCAAGCCAGGAAACCCAACCCTGAGCTCCGAGCCCGGGAATCAAACGAAAGCCCGTATAAGTATAACCCAACGCTATGATCAGGGTAAAGACGGAAAGAAATATGAGGAAACGAGATATCTGATTTTCCATTACTCTAATGAGACCGTTTCAAATCGTCGAAGTTTCTTCCGTTCGGAAAATACTTTCCCCGGAATTTCCGCGTTTTGAAATTTCTAAAGCGAAATCCCTTTTTTTAAACGGAAATAGAACGTCAAGCGTCGAGGTCGTTTATCGGTAAGCGAATTATAGTTTTTCAGTCTGCGGGATATTTCCAAACCCTTGACGAACCTTCCATTTCCTGTAGCATTGACAGAAATATCTATGACTTACGCTGATTTAGAATTTAAAAAACTGAAGAGTATTCTCAATACGAGTACGATCTTAAATGCGAATTTGGATCTTTATCAGCTCTTACCTTTGATCATGCTCTATTCCAAGGATCTCTTGGAAGCCGAGGCGAGTTCCCTCTTTCTCTTGGATGAAACGGGAGAATTTTTATATTGCGAAGTCGCCCTCGGAGAAAAAGGCGAAATCATTCAAAAATACGGACGTCTCGATATCGGCCAGGGAATCGCAGGCTGGGTCGCAAAAGAAAAAAAGGCGATCATCCTGGAAGACGCATATTCCGATCCGAGATTCAATCAGGACTGGGATAAAAAAACCGGTTATAGAACGCGTTCGTTAGTCTGCGTTCCTCTTTTCGTTGAGGATAAAATCATCGGAACTCTGGAAATCCTGAATAAAACAAAGGAACGCTCTTTCGATTCTTCCGATCTGAATTATCTTTCCTCCTTATCGGAAGTGGCTGCGATCGCGATCCAAAACGCAAAAATCCACGACAATCTCAAAAAAAGAATCTTAGAACTTTCCCTTCTTTACGAATTTGAAAAGCTCATCGTTTCCGAAAAAAGCATCCACGAACTCGGGAACTGGGTCTTGGAAAAAATCCTGGAATTCTTAGAAGCAAGAACGGGAACGATCTATCTCGCGGACCACAAAAGTAAAACCCTGAGAATTCTCGCAGCAAAAGGAATTCCGAAGGAGGCGGTTCATTCTATCGTCGTTCCTTTCGGCGAAGGGATCGCGGGCTGGGTCGCGCAAGAAAGAAAAAATCTTCTGATCCAAAATCTGGAAGAAGACAAACGTTACAATCAGGACGCAAAGTACAAGTTCGAAGCGAACTCTTTGATTTCTTCTCCTCTGATTTACAGAGACGAACTTCTCGGCGTCATCAGCGTAAACAGTAAGAACTCCGGTTTTGCATTTCACAACAACGACCTCGATATGTTGGGAGCGATCGCGAACCGGCTTTCCGTCACGATTAAAAACGCGGATCTATTTCATCGAGTCGTGGATTCCGATCGGGAATTGCAGAGAGCGAGAGAAGTGATGTCGAAGGTGATCCCGACCGCGATTCCTTATATCAAAGGTTTGGAAGTCGGCGCGCAGCACATTCCTTACTCGAACGTAGGCGGGGATTTTTACAGTATCTTTAAGCTGGACTCGGAAAGAACGGGCTTTCTCATCGCGGACGTTTCCGGTCACGGACTTTCCGCTTCTGTGATCGCCGCCGTGATGAACACGATCATCTCGACTTACGATAAGGAAACCCTCTCCAGTCCTTCCCGATTTTTTACGGGACTCAATCACGCTCTCAACAACAAGATGGCGGGAAACTTCGTAACCGCCTTTTACTGCGTGATCGATACGGAAAAAAATACGATTCTATTTTCCAACGCCGGACACAATCACCCCTTACTTTTGCAGAATGCAACCGATACGATGATTCCCCTGGAAACAAAGGGAAAACTCATCGGAGTGATCCCCGATCTTTTTTTCGAGGAGAATTCGACCGCCTTTCGCACGGGAGATCGACTCGTTCTTTATACGGACGGACTTTCCGAACATTCTTCCGAAGACAGATCGAAGAGATACAGCGAAGAATTGGTTTCCCTCTCGATCCGAAAATCCATTTCGAAAAACGTGAAGGAAGCATCCGTTCAGATCGTCGAAGACTCTGTGGACTACTGTAACCGCCGCAAGTTCGACGACGACGTCACCCTTCTTGTGATCGATCGAAAATAAAAAAACAGGCAAAACAAACCTTAAGTCTTTGTTCAATTTTTTTCAACGATTTAGGAATCCGCGTCCGGGCCGTTTTTATTAGGCGCGGAAAAACATTTTGGAAAGTTTTTTTAGAATTAAATCGACATAGCTCCTAAATAAAACGTTGGAATTCCTTCGAAAAAGATCCTCGTACAATTTCGGAAATTCCGGTAAATAGCTAATTTTGCGGCAACTCGCCAATAAACCGACAAAATCGGAGTAAACTTCGAATCGTCTCCCCGCGGAAGAAATCGTTCTTCTAGAAACATTCTGTTTTTATAATACAATTTTGTTTCCGTAAAATTTTCAGTGATTCATCCGCCTTCTTAAAAAAAGAACGTTATTCTCCTTTGCCAAAGACTTTCAAACCGAACTTTGTTCGCCGAGATCAAGCGAGGTCCGAAAAGGAAAGTTCCCTATAAACAAAGGAAATCATTTATTTCCATTCTTAACCGCATAAGAATCAAAAACGTCATACGCTCTTTGGAGAATATTTTTTAATCCGAAGTCGTTAGAGGTTAAGTTGAACAAGCATTATATAATATATCGAATAAAATAATTTTTGTGAACCTTTCTGTAAATGTTGGAAACCTCTTCGAGTCTAACTAGATGAAATAAGGAGGGTTCACCATGAATGCAATCACGATCTTTGCGCTTGCGTTGTTGGCAGTTCCTGTTTTTGCCCGTTTTGCTCGGGTGACAAAAGAAGCGATGGGGAGATATCACCTGATCGGCTTGGGAGGTTTGTTTTTGATTTTGGGGGAAGCAACCCGGATGACAGCAGATAAAATCTCGCCGATTGCGACACTTCTTCCGGTCATTGACATTGTCACTGCGGTCTTAGCTTATGCGGGGGTTCTCTTCGGGACACTGTGGTTATCAGTGTATTACATAAAACACCCGAATGAAATTTGAAAATTCTTAAACAAGAATGACAATAAAAAAGGCGGGTCTCCCGCCTTTTTTATTGTACAAATCGAAAGGAAGAATTCCGAAGTTCTTCTCCTTAAAAATCCGAAGATCGAAGTTGTATTTTCGCGATTCTCTTTCATTCGGACTTCAAGTCCGATTGCAAACGTTTTTGCGTCGTGTTTTAGTTTGTTGGAAGAATGAATACTGCCCCTTCAACTCGGAAACCCGTTGGATTCGGGGAAATCTTTCTTTGAAAAGTAGGAACTCCTTCGACAGAGCCCTTCCTGGGCCTCGGAAATTTCAGTGAAACGCGAATTTTGCGGGAACTCCGCAGAAAATCCGCTTTTCTGTGTTCCCCGGAAAGTAGGAACTCCTTCAAAAAGAGATGGTCTTCGGCAGAACCAAACTCATCTTTTGGAAAACAAAGCATTGAGGGAACTCCCATGAGCCAAAACGATTCTCTCCAACATTCGATCCTCTACGTAACCGACCCGCTCTGCCCCTGGTCTTACGGTTTCGGTCCGGTCCTCGAAAAAATCCGGGAAGAATACAAAGATAAGATTCGATTTTCACTCGTCCTCGGGGGACTTCGATTCGGCGAAAGTTCGGAAACTCTAACTCCGGAACTTGCAAGAATTTTAAAACACGAATGGAAAGACGCGGAAGCGCTAACCAAACAACCTTTTGAACTCGGAATCCTAGAACGAAAAAACGTATATTACGATTCTTTTCCGGCTTGCAAAGCGGTGATCAGCGCACAAAAGATAAATCCCGAAATCGCATTCCAATATTTGCATACACTTTCCAAAAATTTTTTTCAAGAGAATCAAGATCCCAATTCTTCGGAAACCTTTCTCGAACTCGCGGAAACGTTCGGAATTTCGAAAAAAGAATTTCAATCGGTTTTTGAAGACAAGGATACGGAGACGGAAACCCAAAACGATTTTTATTTCGGGTTTTCACTGGGGGTCAGCGCGTTTCCAAGTTTGGTGTTTTCGGACGGAGCGGAAAGCGGCATCCTCACAAGAGGATACCATTCTTACGAACAACTGGATTCAATACTGAAGGATTATTTCAGAGCGGTTCGATTCTAACCTTTTTGTTTTTCCTTTTTTCTTTCCTTGGATTCGGTCTTCCCCACGTAGTTCGCAAGGACGAGAAGAATTCCTCCTAAGAACGCGGACCAAAATCCGGGGACCGAAAGCGTTCCGGGAAACCAATCTCCGATGATCAGAATCACCCATGCGTTGATGATCAACCCGATCAACCCGAGACTCAGATAATAAAATACGATTCCGATCCCGAGAGTCATTATGATCAGAATCAATCTTAAGAACGCATTGATCAGAACAAACGCGACGACTACGATGATCGAATTGATCCAACCGCCGACGACGTGAAAATCCGGATGGATCAGCGGAAACACAAATTCCACAACGAGAGACATCAGGACGAGTGAAAATAAAAGATGGGTCATAACACTTCCGCTTTAGGCATAAACGTCTACATTCTTCCCGATCGACGGAGGAGGAGAACCCGGAGGAACCACTTCGGAATCGGGACTTCTTGTCTGATTGTCCTGAGTCGCCACGATCTCTCTGGAAGAGGAACCGGTGGAAACCGGAGCAATCGAATCTGAAAACAAAATCTGCCTGGATCCAACCGCCATGTAAGACATATCATCTTCCCCCTTCTCATTAGTTAGAATGAATTCTTCAGGGTATTGTATGAAAAAGGCGCTTCTCTTAAAAGGAAAAATGAAAATTCTTTCTAAAAAACTTTCAAAAGAAGAATTCGGTCCGCCGAAAAGAAGTCCTATTTTCTTCCGCATGCGCCCGTAACGATACCGCCATACCAGCTAAAGAGATCGACTTGAGAAAAAACGGAACGAAAACTCGATTCGTCCTTCGTGATGTTTTCGAAAGAATCGATCGAATGAGAAAGATATTTTTTTCCAACGAACGGAAGCAGAAAGAATCTACCCAAAAGAGGAAGCAAAAATCCGAAGTAAAAATTCCACAAGAGATAGATTAAACCGAACTTCGGCCTGGACAATTCCGTAAATACGAAAGCGCCCGAGGGTTTGAGAATCCGATACACTTCCGAAAAAAGAATCTTTCTTTCTTCGAAAGATAAGGTCTTCAATCCGAACGTACAACTGACCGCGTCGCAGGAAGAAGACGAGATGGAAGAAGAAAGAGCGTTCTCGGTCAAAAAAGTGACGTTGTCTTCTCCGAAACGAAATCTCGCTCTCCGAATCATTCCCTCCGAAATGTCGACTCCGAAAATTCTGCTCTTGTTGAATTTCTTTCGAATCATCCCGATATTACTTCCGTCGCCGCACATCAAATCGCAAATCGTTTCGCCCTCTTCAATCTTTAAGGTCGTGAGAGAACGCCTTCTCGTAAGCGTCGCCAAACCGAACGAAAGAAAATTTATAAGATGATAACTCGACGAAAAACGATCGAAAAATCTTTTCTGAAAACGGATCCGATTTGAAAATCTCATGACGATGTCCTTATCTGAATTCCTTTCCCGCGCTTTCCAGATCGGCTTTGATCTTTTGCAAAACGTGCTCGTGCATCTCGTCGATCAGATAATCCGACCATAACTTCCAGTAAAATTTTGGACCCAAGCCGTTGACGTATCTCGTCGTCGCTACGATCTTCACTTCGTTTTCCGAAACCGGAACCAAACGAAATTCACCGAACGAAGCCCAGATTTTTCCGCGGATATGTTTCGGCTCCACTTTTCCGTAAAAAGAAGTTTCTTTCATCGTCACCTGAGGAGAAGGAAACTCGAACTTCATCGTTTTGTTTTCGATAAACTCTTTCAGGACCGCGGAGGTGGAACCGTTCGTATACAGACAGTTCAAAAAAAGAACTCCGTCCCTTCGAACGACTTCCATGGAGATCGGATAAGAAACTCCGTTGCGAAAGAAAAAATTCTCCGCTTCTCCGAATACAAAAGGAGAAGTGATCCTTCTCCAGACTTTTTGCGCGGGAGAACCGACTACGATCGAAGTTCTTACCTCGTTTGTCCGCGGCGAAGAATCGCTCCAATCAAAAACGTGAGCCGAAATATTGCAAAAAAGAACGATCAACACCACGAGATATTTGGACCAAATTCTATTTTGAATTTTATAACCGATCCAAGCGCCGACGAGAAGAGGAACGATCGCGATCGGAAGCGCCATCAGAATACAGATAAAACCCTCCTTTCCGATAAAAAGAAAACCCAAAAGAAGAATGACAACGGGAAACACCGTGATCGAAAGAATGTCGCCGAACGTCGCCTTGCTGTGAAAGGCGCGCGCAAACGCGATGAGAATTCCGATCGAAAAAGGAATCGCGATAAACAAAGCCACTCCGTAAACTCCGTTCAAAGCGAAAAAAGGAGCGGATATCAAAAAGAAAAGGAGTGAGATTACTACAAATCCCAGGGTCCAAAAACCCAAAGCGCGTCGAGCAAAGAACATGTTCTTCGATGATTCCATACATTCTACCTTTTAAAAAACTGAATCGAAACTAACGCGAGATTTCCTCCTCGTCAAGAATTATTTTTGAACATGTTCAAAAATAATTCCACAAATCGAAACTTTTCCGCTCTGGATTCGAAAAGTTTTGAAAAACCGTTTCTCAAAAAGATTTACCTCAGAATTCTTCGGGTGAGAATGGATCCGTCAGCGATTCAAATTGAAAAAATGAAACTGCAACAAGCATTAGAATTCGTTAAAAAGGGAAATCTCTCCGGCGCCAAAGAGGCCCTCGTTCTGTATCTTTCGGAAAACCCCGAAGACCCGATCGGAAATTATCATCTCGCGATGTGCCATTCTCATCTGAACGAACTCGAACCCGCAGAGGAGCGTTTTATCAAAGCGATCTCCCTCGACGATTCGTTTGTATCTGCGAGAGTCGGACTCGGAGTTTTGTACGCGAAAAAAAAAGATAAACCGAAGGCCGAGATTCAATTCACGAAGGCTCTCGAGATCGACGAAAACAACGTAAACGCCAAGAAGAATCTGGCTTCTCTCTACACCGGAACCGGCAACTTCAAAAAGGCTTTGGATTTATATCTTTCCACTCCCGAATCCGATCGAAAGGACGTCGTTTCGTTATACGCGATTTCATTTTGTTATCTGAAATCGGATCAGCTCGCACAAGCGAGAACCTTCTTCCGGGAACTCGAGAAACTTTCGATTCCGGAGCCTATGAAAAAAGATATTTCCGAACTCAAAAACCTGATCGAAGAAAAAAATATCGAGTCGGAAGGAATCTGGACTCTTCTCAAAAAACTCGATTCTTCCGGCGAATCGACGCATAACGGTTGATCCTGATTCTTATCCTAAAATGAAAAGCGCGAGTTCGGTTTAAAAAATTCTTGTATTTTTTTGAGTCCTCCGGAGTCTTAAGTTTATATATGTTTCGTAATCTTCTACCGGGTCTCAATAGCCTTGAGCTTCTTCTCCTCCTTAGTTAGGGGGAGCCGGTAGAGTTGTAAAAAAATACACGAGCCTGCTCCTCCTGGAGTGGGCTTTTTTGTTTCCGGAGAATTCTTTCGCGGAAACCCACTCCTGGATCCGGCCGGCAAAAGGAGAAAACAATGAACCAAAACTCGAAATCGGAAACCGTCGATTCGGCCAGAGACGTAACCTCTTTCGGAAACAAAAAGGAGATCCAATCCTTTTCCGAAATTTTACAAAACCCTCTTCCGAAACATCCGCCCTTCTTTATGGACGTAACTCTTAGAGACGGAAACCAAGCGCTTCGCAAACCGTGGAATCTCGATCAAAAGGAAACGATCTTTCGTCAACTTTTGAAACTCGGTGTTCAAGGCATCGAAGTCGGTTTTGCTTCCTCGAACGATCAGGAATTCGAAGCCTGCAGTTATCTTTCTTCCATCGCTCCGGATAACGTCGTGATCTCTTCTCTTTCCAGAGCCGTGGAAAAAGAGATCGAAATTTCTTGGAAGGCGATTCAAAACGCTCCCAAACCGAGGATTCATATCGTTTATCCGATCTCCGCGTTTACGATCGAAAACGTTTTAAAAACCACTCCGGAAAAAGTTTTGGAAAGAATTTCGGAATCGGTCGCTTACGCGAGAAGCCTCGCGGGTTCCCGAGGAGAGGTTCAATTTTCGGGGGAACACTTCGGAGATTCTTTGGAGAATCTGGATTTCGCCGTGGAGGCGTTTCGCACCGCCTTGAACTTCGGAGCCGACGTCGTCAATCTTCCGAACACGGTGGAACGTTATCGCCCTTGGCTTTTTGTCTCCATGGTCAAAGCGGTGACTAACGCGTTGCCGGAAGACGCGAGAATTTCCATCCACACTCACAACGATCTGGGAATGGCGACTGCGACCACTGTGGAATCGTATTTTTCGGGAGCGGTTCAACTGGAGACCGCCTTAAACGGGTTAGGCGAAAGAGCCGGCAACACGAACACATACGAGGTCGCGATCGCGCTTCACAACTGCGGAGTCGACGTTCCTCTGAACTTTTCGGCGATTTATGAAACTTCACGTTTGGTTTCCTATCTTTCGGACGTTCCCATCTATGAAAAAGCTCCGTTGGTCGGAGAGGACGTCATCTCTCACAGATCCGGAATTCATCAGGACGGAGTCGCAAAAACCAGACATCTTCAGAAAGGCGCCTATCGCGCGTTCGACGCCGGTCTGATCGGAAGACCCGAAGGTGATAGAATCGAATTTACGAGTCAGTCGGGAAGGAGCGCGGTCTTTTGTATCTTAAGAGACGCGGGAGAAGAGATCACCCTCGAAGACGCCGGGAAATTACAGCCGATCCTAAAAAAGATCTCTGAAGAATCGGGAAGAGGAGAACTGAGTCTGGAAGAAATTCAAGCGGAATGGAAAAAGATGAAAGCTCTTACATAAACCTTTTCCGGTTCTCACTTGGCGATCTTAGCCGGTTCCGAAACGGGATTCATGATTCCATAAAAAAGAATATGATGGATTTCGTGCTGCAACTGAACCATAGAATAAGGAGAATTGAGAAGAAGTTCCGGAGTCGCGGTTATTTCGATCGCAGAGTTGATCAGAGCCGCGAAGATCGTTGTGTTTACATCGCTTCGAATTTCACCTCTTTCGATTCCTTGTCTGATCAGGGTTTGAATGGATTTTGAAATCGCCTCGGTTCTTACTTCTCTGATGTATGCGTAGTGATCGGGGGCCTGATCCCGGATCTCCAAAATAAATTCGTTCGCGCCCGCCGGGAACTGGCTTACCTTGAACTCGTTGATAGCCTTTACCTTTTCGTGAACGGAAAGAGATTCGTCCTCGCTGATCTCCATAATCTTCTTGCTCATTCTTTTGTGTTTGGCGCTGAGAATTTCAAAAAGGAGATGATTTTTATTTTCGAAGTGCTTGTACAGAGTCTTTCTGGAAATTTTGAGAATTCTCGCGATTTCCTCCATCTTCGTCTTCGCATAACCGTATTTTAGAAAAAGCTCAAGAGCCTTTTCCATAATTCGGAGTTTTACTTCATCCTGCTCCATCGCACTCATTGTTCCTAACTTCCACAATTTGAAACTCTTTTTTATATTCTAAACTTTCAAAAGTTCGACCGAGAATTCGAGAGCCGATACCGTTTGTTAATACGACATCCCGAATTCTCAGTCTTCGATCTTATACGTCCGGGTTCGGAGAATTCCTTCTTACGAATTGATTCAGCTTCTCAATGTAAGAGAACGCCGCTGGAACCACGACCAAAGTAAGAATCGTGGAAGAAATCAATCCGCCGATGATCGCAACTCCCATACTCGTTCTTTGACGGGACGCTTCGTTGAGTCCGATCGCGATCGGAAGCATCCCGGCGACTAACGCGAACGAGG
Source organism: Leptospira adleri (assembly GCF_002811985.1). Taxonomy (GTDB): domain Bacteria; phylum Spirochaetota; class Leptospiria; order Leptospirales; family Leptospiraceae; genus Leptospira; species Leptospira adleri. The sequence goes on from NZ_NPDU01000072.1 coordinate 15,167, forward strand.
TCATAAGAATCGGACGCAACCTTTCCCTTCCCGCTTCGATGATCGCTTCTTTCATATCCATTCCCCTTTGCAAAAGCTGATTGGTAAAGTCCACAAGAAGAATCGAATTCTTCGTCGCAACCCCGATCAACATGATCAACCCGATCATGGAAAAAATATCAAGAGACTTCTGAGTCATAAAAAGCGCGATGAACGCCCCGCAAAGTGCGAGCGGTAATACGAGCATGATCGCAATCGGAGTGATAAAACTTTCATACAGGGAAGCGAGAACCATATAGATAAAAAGAACGCCGAGGCCCATAGCGATCGCCATGGAAGTCCCCATCTCTTTAAAACTTTCAGCCTGCCCCGTATAACCGATCTTAACTCCCGCAGGAAGAGGAAGTTCGGTCTGCGTTATCTTCGCTACCTCTTCCATCGCTCCTCCCATCCCGGGGCCTTGCGGATTTACGTCGGCGTAAATTTCAACGGACTTGTTACGATTGAGACGGTTGATCGTAGCGAGTCCGGTCGTCTCTTCGGCCTTCGCGACGTTTTGAATCGGAATCAGTCGATTGTTAAAGTTAGGCACGAAGGAACTGTAAAAATTTTCTTTGAGATCTCTCTGGCCTTCCTTCAAACGAACGCGTATATCGTATTCCACTCCGTTCTCTCTGTAAACCGCGGGAGTCGTTCCTTCGACGAGAGTTCGTAGCTCGGTTCCGATCACCGTGCCCGGAACTCCGAGGAGGACTTCCATCTGGCGATTCGGAATCACTCTGAACTCGGGAGCGCCCGCGCGATAACTCGTATCCACGTCGAGAAGTGCGGGAGATTTTTGAAGACGCGCAAAAAGTTTCTTCGCATAATCCTCGACTACTTCCCCTCTCTGTCCGCTTACGATCAGAGTAAAAGGCCTTTGTCCTCCGCCGACGTTGTCGATGTCTTTGACGATCGGATTCGCATAAGAGAAGACGCTCAATTCTTTTCTAAGAAATTCTTTGAACTGAGTCGTGTTCATCTTCCGTTGTTTGGAAGGAACCATCTCCACGAACATATTCGTGTTCCGATTGGTATTGAACATCGCGACGAGTTTAATCTCCTTATAAGAACGGATTTTCTGATCCACTTCTTGCGCGACCTGCGCCATCTTTGCGACCGAAGTCCCCGGAGGCATATCTAGAGTTACTGAGAATTTTCCTTCGTCCTGCGCGGGAAGAAACGTCTTGGGAATAAATTTAGTGAGCCCTAAGCTGACGATGAATATTAAAACGGCGCCGGAAAGAATTAAGACGGGTCTTTTCAGAGTGAATCTCAGAACGGAAGCGTATCGATCCTCCAACCAGGACTGAAACACATTAAAGATACTTAAAATAGAATCGAGTCCGGTTTCCAGTTTTCCGAGAACGTTTAAAACAGGAGAGAAAATTCTTACGTTCCATCCTTTGCTAATATTATTCTGCGATCGAATCTTAGAATAGGCGATCTCTTCGAGAGTGGTGACGGCAACGCTCGCTTTTCCTTTTTTCTTTCCTTTTTCCACGTGAGAGTTCGAATCGGGAATCGAATGGGAAGGCGAGGAAGAATGTCCGTGATTGCCAATCTTTCCGCCGAAATACGCAGACAACATGGGAGCGATCGTCAAGGCGTCATAGAGAGAAATGAGAAGCGCAAAACAAACGGTGAGACCGAATTCTCTCAAAAACTGTCCGACAACTCCGCTGATGAATGCGATCGGCATAAAAACCGCGATGACGGTCATGGTCGTCGCGACCACGGCGAGGGTCACCTCTTTGGTTCCTTCGATAGACGCTTCTCTCGCCGTTTTTCCCATCTCCCTATGTCTGAAAATATTTTCTCTGACTACGATTGCATCGTCGATGAGAAGACCGACCGCGAGGCTCAACGCAAGAAGAGTCATGATGTTGACCGTAAATCCCGCGATCGCCATAAGAATAAAAGCGCCGAGGAGCGAGTTCGGTAAAGCCAAACCGGTGATTAACGTGGAACGGACACTTCCTAAAAATAATAATACGACAATGATCGTAAGAATGATCCCGATGATGATCGTCTCCTTTACGTCGTAGATATTGTTATCGATTGTTATGGAAGAATCGTTTGCGGTCCTAAGCTCGGGCGATCCGTTTCGTTTCGCGAGATCCACGTTGATTTCGGAAACTCTCTTTTTTACAGCCTGCGCTACCGCAACTGTGTTAGAACCGGATTGTTTATAGACGAGTAGAAAGACCGCCTGCTTACCGTTAAAGTATGCGCGGGAGGTTTCATCTTCAACCGTATCTTTCACTTCTCCGAGCTGGCCGATTCTGATCGGAACCTCGTTCCCAAAAAGCGATATCGGAGTGTCTCTGATTTCTTGAGGAGAATGGAATTCATTGATCGTTCTGTAAACGAGCTCCTTATCGGTCTTACTTACTTTTCCCGCAGGGATATTCATTCCTCCGGACGCAAGACGGTTGGAAACGACTGACGCGGGAATCATGTGTTCTTTTAGTTTCTGACGATCCAGTTCTACGTGAATCTCCCTTTTTCTTCCTCCGTAGATGTTTACGTTTCCGACGTCTTTGGTTGTTAGAAGAATTTGTTTTATCTCTTCGTTTGCGATATCATAGAGTTCCGCTTCCGGAAGATCGGCTCTTAGCGCAATGATAAGAATCGGCTGATCCGCAGGATCGATCCTACGAATCACAGGTTCCTTTGCGTCGTCGGGGAGTTTCGGCTTTACGCTGGAGACCTTATCTCGAACTTGTTGTTCAGCGTATTTAACGTCTGTTTCAAGAGTGAATTCGACGACAACGGTTCCTACTCCTTCGTTACAGATGGACTTGACTCTTTTAACTCCCGAAATCGTCGACAATTCGTCTTCCACCGGTTTTGCGATGAGAGTTTCAATTTCGTTGGGCGCGGCTCCCGGATAAGGAACGGTTACCGTTACTACCGGAATCGTGATGTTTGGAAATAAGTCCACTCCCAACTTGTTCAAGGAAAGATATCCTGCCACAAGAATGAGCAGGACGGTGCAGGTGATAAAGATAGGTCTCTTTATGGAGAGAGAGGCAAAATTCATAGAACAGAACTCCTTTGGGTAGTTTATAAGTTCTTAAAGCGTCATTTTAACAAACCGGACATTCAGTGACGAACTCCGCTAAATCGATTATACTTTTGAAACTCGTCTTCCGTCGTTTGTTTCGTACATCTCTTTCTTTATCGTTTGAGCAAGAGCGTATTGTTTTAACCGGAGAATCTTTTGTATTTTAGAATATTTGATTTTTCGAATATACTGCGTAAGAGAAGTTTTTTCGCGGTTAACGAATGGTTTCGATTGCAACTTCGTTTTTACGGAAGATAATACTGGAGTTAAGGTGAGGGAGAAAAGGCTGAACAAAAGGAAAACTCTGAGGAGACTTTTGCGGGAACTCTTCACTTTTCCAAGGTCCTGCACTTTTACCCTGGAAACAGTTACAGTATTCGATGTTTCCATATTGGAAACATTTTTTGATTTATTTGTTTCCTGTCAAGGAAAAAGACACTCAAGGATCAGTGATTTTCTCTGAAAATGGGGGAGTTCCCGCAAAAACGCCCTTTTAAGGGGGTCCTGTGACGCAACGGAGGTAACCGGAAGAGTTTTTTCCAGCGGTGCGATTGGTTGCCCCAGTGCTAAAGTTCACTTTCCAAGCAAAAGACGCATTGGAAGGATCACTACTACTGGACCAAAATTCAATAGGATCATTCGTAGGAACTCCCGGGAACCATTCCGTACGAATCGTCGGGACATTAGAACCAGTTCCGCATGTTTGAGTATCATTAGAATTTTTTAAATCCGTTCCGTTCGAACAAGAAACAGTCGATTTCAACTCCAAATGTGTGGGAACTCTCCATTTAGCAGAAATATTAGAAGAACTAAACCCCGCACAAGCGTCAAACGCCGGACCGGAAGAGAGAACTCCACCCAAAAGATTCCCATTACACTGGTTGTCTAAAGAAGAACAATAAATAGGGGCAAGCGAAATGGTAGAGCAAGTATTTGTGGAAGAATCAAAAGTCTGACCAAGGGTACAGCGCATCCAAGTAAGGCCAGTCTGAGGGAAAAAAATGACATCCCCTCGAACAAGAGGAGTTCCCGCAAAAAGCAAAAGGAACGCCAGAGGAGAATCTTTTTCTTCTTCAGGAGAAACAAGATCTCTAAAATAAGGATTTAGATAACAAGAAAAATACGTAAGGGAAAAGAGAGAAAAAAGAATTCGGAAAGTTAGAATACGGAAATTAAACATAAAATCGGATCTTCCTCAATCTTGAAAACGGACCTTCAGGACATCCGTTCGCTTAAATGTTTTCTCCTGGCCCTTAAAGAACAACTTTACCCCTTCTCCATCAATTCGGGTAACCTTTCCTTTTATAATCTCACCGGATTTTAAAAAGAGAATGGAGAGATTTTTAGAATTTCTCATTTCTTTTTTCCAGAGAGAATCGACCTCTTCCCCTTTTTCCGAAAAGAAACGCTCTTGAAATTCATCTTTCCATTGTTTTTCATTTTCTTTTACGAATTCTTCTTTCCACTTTGAATGCTCCGGCTTAGTTTCCACTCTTTCGACCTGAACCGGAAGATTCTGGATCGAAGAATTCTCTCTCCGAGAGCAACTTTCGACTTCTATCGTCTTCCGAGTGATCGACGCCGCAATTCCAAGAATGATACTTAGAGCCCCGTCCATCCAAGACGTTTTGATCGTTACTCTATAGTTCTGATTCAAATCAGGAAGAATCTCTGAAGAGTTCACACGATTGATCGGAAAGGAACCGAAAAGAAAATACCACTGCGTCTGTTTGAGCACCGGCTTACAGGAAGAAGAATCTATAATCTCTACGTCTTTCTTTACTCCGTCCAACGATTTGCTGAAATCACCGCCTCTTACCTCGTCAAAAACCAAACTCTTGCAAGAAAAAAAGAGAAAAAAAATAAGAAATAGAAATCCAATTTTAGAATGAATTCGAAAAGAAGACAAAGACTCAAGATGATTCTCCACTTTGTTCAAGAACTCCGGTTTAAGAATTATACGCACTTCGTATATTTTTTTTACGACAACTCTAAAGACCAGTTCTTTTCTATTCTCATTTCGGATTTCGAAATCAAGTTATAATTCCTTAAAAATTCTTTTAAAATAAATAATAAAGTTTTATGATCTAAAAAGACTTTTCTGAATCATTCAAGAATAACTAATGTTCGTAATGCTACCAAATTTAAAAACACCAAACTTTAACCCAAGAGGAATTTTAAAATACCCGTTTATTCAAACAGCACTGGCATCCTTGGCTTGGAATCTTCCAAAAGATATGCCTTTCTTAAATAATTCTCATACCCTTCTTCTGGATGCAGGCAAAGGCGTCACATTAGAAGGTTCTCTTAGCAAACAAAAAAATAGAAAACCAAAGGGGCTCTTGATTCTTCTTCATGGTTGGGAAGGAAGTATTAATTCAACTTATATTCTGAGAACTTCTCAACATTTCTATGAACAAGGCTACGATATTTTTCGACTCAATTATAGAGATCATGGAAATACTCACCATCTCAATGCAGCTCCATTTAACGGAAGCCTGATCGAAGAAACTTACGAAGCAGTAAGAAAGGCTACATTTTTTGCGGAAAAAAACATTCCGGTTTTTATTACAGGTTTCTCTTTAGGAGGGAATTTTACCCTAAGAATTGCGAGAGTCCATTCTTATGCGAAAAAAAAATTAAATCAGCTAAAACACTGTATTGCAATTTCTCCTGCTATTCATCCAAAAGATGCAACCCTCTTGATGGATAAAAAAATAATTATTGGACGTTATTTCTTAAAGAAATGGAAAGAATCGATTGAAAAGAAACAAGTTCATTTTCCGACAATTGTTCCTTATAAAGAGATTCTTAAAGAACGATCCGTAATGAAGATGACAGAGAAGCTAATTGAATCTTCTGAAGACTTTCAGGATATCGATCAATATTTTGAAACGTATACTTTGGGAGAGCGGGAACTCTCCGAGATTCTCACTCCGACAACGATCATTACTTCGAAGGACGACCCAATTATTCGTGGAGAAACTTTTCTTTCTCTTCATCCAAATCGAAACATTCGAATTTCGATTCAAGATTTTGGAGGTCATAACGGTTTTCTTGAAAATTGGAAAGGTTCTTGTTGGTATTTTAGAGTATTAGAGGAAATTTTGCTATAAAAGTAAAGATTGTGGGAACTCTTCAACTCCTTTCTTAATGAAAATTATACATAAAAGAAGAATTCTAAAAAAATATTCAATTTGAAAAAAAATACCAAAACTTTGCTCTTTTTGAAATGCAGAAGGAACTGAATAAAATGTGCGGGAAGATAAAAAATTAGATAAGAATCCGATTCAGTCCTCACTAAAAGGGCCCAAGATTACCTGTAGCCTCCTGATTCCATTAGACTTAATGAGAAAACTACCGAATTCGGAAAGAAAAAATATTGGTAAGAATATAGACTTTTTATTACGGCGATATGGTAACCGTTTAAAAAATCATCGAAGAATTAATCGAAAAGCTCTTACAATTAAATATCAAAAGCCAGGAAATTCTTTAACAAAAGTAAACTCGCGAATTCTTCCGGAAGAATGGGGAACGTTGGATAGTGTCCTTAAAGTTTCGCACAAATGAGAACTTGAGAAGAGCTCTCCTCACACGATCAAGCCATGAGCTTTAAAGTTTTTAACTCTTTTAATTTCTCCATGTCAACATACTTTTTAGTTCC
>NZ_NPDU01000073.1 GCF_002811985.1 Leptospira adleri
GGCTCTCGGTGATATCCTCGACTCTCCGAACAGAAACTCCAGCGAGATACATCTCCATGAGAGCTTCTTCTACCGAACTCTACCTTCGTTTGTATCGATCGATGATCGCCGACTCAAACGGAATTGTTCTAAGTTTCGGAACTTTTAACTTTACTTTTCCGGCTTTTGTTTCGAAGTTTCTATTATACGAACCCGCTCTTGTATCTACTCGATCCGGGTTTCTCTCATACCTTGAGGCTTTGCAGAGTTTATCCGCTTCCTCATCTAAGAGAGCGTTCAGCGTTTCTTCCACTGAGCCTCTTACGAGTTCGCTCAAGTCTTTCTTGAGCTGGGTCTCATCCACCTGGATTACTTTCAGGTGCGCTTTTTCTTCTTCTGCCCTCATTGGGGGGTTCTCCTTTTTTTGAATTTGATCGCTACAAACTCAATCGGCAAGGAGAGCCTTCTCATTCATTCTTAAATCTGCGAAAATTTTAGGACGTTATCGGTCTTCTCGGAAAGACCAAAAATCATTCGTTACACAGATCCATCGCGAGCGAACTTTCGAAAACGGCCGAACCTCCGCGTTTCTAAGAAGAATGAGTTCATTTCAAGAACGCTCCATCCAATCTGTTCAGCAAAGAATCTACGTCGAAGGCGCTGTTATTTACGATAATCACGGTCGCTATTTTTTCCTTCGGATAAATTCTTAACTCGCCGTGAAATCCAGCGCCTCCCCCTTCCTTGAAATAATAGATCGTTTCGTTTTTGGATCCGATGTGAAAACCCAGAGTCGTTTCGACCGGCTCGTGCTTAGAGTTCAACTGGCGCTCGAAAAGGAGTTTTACTTCCTTCTCACCTAAAAGTTTGGAATTCTCCTTTAACAAATCCTGAAGAATTTTCGAAACGGCTTGCGCGGATGCGATCACTCCTCCGAAAGAAGGTCCGTTCATATAATGATCGTTAATCGGCAACCAGCCGTTTTCATAATCTCCGAAGAATTTTTTATCGATCAAAAAGGATTTCAGCAGATCGAATACGGACCATCGGCGCAGATAACCTTTCGCATGATGAAAAGAATCCGATATGATAAAATCAGCCTCTTTTTTATCTATGTTCAGTCCTTCGAAAATATTGGTTCGAACGTATTGTTCAAAAGACGTTCCCGAAACCTTTGCAACGATTCTTCCTAAAAGCCAATAGGAAATATTAGAATAACGGTATTTAAGCCCGGGCTGAAAATCAAGTTTGGGATATTCGGATAAGATAGAACGAAGATTCGACGCTTCGTCGAAATGATCGTTTTCTTCCCGAAGATGAACCCATTTCAAAGGGATGGGATTTGGAATTCCGGAAGTCTGAGATAAAAGATGACGAACCTTTACATCGTTGCCGTAAGGAATTTCAGGCAAATATTTTACAACCGGGTCGTCGAGAAAAATCTTTTCTTGTCCGATCAATTGAAGAATCGAAATCGCGGTGATCACTTTCGTCATCGAGTAAATCATCATCGTCGTCCGATTTTTGATCTTAGAATTTTTCGCGATATCGGAAAGGCCTTCGCTGAAGTTGAACAATTCCGATTCGGGACTGACGACCACGTATTGAATCGCTGGAAATTGATCGTTTTCGATTTGCATCCGTAAGAATTCTTTAATAGGCTCGTTTCCGTCGAACGGCTGCTCTTTCATATATCTTCCGCAGTTGCAAAGTAAGAATAGGAGAACCGGATAAAAAATGATTCGCATGAGTTTGTTCATCCTGTCCGTCAAAAAAAGAAAATGAATCAGAGCAAAACTCAAGTTGAAAATTTCTCAAAAGCGTTCGATCGAGTTGTATCCCTAAGCGTTTATCAATTCACACGAAAAGATCCCGATTTTGTATCGCAAGGTCCTTATCTTCTAAGTTAATCTCGGACTTTTCGTAGCACTAACTTTGCCAAAGAACAGATCGGATTCTTAGGAAAATCTGTCGTAAAAACGACAATCCTCGGTGAAAGTCGCGCCCCGCCCGTTTTTTGGGTGGGGGGCGGGTGGTGGGAAACTCGGAGGATTTTTCTTTACCGGAAGATCGAGCGTTTTGCAAGTAAAAAGCATCTTCTCGTTTTTGTAGGAACTCCTACAAAATTCTTAACGGCCCCGTCCGAATTCTAAATCATACCACGACCTTAGGACTCCATTCTCTCATTTTTCAGACGAGATTTTCGATAAGGCAGTCCTCAAGGATTCCACGTGACTTCAAGGCTTGATTTTCTTAATCAGTTTCAGATCTGCCTTGTTGAAAACGGTGATTTGAACGCTTCCCGAACCTTCTTCTTTTCCGGTTACGTAAATTTTTTCTCCGTAAAAGGTGACATTGGAATTCGGACTGATTTCTTCAGAAGACTTCGCCTGTTTTTTGAGATCTTTTCCGAAACGAGAAAGGTAATACTTTTCCTGAACTTCTTCGAAGGCATAGATCTCATCGCCTTTTACGATCATCGGAGAACGCCAGAAAATATTATCTTCCGCCGAAACGGTGGGCTTCAGAGTTTCTTGATCGATCAAAATCAGTTTATGATTGGAAGAGTGACCATCTTCAAAACCGATCACGAGGGCTTTTCCGTCTACGATTTCGAAGGTTCTTCCGCAGATCTTATTAAAATCTCCTCTGAAAATCGTATCATCCTTGGTAGGATCCAAAACCTGAAGCTCGTTGTTATAATGACCTTTGTCCAAATACTTCAAAGTTTTTAAGAAAAGAATTTTACCGCCGACGACGTTCTTGTCGAATTCCTCTTTTTTCTTTTCCTCTTCTTTTTTGGTTTCTAATTCCTTTTTGGTTTCAGCCAATTCCTTTTTCAGCTCCGCTTCGGTCTTCTTGTCGTCCGAAGAAGATTTGCTGTCGCTTCCCGACTTACTTCCGGAATCGCTCTTAGAATCGCTGGATTTGGAAGAACTGGAAGAGCTTGAGGAACTGGAACTGTTATTGCTCTTTCTTTCTTCGTCTTTTTTTACGACTTCCTTTTCTTTCTCTTTGAGCTTTTGTTCCTCTTTTTTAACGGTTTCTTTTTCTTTTTGAACCTGTTCTTTTACTTTTTTCTTTTCTACGATTTCTTGTTTATTTTTTACGGGATCCTTATTGAGCTCTTGAAGTTCCTTGTCGGTTTTTACTTCTTTGTCGTTCAGCTCTTTCTGTTTGTTCTGATTCTCTTCTTTTCTTCTTTTGATTTCTTCTAATTCTTTCTTATTCTTTTCTCTTTGAAGATCGTCGAACTTATCCTTTTCGGATTGCCCTTCCTTCTTTTTATCGAGATCTTTATTGACTTCGTCTTCCAATTCGTCCGTATGAACGTCTTTTCCAAGAACGTCCTCGACCAAGGGAACGAGAATCTCCGTTTTTCCGGGCCATTCCGAATAACGTTTCGAAATCCCGATCGACTCCGGTTTTAAAACCTTAATTACGGAATTTGAATATTTCTTTCCTATGTAGGCTTTTCCTTTTCTATGGATCGCGTTGTAATAAAGGATATAAGTCGCGAGAATTTCTGAATTCTTATCGTCGTAGCCGAAGTTCGATTTTACAAACCCGGCCAAAATTCTTTGAATCGAGTTGATATGTCCGTAGTCGGAATCTTCCGATAGAGTGAAAATGTCCGCTCCGAATTTTTTATCTTCGGGTGCGATTCTTGTTACGCTGATTCCGCCTTGCGTATGACTTTTGTTCGGTTCTTTTTTCAGATTCTCCGCTAATCCAAGGCCCACCTTTTCGTTAGTGCCTTTTACATCTTCTCCGGCTCTTGCCGAAGAACGGTTGATAAACTGAACCCTTCCGGACGAACGAATTTCTTTTTCTCCGAGTTTAGAATTATCCTGGGAAAATAACGGGAAAGAAAAACCAACGCATACAAGTGCTATCAAGATTCTGAACATTCTAAAATACTCCTTTTCATCTCCGGAAGAGAAAGCAGTCGTTTTGACCAGGGGATATGCTATCATCAGGTATTCTATTGAGACAAGGATTTTTCCCAATCCGGAGTCTTCTTTCCGAGAAGAAAGTTGATCCCCAAACTCCCCTTTGCAACCTTATCCTATATGTATCAATTCCAGGAAAGAATTTACAATTTCGGAGCCGGCCCGGCTATGCTTCCCAACGAAGTCATGCAAATCGCGGCGGCAGAGTTCTTAAATTATAAGGGCTCCGGAATGTCCATCATGGAAGTCAGTCACAGAGAACCCTTCTTTGAGGACGTTCTCAAAGAAGCAGAATCACTCTTACGCACACTTTTGAATATCGGAGACGACTACTCGATCGCATTCTTTTCCGGCGGAGCGACCCTTCATTTCTCCGCTCTTCCCCTCAATCTTCTCAAAGAAGGAGAAAGTTTCGACGTGGCCCACACGGGGATCTGGACAAAAAAAGCCTGGGAAGAAGGTCTTAAATTCAACGGAGTCAACGTGATCCACGATGCGACGGAAAACAAATTCACCGATGTTCCGTTCCTCGACGACGACAAACTTTCCGGAAAAGGAAAGTATCTTCATATCACATCCAACAACACGATCTATGGAACGCAATATCCGACGCTTCCGAAAATCAAACGGATTCCTCTTGTGGCGGATATGACGAGCGAACTTCTCTCCCGCAAAATCGAAGTAAAAGATTTCGGAGTCATCTTTGCGGGCGCTCAGAAGAATATCGGTCCTTCCGGCTTGAGCGTTTTGATCATTCGAAACGATCTCATCGGAATCTCCGGAAGAAAAATTCCGATTCTTCTGGATTACGACGTGATGACCAAAAATAAATCCCTCTACAACACTCCGGCGACGTATTCCATTTATATCGCTAAGCTGGTCTTCGAATGGTTGTTGAAACTCGGAGGAGTCGAAGTCATCCAGAAGGTGAACGAACAAAAGGCACAATTGTTATACGACTTCATCGACGCTTCGTCCTTATATACCTGTCCGGTTCAAAAAAACGCGCGCTCCAAAATGAATGCGGTTTTTCTTTTAAAGGATAAAAATTTAGACGCTAAATTTTTGGACGAAGCGGAAAAGAACGGTCTTCACGGTTTGGCCGGACATAGATTGGTCGGCGGGTTTCGTGCGTCGATTTACAATTCTATGCCGCTCGCGGGAGTTCAGAAACTCGTTTCCTTTATGAAAGAATTCGAATCTAACGCAAAATGAAAATTCTGCGAACCGGAAGAATTCTTTACACCCTGTTTTTTTTAGGAACGTTAACCGGAAGCGTTCAGGCTTCCGGTTTGAACTTTCTCACACAACTTCCGATTCAAGATTGTTTTACGAACGAGGCGGCGTCTTCCGAACTCTCGAACCTTTTCAAATCCACGATTTCTCTGGAAGAAAAAAAGAGGATCGCGGAAACGATAGCGCACAAGGAAGGACGTTCCCGATTTCAATCAGTGAACTGCATTCAAAATAAAAAACTTTCAGAAGCGGAATACACGATTCTATTTTCGGAATGGGATCGTCACCTTGCCGGCTTCTTAGAATTAAATTCTTATTACGAAAACTATATCCTATCGGATGAAAAAACGAGATCTCTCAATTCCATAGAATGGGAACTTCTCACGACCCATCTCAAACAAAAACGAGAACTCCTTGCGAGATTGAACGACGCGACCGCGTATGCGCTCAAAGGAGAAAAGGTCTCCGAAGAAAACTTCTCCATGATCTATCTTTCGCTCTTTTTACTTCAGGTCGAATTTTGGGACGCGATGCCCAAAACTTACAAAGAATCCGTTTTGTAGAATTCTTCGATTCCCGCTTTTGACAATAAAACGAAGAATTATTTGCTTGAATCCTGAGTTCGGTCGGGACATAAACAAATATAGGATATGAAAAAAATCGGAATCGCCTCGGATCACGGTGGCTTTGAACTCAAGGAATTTCTCCGCACCGCGCTTGCCGGAGAATTGGAAATCGTAGACTATGGAACCAAAGACGAAACTTCCGTCGATTACCCGATCGTAATCGCAGAAGCGTGTAAAAAAGTTCTTTCCAAAGATGTGGAAGGTTTGATCGCCCTTTGCGGAACCGGAATCGGGGCTTCCATAGCGGCCAATCGCCTCGGCGGAATCAGAGCAGCGCTTTGCCACGATCAGCTTACCGCGGAATTATCCAAACGTCATAACAACGCGAACGTTCTCGTTTTGGGCGGAAGAATTCTCGGAAAAGAGCTGGCGCTCAATATCGTTCGAACCTGGATCTCAACTCCTTTCGAGGGTGGACGCCACGAAAGAAGAGTCAACCAACTCGAAACCTTAAACTCATAATTAAAAACCGGATGGGATGGATTACAAATTCTAAAGTTCCGTTAGTCGTCCTTCCGGTCTTCGTTTTATTCTCGTTCTCCGCTCTTTTTTCGGAAACCAAAGTCCTTTCTCTTTCGGATCTACAAAGAAGCGGATTGGAACTTACCGGAAAAAACGGAGAACAAAAAACCCTCAAGCTGCAAACCCGTGATCGAAGCGCGGGATCCGATCTTTATCTCAATTTCGATTCCGGAGAACCGGCAAATCTAAAAGATATATCAGGAAATTATAAAGTTCTTACGTCCTCATTTCTTCCGGATTCCGAAAACGTTCTCCACGCGAAAAGAAGCGCGCGATTTTCCGGAAAAAGAACCGGTATAAGAATCGCTCATTCCAATTCGGGAGTTCTTACGTCCAAAGACTTGACCGAAGAATTTTACATCGCATTCAGCATTCTTCCGGGGACCGTAGAAAAAGACGCAACCTTGATTTCAAAACTTTATGAAACTTCAGGAAACACGTACGGCTGGGATCTCAAAATAGCGGACGACAAACTCAAAGCGGGCTTTCATTCCTTTTTCGAAACGGAGGAAAAAAGATTTCTCTCTCTCCAACTTGTATCGAATACGATTCTTAAAAAAAATCAATGGAACAGAATTGTTCTCTATTTTAATCCCTCCGAAAGAGAGATCGTATTGTATCTGAACGGAAAAGAATCCGCGAGAGGATCCATTCCCGCGAATAAAAATTTGATAAGAATGGGATTTCATCCCGAAGATACGACTTCCTTTCGAATCGCGAGTTCCTATTACGGATGGATGGAAAACTTCGCGGTGTTTAGAGGAAAACCCGATCCGGGCGCGGAAGACGTATCGTTCTCCGCGCAAAACTTTGATCCCGACACGCACACGACCCAATCCAAATTCGGAACCGCGATTTCTCCCGTTTACAAAAGCAAATATTCCAGCGCTTTCCTGGAAGAAATCGAACTGAAGGCAGTCGTTCCCAAATCCTCGGCGATGGAGCTTTACTTCCGAGTATCGCCCACGACTTTTCATCCGACTTCGGAAGGTCCCGCTTGGATCGCCGTTGACTTAAGAAAATTAGAATCTTTTAAACTAGATACTTTGGATCCGGACTCGTATAGGATTTCACTCAAGAATTCTCTGAAAAAGTTTTTAGGAATTTCGGAAAACAGGGAGGACTTGCTTCCGTTTCGATACTATCAATGGAGAATCAAGTTCAAGTCCGATCCGAGCGGAAATCAAACTCCCGAACTGAAAAATTTGACTCTTACGTATCGGGAGACGATTCCTCCGGTTCGTCCTTTGGGATTGAAGGTCGCAGAGAATACGATCGACGACTCGGGGCCTAGCGTTTGTTTGAGCTGGAAATCCAATCCGGAAAGGGAAGTCATCAACGGAGGAGGTTATTTTATCCACTACGGAATTCATCCCGATAGAATGGTCGGAATCGTCCGCGGAACTTATCCTTTGACAAACGAGGCGCCGAATAAAAAAACGAGAACGAAACATCCCGCTTCCGATTATCTCGACCCTATCACCGGCCTACCCGATGGAAAAAACGCAGGTAGTATTCAAGAATATTATAATAAACTGAATGTTTGTATCGACAATCGCATCATTTCCTTAAACGCTGAAATTTTATTGGAAAAAAATCAGCTTTTTCTAAAAAAGGGAACGACTTATTATTTTAGAATCAGCGCTTATAACAAGGCCTATCATTTCCAAACCGGAAAAGACCAAGTTTCGCCTCTAAGCGATCCCGTTGAAGTTTATTTCCTGAGCGAGTAAAACCTTGATCATCTTCTGATTCGGAAGATTTTTATCGATCGTAACAAAACCGTCCAAATCCTTTTCGATTGCGATCGCCATCTCGTTCCAAATCCATTCCGCGTTACCGAATTCCTTGGATAACTTTTGAGCCAAAGAAAGATTCTCGGATTTAAAATCCAGAATTTCCAGACAAAGGCGTTTTATCTGAGTCCAAACGATATCTCTTTGAATAGGATCTTTTTGTTTTTCCAAAATGGGAAGAATCGAAATCGTGCCCGTGTAAAATAAATGTTGTCCTCTGATCAGATTCCCGATGGATTCCACAAGAATTGATTTTTGATCGGAAGTCCCTTCGATCAATGATTCGAGCAAAGACTTGGAAAGGTAGTATTTCATTCTTCTTGTATGGTCGCTAGAATATTGAGAGCTTCCAATCTTTCATAAGAATCCGAACGATAGACTTCGTTTCTCAAAGATAGTCTCAACATTTCCCCCGCGGAAAGGTTTCTTTTGTCCGCTTCGTTTTTTAAAAGTTCGAGTTCGTCTTCCGTCATGAGTAACTGAAACCGTTTGTCGACTTTAGCCATCAGTTCTCCTCTCTCATTTCCTTATCATTTTTGAGATAGATTCTAAAATAAATATCCGCGTCCTTCAATTGACCGATCGATTGATAGATGCTCGCGATATTGTAGTTCGCTTCGTTCAGACGAAAATCATATTTGAAAGATTTCTTAAAAATCTGAACCGCCCTTTCGTCTCGTCCGGCGTACCATTCGGCCATCGCCCACAAAAAATGCCATTTCCCAAGATCCGGATCTCTCGGAGTCGCCTGCGAAAGATATTCCAAAACTTCCTCAAAAATTCTCGCCGATTGAAGATAATTGTTCCGGATCTTTTTTAGCTTTTCCATTCTCGAAAAAACATCCTCGGCGTGTCCAGGTAATTCCAGATCCTTACGATAAAATAAGGCCCTCGCATACCAGAGTTTAAACGTTAAGTCGGACGGATTTTTTTCTACGTATTTTTCAAGATAAGGAATCGACTCCGTCTCTTCTTCCTTCTCGTTCATCTTTATGATTTTTTCTTTCGCAGCTCGATTCCATTCTTTTCGATTTTCTTCGTTTGGAAAAAGAATTTGAACAAAGGATAAGAATAAAATCAGAAGAACCGTAAAACGGAAAAAATTCATCGTATCAAAACAATTCTTAAAGATAGGTGAAAAGATTTTTTCCGTTCTCAGGATAAACATCGACGGTAAAATCGTACGCGTGACCCGTTTGATCCAAGAAAGAACGAACCTGTTCTTCCAAATCTTTTCTTGTGTACATTCCGAACGCGCCGACTCCGATCCCGAAACACATGTCTTCCGGTCCGATGATTTCAGAAATCTGAGACATGACTTTTTTACGATCCGATTCCAGCTTATTAAAATCTTTTCCGTGAAATTCGACTTTGAAGGATTTTGTAACTCCTCGTTCACCGTCGGTCGCGATTCTCATCATGTGAATTCGAGACGAAACGATATCCCTTTTGTCGCGGAATAATTCGCCCAGGACCTTACGATCGTATTCTTCGAAGGCTTTGATCACGGGCTCCAAAGAATGAAAGATCAGATTTTCTATCTCCTGAGCGTTTTCTTCCGTAGGCGGGTCCTTATAAAATAAGAAGAATCGAAAGGGGATTCCGAAATTTGAAAGCGGAATCGTAAGAATGGAAATGCAGGATTCCAAATCCGCAAGATCGAATTTTTTACGGAAGAATCGATCGTTCTTTCTTTCCTCGGTGATTCCGATCAGGGAATAACTACCGGATTCTTTTCCTATGTATTGATCGTCGTAAAGAAAGATCATGTTCTCCGCGGTTTTTTCCTTCAAACCGTAGGTAACGAAGGGCGTATAACTTCCGTTCCTTCTGTCGTAATAATTGATCGCAAAACCGCTGAGCTTGAGATACGAAAAAACCGAGATATAGTATTTTAGAATAAAAGAATATTCTGATTCTAATCCGTAACCTAACTCGTCCAAAACTTCCAGAATTTTTCTCCGATCCCGGATCGGCAGAGAAGCCAGCCATTTCATATAACCCGGACCTAAATCCAAATGTTTTCCCTGCGCCGGTTCCTCCGGAGGAGCGGGTTGCTCCGCCGGCTTTGATTCTTCTGTCGTTTTCGGTCTTTCTCCCGGTTGTTCGTTGACCTTCGAGATCAGGTTCTCTAATTCGGAATTGAAAATCTCGGAACGTTTCTTTTCGATCTCAGGAGAAATGACCGGATGAATTTTAAATTTTTCGGGATCTCGAAGATAGGCGGGAGAAATATATCCCTCTCCCTTGAGTTCGAACGGAAGAACGAAGATAGACGCGCCTCCTTCTTTTTTAACTTCTTGAAGACTGATCGGCAACGTTTTCAAATCGGAATCTACCTCTTCGGAAGTTAGAGTTCTGATTCCGTCCTGTTTGTCGTTATCGACCAGTTCCATCGCTTTTTGTTTTGCGAGTTGCAGGCCGTTGACCCCTTTCGAGATCTGTCCGACCAAATCCTGGATTTCCTTTCCTTCCTTATCCGAGAATAAATCTTTTTTCATTCTCAAAACTCGAATCATAAGATCGATTGAAAGTAAAAGCGCGAGAAAGCCCGATAAAAATAAGAATGGAAGACCTTCGTTCCCCGGTTTTAAAATCAGAATCCCTTTCAGAAAACCGTAGGTATTTTCCGGTGTCGCATAATAATATCCGATAAAGGAAGCGCTTCCGATTTGAATTCGATTTACCGCAGTTTCCGAACGATTCCATCCTCCGATCAACAGGGAAGAAATCTGATCGCCGCTCAAACCGTGATATTTTTTTCCGGGCTCGATATAACCCCCGAATTTCAGATCCGGAATCAAAATCGATTCCGTTCCCGAAAAAGAAACTCTCAAACCGTCATCTCTCAACTCGGCAAGTATCATCCTTTTTTCGTCGGGAACCGGAAGACAAAGAACCAAAAAGGGTTTTAAATAAAACAAACGACTTGCGCCTTCCTTCAAAGTTTCCGCTAAAAGTTTTCCTTCGGCGTCCTTTCTCGCAGCAAGCTCGGCTTCGGTGATCAATTTTATGCCGGAAACGATCGGAAATTCCAATTGAAGGTTTTCCAATTCGGAAACGGACTTAACCTCGTTCAAACCGGATTCCAATCTATGAAGTTCCTCGTTGAAATTCACGAAGACGGAATGGATTCTATTTTTATAATATACTCCTTCCGGAAAATAAGGAACGAACAAATAATAAAAGAAGGAAAGTACGGATATCGATAAAAGGGAAATTCTAAGTTTAAATCCGATCATCAGTTTTCCCTCCGCAACAATAACAAAATTCTTAAAAATACGTCTCTGAGTCTGAGAATTTTTTCCTTATTATCAAACTCTTTTTCAACGATTATGGAATGGAGCAAAGTGGAGGAAATGATTCCCAAACCGCTTAACCCTAACAGAAAAAAGAGAAAAACAAAAATATAAAAAAGTTGTCTCAGTCTTGAGCCTTTATCGTAGGAAAGAAAAATCGTATTGTTTCCGATCTTGTTCTTCTCCCAAAGAGGACGATCCTTCCATTCCGTCGCAGACGTATTAAATTCGGCTAATATTTCCTCGATGTTGTCCGGATAGTCCAAGGATCTGATATCGTTTGATCCGATCAAAGAATCGGTCCCTTTTTTTCCGGATTCAAAAATCCAATAGACTTGTTTTTCACGGATGTTAAAAGGCAAGGACATGTGTTTTCCCAAAGCGAAACCCTTCATCCAGAGAAACCATTCTCCGTCTTGGCTTCGATAGATCGGAACTCCGGAACCGTCGAAATTGATTCCGGATGGTTCAATTCTAAGATCGCCCAATCGAAGATCGCCGTTAAAGATTTCCTTTGTTTCTTCGTTCGAATAAATCAAACGAAAGGAAGAATCGTAAATTTTGATCGACTTGAGTTCCAAATTCTTCAATAAACTTTCGCCGAGTTCCTTTGCGCTTTTCGGAAGCGGATCGTTTCGGAGCGCGTATTCTATCTTGGAACCGGCTTCGAATAGAGGGGCCTTTCTCGCCTCCATCCAGACTTTTAGAAAATGCCGGCGTTTTAAAAAATTCTCATTTCCCGCGGGATTGAGCGGAAACGACATAGAAGACTCTTTCCATTCTTCCCTGAAAAAAGGGATGGAAACGGGAATCAGCCCTAATAGAATGAGTGTTAGGGCAAAGACGATTTTTCTGTAAAAGTTGGACGTCACTGTTCTTAGTATCGGCCCTTTTGGTCTAACCTGAAAGAAGAAAACCAGACAGAAAACTATGATCTTTTATATGTTCATCGACGGGATCGGCTTCGGGCCCAATGATCCGGAAACCAACCCCTTTGCTCGGTATGCAAAATCCTTCTTTTTGCCTCTCGCCGACAAACCGATTCCGGAAGAATCTTCCGAAATTCTAAAAAAAACCGTCTTTCTAAAAACGGACGCTTCCTTGGGAATCAAGGGCCTTCCTCAGAGCGCGACCGGTCAGACTTCTCTCTGGACAGGAATTAACGCGTGTAAGGTGCTTCAAAGACATTTGAGCGGATTTCCTACGTTTACTCTCAAGAAAATCATCAGCAAATATTCCATCATCCGGGTTTTGGACGAACACGGTTTCAAAGCCGATCTGCTAAACTGTTATTCTCCCGCGTTCGCGGAACATATCAAAAAAAATCCGCGCCACGTTTCCGCCTCCACTCTCATTCAGATGGCGAGCGATCGTCCTTTGAAATCGATGGAGGACCTCAGGGAAGGCAAAGGCCTTTATATGGACATAACTCACGAATATTTAAGGGAATTCTCCCAAGGATTCTTGGAAGAATCGGACGATCTCTTTCGAGTTCGAGATCCTTATGAGACTGGAAAATCTATCGTTCAAAATTGTAAGAACGACGATTATACGCTTTGTATCTACGAGTTTTTTCTTACGGACAAAGTAGGACATAAGATGAATTGGGAAGCCGCCGGAAAATATATTAGAGAATTGGAATCCTTTTTAAAAGGTGTGATGGAAACTTTAAATCCGGAAGAAGACCAGCTGATCGTAACATCCGATCACGGAAATTTAGAAGACCTTACCGTGGACGTACATACAGTCAATTTAGTTCCGACCGTTCTTTACGGAAAATACACTCCTGTCTTAAAGGAGAAAATCAAAGCGATCGTGGATATTCCGAACGCGATCTACGATATTTTAGGAATCAAGATCGAACTCAAAGACGAAGAATTCATAAAGACGGAAGCGTCTTAGTCGAATCTTTCCGTCTCCAGGTCTTCTTTGCTCTTAGCTTTGTCCGATTCCTTATAATGAAGATTGTCTTCGACTTGATCTAAGGATTCTTTTTTCCAAGCGCTCGCTTTTCTTCCCACCGGAGAATCGGGATATTTATCCGTGGCTTCTTGAAAAAGCGCCGCAGCTTTTTCATACTTTCCGTTTTTGAAATAGATCGTCCCTTTACGGAAGAGCGCGGTCTGATCCAGAGAACCGTCTTGATTTCCGAGAACACGATTCAAGAACTGAAGGGAAGAATCGGATTTGCCGATCGCCTCGTAACTTTCCGCGATGTAGAATAACGCTTGTTCTTCGGCTTTCGGACTGACTCCCATTTCCAGAGCTTTTTTAAAAGTATCGATCGCGCCGTAATATTGTTTGCGGACGTAGAGTTGTCTCGCCTTTTCCAGAATGCCGCTTCTAAACTCGGAACTCACCTTTTCTTTTTCCGGATCAAAGTAGAATCCGGCCTGCGCGTAGTCGTCATAGACGTCGTAGGCAGACCAATCTTTTCCCATTCTTCGTAAGGATTTTCCCCAGCGAACTCTCGCCTTTACGTTCTCGGGATCTTCCTGAAGTGCAAGAACGTAGTTTTTACGCGAAAGATCGTAATTCCCTTTTTTCATATAATAATCGGCGATGGCGGATAACGCGCTGGAACGGAGTTTTGCTTCCGCCGAAATTCTGAGGACTTCTTCGAGATGTCCTTTTCCTTCCTCGTCCCGATTGAGTTGAAGAAGCAGATTTCCCATGGAATAAGCGACCTTCGATCTTTCATCCCTTGACAAACCTTCTTTCTGATTCAGTTCCCTGTAAATTCCCAGCGCAAGGAGACTGTCCTGGTTTCTTTCCAAGGCTCTTCCCATATCGTATTTCACACGAAAGGAATGTTCGTCCGGAATTTCACGAGCGGAGAGTTCGGAAAAGATATCGACGGCTTTTTCCGCGGACTTTGCGTTGGATTGTTTTAAGTATTCTTCGCCTTCTTTGATTCTTTCCAAAACGTTTTTACGTTTCGAATCCTCGTCTTGAATCGTGGTCTGATAAACCCCGGTCAAAAGCCCGGCGCAAATAAATAAGAATCCCGTAATTAATATAATAGAACGATTCATGGATTTCCTCCGGAGATCCGAGACAAACAACGTTTCGACCAAAATTCAGAGCGTTCCGCGTTGTAAACTTTACTGTCTTTATTGATCAAAAACTTGAGCGCTTCCTTATAATTGCCTTTTCTATAGTGAGAGAGTCCAGTGAAAAATTTAGCCTTTCCTCTTACCTGAAGCGAATTTCCGCTTCCTGTAAAAGGTTTCAAATCGTGAATCGCATCCATATAAGCTCGTTTCCAATAAGTCCTTCTGAGAACCGTATCCACTTCGTCGTCCGTTCCGGAAAAATCTTCCTCTTGTTTTTCAGGAATTTTTTTATTTTCATCTTGGACTTGCGGGTTCTCTTCTTTTTTGTCGCTTTCCTGATTCTCGCTCGTAATCGTATTCGGATCCACGTTGATCGCCACAAAGGATTCGTTCTCAACGAGATTGAATTCTTCTTGATTCTGCCGTTTGACGGTGACTCCGAAATAAATTTGCGGACTCAGGGATTTTAATCGAATTTGGGCCGCGGTTTCTGGATGAGTCACTTCTCCCAACTTACGAACGTTTCCGCCTAAGAACGTAGCGGTTCCCCCGCTCAATGGTTTGAGCGCTTGGTAGATCGTATAAATCGTATTGCCGTCCGCTTTTTCCGGCGCTTTCCATTCAAGTTTCACGGTCAAATTCTCGATGGAACCGGTCAAATCTTTGACGTGCATGTCATCGTAAGAATATTCTGAATTTGTAATATTCTCTGAAGGTTCCTTATTCGGAGTTCCTATATAAAAGAAGCGAGTAAAGGATTGTCCGTTGACCAACGGAAGAATCTCTTTCGCGCCGGAGCGAACGCTAACGCCGTAATACCAGGTTTGAGATTTGCCGAGGTCCTGATCCAAAAATGTGGTTTCGGGATGACTCAGCTCCGTCAGCTTCTCCGCCTTTCTCATCAAAGACAAAGAGGACATAGGCTCCGAGGAACGATAAACGGTATAAACGGTCGCGTTCGGAATCGCCTTCTCGTAAGGAGACCAGTTCAACCTTAAATACTTTCCCTCTTTCTTTACGGTCAGATCGGTGATTCGAGCGTCGTCGGGAAGTTCGGGAGTTTTGTTTTCAGTGCTCGTATTGCCGGGAACAAGCGCGTGTTCCACGATTACGGGGATCGTAGTAAAATTTCTTCCGGCAATAAGTTTGATCGTATTCTTTTTAACGTGATGCGCGAGAATTACCGCGTAGTAATAAGTTCCCGGTTTAAGATTGTAATCGAATATCTGCGTAACTCCGCCCGCGATTCCGCTCGGATATTTTCCCAAAGAATCGGCCACCATACATTTTTCCGCGGTGTCGATCATGCTGGAAGAACGGGCTATGATAATTTCTCCGGTTTCTCTCGGCGCTTCCCAGGAAATACGAATCGAGTTTTCATCTTTTTTTAAAATCTCGGCGCGGATGAGATTCGCCACGCTATAATTTTCCACCTGCGTATTGTTCAGAACGGTATCCTGAGCTCCCGGAAAGGAAACCAACGCCAAGAATGAAAATAATAGTATGGTCCGGGTAAGAATTTTCATAAAAGGAATGTCTTGGTAATTATATCGTCAGCTCAAACGGCGTAATTTAATAAAGAATCCCTTTTGAAAAGGTTTTGAGAGAAAGCAACAAAGAACCAAAGTAGATTTCTGGTTTGACTTTCTTCACAAGTCCGCTAGACATAATTCAGGAAAAAACGATGAGCGATCTGGATTATTACGAAGACCCCGAATATCAGAATTTTTTGATTTCCAGCAAACGCAGGGAACTCACTCCGCCTGAAGTCGTTTTCAAACATTTCAACTTAAAGGACGTCGCTCACCTTGTGGATTTCGGGATGGGACTCGGATTTTTTACCTTAGAATTAAAAAAACAACTTCCGAAAGACGCTTGGATTTGGGGTGGAGAATGTCAGCAAGAATTGATCGATGAAATTCTTCATTGGAAGAATCGGGACGAGATATCGAACTTTACTCCGTTCTTTATCGAAAAATCCGATCATCCACTTTTACCCGAGTGGGTGCCTACACCCGATGCGGTCTTTGCGTCCTTGGTTTTATCCACCTTTCCCGATCCCGGCCTTGCGATGGACGGTCTTATCCGATCGATGAGAAAAGGCGGAAAGCTCATCGTCTTGGATTGGGTAAAAAACGAATTCACAATCGGGCCGAAGATCAACGATAAGATTTCCTTGGATAAGATGAAATTCTTAGCCGAACTCTATCATCTCGACATCGTTAAGAATGTTAGAATTTCGGAACACGTCTACGGTCTGGAAGTGGTCGCAGGAAAGGATTTCGAATACGGATTTTACGACCTCAAAGAGGAAGAAGACACAACGGACGAATTTATCCGATCTTAGATATACAATCTACGATCCAATAAATTGCAATATACTATCCAAAGCAAACGCTTAAGCCTCGTAAGTAAATTAAGAATTTATTATATACTAAATATGAGAACTACTGTGAACTCGAAAATCAAAACATTCCGAACCGTACGGTCTTTTCTATTTTTTGGAACCGCAATCTTTTCTTTCGCCTGTTCTTTCTTTTACGATCGAGGACCGTATTTATTTCCTCCGATCGATGTGGAATACTTTACTTGTAATCGTTGTAATTCCTACTTCGGCGGAATTATGGGGAAAGGTCCGACGAAATCCTTTAAATCCGAAGCTGCTAAAAAATGTATCCACCGCTGGGAAAAAACCGAAGCTAAGAATTTTTCGAAAAATGTTGAACTTTATTATCAGGAAGATCTAAACTCCGATCCGTTGTTTCGGAAACTGATGGAACTTCATCCGAATTGAATGAAACGGTTTTATAAGCGCCGTTCCAATCATAAAAATTTTCCCAAAAAATATCCCATTACGACTTCGAGCTTCTCCGAAAGAGCGACTTTCCATAGAAAATTGGAATACTTTCAAAATATCGGATTTCGTTTTGAATCAGACCGAAAAGTTTCCGTTTAATTTCCAATTCAACCCTTCCAAAATAAAATTCTCCGTTGACTTTGCGATCTCTTGAAATTTCTGAAACGTTTTCCAATTCGAAATTCCCAAAACTTTAAAAGTTTTTCGGTGATCCAAGATGACCGTAATACATGCAGCAAAGGAGATCATTCTCCAAAGAACTCGAAAAAGAATCTTCGTAAAAAAATTTCTTATCCGAATTCGAAAGAATTCGCTGTGAAACTCCAGGTGTTTTTCCTCGTCCTTCACAACTTCCAATAACGCAGATTTTACAAATCCGTTCGGAATCTTATCCGCGAGCCTTTTGTAAAAACAAATCCCGATGACTTCCGCAGCGAGTAAGACCATCAACTTAAGCCGAACACCAAGAAGCCTTCTTCCGAAATGAAACAACTTTTCCGTCCAATTGGATTCGATCAATTCTCCCTTGAAAGCGCGGATACATTCTCCAAGAATTCTCGCGTGCCGACCTTCCTCCTTTACGAAAAGTTTAAGCGCTTCCCGATAGAAATCGTCGATCCCGAAAAGGATCGTTTTATCGATTTGTTTCGCAATTCTTCCTTCGCCCGCTTCGCCTAACTGAAAGATTGCGAGAGAATAGGCGATCGAACTCATTTCGTTCGAATTCAATTTTAAAACTTGAGAATCGATTTTTGGAATAGGACGATTTTCATTTTTTCTAAAATGATCTCTCCAATGTTTCCAACGGACGATTCCTTTGCGATTCTTCAGGGATGATTTGAGTTTTTCCCGAATTCTCTTTTTTCCGAATACGTTTATCAAAAACGTTAAAAGGACAATGCGTGCATCCAGGCTGAAGTTTCGATTCCATATATACGAGCGGTCAAAACAAAAGGAAACTCGAGGACCCATGCCCGCGTACAGTTGAGAAAGCCCGGTGATTCCGGGCAATACCGTCCAACGTATGTCATGAAGTTTTCCGCTCCAGCCCAAACGATCGATATCGAATCGTGTCAGAGGTCTCGGTCCGACGATTCCCATATCGCCTTTGAAAATGTTCCAGATCTGCGGTAATTCGTCTATCCCTGAGATTCTAAGCCAAAATCCTATAGTTGTGATTTGTCCGTTTTCCATCGTTCTGAATTTGAGAATGTGAAACGGCCTTTTTAATAAGCCGATTCTTTCCTGAACGAAAAACAAAGGTCGACCGTCGACGATAAGGATTAACAAACTCACCGCGATAAAAACAGGGGACAATATCGCGAGAGCTAAAGAAGATAGAGTGACTTCAACGATTCTTTTCATAAAGAAAACTATATACGGTCTTTAAATCGGATTCATCCCTTCGTGTGCGCGAATCAAAGCACTCAAGTGCTTGACAAAGACGGACAAAAAAACTTAGAATCGGGTCGTCAGTTATGAACTCAAATCCGCTTCAGCTATTTATTGTCGAAGATAACGAGAAATTAAGAAAGGCTCTCGTCGCCGGTCTAAAAGAAACAGGCAAGTTTAAAATTGTGCACGAAGGCGGGAGCGGAGAAGAAGCGATCGATGTTTCATTAAAAAAAGAATTCGACGTACTTCTGATCGACGTCCGATTAGCGGGCACGTTAAACGGAATCGAAACCGTAGTCGCGCTCCGAAAGGAACTTCCCAGAAAGCCGGTCGTGATCTATTCCATCCAGGACAGCGACGAATACTTTCGGACATTTCGAAAATCGGGGATACTGAGCCATTACGCCTACGTCCGTAAATCCAATTTTCTTCTGCCCCAGATGATCGTCCCTTTGATTCAACTTGCTTACGAAGGAAAAAGTTTTATCGATCCTGAAATAGAATCGCGAATCGTAGAAGTCAAAGACCGTGATGAAAATTCTCCCATGGCGATCTTGGAGCCGAACGAAAGGACCGTAGCAAGGATGTTAGCCGCAGGACAAAGCAACGAACAGATCGCCGCGCGTCTCGGCTTTAAGGACAAAAGGACGATCAGCAGAATCAACGGGCAAATCTACGCGGCTTGGGATTTAAACGAAACAACTTCGGACGAGAAGGTTGCACGGACGAGAGCGGCCTTGATCGTAAGAGAAAATCGTTTCCTCCAATGGGAGGAGGACGGGAGCGCTTACTATAAAAACGGATCGGGAGAATGGATCCGATGGGAAACCAACATTGAATCTTGAGCCCGAAATTTTTATCTGTTCCTTATTTCTTTTTCAATCTTCTCTTTTACTTTGGCTCTCATCGACAACTTACGTAAATTTGGAGAAAAGGGATCGATCTGCGACTTTCACGATTGGTATTTTGATATCCGCGTCTTTTCTATTCGGATTTTTTTCCTGGATCGGAAAATTCGGATTATTCGAAGTTTCGGGTTATCCTGCGGTTTACTTCTTTCCGGGAATATTCGGATTGATTCTAATTCCTTTCGGTTGGTTTTTTATTATCCTCTGGTTCGTAGGCTTTTTAAATCATAGAAGAATTTACCGTTGGATCTTCAGATCCTTGATAATCGTCCAGGTTTTTGCCTATGGATTCTTTATTTTCTGGACGAGAAAGTTCGATCCGAACATATCTTTATTCGAATTTTGGAATATAGTTCCTTTTTCTTTTCGTCTATCCTACCTATTATACATTTTGATTTGTATTTTAGTTCCTATAGTAGCATTGAAGTCCTTTCGAATTTCAAAACAGATCCTACCTGAAATCGCAAGACAAAAAGCGGTTCCCTATTTGAGTTTAACTTCCTTTTTTCTTTTCGGTGTTTTGATTCTTGTCTTCTTTTTGTTTTTGGGAAAAGGCCTCGGGATATCGGCGGATCCGGTTTTAGAATCTCAAAGAAGACCGATGTTATTTTACGGATTTTTAATCGGAATTCAGTTGTTTGTCGCAGCCGCGATTTTGGTTTTAGGAAAGGCGTTGATTTCGTACGAGGTTTTTACGGGAAGAATCTTACCCAAGATAAGTTTGCGTTCGGAATGGAGAAATGCAATATTAGGATTTCTTTTACTTTCCGGAATTTATGCCGCCTTTGCATCCGTAGGATTTCAGAAAATCGAACTCTTCCTCTGCGCGTCTTACGTGTATATCTTTTCGAGAACCATTCTTCTTAAAAAGAATAAGGATCTTAGGTTAAAGGAAAATTCCATTCTAAGATCGATAATGATTCCGGAAGAAATCTCCGATCGTAGAACTTCCGACGGAAAAGAAATCCAGATCCGATTCCAGAGGTCCTTTGAAATCTTATGTTCGAAGATTTTAGAGACTTCGAAAGCTTTTTTCATAAACGACAGCAGAATTCCGTTTATTCCGGATGTATTTTTACAGTTTCCGAAAACCGCAGAATCTTCTCAAAAAATTGAATTCAAATATTCTAATTTGATTTTTAACGGGGAAGGACTCGCTTATTTAAGCGATGAGAAT
Source organism: Leptospira adleri (assembly GCF_002811985.1). Classification (GTDB taxonomy): domain Bacteria; phylum Spirochaetota; class Leptospiria; order Leptospirales; family Leptospiraceae; genus Leptospira; species Leptospira adleri. The sequence goes on from NZ_NPDU01000073.1 coordinate 20,805, forward strand.
CCGCATAGATACGTACTTTGTTTAAAAGTCGAAAACGACCATTCCGGAGCCGGCTTTTTATTCTTGGGACAGAAAGTGGACGGCGGACTTTATGCCGAGGAAGAAATCGAAATCGCAAAAGCGGCGATCGCTTGGATGTTAAACTCCCTCTTTGTGGAAAGTAACTCTCAAACGTTAAGCTCCTTGCAGAGAAAGCACATGGAGGAGCAAAGAATCGCCGATTACAAAACGAGACAGATTCTTCACGATGAAATTCTTCCGGAGATCCATTCTTCTATATTAGAATTATCGCAAATACCTTCAAACACGATCGTCTCCGAGCAGATTCAGAAATTCTAAAGTAAGAAATCCTCCGAAAACTTTTAAGAGAGCGCTGTGAATTCTAAGTCCTTGCCCCGCCGTTTCCAGAACTCTTGTCTCCTTTTTTGAAATGTTGTTCACGATTCGAATGAGTATCCCGTCTTTTTCTAAGAAAGAAATTGAAATCTTTTTTTCTTTTTCTTCTCCGGAATAACGAACCGCGTTTCGGATGGATTCTCTACATGCATAAAAAAGGATCTCCAAAATCTCTGGCTTTGTGATCGGAAATTTTTTTTCGAGTTTGGAATCGTAATTCCATTCAAACCAAGAAGTTTCAAATTCCGAGCCTGATAGCCGTATCAGAGCGTCGATTAGGCCGATTCTCTGTATTTCCAAACTTGTATCCGGCAATTCTCTAAGGAAGCCCGAGACTTTTTTGTGCAGACCGGTTAAAATCTGAATCTGCTCGGAGACGATCGTGTTTGAAGGTATTTGCGATAATTCTAATATAGAAGAATGGATCTCCGGAA
>NZ_NPDU01000074.1 GCF_002811985.1 Leptospira adleri
TACGCAGCGAGTAAGGTTTTTGTTTTGTATTTTACGGACGGATTGAGTTACGAACTCAAAGGAACCGGAGTCAGCGTTCACGCCGTTTCGCCAGGACCGATTCGAACTCCTTTTTTCGGAAAAGCTTTTCCGAAAGGGTTTCAATCTCCGGATCTATTCTGGCTGACTCCGGTTCCTTTGAGTTCGTAACTCAATCCGTCCGTAAAATACAAAACAAAAACCTTACTCGCTGCGTAGATCGTAAAATAGGGAACCGGTTGAAACGAAGCCGTGGAGGCAAGATTCAAAATTCTTCCTTTGCCGTTGGCAATCATGATCGGAAGAATTTTTCGAGTCATCGCAGCCAACGCTTCCACGTTGACTCGAATTGTCGTGAGGAAACTGGATTCGGGTTCTTTTGCAAAATCTCCGATGTAACCAAGGCCCGCGTTGTTGATCAATAGATCCGGTTTTAATTTCTTTTTCGTTAAGTAAGAAACGATCTTATCTCGGCCCTCGGAAATCGAAAGATCTGCGGGAATCGTATGGACTTCGATTTTATATTTTTTTTCCAATTCATTTTGAAGATTTTTGAGAGAAGAGGAAGACAAATCCGTGAGGACAAGATTACTTCCGTTCGCTGCGAGTTGATTGCAAAATTCGGTTCCCAAGCCGCCCGACGCGCCCGTGATCAATACCAATTCATATTTCATTTTTGTTACCTTTCAATTTCTGGAATGAAGAAGACTTTCGGATTCCGAATTTGCGTTCTACCTTAAGGAGTGGTTTGTAAGAAGACTTTTCGAAATCCAAGTGGGAACGATTTTATAAAAGTGCGAATTTTTTTTCGATCGGAATAATAAGAATCTCAATATAATTTTGGTTTTCGATTATAGGCTCTTGCCGTTATGATTTAAAATATGAATCCCAATTTTAGAATTCTTACGTTTGCGACGATGACGATCTTATTCAGCCTCGGACCCTTATCCGCGCACAAGGGAAGGGCGAGTTTTGTATTAGAAGAATTTTCTAATCTTACGGATCGCATCGATCTCTTGAAGGATGAAGCAGTGCCTACCGGTAAGCTGGAATCCCTTTTGGAGAAAGGCGGCGAAAAAGAAAAAGATTCCGAAATTTTCAAAAAGGCTCTTCCTATCGCAAAGGAACTCGGCAAAACGACGGATCCTTTATCGAAACAAAAATTCTACTCCGAACTTGTGACCCTCTTTCAACAAGTCATCGGCTATCACGATCGATCCGGTGCGGTTCTTTATCATTGCCCAAAAACCGGAAAACAATGGATCACAAATTCGGAGACCGTTAAGAATCCCTTCGATAGAAAAAATATTTCCTGCATTCAGAAGAAGGAAGAATAGAAATTCTCTCCGTTTAAAAACCTTTTTTGTTAAGCGAATTCCTTTAACCTTTCAAAATCGAGGGCGGTAAGGAATCCAAGCGAATTCGTAATTTTTTCGGAAGACCAATCCCATCGTTTCAGCTTCAGAAGTTTTTCGGTTTGTTCTTTCGAAAAAGGAGATCGGGAAAAATTTTTTAAAAAACGATCCTTGGATTCTTTCTTTTGAACCCGAGAAGCGGTTCTACGATTTGTTCTAAGCCGGAACTCCGCTGACTTCCTTCAGCTTCGCGAGATTTCCTTCCAAGATGGAAAGCGTATCCAGGTGATAGTCTTTGGCGTGTTTGAGACGAGTCTGTTTTCTTTCTTCCGGAATTCTTCTGCAGGAAAGTTCCAAAAGAATTCCCGCAAGAAGCCGAGAGCAGGTCATCACGATCTCTTCAGCATACGTGTCTTTGTCTTCTCTTCCGGGTAATTCCTTATAGAGGGAAACAAGTTCTTGAAATCCGTGAAACAATTTATGAGCCAAGGAAGAATCCAGCTGATTCACGAGTTCTGTTAGATATTCCCCGAACGTATGCGTAAGTCCGGATGTGATTCCGCCGATGCTCGCGTTGATCTGAATCTGGGAAGTCCCGTCGTAGATCGTTGTGATTCTCGCGTCTCGATAAATTCTTGCGATATCATAATCTTCCGTATAACCCGCGCCGCCATGGACTTGAAGCGCGTCGCTCACCACTTTTAAACAGGACTCGGAACAATAAAATTTTCCGATAGGCGTAAGAACGTTAGCGATCTTTTCCCAATAGCGAACCACGGTATCGTTCTTGGCTTCTTTTTCGGAAGCTCCTTTTTTTTCCAAGCGGAGAGCACGCCAGTAATAACGGTCCATGACCCTCGATCCTTCCAAGGTGAGGCAACGCATCGCAAGAGTTTCCCGTTCTATACGATCGATGATTTTTTTTACCGCAGGAATTTCTATCAGAGGTTTTCCGAATTGAATCCTTTCTTTCGAGTATTTTAGAGCTTCGTAATATGCTGCGGTTGCAAGTCCAGTGGATTGTTGCGCGATTCCCATTCTCGCTCCGTTCAACATTCCCATCGTATATTTTATAAGACCATATCCCTCTTCTCCGATGAGAAGTCCCGGTGAATTCTCAAATACGACTTCGCAAGTCGGAGAACAATGAAGCCCGAGTTTATTTTCGATTCCGGCGATCTGAACGTCCGTACTCTGGACGAGAAAAAAAGAAAGCCCTCGCGCGCCGGAACCGACTTCTCCCGATCGAGCCAGTGTAAGAAGAATCGCGGGAGTTTCTCCGAAGCCGCAACCGTGCGTGATAAATCGTTTCGTTCCGTTCAAGACCCAATTGCCGTTTTGATCCTTTGTAGCTTTGGTTCGAAGATTGGGAAGATCGGATCCGTGATCCGGCTCGGTCAAGCCCATCGCACAGACGAATTCTCCCGCCGCCAAACGTGGAATCCATTCTTCTTTCATTTCTTTCGAAGCGTGACGTTCCAGAATTTCGGCGAGATTCACACAGCCAATAGCAATGGCGAGTGACGCGTCCACTCTGTAGAAGATTTCGGAAATAAATGATTTCACGGTCCACGGAATTCCGAGGCCGCCGTATTTTCTGGAAAATCCGTAGGCTTGCACTCCGGCGTCGACTACCTTTGCAACCAGTTCCAACATTTTGGGTGGGAATTCTACCTTTCCGTCTTTGAATCCCAAGCCTTCTCGGTCCAACTCCGCGACGTGCGGAGAAAGAATATTTCCTGCAAGATCGCCGACCGTCTGAAGAACCGTCTTATAATATTCTTTCGCTTCCGAAGGGTTGGTCGGTCCTCCGTCCGATGTTTCCGAAAATTCGTTTTCGTAATCGAGGATAATTTCGGTCCAGGGAAGAATGTGTTCGAAGTGATCCTGGATGTCTTGAGTGTCCGAAAAATAGTTGTTCTGAATCATGGAACCTCCGGGGATTCCACCAGTGTAAGATATCAGAAAGGGAGAGAAAAGGAAAATTGTGTGAGTTCCTACTTTTGGAGGAATTTTTCCCTGCTTCAGGATTCTTTCGTGTGGAAGGTCGGAACTCCGGAGGTTTTCAAGACAAAGAACCGCATTCTACGGTCCATAAATGCCGGCAAAACCCTACCGACGACCCTCCGAAAAGTAGGAACTCCTTCTTTTCAAAAGGGTTTTTCCAAAAAACGCTGCTCATCCCGAACCCGAAGGTCGGAACTCCGAGCCCAAAATGGACCTCGGAATCGCCTAACGACACAGGGTTTCTCGACGTTTGCGGTTCTGAAGCGCACCAAACGCACAGAAGGATTTTAACGAGGCTTGAGTGAGCCTTAGCAAGCGTCCCGCAAGCTGAAGTTAAAAAGCAAATGTGAGAAGACCAAGCAAAAGTTGCGGAGCAATTTCGGAATCCTGCGAGAAGCCGAAGTTAGCCGCCGTAACCTCTGCAGAGTGGTAGAGTCTGATGCGATGGCCGACCTTATGTTGGAAGCAATCAAAACTCGGGCATTATTTGTTAATTACGCACGTTCAACGGCTGACTTGATATCATTGAGATCTTGCATAATCGCCTTCTTGATTGTAGTCTTGAATAAGACCAATGGCAATGCTTTCAGCCGCGCAGCAAATCCTTGCGGTAGAGTCTGATGAATACCTTTCAATGTGATACCGGCGCCGCCCATTGAGATGCGATTTGTAGTAAGGAATACAAAACCACCGTCTTCGGCCCGGGTCGTGTAAAACTCATTTTCCTTTGCCTCCGTGATCCACTTTTCTATCGTGGCCGGTTTCCCAAAAAATATACGTGTCTCTCGCCACTTAAATCCTAAGAGTCCGTCTGCGGGTCGTTCGACCAAATCGATCCTCTGGATCCCACTGATGATCCCTGCCGCGTTCTCGATATTAGTCATTGTGGCCCAGACTTTTGCGATAGGGGCGTTGATTGTTACCTGTGCTTCTACGATCATCCGTTATTCTCCAAAGGGTTCGATTCAAGTAAAGTTTGTCCGCCGTATACGGGAACCGATACAATATGCCACAGCGGTTATGGCGCCTAACTTCTTTCAGCGCTTTTTCTTCGATTTTTTCTTGGAAACCTTATAGCCCAAAATCTGCGCCATTTTCCAGAGATCGCTTAGAATTTTTTGCGAATCCTTTTTGAGTAAGGAAGAATCCAAACTCGATTCCGCTCTGGAGTTTTCCAAAATACTATGAAGATGGAATTCTTCGATCCCGAATTTTGCTTCCTTGGAACCCAATTGAATCCAGAATCTAGGACCGTATTCTCCTCCGTTGATTCTTTGTTCGAGTTCGATTCCTTCTTCTCCCAATTCCGGAAGTTCGCTTAAAACGATCTCGGGATTTTTTCTCGCGGCGGAATCCAAAATATACCAGCCTTCCGATTCTTTTTTAGATTCTTTCCACAATCTTTCAAGAGTGTTGTCCCCTTCTCTTCCAAACCAAGGAAGAATCGAAGGAAGCCTCGAAGCAAGCGCTTCCTCCGTCGAAGACGAAGTATAACTGTGAGGATCCGTATAACTCAATCTTCTCTTGATCAGCTTTAGGATCGTCTCGAAAGAATCTTTCCCTTTCAGAAGAAATAATTTTGCGGCGAGTAAATCTCCCCAAGCGGCCCATTCCGGGGGATTTGAATTTACGATTTGGACGATCGTATCTTCTTCCATTTGTAAAACCCGAGCCCATTGTTTTCCTTCCTTCTCCACAAACCGGAGAAATTGAAGACAATACAATTTCCAATCCGAAGCTGCATAAGGAAGATCTAATATTCCAGCGTAAACCGGAATCGCCGATTCTCCTTGGATGAAAAGGGCTTTCATCGCTTCCCAACGATCGTAGTTGCCGCCGTAACGATATTCGTCGCAGGAGAATCGGAGAGATTCTTCCAACCAAGGGCCGCCGATCTTGATCACCTCGGGATTAACATATTTCTTTTCTCTAATATTCTGAAAAACGTGTTGTATGCTGTATTTTTCCGGTTTCAGAATCGCAGCCGGTAATTCCTTCGGATTTTTGGAAAGGCGATTTGCGTATTCGTCATCGTCGTCGAATGCAGGAAGTTCTTTACCTTCGATCAAAGTCCAGGCGATTCTCGCGGCGTGTTCGATATAAGTCCAGGTATAATCCACCATAGGACTCGGATCCGCGTAAACGTGATAGTAGAGATGATTTTTGAGCGCTTGAATTTTCGCTTTCCCTACTGCCCGAATCGGACCGTAGGCGCGATATTCTTCTCCACGATTTCCTAATATTCTATGCGCAAACTGAATCCATTCTTCCCGATCCGGTTCCAAAAACAAAAGTCCGGAAAGATAACACGCAAGTAAATCGATCGAAATTCCGGGGCTGGAATGTTTTTCCGCTTTTTCAAACAATTCCCTCAAGCCGGATTTCGCAGTTTCCGGTTCCAATACCGCCCAAGCGATCGCTCCTTCCGAGAGGTTCACCAATTGGTTGAACTCAAGATAAGAATCTCTTCCGCTTCCCTTTATCTGAGATCCCATCTCCAAATAAATCCGGATATATTCCAAATTCTCCTTAAAACCGAGTTTCGCGGAAACGGCGAACGCGTATCCGAGCGCGATCCCGAAGATGCTCAGATTCTTTCTATATGTAAGAACCTTGTTGGCCAACTTACCGGATTCCTCGTCTCCGACTAACAGGCGTTCGTTTAGAGCCTGTTGCAGATAACTAAAAACCGTAAAAATGTTGTTCAAATTCGGACCTTCGTCCTGAACCTTTTTCTTTTTCTCCAAGGCTCCGTCCAAAGTCTCGAAGAATTTCCAAGCCGCTTCGGTCCAAATCGAAAGGGCGTCCTCGTGTTCGCTTTGAAGTAAGCAGCCGACCACTTCTTCCAAACGTTTATCGTCTTGTTTTAATTTTCGAACCGCGTCTCTAAACGCGTTCATCGCGTTCTGGTCGTCGAACTTGCCTAACGTTTTGATGATTCCCGCATAGGCCTTTTTGTTTTCAACGTCGTAATTCAAACCTTGTCTAAACGCGGCTGAAATCGGAAGCGAAAGACGCAAATCCAGATCTTCCTTTTTATAAGGCCATTCGTTGTAAGTTGAATCCGTTCTTTCTTTAAAATACTGTTCCACCAATTTCGAAAACTTGGGATCCTTTTTGCCGATCTCTTTTAAAAGAAAATCGTGAGTCTCGACGTCCTCCGAAAATTCCTCCATCAAGGAAAGAGGATCTTCTCCTTTTTGAATTCTTTTTTTCAAATCGCCCGAAGCGATCTTTTTCTTTCCGGATAAACCCGTCGCCTCTTCCAAAAGTTTTCTGTTCTCGGGTTCGATTTGGGAAATATCACAGTTTTTGAATGTTTGGTTTCTGAGTTCCTGCAGCTTTTTGGCTTTTACTTTTCCCAAAGAATCCGATTTTCCGTCTAACAACGATAATATGGATTTTGCGATCGCCGGAAGAATTTTTCCGGAAAGTTTTTTCGCGGCGGCGCAGGCTTCCCGGCACGCCTTTTCGTTCTTCATAAAATAATGGGCGAGAATCCAATACGCCGCAAGAGGATGTGATTTATCTAGAAACTTCTTTTCCGCTTCCCAATCCTTAAACTTAGGAGCCGAAGCCAATTTTTCCGCGTAAGCATAAGCCGGATCTCCGTAAGAATGCCCTAAAAGCCAAGCCGATCTTTCAAAAAGATCCAGCGACTTTGTATAGAACGGTCTTTTATCGTATTTTTTCTGAGCTTCGGCTTCGTATTGTTTGAGAACTTTGTCGCCTAGCAGGGATTCGATTCTTTCTTCCGAAGCTCCTTCTTCGTCCTCGTCTTCCTCATCATAGTCGTCGTAATCGTCTTCTTCGGAAGACCAATTCGAAGCGATAAAGTGCGCGATCGAAAAAAACGGCTCGTCCTCTAATTCTCCCACTTCGTGATTGTACCGATGTACTTCCGCGGAACCTTCCGCGTGAGGGAGCATGTTTATCCAACAACTGTCTCCTCCGCCGTCGGATCCGAAGTGGGCTACCCCTGTCAGCAAAAACATCAAACCCTGATAAGATCCGAGAATGGAATTCACTTGTTCTTCCGGACTCTGCGATTTCTTTAGAAGGAACTTTTGAAAAGAAACGGCGCGGTAATCCGGATCGTAATCTTCATCTTCGGATTCTTCATCGATCTGAAGACCGCCCTCGTGATCGATCATGTTCCAGATATCGTTTACGTTGTACATGATCTGTTCGTAAGCGAACCGGACGTTCTCCCATTCTAAAATCTCTTCGGGAGGTTGAAAGCCGTAGAGTTTTTCAAATTGATCCAAAAAATTTGCGGGAGCTTTTTTCTTTTTCGAGGCAAACGCTTTCCAAAAAGTATCCCTGTAAGATTGCTTCGACAACATCCGATCGGCCATGATTTCGGCTAACTTCCCCGAGGAAAGATCGGATTTTTTAAAAGAAGGGGGAGATTTTTGCGTCATAGGAAGACAACAAAATTCTTCTTTCGTTTTTGATTCTTTTTTAGCTCCGTTTTTTAGGGAAATTTAAACTTAGATCTAACTCTAAGCGAGTCCAAAAGTCAAAATCAATATCGCGCTTTTTTTTCCGAATTTAATTTTTTTGAAAACGAAGCCTTGACTTAGAGCTAAGTCTAAGCGGTATGATTTCCGATTAGGAGAATCCAGTGAGCGAAACCCTTAGCATTTCCCAAATTTCGGAGATTACAAAGTTTAGTCCGCATACTCTGCGTTATTACGAAAAGATGGGACTTCTACCGCACCCCGAAAGAAGGCACGGAAAAGATCGCAAGTATTCTGAAAAAGAAATCCGGCATTTAAAAGTCATACGAACTCTCAAAGAATTGAGTATGCCTCTGCAGGACATCAAAGAGTTTATCAAAGAAGGTTGTATCTTAGACAAAATCTCAAAAGGTGAAAATCTAAGGCCTCCCTTAAACAAAAGAATCCGAATTCTTACGGCCCACCTCACCACCTTGGAACAAAAGAAAAAGGATTTGGAAGTTACGATCAAACTCACCAAGGCAAAACTCAAAGAGTATGAGACTCTTCTCGCAAACGAAGAAAGGAATTAAAATGAACTCTATCAAACCCTATCTCTGTCTCGTCCTTTTCGCCTTGATTACGGGAACCACCTTTCAAGTCGCAAAAGAAGCATTACTTTATTTTTCTCCGGCACAAACCGGGGCCCTACGTTTTATTCTGGCGTCCATTTTACTTTTTGTTTTCGTTTTTTTGAACGATCGAAAACTTCTTAAAGTGAATCGGGAGAATCTCAAAAGTCTGATCTTTCTCGGAATCGTCGGGGTGTTCGGATTCAATTTCTTTTTTTTCTTAGGAATGAAGAAGGCTTCTCCTGTCAACGCAGCAATCATCGTTGCGCTCAGTCCCGCCATCACAATCTTTCTTTCCTATCTTCTTCTGAAGACGAAGATCACCATTCTTCAATATTTAGGAACCGTCGTTTCCTTTATCGGAGTTCTTGTCGTGATCTCGGACGGAAACTTGAGTTCGATCCGATCGGTTTTGGAAGGAGAAGGAATTCTTTTTATATTCTTAGCGGCCTCTTGTTGGGCGTTGTATTCGGTGGGAATGAAAAAATATCTCAAGGGAGTTTCCGCGATTCAGATCACCAGCTTTACTTCTTTTTTCGGAACGATCTGTTTGCTCGTCCTCATCGTTCTCAACGGCGACTATCGCGTCGAATGGGGCAAGGCGCCGGCTTCCGCTTGGTTCGCGATCTTGTATATGGCTGCGTTTACCACTTTCTTCGGTTATCTTTTTTGGAATTACGGAATTCAAAAAGTCGGTCCCGATAAAGCCGCGATCTTCGGAAACCTGATTCCGGTCGTCGCGATGTTGACAACTTGGTTCTTGGGAGAATCTCTGAATCTTTTCGATATCGCGGGCGCTCTTCTTGTGATCTTCGGAATCTTTATCGTAAACTCCAAGTTCAATCGAGTTTCAACTATTCAAAATATTAAAACTTCTACGGCAGGTTAATTACATTTTTATGATACAATTTATCAAATTACTTATTTTCTTTTTTGTTTTCGTTTATTCCCTTTCGGCTCAGGACAAACAAACTCCGGACATTCAATCCGGAATCCCGGAAGACAATCCGAAAAATCTTCCGAAGGCGACGGATAAAAAACCGGAATTCGGATTTAGTCAAACTGTGGCAAACGACGTCTACGTTTTGGGCAGCAGTCTCTTCGGAGAAAAACTGAGCAGAAGAAACAACGAATCCTACGATACGTTTTCGCAAGGACTGGTCTTGGGAACATTCGTAAATTTTTTCACGCCGATTCCGGGTTTCAGGATGAACCTGATCATGGCCAACCCTTTGATCGGACGTTCGAATACGGACAACGATTTCTTTTATCAGTCGAGTCCCGGAGGCGTTGACGAAACGAACAAAGTAATCCAATCGCTGCAGTCCGGTCAATTGACTTACGATCCGAATCATATCAAACAGAGAAAGGAGAACAACGGACTCAGGGATTATTTTATCGGACAGATTCTTTACGAATGGAATACGTCGATCGGTCAATTCTTCACGGGTTTTTTGATCGTGAACAGCGCGAACTATCCGAGCAACGCGAGTCTCTTCAACTATACTTTAGGATGGAAACCCGGATTTTTAGAATATCTCAAACCGGAGCTCGTTTCCAATTACCGCATCTCATCCGAAACCGCCGGACTCAATCAGGGAAACAGTCATCACAGAGCCGCGATCAGTCACGAGTACGAATTGACAAAGGACTTTAAATTTGTTCCGGGTATGCAAGTCGGTTATCAATACTTTAATAATAATACGGATAGAAGATCCGGAGTCACGGATATCACCGCAAAACTGCAATTGAATTTCAAGGAGATGAACGTGAGCGTCAGCGACGTGTATCGTCCCGATCTTTACCTCTTTGACAACGACAGGGTTTTTCCAAAACCGAGCGGGGTACAGGCCGACAACAACGCCGACGACGGAAAAGTAACGGATCCTTCCAAGATCCACGGAACCTTGAATCAGACCGTGGCTTCGGCGATCCAGTCTCTGCCTTTGGATACGACTTCGAAAAATTATCTTCTCAATTCCTACCAACAGCAACACATTGCAAAACATCATATCGTAATCAATCTCGGTTACGTTACGAAGTTTTAAAACTCTCCGGCGACCGCGTTCAAATTCACGAGCGCGGTTTTTCTTTTTTACTGGATTTTTTTATCCGAGATTTATAGGATCTTAATTCTTTCTTAACTTCAAGAAACGAATCCTAATTCCGAAACGGCGCGGACCTCTTGAATTTTGAAAACGATCTTATAAGATTCAATCATGATACATAAACGGATTTTTTTTCAGTTAGAATCTTCTAAAAAAACAAACACGCTTTCGAAAACCCCGGCATCCATGACTCAAGGAACTGTCTTCGATTTTATTTTCCGCGCCGTTCCATCGGCGGCGTTTTGGTCCGTATTCCTATCGGTTTATTTTTTTTCCGCTTCGATTTTTGCCCAAGAGAAGAAAGAAGAAAAAACGCAAACTGAAAGTTTAGATTCTTCTAATGTACCAAAAACGGGAATTCAAACCGAAACGAAAGAAGAAATTCAAAAGAAAGAAGAATCCCAGATCGATCCGAAGGCGCCTAAGTTCGGTTTTTTCGCCGATTCTTACTACGCACACAATCCGTATGCGTCTCCTTCTAGAGAAAATAAGTATCTCACACAACCCGCGCGTTGGGACGAGATCAACGTCAACTTAGCTTATATCGACGGAAAAGTCGAAACGGATCAATACAGAGGAAGGGTCGCGTTCCAATACGGAAATTCGGTGAACTCGAATTACAAAAACGAAGTCACTTCGGAGAAAAATTCCAATCAATTCTCGGTTCGAAACATTCAGGAAGCTTATGCGGGAATCAAACTCGCGAAAAATCTCTGGCTCGATGCCGGAATTTATTTCGGAAACATAGGCCTTGAAAGTTGGATCTCCCATTCCAACTGGAATTATTCCCGCGCGTTGGCTCTAGACTATGTTCCCTATTATTCGAGCGGCTTTCGACTTTCATACCAATATTCGCAAAAACTTTCCTTCCAACTTCATCTGATGAACGGATGGTCCAATATCACCGAAACGAATCGGGACAAAGCTATCGGAACTCAAATCGACTATCAGGTCACCGATAAATTTAGAATCACCCACAATACGTTCATAGGAAACGAAGCTCCCGACAACGAAAGACGTCAGACAAGATATTACAATAATTTAATACTCCAATATCACTTTTCGAAATTCTTCATCGTAGCGGCTTCGGGCGACGTTGGAATTCAGAGAGTTCCCGATCCAGGAGTCAATTCGTATCGACAATGGTATATCGGTACGTTCTGGATCACCTGGAGACCGATCGAAGAATTTAGAACTTCCGTCCGTATCGAAAGGATGTACGATCCCGATCAAACGATCATTCAATCCGGAACGAAGAACGGCTTTTTAACCTCGGGAGGAACTCTTACCTTGGACTACATTCCGAACGAGCAGGCGATGCTGAGATTAGAAGGACGATACTTCCGCTCTTACGATCCGGTGTTCGACTATCATAGATCGCGTTCCAAGGAAGAAAAGTTTATCGTATTTGCGGTGACCGTGAAAATTTAAACCGAACTCGGATCCAAAGGAAAACTCTTGAAACCTTTTCTTTCCCGATCCGAATTGGTAAGTATGGAAATAGCAACACTGGGCGGCGGATGTTTTTGGTGTCTCGAAGCGGTTTATCAAATGGTGGAAGGAGTCGGTTCGATCGTCTCAGGTTATGCGGGCGGACAAACGAAGAATCCTGATTATCGTTCGGTATGTTCCGGAACTACGGGACACGCCGAAGTCGTTCAGATCTCCTTTGATCCGAAAATCATAACCTATCCAGAAATTTTAGAAATCTTCTGGATCTGCCACGATCCTACTACGTTAAACCGACAAGGAAACGACATCGGAACCCAGTATCGTTCTATCATTTTTTTCCATTCTTCCGAACAAAAGAAACAAGCGGAAGAAGCGATCCAAAAAGTTTCGCCGAACTTTTCGAATCCGATCGTGACTCAAGTGGAAGAATTAAAGGAATTCTATCCGGCTGAGAATTATCACCAAAACTATTTCCGCACCAACCCGGAACAAACCTATTGTCATTACGTGGTTAAGCCGAAAATCGACAAGTTCCTCAAAGTCGGATTCAAAGTTAAAAAATAAATTCGATTCTTCCAAATTCTCCTTTAAGATTTTTGAAACCGATTTTGACGCTTTCTAAAAAACTTTCGTAAGAATTAGGATCGCACTTCTTGGTATGAAGCAACTTAAGGGATCGGCTTCGCTTATTAAATTCTACTTGATCCTCTTTGTAACGGTCGATAGACTGATTTATCAATGAACTCGAATATCCAAAGAACGTTTTTGATTCTTTTTCTGGGAATTTTTCTTTCCCAATGCAAAACGAGCATACAGCTTCAAGGTGAAATCCATCATCCTAAGACGGAAGACGGTTGGGATCTGACTCTCGAACACTTTCCTCCTCTTTCCGGAAATTTCACGAAAAAATATCCGGTGATCTTGTGTCACGGATTGATCGCAAACAGAACTTATCTGAAGATCAACGAGAAAAGTTCGATCGTGGGAAGACTTCAAAAAGAAGGCTACGACGTTTGGTTGTTGGATCTGAGAGGAAGAAGGGACGCAGGTTATCCTTCCCTCTTTTTCGGAGATAAAACTTTCTCTTATAGTATGGACGATTATATCAAATACGACGTGGATGCCGCCATCAAACACGTGTTAAATTCCACAGGAAAAGACAAGGTCAACTGGATCGGTCATAGTATGGGCGGAATGGTGATCTACGGAAGAGTCGGAAGCCTCGGTGAAAAAAGAATCGCAAACTTCGTAGCGATCGGTTCTCCCGCAATCATGGATCCCCCGAGCTCCGCGATCCAACGCTGGGGATCTTTGACCTGGCTGATGAATCTTTGGCCGGTAATTCCCACCGAAACTTGGGCCGGAATTCAAGGCGGAACGGGGATACCCTTTCTTCCTCAAAAATCCTTTGAGGAACTTTTTTGGCATAAGGCAAACATAGATCCTTCCATTCTTTCCGGAGTAAAAACGACTTCGATCAATCCGGGCGCGAAAAATGAAATTCTACAGTTCAAAGATCTTTCCGAAAGCGGTGAAATTCGAAGTTTGGACAAAAAGATTTCTTATTCGGACAATCTGAAGAATATCAAAATCCCGACTCTTTTCGTAGCGGGAAGAAGGGATAAACTCGGAATGTCGTATTCTCTTCGTTATGCGTATGACACGATTTCCTCCGATGATAAGTCGCTCTTTATCGCATCTCGTTCCAACGGGCATTCCGACGACTACGGACATACGGATTTGATCGTGGGAAAAAACGCGGACAAAGATATTTTCGGACCGATCGTTTCCTGGTTGGACAAAAGAAACTAAAACCTTTTTGGATTTTTAAGAATGAAACATACAAAAACAAAATTTTTTACGATCGTTTTCGCGTTCATCCTTTCTCTCGTCGGATGCACACGTTATGTGGTCATTACCGATCAGAAATTCACTTCTCAAACGGCGAACATCGCTCCTAACGTTTTTCTGACCACGTTCTCTTACGAGAATTCTTCTTATCCTCCGATTTTGATCGTCGATCCGGTTTTGATCAACAAGAAGGCGCTTTATCTCGGCGATAAATCCGGATTGATCGGAGTTCTGAACGGAAACGGATTTTCGGTTTGGCTTCTTCATTTCGAAGATCATAAAAACGTAAATCTCAAAGATATCGGAGAGAATTTGATTCCGGAAGTGATCGGAAGAATCCAAAAGGTAACCGGCAAAAAGGAATACATTCTCGGTGGAGTTTCGTTAGGCGGACAATCGCTTCTCCATTCTTTCAAAGCCAAAAAGATTCCGGACATCGCGAAGGCTTTTTTTCTCGGAACCGGAATGGATTATAAATACAACGACAGTTTTATAGAACAGATGAAGGCGGAAAAAAGATTGGCTTCCGATATCAGTTCTTCCTGCAAAAACAAGGATAGCTTTTGCAAACGTTTTATTTCGTTCGACGCCGACGATCCGACGACCCTCTTCGTTTATCAAAATCTATTCAACTATCTTCCCGCGATCGAAGAGAATCCGAAAACTTGGGAACCTTTTGAGAACACGAACTTCCCTTCTCTTTTTATCGGAGGAAGAATCGATAACATTTCCCCGACGGAAAGCATTCATCCCGTTTACAAAAGAAAAAAAGGAAAGAAAGAATATTTTGAGGCAGGAAGAGAAAACGGAATGTCGATCGACTACGATCACCTCGGTCTCTTTGCTTACGAAGACGCGCCTTCCGATATTTATCAAAGGATCGCGAACTGGTTAAAAGAAACCGAAGCCGAACCTAAGAAGGTTTCTTCCAGCCCAGCAAATCCATAACTTTTTTAATGTCCTCCCAGACGTCGCGTTTGAGAGGACTGTTCTCACCTCCGTTTCGAATCACAAAGCTAGGATGATACGTCGGCATGACCGGGATTCCGTAAAAGGAACCCCAATTCCCTCTGAGTTTCGTAATCCCTTCCTTGGTATTTAAGATAAAACGAGTGGAAGGATTTCCGAGAGTGACGATCGCCTTAGGCTGGATGATTTCCAACTGTCTAAGAAGATACGGAGCGCAGGCCCTTGTCTCTTCGTCCTCAGGCGGACGATCCTTTTCGAATTTCATATCCAGAGTAGGTCTGCACTTTACGATGTTCGCAATAAAGACGGATTCCCGCGGAACACCCATTCCCTTTTCGATGATTCTTGTTAAGAGTTCTCCGGCGCGCCCCACAAAAGGACGGCCGGTAAGATCCTCTTGTTTGCCCGGACCTTCGCCGATAAAAACGACTTCCGCTTCCGGATTCCCTTCGCCGAATACGGTTTGGGTTCGAGTCGTGTGAAGTTTACAAAGCCTGCAGTTCGTTACCTCGGATTGGACGAGGCCGAGTCTTCTGATTTTTTCTTCTCTGCTCATGAAAATACGTTCGATCCAGACTGAAAAAGAAATTCTCTGGAGTCAATGGAAATGATCGTTCTCACACCGGCGGGATTGTATATTCCTCAAGCCGACGTTTACGTCGATCCTTGGAAGGGAGTTCCGAGGGCGATCTTGACGCACGCACATTCCGATCATACGAGAAAGGGTTCCGCTCATTATCTCTGCGCAGAATCCGGATTTCATCTCACTCAAGAGCGATTGGGGAAAAAGGCGCGGATCGAAACTCTTCCGTACGGAAGGGCCGTATATAGTAACGGAGTAAGAATCAGCCTTCATTCCGCGGGTCATATCCTCGGCTCCTCTCAGGTAAGAATCGAATACAAAGGAAAAGTGACCGTGATCAGCGGAGACTACAAAACGGTTCCCGATCCGACCTGCGAACCTTTCGAAATTCTTAAATGTGATACGTTTCTTTCGGAAGCGACCTTTGCAAAACCCTATTACATCTGGGAGAATCCTACTTTCGTATTTCAGAATATTCTTAACTTTATATTGGAAAATCAAGAGTTGGATTCCATTTCGCTTCTCTACGGATATTCGCTCGGAAAAGCGCAGAGAATCCTAAAAGGCTTGTCTAACGTCGCAGAGGAAAGGGCGATCGGTTTGGATTTTTTCGCACACGATTCCATTCTTTCCATGAATCAAAGATACGAAGAATCTGGAATCGTGCTTCCCAAAACGAAACCCTTGGACCAATGGATTCCGAATTCTAAAAACCCGTTCGTTTTTTTGGCGCCCCCGAGTTCTCCGATTCCAAATCCGGATTTTAAAAAAATCAGGAGTGCGTTTTGTTCGGGTTGGATGCAGCTTTCGAAAAACAGAAAGGCCGGAAGTTTCAGCAAAGGTTTCACCCTTTCGGATCACGCGGATTGGAACGAATTGATTCAAACGATTTCTTTCACCGAAGCGGAGGAAGTTCTTCTTACACACGGAGATACGAACGATATCGTGCGTTATCTACGCGAAAAAGGAAAGAATGCAAAAACACTAAAGACAAAATTTCATTCGGAAGAATCTGAATTTTAATTCTTTATCGGAACGATGTTCGAGAGAAGATTCAAAAAAAAGTTTTTTTGAAGAGCTTGAATTCTTCCAAAATCCTATCTCAAACGGACTTCAAGTCCGATTACAACCTTTTTTCAATGAGACACACATTGTAAGAAGTACCACAAAAATGACAAAACCGGTTCTTGAAAAAAAATTCACAATCTATACGATGAAAGAAAAACCTCATCCTATTTACAGGGTTTCCCAAAAATCCTATTTTACTTTATCGGAAAGATCAAGCCGCAAGAACCCGCCCCAGTTTTGGGATAGGTTTTTATAATCCAAGAAGAATTCGTAAAAAATTCGGACTACAATGAAATCCTAAAGTTATAGAGGGAATGGGACATCTCAATTCCATTCTTCCGAAATGAAGATAGAGGAAAACAAATTGTCAATGATCGAGAAAAATCAACCGAACCTTAAAAAAGCGAAAACGGAAGACCGATACAGAATGATTCAATGGATTGAAAAGGGAAACATCGATCGAATCAAAGAAGAAATCGAAACTCGCGGAAAGGATTTCTACGGAACAAATCCTTTGTTTTTTTCGGCAAGCGAAAACAACGTCTCCGTTTTGGAATACTTCGAAAGCCTCGGATTTCCTTTGGATATAAGAGATTCCAACAATTTGTCCCTTCATTTTTACGCGTGCAGAGACCGAGGCAAAAGTGAAATCGTAAAATTCCTTCTCGATAAAAAAATAAAACCGGATTCTCGAGACGTTTTGGAAGCCGCGAACAAAGGAAAGATCGAAATTCTAAAATTATATCAAAGTTTCGGAATCGATCTAAAAGATCCGAATCTCAAAAACGACAACTACACTCTTTTGGAAATTGCAACATTCTCAAATTTGGAATGTGTTAAATTCCTTTTCGAACAAGGCCTGACTTTGGAACCGAGCCTTTTAACGAGAGCCGTCAGTTTAGGAAAATTCGATTTGGTCCGCTATTTAGTCTTGGAACAAAAAGCGGATCCGAATACAAAGGTCCACGAAAGAAACGCGATCCACGAAGCCTGCCTCGGACCGTCCAATCACGAACCATACGAACATCTGAATATTCTAAAATTCTTACATGAGAATGGAGGAGATCTAAATTCTCCGTCCAACTGGATTCAAACGCAAATCTACACTCCTCTTCACTTTGCTTGCAGACCCGGACCTCAGGATAAAATGCCTTTTATCCAATATCTTTTGGAAAACGGAGTCGATCCCGATCCGCAAAATCCGCAGTCGGCTCTCAGCGTCGCGGACTCGAAAACGAGAAAGAAAATTTTTAAATATCTGGAAAAGAAAGGAATCAAAATGGATCAAGATCCGTTCCAGAGATCGTTTCAAGTGGAAAAGTTAGTCGCCTTTGCTGAGAAAGCGATTCGTAAATTTGCCGAAGAAAATCCGGATGCGATCGTCTTTCAATTCGTTATCGAGGGCGCTACGATAAGCATGAGCGATCTATTCGATCCGGAATACTACGTGGGCGACTGGAAATACGAAGGTTTTGCCGAGTTCGGCGAAGAGGACGGATTCGATTTTACACTGTGGCAGGAACACTACGATTCCATGGGAGCAGATCAAAATTCCCCCTACGCCTTGGCGATATCCAAGGTCATAGAGGGGCTTAGAGAAAGAAAGGCGTTCGACGTTCTAAAACGATCCAAAAATTTCGAAGCCAGAATGATCGATCACATATATTAAATAAATAGAATATTCATTCCGGAATAAATTTTAATATGTGTTTAGAATCTCGTTCGATCTGCGATTGTGTGAATCGAATGGATCTAAATTCTCCGTCGATGAACATTTTAATCTGATCGCCGTAAAAAGGAGAACCTTGATTTCCGGAATTTCCGGTTGGCAAAACAGACCAGGAATTTTCCGGATTGCTCAGATCGATGATTCTTCTTTTGGAAGGCCCCACTTTCGGAGTCATCTCCGGATTGATATCCTGTTGCGCCATGATATTTACAATAGCCTCTCCCGAATTGATGGAGAACGGACCTTGGTTGAAAATCAAACCCAACACCGGTACTTTTCCGATGGGATGTTCAAATGTGATCTTGTGGGCCTTTCCCCATTTCCAAGAGGACACGGCTCCTCCGTGTTTTTGAGAAAGATAACGAACCGTCTGTTCGAAAGCCCGAATCAAAATTTCCCTTCTTGTTTCCGCAATTCCAGGCGTCGACAAATCGTCCCAAAAGGTAGAATCCGGATCGAAAAGAATCGCTTTGTAGGCGTTCCAGTGTTCCGCGTAATGACCGTAGATAGCGAGTTCTCTGGAATCCAATTCATCGGATAAAAGATTGATCAGCACGAATTGGTTGAGAGTTTGAAAAACCGTAGCGCCAACGGAGTCTAACGTGTGTTCTCCGTCGAAGGTTTTATAAACTTCCAGCGCTTCCCGAAAAACTCCGTTCCATTCTTTATCTTTTTCCAACTCGCCCGCGATCAAAGGAACGATACTTCTCGCAGAATAAGCGAGAACGTCGGTCTGAACTTTTTTTACGTCGTCCACGGACCACTGTTGTCTTTGGGAAAGAAGTTCGTAGATTCTTCTGGCGCGATCGGATTCTTGCCAATAACCTTCCGGCTTTCCGTAACCTTTCAACTCATACATAGGGAGGTGATTCGCGGTAAGAATGATCCCTTCCGGCGGATTGATCAGTTTCGGATTTTCCGAAGAAGGAACATATCCGACTACGTCGTCTTCTCCGGAAGCTCCGTCCAAAATTTTCCGGGGATTGCTTTTTTTTCCGCGGATCGGAAATCTTCCCACGGCCCACCAAGCGATGTTTCCTTTTACGTCCGCATAGGAAACGTTCAAACCCGGAGCCGGAAGAGAAGGAACGATAAAGGAACATTCTTCCAAAGAAGAACAACGGCCCAAATTATAAACCGTATCCAACATCGGAACCGAAACGTGATGAAAAATCCAGTGAACCGAAATCACGGGACCGTCATAACCTTCGATCGGTTTGGAAACGATCGGGCCGTGAGACGTTACCTGGACTTCGATTTCTCTCGCCTCTTCTCCTTTTACCGGAATTCTTTCCTTTAGAATTTGAACCGGAACCCATTTTCCTTTTTCCTTTACTACGTTCGGCTGCGTGGGGTGAAGAGTTTCCCGATAAAAATCCATATCGTCGTTTTCGAGCATCGTCAGCGCCCAAGCCTTTTTCGCGTTATGCGCAATCAAAGGAAAAGGAAGAATCGGAAAATGATAACCGTAGGTTTCGTGTTCACCCACTTTCATGTGAACCTCGTACCAAGTGCCGGGATTGCTAAATCCGATATGAGGATCGTTCGCCAAAATCGCACCGCCGGTCGCGGATCGGGAAGGAGCGATCACCCAGGAATTGCTTCCCGTAAAAAGAGGAAGATCTCTCAGAATCGAATCCACTTTCTGAAAAGTTTTGGAAACTTCCGAAAGATCTTCGGATTCTTTTTTTGGGGAAGAATCGGAAATCAACCTTGCAAGGACGTTCGACCGACCTTGCGTCATCGCTTTCGGAGAATACGCCGGTTGATTTTCCAAAATGGAAAACAGATCTTCCTTATCGTGTCTTGGAAATAATTCCGCGACGTTACGATTCGGAAGTTTTTTTTCTAAGACGGAATGAAGCGGATCCAATCGAAGGGCTTCCGCAAAGGAAAAAGATAAAAGTGAAAGAGCGCTCAAAACATCGAGCCGATCAAACGGTTTAGGCTGATATCCTAGAACGGTAAACTCGACCGGAAGAGCTTCCGTTTTTAGGAAGAAATTGATTCCTTCCAAAAAAGAATCCAATTCTTTCCATGCCTGCGGATTTCCCTTTGCGCCGTCTTGAAGCATCCTTTCCGCGGTTCTACGCAAAAGCATTTGTCTAAGAAACGTATCCGCGGGCACCAAATCCGCGCCTAGAACTTCGGACAATTCTCCCTTGCCCGCTCTTCTCAAAATCTCCATTTGAAACAAACGGTCGCTTGCGGTCACATAACCTAATGCGAAATAGGCGGAGTGAGAATCTTCGGATCGGATATGCGGAACTCCGTAAGAATCTCGAATCACCGAAACGGGTTTCGTAATACCCGAGACTTTCAACTCACCGTTCATACGGGGAGATTTTAAAAACAACAAAAGGGAAAATCCGATCTTTGCAAAAAGTAGAATTGCAAGAATAGACAAAAACGAACGACGTATCCAAGAAGGAATACGATTCCAGAAGTTTAAAAATGGGGCGCTAAAGTTTCTCATACACTACCGATTCTTTATTTTTTTAAAAGGAGTTAACTTTTATAAAATCGGATTCTTTGAGCAAGAAAAGTTTTGATCGGTCTTGATTTTTCTGATTCTTTTCCAATCAAAAAAGAATGACTTCCACGCGATCTAAGTAGAAAAAGAAACGAATCAAGAAATCAATCCAGTGTTATCTTTTTCAAAATTGATCCAGGAATTAAAAGAAGAATCGGATTCTTATCAAAAGCGATATCTTCTAACGTCCTTTCTTTCCCGTTGTCCGCCGAAAGAATTGGATCTTGCTTTTTCCTTTCTTTCCGGAAAAAAGGAAAAAGCGATCTTGGAAGAGGATCCGATCGCGATCTTCGCTTCCGAATATCTGAATCAACCGCTCTGGATGATTCGATCAGCGATCGAAGAAGTGGGAGACGTTTCAGAAACAATTTCTCTTCTTACCGGTAATTGTTATCCGATTTTTGAAATAGAAATCCGTGTTATCTTAGAAAAAGCGAATCAACTTATCAATTTGAAAGAGCAAACTCGAGAAATTCTATTTTCGGTTTGGAAGACCTTTCCGGTTCCGGAAAAAATATTCTTTCACAAACTTCTTCTTGGAAAACAAAATCTTAAAATTCAAGAAACACTTTTGATCGAAATCGTTGCGGACCTTTTCGATTTAGAAACCG
>NZ_NPDU01000075.1 GCF_002811985.1 Leptospira adleri
AGGCGTATTCCAACGCCCCGGTCGCGAGAAAGTCGTGGGTCTTGTTGTTGCGATCGAAGACCGCCTTCGACTGGGAAGCGGCCGAAAGACATTTTATCACCGCGGGCGTAGAATCCTTTGCGAACGAATTGGAATCCGATCGTCTGCAAAATCGTTTCGTATATCGCACAAGAAGGGCCGCGTTCTTCCAGGATGAATGGACTATTTCACGTTCACCCAGAATCCGAATTATTCCGGGAGTTCGCTACGACGACGATTCTCAATTCGGAAATCAGACCACTCCAAAACTCGCGGCACGTTATGACATCCTTCAAAACCTAGTCTGGAGAGCAAGTTATGGAAGAGGATTTCGTCCCCCGAGTTTTCAGGAATTGTATCTTCGTTTTGAAAATCCCGCGGTAGGTTACGTGGTCGACGGAAATCCGAATCTGAAACCGGAAAAATCGATCACAGTGAATTCCGATCTAGAATACAACCCGTTTTCTTTTCTCACCTTTTCTTTGAGCTTGTATCGAAACGACGTCATCAATCTGATTCAATATAAATTCGACTCAAATCAAGGAAGAGAATTCTCCCAGTTTCAACTGCAGAATATCGCGAAGGCTTATACGCGAGGAGGGGAACTCGGAGTACAATATCGTTTTCTAAAACACTACACCCTGGAACTCGGCTACAATCAAACCGATACGAGAGACCTTACCACGGATCGGCCTCTCGAAGGAAGAGCGCTTCATCAAATCTCCGCAAACTTTATCTACAACTCTCCCGGCGGTTTTCAATTCAACCTTCGTGGAAAACATCTGGATAAAAGACCGTTTTACAGTTCGACGAGCAGTCTTTCCGCGGCCGGACAGGATTATATTCCCACGGAAGTTAAGTTGAACGAAAACCCTCCGGTCACATACGGAAAACCTTTTACGATCATCAATATAAGAATGGAACAGAAATTTTTTGAAAAACACTTCGCCTTATTTGTAGGCGTGGACAATCTTCTCAACGAATACGAACTCGCTTACAACCCGACCAGACCTAGATTTTACTACGGCGGCTTTTCGGCGCAGTTTTAAGAATCTTTCGAACTCGATAGCTTCCCGCGATTTGATAAGAACCTACTCAGATTTCAAAATATCAAGAAGAGAGGAATAGATTCCCTCCCTTACAGGATAATTTATAACTTTCGAATATTCTAACTATAAAATGTAATTTTATCTTCCCCAATTTTGATTCGAGATTTTTTTACATTTTCAAACGAATTCCGTTTGAAAATCTTCCCAAGATTGTTCCCCGATGCCGGTTTTGCGCAGACATCCTTGAACCGCCCTTTAGGACAATACAAAAGAATTGTGTCTCCCTATATCTTGAACGCAAGGGAAGACGATTACAAACGGCCTGAAACCTTGCGAACGCAATGCCCCCTTTTTCTTGTCTTTTCAAAAAAGAAGAATCGAGAACTTTCCAAGTCAAAGCTCCGTCAAGAAAAGGGATCGGAGAGTCATATTTGATTTTGATTATATTTCTTCAAAGGACAAGAACGACGGAATTCTTTGCAATCTTGTTTTGGTTGAATGTTTCCCTTAGGTATGCGTTTTTCGGTCGATCGCAAAGCATTTGTTTCAATCCGGAGTCTGATTCTCCATTTTCCCGAAAAAAAGCGCCGAAAATCGGATTCCGACTCGCAGGAATCCGGGACTTCTCCCGCGGTCGCCGCATCGAAGAACATGAATTTGTTAGTTTAGTATTTTTTAATATTCTTTTTTATTTAAGTAACGATAGAATGGAATACTCGCGACCACGAGAAGAATTTGAGCCAAACCGAAAACGATCGCCGTCAACGAAGAACTTCTAAATAGAAAAACAGAATCAGCAATTTTATCCAAACCTACGGAAGAAATCGGACCGAGAAAAAAACCGAGAGAACCGATTCCGGTCAGAGCGGACATTACAATTCCATTGTTTTCCGGATTACAAAGAGAAGAGGCCAGACGCAAGGAAGTGGCAAACATAAGTCCCGCTCCCAGTCCGCAAAAAAGGAGTGAAGCTGTGATCCACCCGATGGAATGAAATGTTCCGGAAAGCATCAGAGCAAACCCGTAGATCAAGGAACCGAGGGCGACCGGAAAATACTTTCCCGTCCTTTTAGAAAGACGAATTGCGGGATAGGATAAAAGCGCCATCGGAAGAAAGACGAGAGAAAGTAAACGTCCTGTTTCCGAAGGATTGAGTAAAAATTCTTCGCGAAGACGGAGATTGAGAGAACTCATAAAATAACCGGATGTAAATCGATCTAAGAATTGAAACGCCATCGGAAACAAAAGAAGCGGATGAGAAAGAAAAACGATTCCGGATTCTTTCCAAGAAGAATTTTTTTTCGGAGCTAAGGTTTTCGCTTCCGGAACAAAACGAAATACGACGAACGCGAGAAACAAAAGTATCGCGGAGCCTGCGTAAAAAGGAAGATAAGGATTTTCTTTTCCTAAAAATCCGAGAGAGATCCCGACCGCTCCTCCGAGAGAAAGAAGCATTCCGGAAACGCCCATCAATGCACCTCCCTTTTGACGCAAGTCCGATTCTCCGTGTTCGAAATCGGCTACGGAAGCCAAGAGCAAACCGATCACAAAAACGTGAGCTCCTCCTTCCAAAAAACGAAGACCCAAAAGAACGGGAAGACTTTCCGCGTAAGGGAGAAGACTCAAAAGAAGCGCGTCCAAAAAACAAAAAAGAACGATGATTTTTTTTCTAGTTCCTAAACGATCCGAAACAAACCCGGCGATCGGAGAAAAGAAAAAAGATCCGAGCATAGCTACGCTCAAAAACCAGGCAACCTCTCCGTTGCCTGATTGAAATCTATCCTTTACGATTTCCTTAAATACGGGTACGATCATCGTTACAGGAAGCATCGCCAAAAAGATCGCTCCCGGTAGAAAAAAGGCCGAACTTTTCTTTTTATCCTTTTGAGAGGACGGTGTCATAGGTTTCCTTACCGATGGCGGCGATGAGATCCTTCTCCAATTCGGAAAATATTTCCTGATTCAAAAGGAAGACTTGTTTCGATTCGGAAAGAATATTCCGTTTTTCTAAATCATCGACAGGAAGAGCGTCTAACGCAGCTCTGTAATTCTGTTTAAAACCGTTGATGTCGGTAATCTCAGGGAACTCGTAAAAGGAAATTCCTTCCCCTTCCGGAAGCGCAAGGGCTCGAGCCGCCACCTTTTTTAGGATCTGACCTCCGGAAAGATCTCCCAAATAACGCACGTAAGAATGGGCGACCAGTAGGTTCGGCTGAGTTGCGGAAATTTTTCCGATTCTTTCCACGTAAATCTGAGTCGCGGGCGTCGGTTTGTGCTCCTCCGGTTTCCAAGTTCCGAAGAAATACTGAAGATCTTTTAGAATCGCGTCTCGTCGATTGAGTTCCGGAAAATAAATCGATCCAAGAATCGGCCCCTTGGAATGACGTTCTAATTCTTTTTCTAAGGCTTCGTAGACAAAGTAGAAGGCTTCGAGATGTCTCGAATACGTTCCTCTTTCCAAAATTCCTTTCATAAAACAACGAATGAAGGCGGAACTTTCGGCGGATCTGTGCTCCTCGGAGGTTCCTTCTCGAAGTAATGTAGCTAAGTTCATTGCATATCTCCTGACAATACTGTGACAATTCTTTTTATTTGATAATGAGAATCAAACTTATTTTCAAAAAAGAAGCGATCTTTTGAAAACGAAAGATGTAGGAACTCACACAAATTCTCCCTTTTTCGGAAAAACCATCTTCTCGCAGGCGTTTTTAAATGAGGTTGACAGACCAGAGGAGGGAACTTGAGAATTAGGAAGACTGCCTTTTTGACCCTAAGGAACGCTTCTCGCTGGAAAGAATCCTCTGTTCTTCATTTTGATTCTTACAGCTGAAAAAGAAGTCGAAAGAGAAGGAATCAGTCGGTCGGATTTTTTTGGATGAAAGCAGAAGCAGGAAAAGCAGCCCTAAGAAACACAAAACAAAAAGGGGAAATTCTTAAAGTTCTCGAAGCCGCCAAAGGGCCCCTTTCGATCAAAGAAATTTTCGACCTTTCCCGCAAGAATCTGGACAACCTCGGAATCGCAACCGTCTACAGGGCGGTCAATCATCTGATGGAAACCGGGGCGATCAACGAGATCCATCTCCCCGGAGAATCTTCCCGTTTCGAAGCCAGCCATCTTCACCATCACCATCACTTTCATTGTAAACAATGCGATCGGGTCTTCGACATTGAAATCTGTCCGTTTCCTCTCGACAAAAGCCCCAAAGGATTTACGGTGGACACCCATGAGATCATTCTCTATGGAACCTGTTCCGACTGTAATTCCAAGGTAAAATGAATTCCGAATCACAAGTAAAGTTTAGAATTTTTTGGATCTCCCTTCTTCTTCTCTTAGGATTTATTTTTTTAGATAGAGCGATCTTTCCGATCGCACTTTTCGAATTTCCAAACGAACTCGAGTGGGATACTTCCCCTTGGTACAACTTTCTTCACAAAAGAAGGAACATCCGCTTTGAACCGAACGAAAAGGGGATTTTGATCGCCGGAAGCAGCGTGGCGTTGTATTCTTCTTATCCAGATGAGATAGCGAAAAAGATCAACGTTTCCGATCCGGAATCCGCAAACTTTCGCGCGGAATTCTATTCCCATCCCGCGATGTCTCCTACGGATTTTTATTATTACTCGGACGACATTCTTTCCAAAAATCCGGAGCTCGTGGTTTACGTTCTCAATCCAGCCGATTTACAATTAGATTATATTCAAAAAAAAGAATCTGATTCCGCGGGTTTCGACGAAGCCGCAAGAATCAAGGATTATAAAGTCCGTCATCAGAATCGTTTCATTTTCCCCGGAGAATTTCTGGCAGATCATTGGCGAAGTTACTCCAAAGGAGATCTTTTTGCGCAACTCGCAAAGACCGGGATCCTACTCAACCGATATCGAAATTTTTTATACGACCCTTGGATGGAATACATAGAACATCATACGAGAACGATGCGTTCCTATCACTATTACACCGGTTCAATTCCGAAGGAGGGGATTTTTCTTCGCGGCTGGACAAGCCCTTCTTTTACGATCGAATGCGAACTCAAGGACGGAAAACTTTCGGAAGATATCTTCACGCAAAAACCGGGGATCCGTCTTCAAATCCAAAGACAAAAAGATAAGAATTTGATTCCTCTTTTGGACCAAACCTATCCGAAATCGGGATGGAAGCCTCTTCTTCTTTCCTTCGAGGATAAGCCGACTTCGGTAACATTACAATTTTCTGTTTCACCTTCCACAAGCTCAAATGAAGTGGACGCAAGAATTTTCGGAATCCCTGCGATCTACGGGATTCGTCTTCCCCAAAATTTTTGCAGAAGAGAAATCAGAACGGGAATTTCCTACGAAAGAATCCACGGTTTGGACGATGATCGTGTGGAGAACATGTCCGACAAAGAATATCTGCAGGACTACGAAAGACGTCTCTACTACAATCCGGAAAACGAAGGCGCCTTGAATCGCCTCAAAAAAGTTCAGAAGAATAAAGAGATCCTCGGAGCTTCGGAATTTTTTACCTGGTCGGAATTTGTGTTTTTGCAAAAGGCGATCACAAAGTTCAAAACGAAAGGGAAAAAACTCCTCGTAATCAATTCTCCCGAAAATCCGATCGAAAGCAAATATTATAAAAATGGAAATTGGTATCGAGGTTATCTCCGTTTTTTCGAAACCCAAAAAGACGAAAACTTCGGTTTTTACGATCTCAAAGATTCCATGCCTGACAAAAAATTCTTTCTGGATCCGCATCATCTGACTTTTAACTCCGCTCATAAAAGTTCCGAACTTTACGCGGGAGTCGTCTTAGAATTCCTCAAATCTTCCGAACGGAAAAAGTAGTGAACTCGACAAATCGGAATTTGATTCTTTTCCGGATCCGGTCTTTTTTTGAAAATCCTAAATTCGTTCTTCCGTTATTTCTAATCGTTTATCTTCTCTCTTCGGTTCTGATTTGGAAAAAATACGAATGGAATCCAAGTTCTCAGGTCAATTTCGGAATGCAGTTCGTTGTTCAAAATCCGGAACAAACTCCGAAAGGCGCCGTCGTATTTCAAAGTCAACCCGGAGATCTCGGCGCCGGCTACGACGGACAAATCTTTTATTTCTATTCCAGAATGTTAAGCGAATTCAACCTCGACTGGCCGAAGGGTTTCGAAGCCAATATCCGCGCTCCTAGAATCGGTTATCCTCTTCTGATTTCTCCCTTCGGTTGGTTCGGTCCTTGGGGAACCGTTACCGGAATGTTTCTCGTAAATTTGATTCTGATTCTGTCTTCCTGGCTTTTACTAAGAGGTCTCTGCGGAGAAAAGAATCGGATCGATTCCAGTTTGTATTTATTTTCCCCGTTTTTTTTGGGAAGTTATGCGCTCTTGGTGAGCGATGCGACGTTGACAAGCCTTCTCGTATTCGTGTATTGGCTTTTCAAAAAAGAGAGATGGATCCTGTTTTCTTTGGCCGGCGCGTTCGCGATCCTCATAAAAGAGCAGGCTTTATTCCTACTTTTTCCCTTAGGCCTTCAGTCTTTGCTGGATAAAAAATGGAAAACTTCACTTTGGATCCTTTCCACACTTTTACTTCCGATTTTGTGGGGATTCTTTTTAAGAATTCAAATTCCTGAATGGACGCCGACTCGGTTTACGGATTTTTTTGCGCCGTTAGACGGCTTTATCGGATATTGGAAAGAAATCGACGATCCTTCCCTTTTTTCATTCTTACAAGCCCCGGACTTCGAGACCGGACTTACCTTGTTCGGAAAAAAGTTTTCTCGGATCCCTCTTTTTCTTTTGTTTCTCTCCGGACTTTTTGTACTTTCGAGCGGGGATTGGAAAAAGGCGATCGCCAATCGTCTTTCCTTTTTACTTGTTTTGTTTTCCGTCTTTAGCGCCGGTTATGTTCTCTACTGGTCTTCCTACGAAAATGTGTCGAGAATGTTCACGGTTTCCGTCGCGTTCTTAATTTTTTGGAAACTGGAAGACGATTCGATTCGCGATCGAGTCTATTGGGCGATCACGGGCAGTATTCTATTCTTATTTTTGTTTAAGCTGGCTTTTATTTCCAGAACTCTAAACTACGAAATTTGGAAATAAATTCTTAAATCACGAATTTTTTTCAATTCTACTTTGAGCTCCGGATGTAAAACGTTTTCTTAGGATGAAAAAAGTTGTTCCAACAAAGGATGTTTTGATCGAAAAAGATTTGAAAACGGACTGAAAGTCCATTTCGGAGAAAATTACGGCTGAATTTATTTTCTCGCACAGAAAAACTTTCGTTTTGAAGTTCGTTCCGTTTTGTAGGAGCTCACACAAACAAAAGATCTTCGGATGGATCGGCCATCTTTTCAATTTTCGGGCATTCTGATTTTATAACTTTTGTAGATCCGGTCGTTGATCTCTTTCAGTTTACTTCTTTCCAGAGCGATCTCGGTTCCGTCATCCAGAGAAATCAAAGCGAAATCTCCTTTCCCATCCTTGAGATTCCGTTTTAACTCGTTGACCGACTTCACGTCTTTACCGTCCAACTTCTCCACAATCTTAAAACTGAGATCGTGAAAACCATTGTTCGATTCGTCCGGAAGAACCTGAGAAAGAAGAACGATCTTCCCGACGTCCCCTTCCTTTTCGTGAAACTTCGCGTAGTCGAAAAGATAAAGAAGTTTTCGGTCGACCCTGGATCTCCAATCTTTTCCCCATTCTTCCAGCAAGGCTTCGGAAAGTTCAAGAAAAACGAAACCGCCTTCCACCGCGAAGTCGTTTGTCGCCGGAGTATTTTTGAAAGGAATTCTGACCGCGTCGTGAGGAAAGGGTTTGAGTTTCATGTTCAGGGAAATCTTTTTTTTATCTCTTAAGATAAGAATCGGGATTTCCTTTCCTAAGGAAAAGCCGAACGAATCACCCGCGTGCGCCAGAAAGGAGAGAACTTGTTTCCCGTATAACGGATGTTCGATGTAGCCCTTGGAATCGACTTTTTTTCCGCCGAATTCGAGAATGATGTCCTCGAGTTTAAGAACTCCGCTCGCGGAAGAACCAGGGATGACGTCTGCGACCAAAATTCCGGAATCGGATTCTTCCATGCCGTAGTATTTTTTCACGGTGGTGTCCGTGATCGGACGAAAGCGAAAGCCTTTATGCGCGAAAAGATCGACTCCCGGAGTATTTAAGAATTTTTGAATGATAAAAGAGGGGATGATCCTTCCCGAATTTTTTCCGGATGTAAAATCAAACAGAAGTCCCACAACTCTTCCGGATTCGATCGCGATTTCGCCGAAACCGTTCAAACCCTCGCTCGAGCTGATATCGACGACCGGAAGTTCGATTTGACCAAGAGGCATCTGGTCCATGTCCATACTCAAAAGGGTCGCCGCCGTCGATTGAATCGAACCAGAATTGTCCAATTGATAGATGTTCGCTTGTTTCGGGAAAACGACGATCGGTGAAAGCGGAAGAGGGGCCAGATCTTCGAAAAAGTTTTTCTTCTCCACTCTCAAAAGCGCCAGATTGGATTCAGGATCTTTTCGAAACACAACGGCCTTGATTTCGGAATAGGAAGAATATTTTTTGACCTCGATCAGAGTTGCATCGGGCAACAAGGTGTAAGGGATTAGAATCCGATTCCCTTCCGTTACCAAACCCACGCCTCTTCTCACACGCGGACTTTTTTTCTTCCAAGGCTGATGGTATTCCGGTTCTTGGAAAGTTACCTTAATCTGTATGATGCTTTTCTGATATTCTTCCGGATTCCCTTTGGAAAGAGGAGGAGTCATCGGAGTTGAATTTTCTTTTTTGGAAATTTCCCTGGCGGTGGAACGATTCTTCTTAACCAGGATCGAATCTTCGGTCTTCCGAAAGGAACTCTCGCCGAACATTGCGATCGCAAAGAAAAAAATTCCGCTTAAAACCGCGAACTTAAACATTCTGTTTTTCATATTCTTATTCCAAACCGTAGGTTTTACGGATTTTCTCGTCCGCTTTCTCGGCTTCCTCTCGATTGAGAATCAACGGAACTTGAACGTCCAAAAACTTCAGTCGAAGATATTTCTCCTTCGATTCGCTCAAGATTTTTTTGAGATCGTCGAGCTGGGTCACGGGAACTCCGTTCACGGATTCCAAAACCAAATTGACGAAGTAATCGGAAGAAGAATTTACCGGGTGCGATAATTTTCTGTAAAGAACCACATCCGTCTTTTTGGTCCGATTGAGTCCGTCTTCGATAAAATAAAAAAACCGGTATAAGAGCTGACTCCCCCCGGAAGTGTTTCCGCCCCGGCTCCAACTCGTAATCAGATCGCGAGACATTTCTTGGAAAAGAAGGCCGCCGATCATCGCGAAGTCGTAAGGTTTATCGTATTGATTCCGCATAAAATCGAAGTCAGGCATACGGATAGCTGGAAAAGAAACGGTTATTTCTTTTCCGTTACGATAGAGTTTGAAAGTGATCTTGTCTCCGGCGTGTTTGTTGTCCACGATCTCCACGAAGTCGACTCGCGCGTCCCGATCCTGCATCACGGTTCCGTTTTTACCGATCGGATTTCCGTCGATCTCGACAAGGAAGTCTCCTTCTTTCAAATATTTCTCGGCGGATCCGTTTTTCAAAACCTTGGAAACAAAAACTCCTTCCAAAGAATCCGGAATTCCTTTTGCCTTTCGTAAAGAAACGTTAAACGAATTGAGAGTCCGGACGCCGAGCTCCACATAACCGTCGTATTTTCCGTCTTCTATGTCGGTGAGGAAATGGCGTATAACGTTGGTTGGGATGAGATATCCTATATTCTCACCCTTGGTCGCGACTTGAAACGCGATTCCTACGACCTTGTCGTCTTGAATTGCAGGCCCTCCCGAATTTCCGGGATTGATCGCAGCGTCCACCTGTAACACCAGATGGCTGTCCACGGCGGAATGGGAATAAACCGATTGATCCTTTCTGGAAACGATTCCCCTAGTTACGGAAACCTTGTTTCCGCCGATCGGATAACCGACCACGATCAATGGAGAATTGAGTTCGGGAATTTCTCCGAGCTGGAGATCCCTCGAATCCTTGTAGAATTCGGGACTTTCCGCTTCGAGAACCGCCAAATCGCAGTCATGCGCGATATGAAGAATTTTCACTCCATACCACTCGGTTTGATTGTATCTCTGCACTTGAACGAACTTAGCGTTCGAGATTACGTGCGCGTTCGTGATGATTCTTTTATTCCCGATCAAAAAACCGGTTCCTGAACTCGCACGGACCGGATCTGTGGTCCAAGGTGAAAACGGATTTACCGATTGGGAATAGACTCGAATTTGAACCACTCCTTTGCGGAGTTCGTCAAAAGGAAGAGGACCCTCGACCGCGTTTGTTTTCGTCTGAAAAAACAAAATCGCCGAAACAAAAAGAAGCTGGCGACTTCTCTTGACCCCAATTCTTAAAAAACCGGATAGATTAGCCGTCAATGGGCCCTCCAAAAAGAATATTCAAATTTTAGAATTTTCTAATGTCCTTCGAACTCGCAAATGGCAAACACGGGAACTTGCAATTCTTCTTTGAGTTTTTTGCCGCCGCCCAAATCGGGAAGATCGATGATTACACCGGCTTCGTAGACTTCGGCTCCGAGTTTCCGAAGCAGCTTCACCGCAGCCACCATCGTTCCTCCGGTTGCGATCAAATCGTCCATCACGAGAATTTTGTCCCCGGGTTGAATCGCATCCCTATGAATTTCAATGATATCTTTTCCGTATTCCAGATCGTATTCTTCGGATACGGTTTCGGAGGGGAGTTTTCCTTTTTTACGAATGGGGATAAAACCGACTCCGAGTTGGAACGCAACGGGGGCTCCGGTGAGAAAACCTCTTGCTTCGATACCGGCGACTTTTGTGATTCCCTTACCTTGGTATCTGTTGACAAAGGTTCCGATCGTTAAGGCGAGTCCTTCCGGATCAAGAAGAAGAGAAGTAATATCGCGAAACAAGATTCCAGGTTTTGGATAGTCAGGTATGGTTCTGATTTTGGATTTAACAATAGACATCTAGGTTTTACGTCCCAGGATTTTTAATTTACGGGTTCTATTCAAAAAATCGGAGACATTTCAAACAATTCTTTTTTCTTCCCAAGAAAGAAAAGCCCGGCAAAACCGGGCTTAATTTTGAACTTTAAAAAATGCCGGAATCAATATCCGGAATTTTTCAGAGCTGCGATTCTCGCTTCCAAAGGCGGGTGAGTGGAAAAGAGGGCAAACCACTTGCTGTGTCCCGAAATTTTCATCGTCGCAAGAGCTTCTCCTCCTCTTGGATCTTCTGGAGCTTCGAAAGTACGTTTCAATTTTTCAAGAGCGGCCACCATATTCTGACGTCCTGCAATTTTCGCTCCGCCCGCGTCCGCCCGGTATTCTCTTGTTCTCGAAAAATACGCGACCACGATCGATCCGAGAATGCTGAACAGAATGCTCAACACTATGTTCGCGACCAGACGTACCGTGTATTGCGCGTCTTCGTCCTTTACGAGAGTGCTCAACGCGTAACTTACGACCCTTGAGAAGAATATTACAAAAGCGTTAACTACTCCCTGCACAAGAGTCATGGTTACCATGTCTCCGTTAGCAACGTGAGCGAGTTCGTGAGCGAGAACTCCTTCCACTTCGGAACTGTCCATCACTTGCAGAAGGCCGCTCGAAACCGCCACCAAAGAACTGGATCTCGAAGGCCCGGTCGCAAACGCGTTGACTTCGGGAGAATGATAAATCCCGACTTCCGGCATCGGAATGTTCGCGGCTCTCGCGAGTCTTTCCACTTTGGAATACAATTCTCTTTCCACTCCGGTTGCGGACTGACGGTTGATCACTTGAACTCCCATCATGGTCTTCGCCATAAACTTCGAGAGGAGGAGGGAAATAAACGATCCGCCCATACCCCAGAGAAGGGCAAACACCATCAAGGATCCGTAATTAAGTCCGTTTGCGTTGAGATACGGTCCAATCCCGAGCACGCTTGTTACGATCGAAATCGTAACCACAACCAAGATATTGGTCAGCAAAAACAACCCAATTCGTTTAAACCACATTTTGGTTTCTCCTATTCATCTTCTTTCTATATACTAACAAGTAAGTCTAAGAGCGATTTCTATTTTTACACGGGATGCAGGTTCAGTCGATCGGGCTTTCGTCCGATTCTTACGTTCCAAACTCGATTCGGAATTCTTTGCATCTCATTTACTCATAAACGGAAATGCGCAGAGGGCATTCCGCGATCTCGCTATTTAGACCGTTTCAAAAGGACTTTCGATCCATTTGGAGAATATTCCGGAAGCAGGATTTTTTCTTTTTATCAAAAAAATCCGAAACGACTTCTTCCGAAAAAGAGTTCCGATTCGTTTCTGCGAATCGGAAAATTCTTCTTACCCGCAATTCCAAGAGTTAACTATCGTTAGACGCAATTCCCGCAAAATTCTTCTTAGCGTCCGATTTTCCTGCGATGCGATTTTGAAACGCAAGCAAGACCAGGAGAATCTTTTTTATACCTTTCTCGGTTCCTTCCTAAAGAAAGAAGCGAGAAGAAATAAGAACCCGAGCAATACATACGCGGTCACGAAAGAATTAAACCCGGGCTCGAACTGACTGAGAATGTCGTTTCCTCTCAGAGAGAATCCGTGAATAAAACCGGTAGCCGCAAGAACCGACCCGATCAAACAAGTGATCAGCGCCTTCTTAAAGTCTCGATCGATCACAAATACCGCGATGGAAGCCCAGATCATTGAAGAGATTAGAAATCCTTGAGAAAGACTCAGAAGTCCGCCGAGAGGATAGGGAAGAAAGGGAAGCCCCAGAGGAACATCGGACATCCAAAGATGCGCGCTTTCTTTTACGCCCGCATTTTCTAAAATTGCGCCGATCGATCGGTCCGCATAGTTGAAGGTGGATTGAACCAATAGAACTCCCCAACCGGCGAGGGCGGGAAGAATTCCGATCACGACCGCAGGCGCGTGTCTGCTCGGAGTCGCTTCGAACGCCTGCGAGCCGATCACGATTCCGATCCAGAGAACGATCGCCATTCCCGCTTCCACGGGAATCAACGCCTGGATAAACGCGAGAAGCCCGAAAAGAGCGACTAACGTCATAAAAATTCCATTGAGTGTGGAATAACCCGCTCTTGCACCGAGAGCTTTCCAGCCGGGATGCCCGATATAGATCGTAGTGGGAAACGGAGATCCGAAAAAGGAACCCACTACCGTTCCGACTCCGTTCGCCAAAAGAGAATCTCTTGTGTTAAAAGAATCTCCGGACGCTTCCGCGGATTCTATGTTTTGCAATGAACCTATCACGTTAAAGATTCCCATAGGAATGATCACGGCGAGATACTCCCGAATGTCCGCGAGTTGAAACGCTGAAAATAAATCTGCGATCGATAACACAGGCAAGTAGAATCCGATCTGACTCGTGGACGCTTTCAGAAGCGCTCCGTCCATCATCGGATTCCCCCAGACTCCTTGTGACCAGGCAAGAATGGTTCCTAACACCACGGAAACAAGTCCGCCGGGAAGACGAAACGGAAATACGACTCTTGCGAAATATTGAAGAAGAATGATTCCGAAAGGCAGAAACGCGATCAGGGGATTCTGAAACGTTCGAACCAAAAAGTCCATCGAAATAAACGTGATCGCGATTCCCGCGAGAGAGGAAAGAAGAGCGGCTCTCGGAGTCACCTTCCGAATCTTCTCCGCAACGAACGAACCGAACATTTCGATCAGACCGGAAAGAAGACTCGCTACAAGTCCCACCTGCCAAGCGATTTTGTAATCGCCGGTTTTCTTATATACGGGAAGTATAATAAAGAAAACGAACGCAAACAGGGAAACAGTGTTGATTCCGTAAGGAAGGGCGGTTACGTCGTTTCTATTTTCCTTCTGGGCGAGACGGTGCGCCTGCCAAGAATAGAAAAGATTTCCGAGCAAAAGAGAAATTGCCGTTCCAGGAAGAATGACCTTGTAGACGAAGTCACCCGGCACACCACAGAGCGTGGTCAGCAAAAAAGAAAGAACAAGAATCTGAATCAGATTGTCGATCATCAGACCGAAAAATCCGTCCAAGTCCCCAAGTACAAACCATTTGAATTTATTCTGGCTCATTGTTTCGATTTACTCCCAAAGTCCACTTGAATTACGTTGGACTTGTCGTCCTTCGTATCACCCTCTTTTTTCTCTGTTAAAACCGTCTTCTCGCCCCGGGAAGTTTGTTTGACATCTTCGAATTCCGCGGTGAAAACTTTCATATTCGTAATCGTCGTCTGTGTTTTATCAAAATAACGGAGGACACAATCCCAAGGAATGAATACTTCCTCCCAAACGTATCCGAATTGAAGTTCAGCATAGATCCATTCTTCCTGAAGATCGAGGTTTCGAACGCCCCCTTTGGGACTAAAGACGAGGACAATCCCGGATTCTTTTTCGTCTCCGACTAATCCCCGTTTGCCGATGACGAGTTTAGGATGGGGAAGGGCGTGCAAAAAGAAAGTGCCGAATCCGTCCCAGTAGAGATCGAACAATTGACGTTTGAACTTTCTGAGATTCAGAATTTCTTCTATTAGATTTCCCTTATCCATTCTTAAGATTGCGGTCCGAGTTATCCACGTTCGCTTCGTGCAAGTAGTCGCCGTGAATTTTGTATTCCGGAACTAGGGCCTTAAAGGCGAGAAAAATTTCCTTGTCCTTATTGGCTCTTCCCGCGTTGAGAAGTTCGTTGAATCTGGCGACAAAGGTGGTCGGCTCTTGATTTTCCAGAGGGGAAGCGATTTTGATTTTCGGATGATGCGTCTTTTTGATTCCTTCCAGATCGAGAAGAAGTTCCTCGAAAAGTTTTTCTCCGGGTCTGAGTCCGGTGAATTGGATCGGAATGTCGACGTGCGGTCTGAGTCCGCAGAGACGAATCATCTCTTCCGCAAGGTTGAGAATTTTCACGGGTTCGCCCATTTCTAAGATAAAAATTTCTCCGCATTCTCCCATACTTCCCGCTTGGAGTACGAGTTGAGTAGCTTCCGGAATCGTCATGAAATAACGGATGACGTCGGGATGCGTAACGGTCACCGGTCCTCCGTTTGCGATCTGTTCTCTGAAACGGGGAATCACCGAACCGTTGGAACCGAGGACGTTTCCGAATCGAACCGTGATGAACTTGGTTCTTGTCTCGCGTGAGATATGTTGAAGATACAATTCCGCAGCGCGTTTGGAAGCTCCCATAATGTTCACCGGATTGACCGCTTTGTCCGTCGAAATCAAAACAAAACGTTCCACGCCGGAGAGACGGGAAATGTCGGCGATGTTTTTTGTTCCCAAAATATTGTTCATGACGGCTTCGGTCGGATTGACTTCCATCATAGGAACGTGTTTGTAAGCGGCCGAGTGAAAGACGACTTGGGGAGAATGTCTTTCAAAGATGGAACTCACTCTGGAAAGATTTTTGATGTCCGCCACGATCGGAACGAGTTCGATGTTCTGACCTTGTAATTTTTTCTTGAGTTCGTATTCGATTTCGTATAACGGAGTTTCTGCGGAATCCAAAAGAAGAATTCGGGAAGGTTCGAACACCGCGACTTGTCTGCAAAGTTCGCTTCCGATCGAGCCGCCGGCTCCTGTGACAAGAATGGATTTTCCTTTTAAATAAGAACGGATGGACTCTATTTCGAGATCCACGACCGGACGGCCCAAAAGGTCTTCGACTTGAACTTCCCGAAGTTGATTCAATTTGGGAGAATCAAAAAACAAGGAACCCAGAGAAGGAAGAATTTTGAACTTCACGTCCGAGTTTTCAAAAGAACGAATCAAACGGCTGATCAACTTTCCGTCCGGGTTGGAAATTGCGATGATGACCTGTTTGACCCCGAACTGACTGATCATCTCCTCGGCTTGATCGATCTTTGCGAGAATCGGAACACCTTGGATATGAGCTCCGATCTTTTGGGCGTTATCGTCCAAAAATCCGATCGGGTTGAGTTTGAGTTCGTTGTGTCTTCGTATTTCGGAAAGAAGAGTGGCGCCGACTTTTCCGGCCCCGAGGATCAATGTGGGAAGTCCTTCTTCCTTGGATTTTTTAAGAATGTACTGATCTCGGAAGACTCTCCAGGAAAAACTGCGGATACACAAAAAGCAGAGGAGGAGCAACGTATCCAAAACCGGAACCATTCTTGAAAGCTGCTCGAAACGATTGTAAAAAAGAAGTGCGGTAGTCGAAATCAAGGAAGAGAGTAGAGTCACCTTGATGATCTCAACCAAATCGTGAATCGAAGCGTAAGCCCAAATCGATCTGTAAATATCCGAAAGAATAAAAACTCCCGCGCGTACAAAAATCACGATTATGAGAGAGGTTAAAAATCTTTCGGGAGGAACCAAAAAGACAAAGGATTCGAAGCGGATCCAATGCGCCAAAAAGAAAGAAATTCCCATGAACAAAAGATCCAAAGGGAAAATCCACATTCTCCGATTCCATTGACCGAGCATGTAGGAAATAAAATCCGCTTCTTCCTAAAAGTCCAATCTTTTTGAAATGGCGAACGCCGATTTTTGACCGATCCTAAAAATGTGTTGCAGAAATTCTTTTCTTGCCCCACTCCATTAGAAGAATAAATCGGTTTTAGATCGGTACACTTTGAAAGAAATCATCATCAACCTCCAAGGGGATTTGGATTTTAAACTGGGAGAATCTCTATTCTCCAAATTGGAAGAACTTTCCGAAGCCCCGAGAAGAATCCTCTTGGACGCTGCCGGTTTGAACTCCGCGACTCTCGAAGGAGCGTCCATTTTAAACCGACTTCCGGAACGATTTCCGGATTCCAAATTTGCAATCTGCACGGTGCAAGAGGGAATCGACCTTTCTTCGGAAGGGAACGTCTCCATTCCGGTTTTTCAAGACAGGGAATCCGCCAAGTCGCATTTAATCTCCGAAGACGATCCGAAAGACCAAGGTTTTCAGGAAGAATCCACGGTATTAGTCAACTGTCCGAGTTGCTTTCATCTTTTGAAAATCCAGAACTCCGGTAATTACGCCTGTCCCGCATGCCAATCCAAATTTTTCGTAACTAAAGATTTCAGAACCTCGCCGTTCGAAAGATTATTATAATATTCTTACATTTCTTCGAACAATTGAATCGTTTCCTGGACTTCCACGGGAACGTTTCCTGCTTGGAAGTAAGGGTTGTATCTTTTTTTGATCCCGGACACGAGTCTTCGTTTTCTGGCTTCGAAGGAATCCATCGATTCCTTAAGAATCGGATCTTTCCTAAGACCGGTTCTGATCTCGGGAGCAAACGGCACATAACGGTTCAAAATGTCTCTGCAAACACGGTTGAGCCTGAGCTTACCGGAAGATTCAAAGAGAATCCAATAAGAATAATCGGAACCGAAGATGTCCTTTAGATTCTTTTTGTATTTCATCAATTGCTGGTCGATTCCCTTCTTCGCGTCCGGTGTGAGCGCCGGCGACTTACGATAATTCTCCAGATAAAGATAATATTCGGAAGTCAACGAAGGAGGAGAGGAATCCTTCCACTTTCTTCCGCGGACGGTCCTTTCTATTTCCCAGCGGAATTCTCCCAAGGTTCTCGTGATCGCCAAGGTCATATTCTCGTTGAGAATCTGGGGAAACACAAGTCTTCCTCTCGAACTCAAACCGGAAGTCACTTCCTGCCAAAGAACTCCTCTGTTTCCGAATACGGGCAGAATGATACAATCCGGAAAAATCTCCTTCATCGCAAGTTCCGGTTTTCCCGGAGTCTGCTCCGGTTCGAACGTGATCTGTCTGTGAAAAAGATGTTTGTCTATCTTGTGAACGTGATCGACGACCGCTCTTAGTTTTTCAGGAGTCATCAAAAACGCATCCGTTTCTCCGTACATCTGATCTTCGGAAAGAATCGGATACGCGAGGTTCGGGTTGGAGGAAACTCCGATAAGACCGTTGTATAAAAGATTGCTCAACTCCCAATCGAGAAGATGTAGGAGGTCCTCGATCCCGCTTTGGTTTGCGGAGTCGTCTTTGCCGGTCTTACGAACGAGAGACGCTTTGACTTGTTCGTAAGATTGAGCGAGATGATTTCGGGAAGGAGTTTTTTTTCCGGAAAGAATCAAACCCAACCATTCCGGTAAAAGATAGATCGCAATATTGTGGTTAGACGGATACGGTTCTTCCGAACGACTTCTCAACTTTTCCAACGTCGAGTAGAGCTGAACGATTCTCGAGGGTGAAAGCAGATTCTCATCCAAAAAGAAAAAATGAAGAAACAAGATCACCGGCTTTGGAATCGGAGAAATGTCCGAACGATACTTCGCATAACAGGAAGCGTAGAGTTGTAAAAACGTCTGAATGTCTTCCGGCTTATGATCTTTTCGGACAAGGCCCGGATGTTCCTTGAAAGCGTTCACTCTTTTTTGAATGTCGGCGGTCGCAGAAGCGCTCATTCCTGAATATCTTAGAATCTGGTGAAGACTATCTCTGAATTCGTCGGGAAGAGGTTGGTCGTCTTGACCGGCGGCACCCGCCATGTGAACCCCGCCCCAGGCTCTCGTCTTTTCGGCGTCTTTTTCGGGCGGCGTAAGAATTTGAATTCCGATATCGTTTCCTTTAAAATTGAGAATCGTCGCGTCAAAGCGCATCCAATCCTTGTCTTCTCCCGAAAAGAGAACGTGAATTTTTTCCCCGATTCCGATCGGAAACGAATGATAGAGTTTTTTTGTAAAGACCTTGGCGTGAAACGACTTCTGCACCGACTCGGGAACGATCGGAGCGGAGAATAAAAAACCGGGGAAC
Source organism: Leptospira adleri (assembly GCF_002811985.1). Taxonomy (GTDB): domain Bacteria; phylum Spirochaetota; class Leptospiria; order Leptospirales; family Leptospiraceae; genus Leptospira; species Leptospira adleri. Next base: position 18,805 of record NZ_NPDU01000075.1, read on the forward strand.
GCTTCTTCACCATCCGTTAAGAATACGACCGGAATGATTTTTTTTGGATGAGGGCCCAAATCGTGAACGAGGTGCTGCAGCCTCTTAAAAATCAGAACGTCTCTCCAAGCAGGAAGTTCTCCCAGATGTGCGAGATAGATCGCAAGTTCCGGAAGGAAAACTTCCTGAAACCAGGAAGGAGATTCCACCATTCTTCTTAGATCGGAAACGTTCGCTTGATCCAAAAACGTATGGATGTGTATAACGTCTCTTCCGTTGAGGTAGGTAAGCGGAAGTTTTTTGAGAATTCTCGCGCGATACATCGACCGAAGCTCGTTGGAGCGGCGAAACCTTTTTTCGAGCCAATATCCCGCAAGTACCAGAAGCACGACAAAGATGGTTCCGTTGACGACCGGAATCCAGGAGAATTCAGGCCAGACTAAAACGGGACGAGTTTGTGCTAGAAGAAACATGCGGAATGTATAAACTTCTTACGGTCGGGGTCAAGCAGGATTCTTAAGAAGGACGGCCTCTTAGAATCCCGAACAAATGAATTCCAAATCAGAAAACTTCTCTCACGGAATTTCGATTCCGTAAAATTTATCTTTTCAAAACACAATTTTCACCGATAAACTTCCGGTCTTTTCTAAGACCAACTTGTATCATAGAATACAAATCGAATCGCTTCAACTCTAAAAAAATTTCTTCGCTTTTAAGAATTCGAATAAAAGGATTCTTTTCAAACAATAGATCGGATCGTTCCTAAATTCTATGTCCATTGCAGACCGCAACAATCCTTTGCGAACCAATCAGATCAAGGCGAAAAACGGGCTCTGTTCAGATCGCGGAACCAAATAACAAAGGCTCCGTCGCCGGCGCGTAAGATTCGGATGCAATTTCCATAAAACGTTTCGAACAAGTCCCGCCGATCGAGATCGTTCCTAAAAGATAAAATAGGCGCTCTCATTCGATCAGGAAGTTCTTACAAAAAGAGAAAAATAAAAATTCTTCGTCCGCCTTTTCAACGTTAAATTCTCTTTGAATGAGAATTTGATTTGTCTGAATCAAAGCTCGGTTTCATTCTCAGAAGAATGACAACAAAAAAAGAAATCATTCTTCACCATTATCCTGCGTCCCCTTATTCGGAAAGGGTGCGGCTTTTTTTAGGGTATAAGAAGGCGACTTGGACGTCCGTAGTAACTCCGGTGACCTTGCCCAAGCCGGATCAGACGATTTTGACCGGTGGATACAGAAGAGCGCCCGTATTGCAAATCGGATCCGATATCTATTGCGATTCAAGATTGATCATCGAAGAACTCAATCGGATTCTTCCCGAACCTCCGATCTCGATCGAAAATGCGGATGCGGCTTCCGCCAATCTTTTCGCGGAATTGGTGGACACGGACATATTCTTAAAAGTCGCTAAGTTTGTGATGGGCTCGTATGCGCAGAAACTTCCTCAGGAACTCGTAGACGACCGTGCGGCGATGCAGCCTCAGGAAAAATTGACGAGGGAGAATATGGAAAAATTGGTTCCGTATCTTCATCTGAGTCTTTCCAAAATTCTTCCCGAATTCGCGATGTCCTTGGCCAAGAAACAGTTTTTTGGAGGAGAAATTCCGGCTCGGGGCGACTTCGCGATCTATCAGATTTTCTGGTTCTTAAATACGATTCGCAAATTCAAGCCGCTCGTTCCGGGACATGAAAATTTGCACGAATGGTTTGCAAGAATGAAAACCTTCGGCGCCGGAGAATCCACTTTGCTGAGCGCGGAGGACGCCCTAAAAACCGCGGCCGCGAGTTCTCCGATTCCGATTCATTCCACAAATGTATTGCCTGAACCTTACGACCTCAAGGCCGGACAAGAAGTCATCGTTCATCCTGAGAATTACGATCACGAAAGAATTTTCGGCAAATTGATCCATCTGGATGACGAGAGAATCGTCCTCGCAAACGAGTCTCCCAAAACGGGACTGGTTCACGTTCATTTTCCGAGATTGCGTTATCTCGTTTTACCGAAGACGTTTTGAGATTTGAGAAGAATTCAAGAAAGAGTCTTCCACTTATAGGAAGTTCGATTTTTAACGATCAAGTCCATCCAAGTGAAATCTTGTTGAACTTGATCGTTAAAAAGTGTAAAATACGGAGTCGAGGGGAGAAAGATCGACAAAGTAGACATAACAGGTTACTTCCGATAATGTAGATTATGTCGCATTTGTATGGAACGCAGGGTGTATGTTCTGGCACATCGGTAACACTATAGACCGGAGACATGGGTTACACTTTATTCGTTGTAGTTGTACACAG